>CAYFNC010000038.1:0-29901 GCA_964344345.1 uncultured Hyphomicrobiales bacterium | reverse complement strand
TCAGCCCGCGCGCGCTAGGTCAACAGGGAGATGCGCGATTCTGCAACAGGCTCAGCGACGTCCGCAATGCGCGCGCGATCACGGCGTTGTCGCGGTTGACCGACGTCAGCATGTCCCGTTCCGCCATTTCCCGGTACAGGAAGGACAGCAGCACCGCGACGCCGACGATGCTGACCAGTCCCGCCCAGGAAAAATAGCGGAGCAACCTGAACGCGGGCTTCGCGTCCGTTGCCGTACTGTCTCTCCCCAACACGCTCATACTATTTTCCGACCGCCCCGCACGCGGACGCGCTCCCCAAATTGCGCCCGACACGCCCCCTTATGGGCATCTTGTATAAAGCAACAGGAATTTCAATCATATTTTCTTTCCGATCGTAAGCACGGCCCATTTTTGTGGAATTTGGCGAATGTGATGACTGGTTTTATATTAATTTTATATTGCGTTATTTCATCGTTGAAAGCCGATGCGGGAGAAATTCCACAGATGATAATCAACCATTTATTATGTTCGGCGCTTTCTGACCCGTGTCCGGGCGTCGGGAACGCAGTTCCTTGTTGGCGGGACGCTTAGGATTTGCTATGGGTTCGCGCTCAACGCATTTTTCGGAGCGGCAAGTCCGTCATGACCACGGTTATCCTCGTCATTCACCTGTTGATCGCCATCGCGCTGGTCGCAACTGTCCTGCTGCAACGGAGCGAGGGGGGCGCGCTCGGCATGGGCGGGGCCGGCGGCGGCATGGGCGGCTTCATGACGGGGCGTGACACGGCCAACCTTCTGACCCGCTCCACGGCGATCCTGGCGACCGCGTTCATGACCACCAGCATGGTGCTGGCGATCATGGCCAACAACGCGCGCAAGGAAGGCTCGATTCTCGACCAACCGAGCTCGCCGCCCGCGATCGAGGAGCCCGCCGAGGCCCCGGCCGCGCCCGCCGAGCCGGAAAAACCGGAAGAGCCCAGCGCGCCGCTCGCCCGCTAAGTCCCGGGATTCCGGGACTTTCTGGCGCCCATCAAAAGGGCGTCCCATTTATCCCAAATTTCTTCCGCATCAAGGGTTGCGCGGACGCGCCGATTGGGTACGGTGCAATTCCATGACGCGGTTCATCTTCATCACTGGCGGCGTGGTTTCCTCACTCGGCAAGGGTCTGGGCTCGGCCGCTCTCGGCGCGGCGCTGCAGGCGCGGGGCTTCACCGTCCGACTGCGCAAGCTCGACCCCTACATCAACGTCGATCCCGGCACCATGAGTCCCTATCAGCACGGCGAGGTCTACGTCACCGACGACGGGGCCGAGACCGACCTGGATCTCGGCCACTACGAACGCTTCACCGGCGTGCCGTCGCGCCAAAGCGACAACGTGACCACCGGCCGCATCTATTCCGAGGTCATCGCGCGGGAGCGCCGAGGCGACTATCTCGGCGCCACCATCCAGGTGATCCCGCACATCACCGACGCCATCAAGGAGTTCGTGCTTTCCGACCTCACCGACGAGGACTTCTGCCTTTGCGAGATCGGCGGCACCGTCGGCGACATCGAGGGCCTGCCGTTCCTCGAAGCCATCCGCCAGTTGGGCAACGAACTCGGGCGCGAGCGGGCCTTGTACCTGCATTTGACCTTGCTGCCCTACATCCCGACGGCGGGCGAGTTGAAGACCAAGCCCACCCAGCATTCGGTGAAGGAGCTTCTGAGCGTCGGCATCCAGCCCGACATCCTGCTCTGCCGCGCCGACCGGGACATCCCGGAAGGGGAGCGCAAGAAGATCGCGCTGTTCTGCAACGTCCGGCCCGAGGCGGTGATCCCGGCGCTCGACGTCGACAGCATTTATTCCGTTCCCATCAGCTACCACGAGCAGGGGCTGGACACCGAGGTCTGCCGTCATTTCGGCATCGACGCCAACACGCCGCCCGACCTGACCCGCTGGCGCGAGATCGTCAAGCGCGCGACCGATCCCGACGGCGAGGTCGTCATCGCCGTGGTCGGCAAGTACGTGGAGCTTCTGGACGCCTACAAATCCCTTTCCGAGGCGCTCACCCACGGCGGCATCGCCAACAACGTCAAGGTTCGGCTGGAATGGATGGACGCCGAGGTTTTCGAGCGCGAGGACGCGGTGAACTATCTCGGCGACGTCCACGCCATCCTGGTCCCAGGCGGCTTCGGCACCCGCGGTACCGAAGGCAAGATCGCCGCCGCCCGCTTCGCCCGCGAACGCAAGGTTCCGTACTTCGGCATCTGCCTCGGCATGCAGATGGCGGTGATCGAAGCGGCGCGGACGCTTCTGGGGCTTGAAGGCGCGGGCTCGACCGAGTTCGGCCCCTGCGAGGACCCGGTGGTCGGCCTGATGACCGAATGGGTCCGCGACGACAAGGAAGAAGCGGAAATCCGCGACGAGGGCGCGGACAAGGGCGGCACCATGCGGCTCGGCGCCTACCAGTGCATGCTCAAACACGGAAGCCGCATCCACGAAATCTATGGCGAGGACATGATTCACGAGCGCCACCGCCACCGCTTCGAGATCAACCTGGGCTACGAAAACGCGCTGGCGGACAAGGGCGTGGTCTTTTCCGGCAAGTCCAAGACAGGGGTGCTGCCGGAAATCCTGGAGATCCCGGACCATCCCTGGTTCATCGGCGTCCAGTTCCATCCCGAGCTGAAATCCAAGCCCTTCGACCCCCACCCGCTGTTCACGTCCTTCATCAAGGCGGCGGTGGATCAGGCGCGGTTGGTGTGATTCACGCCACCCGAGGCGGGAAACGAAGGCGCACGGTGGTTCCCTTTCCGACCTCGCTTTCGATGGAGAGGCTTCCGCCGTGGAGCTCCATCAGTCCCTTGGAGATGCTGAGCCCAAGGCCGGTCCCGTCCACCTCGCGGGAATAGACGCCGTCCACCCGTTCGAACGGCAACAGGATGCGGTCCAGGTGCTCGTCGGGAATGCCGACGCCGGTGTCCGAGACCGAGAGCTGGACGCCGCCGTCGTCCAGCGGCCGCGCCTCGACGCGGATCACGCCCCCTTCCTCGGTGAAGGTGATGGCGTTGTCGACCAGGTTGCTGAGAATCTGAATCAACGCGCGCTTGTCCGCCATCAAGGAGGACGTGTCCAGCGCGGTCGAGCATTTCAAGGAGAGCTTCTTTCGCGACGCCTGCAGGGCCATGATCGAGGCGCACTCATCAAAGATGCCGCGGATGTCGATGGGCCGAGGCGTGACGGCGAGCTGGCGGGATTCGATCCGGGCGATGTCGAGGACGTCGTTGACGGCCTCCAGGAGGTGTTTGCCGCTGGCGTGGATGTCCGCGATGTATTCCGCGTATTTATTGGGCTCGATGGGGCCGAGCGCTTCTTCCTTGATCAGTTCGGAGAACCCGATGACGGCGTTCAAGGGCGTGCGCAGTTCGTGGCTCATGGTGGCGAGGAACTCGGACTTGGCCCGGCTGGCCTGTTCGGCTTCCTGCTGCGCGGCGAGAAGATGCCGGTTGGCGTCCTTCAAGGCGTCCTCGGCCGCCTTGCGTTGGGTGATGTCGGAAATGGCCGTCAGGCAATGCTGCCCGCTGCCGAAATCATGCGACACCAGGGCGCTTTCGACGATCGCCGAGAAGGGCTCTCCATTTCGGGAGATAAAACGAATTTCCGTCGCCGAGTGGTCGTCGGCGAACGTGGCGCGGAAATGCGAATCGAGGTTGTCGCGATCCGAGGGGTCCACGTAGAGCCAGAGCGGCTTGGAGAACAGGAAATCCCGGGTGTGGCCCAGCATCTGGGCGCCGGTCAGGTTGACCTCGCGGATCATGTGGCGCTCGTTGACGATGAAGTATCCGAACGGGGAATTGAGGAACAGGGCCGCGTACTTCTTCAACGAGGCCTCGGACTCCGCGCGGGCGCGGACCAGCTCCTCGTTCTGGACCCGAAGCTCCTCTTCGTAGACCTCGAGATTATGGAGCGCCGCCTCGAGCCGCTGTTCGATCGAGCCGCGGGCGACGTCGGGAAGGTTCGCGTTCTTGATTTCCGCGTCCAGGGTCCTGAGCTCCAGGAGCCAGTCGGGTTTCTTTTCGGTCTTCTTCTTCGCCGATTGCTTCATCAAACGCGCGTTCCCATGGGCCTCGGGCTGACATACGCGGCGTTGCGCCGCTTCGCCCCACGAACAATGCAGGTTACCACATAATCTGATACGTATCTATACCTATATTCGAAGGATTCCAAATCCTATTGGGCGCCGGCGCCGCCCGCCAACTGGGCCAGCTGCACGGCCGAGCGCACCTGCATTTTCCGCATCACCTTGGCGCGGTGGATATCGACGGTCCGGGGGCTGAGAGACAGGTTCTCGGCGATTTCCCGCGTGGTCTTGCCGGTCAGGATCAGGTCCATGACCTCCCGCTCCCGGGGGCTGAGCGACGCCAAGCGCTTTTGGATTTCGATCCGCTCGGAATGCTCGCGCCGCCTTTCGGCGTCCTGGACCAGGCATTGGGTGATGCGGTCCAGCAGCATCTGGTCGCTGAACGGCTTCTGGATGAAGTCGACGGCCCCGTTCTTCATGGCGCGAACCGCGGTCGGCACGTCGCCGAATCCGGTGACGATGATGGTGGGCATGTCCACGCCCTGGTTGACCAACTGGTTCTGCAGCTCGACGCCGCTCATCCCCGGCATGCGGACGTCGAGAACCAGGCAGCCCGAGCGCTCATAGGCCTTCGAATCCAGGAACTGCCGCGCCGATTCGAAGGTCTCCACGTTCAGTCCGACGGATTCGACGAGCCAGCTCAGGGATTTGCGCATGCCCCGGTCGTCGTCGACGATGAAAACGGTTTGGTCTTGGTCTGTCGCCAATTTACGTCTCCCCATTTGGCTTCAAGGGCAATCGAAGTCGGAAGGCGGCTCCGTCGTCTCCGTCCGCGTCGCAGGTCAGGGTCCCGCCATGGGATTCGACGATGCTTCGCGAGATGGACAGCCCCATGCCCATGCTGTCGGTCTTGGTGGTGAAGAAGGCCTCGAAGGCGTTGTCCCGGGCGTCCGGGTCCAGGCCCGGACCGTTGTCGCGCACCATCAGCTCGACGCAGCCGTCGAGCCGCCGGGTCCGAAGGGTCAGGACGCGCGCGTCCGGCGTCGCGTCGGCCATGGCGTCCATGGCGTTCCGAGCCAGGTTCAAGATGACCTGTTCGATGGCGACGGCGTCGATGGGGATGGCGGGCGGGTCGTCGTCGATGTTGGCGCGAACCTCGATGCCGGAGCGTTTCAGCTCCCCGCCCAGGATCGAAAGCGTGTTTTCGATGACGGCGTTGAGCGTCACGTCGGATTTCTCCACCTCCGCCTTGCGGACGAAGTCGGCGATGTGGCCGATGATCTTGCTGGCGCGGGTGGCCTCGAAGCTGGTTTCCTTGAGCGTGTCCTTCAACTCGTCCTCGCCCAGGCTTCCGGCCTCCAGGCGCCTGAGCGAGCCCTGGGCGTAGTTGACGATGGCGGCGATGGGCTGGTTGAGCTGGTGGGCGAGGGCGGCGGTCATTTCCCCCATGGTGGACACGCGCAGCACGTGGGCGAGCTCGGCCTGGTGCTGGCGGGCCTCCTCCTCGGCGCGCTTGCGCTCGGCCATTTCCTCGCGAAGCTCGCGGGTGCGGGCCTCGACTCGGCCCTCCAGGGTTTCGTTGAGCTGTTGGATCCGCTCCTCGGCCACCTTGCGGTCGGTGATGTCGGAAAAGGCGGTGAGGGCGCAGAGCTCCTCGGTGGGGCCGTAGGCCACGGGGCTGCTTTGCGCGACCACGGACAGCCGCCGCCCGTCCTTGCGCGCGACGGCCAGCTCGTCGGACACTGCCGCGCCCTTGAACGCCATGCGGAAGTGCGCGCCGAGCACGTCCCGGTTTTCCTCGGCGACGAACAGGAACAAGGGCTTGCCGGTGACGTACTGGCGGTCGTGGCCAAGAAGCTCGGCGCCGATCTCGTTCAGTTCGAGAATGCAGTGGTTCCGATCGACGATGAAGTATCCGACGGGCGAACTTTGGAACAGCACCGCGTATTTTTTGAGCGAGGCCTCGAGGTCCACGCGCATGCGGGCCAACTCCTCGTTCTGGACCCGAAGCTCCTCTTCGTAGACGTCGAGGTTATGAAGGGCCAGGTCCAGCCGCTCCTGCATCGGGCCCTTGGCGGACGCGGGCAGCCGGGCCTGCTTCAGCTCCTGGCTGAGCGAGCGCAACTCCTCGAGCCATTCGGACTTCGCGCGCGTGGTGGCGGGGGTGGGCAATGGTCCGGTTCCGGCTGCTGGCTTGAATCCGAAGGCATTGTAATAAAATTCACCGAAGAGACATAAGTGTTTTTGCGTAGTCGCCCCGCCGCCTTTGGATAATCGCGCCCGCTTCGCTTTTCAAAGGCGACAAACGCGTGGGGATTCCGTATACTACGTATTCGGCCTGCGCCATTACGTGAATTTGCGTATGTCCGGACGGTGTCCGGGCGACGTCCAGGGCGCCTTTTCGAGGGGAATTGCCGAGATGGCGAAAAAAGCGGCGACCAGCGCGGCGACGGCCGCGACCGACTCCAAACCGCGCCGAACCCGATCGGCGAAGGGCCGCGGAAACGGCGCGAACGGGTCGGAGAAGAACCTGATCGTCGTCGGCATGGGCGCGTCGGCGGGCGGTCTCGAGGCCTTGCGCGCGCTTCTTCGTGAACTCGCGGTCAACACCAACATGTGCTACGTCATCACGCAGCACCTGGACGCCAAGCATCAAAGCCTGCTCGCCACCTTGCTCGACCGCGAAACCGATATGCACGTCAGCGAGGCCAAGGACAACGAGCTTCTGGTTCCCAACAGGATTTTCGTCTGCCCGCAGAACCGCGACCTGATCGTGCGCAACGGCAAGATCCGCCTGCGCAAGCCCCGCCACATCATCGGCCCCAAGCCTTCGGTCGATCTGTTCTTGACGTCCCTGGCGGAAGACTTCGGCGAACACGCCATCGGGGTGATTCTTTCTGGCACGGGGTCCGATGGGGCGCACGGCATCCGCGCGGTCAAGGCCGCCAACGGCATCACCATCGCCCAGGACAAGGATACGTCGAAATACGACGGCATGCCGCTGGCCGCCGTGGACACCGGCGCGGTCGACTTGGTCCTGCCGCCGGAAAAGATCGCGCGCGAGCTGCGCAACATCTCCAACGTCTATCCGGCCCGGCTGCCGATCCCGAAAAAGACCGAGGAGGGCTATTCCGCCTACGACCGCATCCTGATGCGGGTCAAGAAGCGCACCGACGCCGATTTCACCGAATACAAGGAAAGCACCATCCTGCGCCGCATCAACCGGCGCATGGTGGCCCAGCGCATCGAAACCATCGAGGAGTACGCCCAGCTTGTCGACGCGTCCCCGAACGAGGTGGACGACCTGTGCAAGGACCTGCTGATTTCGGTGACGTCGTTCTTCCGCGACAAGGAAGCATTCAACAGCCTGAACCGCGTGCTGTCCGAAATCGTCGGACACAAGAAGGAGGGCGACCACATCCGTATCTGGGTGCCCGGCTGCTCCACCGGCGAAGAGGTCTATTCCATCGCCATCCTTTTGGCCGAGACGCTGGGCTCCAAGGTGGCGGATTTCAACATCCAGATTTTCGGCACCGATCTCGACCCGGGCGTGACCACGATCGCGCGCAAGGGAATCTATCCCGAGGTCGCGATGGAGAACATCGACGACGCCCTGCTGTCGCGCTACTTCACCCGGTCGGGCAACACGTACCAGATCAACAAGACGCTGCGCGAAATGGTGATTTTCGCCAAACAGGACCTGGTCCGCGACCCGCCGTTCCTCCGGCTCGACCTGATCAGCTGCCGGAACCTTTTGATCTATTTCAACGCCAACCTGCAAAAGCGAGCGTTGGAGCTGTTCCACTACGCGCTTTTGCCCGCCGGGCATCTGTTCCTGGGCAAGTCGGAAACCATCGGCCAGTTCACCGACCTGTTCGAGCCCCTGGTCAAGAAATGGCGGCTGTTCAAGCGCAAGCAGACCTTCCGTGATCCGCTCCTTCGCCTCAGCACCAAACCCGTTCGCGCGATCGAGTTCGCCGGGACCGAGCGCCGGGCCATCGAACAGGCGCAGCCGCTCGACCAGGTCATGTACCGGGTCCAGGCCGAGGCGTTCGCGCCGCCGAGCGTGGTGGTCAACGAACGCATGGACATCGAATTCGTCCACGGCGACGTCAACGATTTTCTGCGCATCGCGACGGGCAAGTTCGGGTCCACGGTGCTCGACGTCACCCGCGACGAAATCCGCGCGACGCTCCGCGCCATGTTGCACAAGTCCTTCCGCGACAATACGGACGAGGCCAGCCGGGCGCTGCAGATCACCACCCCGGAGGGCGTCTTCAAGGTCAAGGTGTCGGTCCGTCCCTTCGGATTGGCCGGCAAGGGCGCCAATTACGCCCTGATCTGTTTCGAGAAGGACCAAAAGTCCATTCCCGCGTCATTGGAAGCGGGGGAAATCACCTCCGACGAGGACGCCCGCATCCAGGAGCTGGAACAGGAGCTGACCGCGACGCGGGAGCATCTGCAGACCGTGGTCGAGGAGCTGGAGACCTCGAACGAGGAACTGCAGTCCCTGAACGAGGAGCTGCAATCGTCGAACGAAGAGTTGCAGTCCTCCAACGAGGAGCTTGAGACCTCGAACGAGGAGTTGCAGTCCACCAACGAGGAACTGGTGACGGTCAACGAGGAGCTGCAGGTCAAGTCCAACGAGCTGGCCGACACCAATTCGGACCTGGAGAACATCCTCAACAGTTTCGGCGACCCCCTGGTGGTGGTCGACCGCTCGCTCCGGATCAAGCGCTTCTCGCCCCAGGCGGCCGAGATCTTCACGCTCACCCCCAACGACGTGGGCCAGGTGATCACCTCGGTTCCCTGCCAGTTGGACATCCCGAGCCTAAGAAGCGGGCTCGAGGACGTGATCGAGAACATGGACGGACGGGATTCGGAAGTCCGTGACGGCGGGGCGGTCTATCGGATGGGCATGATGCCCTACCTGGACGAACGCTCCCACGTGGCCGGGGCCGTGCTGTCCTTCGTCGACATCACCGAGATCACCGAGGTCCAGGCCAAGCTCAGGACCGCCCAGGACGAACTGAAGCGCCTTGGGAAGCTGGACAGCCTCTTTTCCACCGACGGGACGGAGAACTAGCCGCGCCGATCCCGGTAGTGCATCACCAGCATGCCCATCACCCCGATGCTGGTGACGTGGCCTTCGTCGACCAGGGCGCTGATGCGGTCCGCGTCCTGGTTCGCGGTCAGGGCCTGGAGCGCGTCGCGGTGGATGTCGATCACGTCCTGCGGGCCGGCGCCGAGGGCGCCGAGATCGCGCGACAGCCGGTCCAAGACGGCCTGCGCGCCTTCGTCCGCGCCATCGACGGCGTTCCGGAGTATTTCGCCGTACCGGCCCGACAGCTCGGCGAAACGGCCGGGGTCGCGGTCTTTCAGGGGACCGTCGGACGGCTGGGCGGGCTCGATGCTCTTCAGCTCCTCCATCTGGCGTTCGACGCGCATCTTGGCCTCGGACGCCGCGACCTGGGCCTGTAGGTTCCGCCGCTCGATGGCGTAGCAAATCGCGCGACTGACCAACTCTCCCTGTCCGGCGAAATCCGCGCGCTTGATAAGATAGTCGTCCGCGCCCATCCGCACCGCCGCGATTCCGACCTCCTTGTCCTCGAGTCCGGTCAGGACGATGACTGGAACTCCGTCCGCCTTTTCGATCACGGCGCGGAGCGTGTCCAGACCCTGGCTGTCGGGAAGACCCAGGTCCAAAAGCACGGCGTCGGGCGCGTCGCCGCCAAGGGCGTCCAAGGCGTCCTTGAGGCTCTCCGCCTTTCGAACCACGTACTCGCCCTCCGCCGCAACGGCGGCTTCGATCAGGTCGGCGTCCGTTTCCGAATCCTCGACAAGCAAAACGGTGATGGCGGTTTCGGGCATGAAGGCGGGCCTCACGTTTTGGGCGGGAGCTTGACGACGCTGAACCAGAACGTCTCGATCTGCCTTACGATAAAGGCGAACTGGTCCAAGTCCAAGGGCTTGGTCACGAAACAGTTGGCGTGCAGCCGATAGGATTTCAAGACGTCCTCCTCCGCCTTGGAGCTGGTCAGCACCACGACCGGCAGCTCTCGTAGCTCCGGATCCTGCTTGATGTCCGCCAGAACCTCGCGCCCGTCCTTCTTGGGCAGGTTCAGGTCGAGCAGGATCAGGTCGGGGCGAACCGCTTTCTCATAAGGGGCCTCCTTGCGCAGGTAGCGCATGGCGTCGACGCCGTCGGAGACCACGTGCAGGCGGTTGGAGAGCTTGCTCTCCTCCATCAGTTCCCGCATCAGTCCGACGTCGGCCTCGGAATCCTCGACCAGGAGGATTTCCACGTGCCGCGCCGCTTCGAGAGGGTTGTCCATAAGCCGCTCCTTCCTAGGCCGGCAGGGTGAAATGGAATGTTGCGCCTTCGCCGGGGGCGGATTCAACCCATATCTTTCCGCCGTGGCGCTCGATCACGCGCTTGCAAATGGCGAGGCCCACGCCCTCGCCCGGATAATCGGTCCGGGTGTGGAGGCGCTGGAAGATCAGGAAAATCCGCTCGGCGTATTGGGGTTCCATGCCGATGCCGTTGTCGGCGACGGAAAACCGCCATTCCCCGCCCAGCCTTTGCGCGTGTATGCGGACGCGCGGGGGATCGTCGCTCCGGAACTTGATGGCGTTGGAGATAAGGTTTTGGAAGACGAGAACGAATTGCTCTTCGACGCCGTTGATCGACGGCAAGGGTTCGGATTCGATCTCCATCCCGGTCTCGCGAATGGCCGAATCAAGGTTTCCCATCGCCTTGTTCAGCGCGGCCCCGCCTTCGAAGGGCGTCGCGTCCGAGCCTTGATTCGGCAAGCGCGAATAAGCAAGAAGCGAGGCGATCAGGTTCTGCATCCGGGCCGCGCCCTCGACGATGTTGTCGATGAACTCGTCGGCCTTGTCGTCCAGCTTTTCGGAGTACCTCCGCTCCAGAAGCTGGGCGTATCCGGAAATCGCGCGTAGCGGCTCCTGCAGATCGTGTGACGCGGCGTAGGCGAACTGCTCCAAGTCGCGGTTGGATCGCAGCAGGTCGTCGCTCAGGGTCGAAAGTCGGGTTTCGATTTCCTTGCGTTCGGTGATGTCCTGGACAGTGCCGACCATGGCGACCGGCTCGCCGCGTGGGTTCGTGACCACCTCCCCTTCCTCGCGCACGGTGCGGATATTGCCGTCTGGCAGAACGATGCGGTGGTCCAGGCCGTAGGGCTCCCGCTCGCGGAGGCTGCGCTCCACCGCGCCCACCACCGCGTCCCGATCGTCGGGAAGGACCGTGTCCAGGAAACGGGCGTAGGTGGGCGTGAAGTCGGAGGGCGCGAAGCCGAAGATCCTATAGATCTCGCCCGACCATTCCAGGGTGTCGGCGGCGATGTCCCAGCGCCAGTTCCCGACCCTGGCCAGGCGCTGCGCCTCCTCCAGCCGATCCACGCTCGTCTCCAGCCGTCCGACAAGAGGCATGGTCAGGCGCCGCGCCATGACCACGCCGAACGCGATCAGGACCAGCACCGCGACCGCGCTCAGCATCCCGGCGTTGATGAACGGCTTGCGGATTTCGTCCAGGTCGATCTTGGCGACGAGGCCGACGTCGAGGACCGGAATCGGAACAAAGCCGGCCAGCACGGTGGATGGGCGGTAGTCGGGCCCGATCACCGTTCCGGTTTCGCCGGACAAGGCCCGTCGCATGGGCTCGGCCATGCCCGAGGCCATGCGAACCGCGGCGGGAACCGTTTTGTCTTTTCCGAGGCGGGGAAGAAGGAACTCGATATGGTCGCCGGACGCGCGGCCGACGACGAATTCCCCCGTCTTGCCGAATCCCTGCGCTTGCTCAAGCGCCTTGATGGTGTTGCCGAGGATGACGGAGATCGTCTCGGACCCATGGACGTGCGTTTCCTCGTTAACCGTCGCCTCGATCAGATGGGCGTGGGTCTGGACGATTTTCAGCATCCATTTGCGTTGCTCCTCGACCGCCGTGCGGTACAGCGCCCATCCCGACACGACCGCCACGGCGGTGGAAACGACCAGCATGACAAGCGCGAGAACGAGGGCGCGTTGTCGATCGCTGAGTTCGGTGAACCGCATGTCGTTCCGCCCCTTCTGGTTTGGCACCACGCGTTTCACGTGGGAATGTAATGGGTTGCGAGGCGATGAGCGCGAAACGGCCGCGCTGTTGGGGTTTGGCGGCGAGTTACGTATTTTTACCTATTCTAATCCAAGGTCCCGCGTAGTATATTAAGCTAAATCAGATTCCATAGCTAGGTTTGATTGGCGGCCGGACCTTTTGTTTTGATTTCCCGCTCGTTCCTTACCATCCAGGCGCCTGGGAGGGCCGAAAGGCCGTGACGACGAAAACACCGCAGCAGCTTGAAGCGGAGATCGAAAAGCTCCGCGTCCGCCTCAAGGCGTTCGAGGCGGAGGGAGCGCGCTTTCGCGAACTGGAAACCCAACTCGAAACGACCCTGGAGGACCTCAGGGTCCACCAGGAGGAGTTGCGCGCCCAGAACGAGGAGTTGCTCGAGTCCCGCGAGGTCGCGGACACCCTGCACCAGAAATACTCCCTTCTGTTCGAGCAGTCCCCGTTGACATATCTGTTGATCGACCAGAACCAGGTCATGCACGAGGTCAACTTCGCCACCACCCATCTCCTTAAGGCGGACAAGCGCTCGCTTCTCGGCAAGCCGCTGCTTTCCTACGTGGACAAGGGGCAGCGGGACGTTTTGTGGCGGCATTTGCGCCAAGTGTTCCAGGACCGCGAGCGGGCTTCCGACGCCTTCGTTCTGATTCCGAAAAAGGGCGACCCGGTTCCCATCCAGATGACCAGCCAGATCGTGGAGGACCCCGAAAAGGAGCGCCCGCTCTGCCTCAGCGTCGTCTTCGACCTGACCGAACGCAAGCGCATCGAGGAGGAGCTCCAGCTTTCCGTCGCCCTTCTGGAGGCGACTTTGGACTCCACCGCCGACGGCATCCTGGCGGTGGACAGCGAAGGCCGTATCGCGCGCTACAACAAGCGGTTTCAGGAAATCTGGCGCATACCCGATTCCGTGCTCGCGTCCTGCGACGACAACGAGGCCCTGGAATTCGCCCTCGCCCAGACCGAGGACCCGGACGGCTTCATGAAGAAGGTCAAGGAGCTTTACGCGGACCCCGAGTCGGTGAGCTTCGACATCATTCCGCTTCGCAACGGCGCGGTCATCGAGCGCTACTCCCAGCCCGAGCGCATCGGCGAGCGCATCGTCGGCCGGGTCTGGAGCTTCCGCGACGTCACCGACCGGGTCAAGGCGCTGGAAGACCTGAAGCGCTCCAACGCCGAGCTGGAGCAGTTCGCCTACGTGACCTCCCACGACCTGCGCGAACCGCTCAACACCATCATCGGCTTCAACGAGTTGCTCGCCCTGAATTACGTCGGCAAGCTCGACGACGACGCGGACGAGTTCATCAACCTGTCGCTCGAAGCCGCGCGGCGCATGACCCGAATGATCCAGGACCTTTTGGATTATTCGCGCATCAGCACCGTGGGCGGCGAAATGGAGCCCACCGAGTTCGACGCGGCGCTCGACGTGGCGCTGGCCAACCTGCACCGCAAGATCGCCAGGAACGACGCGGCCATCACTCGCGACCCCCTGCCCATGCTGATGGCCGACGAAAGCTTGGTCATTCGTCTGTTTCAGAATCTGGTCGACAATGCGATCAAGTACCGGTCCGAGGACAAGCGCCCGGAAATCCACATCGGAGCGGAGGAGCAGGGCGGACGCTGGCTGTTCTCGGTTCGCGATAACGGAATCGGCATCGACGAGGCGGAGCGTAAATCCGTATTCCTGGTGTTCAAACGCCTGCACCGGGACGAGAAGTTCGACGGAACCGGCATCGGCCTGTCCGCCTGCAAGGCGATCGTGGAGCGCCACCATGGGCGCATCTGGGTGGAGGGGCCGAAGGACGGCGGCAGCGTCTTCCGCTTCACCATGCCGTCGATGGAGTCGCTCTAGCGTCCGGACGACGGCGTCCGGATGGCGTACTGCATTTCGCGCCCGGAAACCGAGGGCCGGAAACCCAGAATGCGGGCCACCCCGCGGATGAATTTCACCGTGTCGTTCATGCGATCCCCGTTGAAAGCGTTTTTTCGTTTCAGTGGGGAAACGCTAACACGGACCCGACGGGTGGTCTGTGACGGAAGTCACGCCTTGGCGTGAACGTGGGTCTTGGCCCAGGTGAGCAGATCGCCAAGCGGCATGGCGCCGGCGCGGCGCGCGACCTCGTGCCCATGGTGGTAGATGACCAGGGTGGGAAGCCCCCGGACGTTTTGCCCGCCCGCGAGCCTCGGCTCCTTGTCCGTGTCCACCTTGGCGAGGCGGAAACAGGGTTCGAGCTCCCTCGCCGCCATCTCGAACACGGGAGCCATTGTTTTGCATGGTCCGCACCAGTTGGCCGAGAAGTCCACCAGGAAGGGGATGCTGTTTTCCTTCAGGTGGGATTTGAAGGCGGCGGAGCCGAGCGCCAGCGGCTTGCCGTCGAACAGCGCCCGCCCGCACAGCCCGCAGCGCCCGGGTTCATGCGCGAGCTTGGCCCCGCTGCGGAAATTCAGCGACTCGCAATGGGGGCAGACGATCTGGTGCTTGGGCATGGGGCTCGCTTTCCCGACGTTCGTTGTTATCAGTCTAAATCAGAGTCGTCTAATATACAAGCCGTCCCGACGATCATGGTATCATGGGGCGAAAGGAACGAACAACGGACCGCCGCCATGCCCGACCCCGTCACCCGAGCCGTCGCCGTTCTCAACGAGGCGTTGGAGCGCGACCCGGAGGCCATGCGCCAGTTGATCAACTTCCGCGCCGAATGCAACAGCTCCCTGGCCCAGCATCCCTTCATCCAAGTCAGCCAGTACGACGGCGTCTACCGCATCGGGCTTTTGGGTCTGATAAATGGCCTTTTGGCGGACTCGCCCACCGGCGCCATCGGCTGCAAGGGCATGATGGACGAAAAAACCGGCCGCTTCGCCCGCATCACCAAGTTCGTGGACCTGAGGGGGGAGAAGCTGGATTTGTTGGCGTGAGGGCTTGCCCACCCTGCCAAGACCGGAGGAAATCCGGGCGAAGCTCGGAGCGTCATCTTTGCCTTGGCGACACGCGCAACCTTGATGCGGTATTGGCGGGCTTGTTGCGCCATAAATAGCCGATAAGGAAAAACATTCAGGACCTCCGCGGCGATATCCCGACTGACGGAAACAATAGACGCCACTTCAGTCCTTCTTCTCGATCCTCCACAGAATGTCGTTGGGTTGGAGGGTGTCCAACTCCGGGGTCGATCCGTCCAGGGGCGGGTGCAGGGCGTCGCTTCCGACCAGGCCGAAACCGGCGTTTGCGGCGGCCATGGCGGCGGCTTCCGAGCCCAGGCCGTGGACGTGGCAACGGTGTCCCTGGGCCCTGGCCCGTTCGGCGAAGGCGCGGAGCGCGTCGATGATGGCGTCCTCGGGTCGCATGTCGTAACGCAGGCTCACGCCGACGGAGACGTATTCTCCCTCGGGCACGACGGGAAAGGCGTCGAAGCCCGGGGCGACTCTGAGAAGGACGCCGCCGGAATGGGATTGGAGCCGCTTCGCAATGGCGGTGAGGATTTTCTTGTCGGGCTCCGGCGGAATTTTGACGATCTCAAAGAGAATGCGATCCTTGGCGTCTCCCGCCATTTCCTCCACGCGCCGAACGATCTGGTCGGACGCCTTTTTGTCGGTCAGGATTTCGTAATGAACCGGGGCCAGCGTCGCCACGTCCTCGTCCAGGCCGGGAAAGCCCTGCTTGGTCTGCTGGATGGCGTTCCGGAGCGTGTCCAGGTCCAGGGCGAGCAGGCGCCTCGGCGTGGCCAACTCCCCCGACAGCACGGCCTCGGTGAGGACGATCTTTTCGTCCACCGGCCAGACAGCCTCGCACAGGCAGCAATAGATTTCCTTTTGGCCGATGTCCATGATCGGGCAGTACCGGAAGACGGCGTTGCCGAGCACCGTTCGTCCGGACGGCGACGCCCCGGCCGACTTCCCGGCCATGGCTCCGAGGCGTTCGAACAGGAAGCCGTTCTCCTCGATCGCGACGGGAACCCAGGTTTCGATCAACGCGCCGGCGTCGTCCTTGACGTCGAGCTTGGCGGAGAGGGCTTTCGCGATTTCGGTTTCCGGCTTGCTCCAGAACGGATCGCCGTCCACGCCGCCGACGACGAGAACGCCGACCTCGTCGTAGTCGATGGCGAGGCCGTTCGCCGGAACGCGGGCGTCGATCTCCGCGCACAGGTTTCGGACCAGGTCCTTGCCGACCTTGGGCCAGAGCTTTCCGAGCGCCGCCTTGTGGCCCTCCCACCGCACCAAGCGCATGTCCTTCAACGAGGCGTTTCCGGAGGCGGCGAGTTTCAGGAGCGGCCAGAATTCCGCCTCCGCCCCCTTCAACTCTTTCTCCATCGCAAGCCGCATGGAGAAACCGACGCGTTTCGAAACCTCGCTTGGCATGTGGCTCGAATCCTTTCAAACGTTTCTTTGAAAACTTTCCCGCGTTACGCGGCGGCGGTCAACGAAATCGTTCCCCGTCACCGTCCGGGCGTTCGTCCGCGGGCGGCGTCGAGCAGGTCGCGGTACGGCGCGTCCAGACGGTAGCGCTTGATGTCCTCGGCGGCCGCGAGCGCGGGGGAAAAGGCGTATCCCGCCGCGTAGTCGAACCCGGCGCAGATGGCGGCGGTCAGCAGGCTCCGGGACCTGACGCCCTCCATGTAGCTTTTTAATCCCGCCCGCCTCGCCTTGGCGGCGAATAGGTCGGTTTCGCGCATGAACGCGGCCTCGGATTCGGCGATGGAGAAGGCGTCGACGCCGACGGCGTGGATACCGGCGGCGCGAAAGCCGTCGAAACCGGCCCGCCTGGGACTGAAGCGCGCGATCACGGAGCGGCCATGAGGGGCGAGCGCCGAGGCGATCTCCGCGATTCTCGCCTGGGGGAACCCGTCCGACAGGCCGAGGATTTCGAAGATCACGCGTTTGCGCCGGCCGGAGAACACGTTCGCGGCGAAATCCACGTACTTCCGCCGACGGTCCGGAGACGCCAAGCTTTCGAAATGGACGGGAACCGCCAATAGGGATCGCCCCTGGGACTGGACGAGCCGCTCCAACTCCGAGCCGACCTGCAAAAGGGTCAGAAGATCCAGTTCTTGTATCCAGGCCGGATCCGAAGGGGCGTCCAGGACGTCGTAATAGGACAGGAACCGTCCGGGCTGGATTTCCCGGATGGGAATGGCGAGGAACGTCGAGATCGCCTTGGTCCGCACCGCCAGCAGCGGCCGGTAGACGAAACGAAGCTTGGATTGGTCCAGGGGCGCGTTCCCGCTCATGCGGCGAGGCAGGCTTCCACGCACTCGACAAGGGCCTCTTCGGTGAAGGGTTTGGCCAGAATTCGGTCCGCGCCGTACTTTTTCGCCAACTGAAGAAAATCCATGTTCCGGGTGCGTCCGCCGCCGGAGATGGCGATGATCTTGAGATTGGGGTGGTCCTTCTTCAATTCGATGATGGTCTCCACCCCTTCTTTTTCGGGCATGATGATGTCGGTGATGACCAAGTCGAAGGACTGGTCGCGAAGCATGCTGAGGCCTTCCTCGCCGTTGGCGGCCTCCTCGATCTTATGATCGCTCGCTTCCAGAATGTCCCGTATCGTGAAGCGGGCGAGTTCCTCGTCGTCGACGACAAGTATTCGAGCCATCTTATAAAACCTTCCGTCTCCCGCCTTCCCCCCTGCCTATATAATGGGGGGCGAAAAATAGTTCCAGCAAATCAATCGTCTTGGGGCAAATAAATGGAAAATCGGGTCCCGGCCCCCGATTTGCTCGAAACGGTGATGACGCCGCCGTGCGCGGCGACGATTCCGTAGACCGTGGCGAGCCCGAGCCCGGTGCCGCTTCCGACCTGCTTGGTGGTGAAGAAGGGATCGAAAACGTGTTTGAGCACGGCTTCGTCCATCCCGGGGCCGTCATCCCGCACCACCAGTTTCGCGAACCGGGCCGCCGAGGCCCATTGTTCGTCGTCGAGGGTCTTTTCCTCGTCGCCCGCTTCAAGCGAAAGGGACAGCGTCCCCGCCGCGCCCTCCAGCGCGTCCGCCGCGTTGTTGCCGAGGTTCAGCAGCACCGTCTTCATTTGATCCGGATCGATGATCAGGGTTTCAAGCCCGTCATCGATCTCGCTTTCGATTTCGATTTCCCGGGGCAGGGTGGATCGCAACAGGGCCTGGGCCTCGTTCATGAACGACCGGGCGTTCACCGGCCGCCTCCGCATCTCGTCCTGGCGACTGAAGGTGGTGACGTGATCGACCAGATCCTTCATTCGTTCGCCGGCTTCGAGGACTTTCTCCAGACGAATCTTTTCCCGCCCGTTCCCTTCCAGATCCTTCAGGGTCTTGTCCGTGAGCGTGATGATGGGGAAAAGAAGGTTGTTGAATTCGTGGGCGACCCCGGCCATCAGGAAGGACAGGGCGTCGATTCTTTCCGACTGACGCAGGCGTTTTTCGGTTTCGATCCGGTTGGTGATGTCGCGCAAGATGCCGACGGCGCTCCAATGGCCGTCGAGTTCGACCGCGCTGACGGAAATCTCCACCGGGATTTCGTCCCCGTCGCTGCGTTTAGCTGTCAGTTCGGCCGTGCTGCCCACCACCGGCCCCTGTCCCGTGCGCGCGAAGACGGGGAAGTTCCTTTCCATCTGCTCGCGGTAGCGCTCGGGCATAACCAGGTCGTGGACCTTGCGGCCCAGCATTTCGTCGCGGGTCCAGCCGAAAATCTTCTCCGCCGCCTTGTTCCAGAAGGTCACCTTTCCTTCGTCGTCGATCATGACCACGGCGTCCAGGGCGGAATCGGCGATGGCGCGGAACTTGGCCTCGCTTTCCAGCCTGGCCTGTTCGTCGCGCAGGCGCTGGCTGACGTCGCGGACGATGCCGCTGTAGAACCGCTCCCCACCCGACGTCCATTCGCCGAGGGTCAGCTCCAGGGGGAATTCGGTCCCATCTTTGCGTAGACCCTCCAGGCGCAGGACCTGGCCGATGATCGTGGGCTCCCCTCCGTCGCGCAGACGCCGCAGGCCTTTTTCGTGCGCGTCGCGATACCGTTCCGGCAGCAGTGGCGACATGGAGGTCCCGATCATTTCGCTGGCGTCGTAGCCGAACATTCTGGACGCGGCCTCGTTGCAGAAGGCGATGTCGCCGTCTTCGTCGATGGTGATAATGCCGTCGCTGGCGGACTGGGTGATGTGGCGGTAGCGCTCCTCGCTTTCGCGCAGGCTGGCCTCGATCTCCTCGCGGCGCCGGATGTCGAGCTGAAGCTCGGCGGTCCGTTCCTCGACCCTTCGCGCCAAGTCGTCCCGGCTTCGGGTCAGCTCTTGCTCGGTCCGGGCTTGCTCCTCCATATGTCGGCGCACCCGGCGGTACCCGAAGGCCACGATGGCGAGTCCGACGAGCCACACCAGCCCGCAGCTCGCGCCGGTCATGGCGATCATGCGGCGTTCGATGTCCTTGAACGACTTCATGGGGACGGAAATGCTGACCCCGCCCCGGATGTCGCCGACCTTGTAGCCCTGCACGCCGTGGCATTTCAGGCAGCTCTGCTTGACGGTCATGGGCTGCATGAGGCGGAAGTAGGGCGCGCCTTCGATCGGGGACACGCCGGACGCCTCCTTGGCGCCGTTCTCGAACGATTCCAGCGCTTTCGCCTCCCAGGGGTCGGGCAGGTTCTCCTTGCGCAGGGGCTTCAGGCTGGTGATGCGCCCGCGGACGCCGAACAGCTCGCCGTATTCCTCCATGACCTGGCGCAGCATGTAGGCCGGGTTCATCAAGGTCAGCTTCTTTCCGCCGGGCGTTTCGATGTCGCGCTCCAGGATATGGGAAAGATAGGGGTTGGGGGGGGTGCGTTCGTTTTGGGGGACGTAGACGCCGCCATGTCGCGCGGCCCAGAATCGGAAGGCCTGGTCCTTGTCGAAGTTCGCCTGGGCCACGCTGCGGACCAGGGTCAGGGTTTGTCCCTTTTCCTGGTAAACGTTCCAGGCGAAGGCCGCGAGCGCCACGGCCGTCCACGTCAAGACGATGGCGAACGCCATGGTTCCGATGTTTCCGAGGCTCCGCCCGCCCGCCGCCATCACGCCGCCTCCTCGACGATGGGCAGCAGGATTTCGAACTCCGTTCCAGCGCCGAGCTTGCTGGTGGCGCTGATGGCGCCTCCGTGCTTCTGGATGATGCCGTGAACGGTGGCGAGCCCCATGCCGGTTCCCCGCCCCACCGCCTTGGTGGTGAAGAAGGGTTCGAAGACGCGGGCCAGCGTCATTTCGTCCATTCCCTCGCCGTTGTCTCGGAACACCATGCGGGCGTAGTCGCCGGGACGTTCGAGCAGCTTCAGCTTCGCGTCCGCGTCGTTCAGGTGCGTCGGCCGGAGCTCGACGTCGATGGCGCCAACGTGGCCGTCCATGGCGTCGGCCGCGTTGCCGCCGAGGTTCATCATCACCGTGACCAATTGGGTGGCGTCCGCCAGCACCGCGCCGGGAAGGGGCTCGACGCTCACCCTGAAGTCGATGGACGACGGCAAGGTGGAGCGGAGCATCTCGACGGCTTCGTTCGCCACGTCCTCGAGTCGGAGCGGTTTGGGCTCCAGGTCCTCGCGTCTGCTGAAGGTCAGGATGCGCGCGACCAGGTCCTTGGCCCGGTCCGCCGCCTCGAGGACTTTTTCCAAGCGGATCCAGCCCTTGGAATCCTCGGGCAACTCCTTCCGGGTTCTTTGGGTCAGCCCGATGATGGGGACCAGAAGGTTGTTGAAATCGTGGGCGATTCCGCCCGCGACCATGCCAAGCGCGTCCATTTTCTGGATCTGGAACAATTGACGCTCAAGCTCCAGGCGTTGCTCCTCGGCCGCCTTGCGTTCGGTCATGTCGTCGAAGCTGACCACCGCGCCGATGATCAGGTCGCCGTCGTACATGGGATTGGCGCGGAAGCTCACGGGGAAGGTCGATCCGTCGAGGCGGGTGAAGGCGCCGTCCTCGACGGTGCTGGACGCCCGCTCGCCGCGGGAGACCCGGCAGACCAGGCAGTCGTACTCGTCGATCGCGTTCTCGCCCAACGCCTCGCAATGGGCGATGCGGTGAAGGCTGCGCCCGATCGCCTGCTCGACGGATTCGAAGCCGAGCATGCGGGCGGCGGCCGGATTGCAGATGATGCATTCGCCCTTGGTGTCGACGGCGTAGATACCTTCCGATGTGGATTCCAGCAAAAGGCGGATCTGCTGGTTGCGCCGGTTGAGCCTGTCTTCGGCGACGGCCTTCTCCCTGCGGTTTTCCGCCTGGATCAGCTCTCGCTCCAGCGCCGGGACCAGGCGAACCAAGTCGTCCTTGCGGATGAAATCGTGGGCCCCGGCCTTCATCAGCTCCACCGCCTCGCCCATGCCGATGGCGCCGGACACCACGATGAAGGGAATGTCGGAGCGCGCCTCCTTGAGCACGCGAAGCGCGGCGCCGGCGCTGAAGCCGGGCATCATTTGGTCGGATAGAACAGCGTCCCACGCCCGGTCGCCGAGCATGGCCGTCATGTCTTGGGCGGTGTCGACCTGTTCGATCTCGACGTCGGGCCAACGGCGGCTCAACACCCGCTTCACCAAGCGGGCGTCCATCGCCGAGTCCTCGCAATAGAGGATGTTGAGCCCTTCGGACAAGACCGTTACTCCCCGCTGTTGTCCGGTCCGATGTTCGTAACCATCCAGTATAGGCCGAGGTTGCGCACCGCTGTCGAGAGTTCGTCGAAGTTCACGGGCTTTTGCACGTAACTGTTGGCGCCGCCCTTGTAGCTTCTGACGATGTCGCTTTCCTCGTCCGAGGATGTGAGGATCACCACGGGCAGCAGCTTTGTGCGCTCGTTTTCACGGATTTTCTCCAGGACCTGGTGGCCGTCGAGCTTGGGAAGCTTCAGATCGAGCAGAACCAGGGTCGGCAAGGCTCTGTCCTCCCAGCCGTCGCCGAAAAGGTATTCGATGGCCTCGGCCCCGTCGCGGGCGACATTGATGTCGTTGACGACGCCGCTTTTCTTCAACGAGCGCTTGATCAAGACCTCGTCCGCCTCGGTGTCCTCGACCAGGAGGATGCAGTTGCTCATTCGCCGTCTCCCATTCCTTCAAGGCTGAAATAGATGGTCGCGCCCTCGTTCGGGACCCCTTCCGCCCACACCCGCCCGCCGTGGCGCGCGACGATGCGCTGCACCGTGGAGAGCCCGATGCCCGAGCCCTCGAACTCCTTGGAGCTGTGCAGGCGGTGGAAGGGTTGGAACACCTTGTCCACGTACTCCATGTCGAAGCCGACGCCGTTGTCGCGGACAAAGAAGATGTTTTCGCCGTCCCGGTTTTCCTTGCCGAACGCGATCACCGCGTTCTCGGTCTTGGAGGTGAATTTCCAGGCGTTGCCGAGAATGTTCTCGAACACAACCTTCATCAGCCGCTGGTCCGCGTTGGCCAGGAGCTCCGGCTCGATCCGGAAATCGACGGACCGCCCCGGCTCCGCCTCCTGAATCGCGCGGGAGACCTCGTAGGCCAGCATGGACAGGTCGATCTCGTCCACCATCATGTCGCCCCGGGTGGAGCGGGACAGGCGCAGGATGTCGTCGATCAGCCGACCCATTTCCTGAGCGCCTTCGCGCAGGAAGCGGAGGTAGGTCTTCGCCTCGCCGTCGAGCGCGTCCTCGTAATCCTCCACCAGCGCTTGGCTGTATCCGTCGATGGAGCGCAGCGGCGCGCGCAGGTCGTGGGAGACGGAGTATGCGAAGCCCTCCAGCTCCGTGTTCGCGGCCTCAAGCTGCTTGGTCCTGAGCTTGACGCGCTCCTCCAGGGTGGCGTTGAGGGTGAAGATTTCCGCCTCGGCCCGTTTTCTCGCCGTGATGTCGAGGAAGGTCACCACAACGCCCTCGACGCGGCCGTCTTCGCGAACCGGATAGGACCAGTATTCGACGGGGAACGGCTTTCCGTCCTTGCGCCAGAACACCTCGTCGTCCACGTGGACGCCTTGGTTTTCGCTAAGCGAGCGATTGATCGGGCAGGTTACCTTGGGATATTCGTCGCCGTTGGCGTGGCTGTGATGGATCGCCTCGTGCATGTTCCTTCCAAGAAGCTCGTCGGCGGAATCGTAGCCCAGAATCTTGACGCAGGCGGCGTTGGCGAAGACGCAATTTCCATCCAAGTCCTGGCCGAAAATGCCTTCGGCCGTGGAATCCATCAGAAGCTCCACCCGCATCCGGCTTTCGTGGAGGGCCGCGGCGGCGGCCAGGGCCTCGCGCATGCTCCGCGCCCTGAAGTATAGGCCCGTGGCCGCGAGCAGCGTGGTCGCGATCCCGCCGAGGAATATGACTCCCGGGATCAAAACCTGGACGCCGCCGACGGTTTCGTCCCGGGACGACGCCTCCATCCGCCAGACACGGCCGCCGATGTTCAGGATCTTTTCCGCCCTTTGATGGAGCATGCCGCCCTTGCGACCGTCCGTTTCCTTGGTGGAGTCGAAAAGTAGGCGGCGTTCCTTGGCGGCGCTCATGTCGAAGACCCGGAAATCAAAATCCGTTCGCCAGTTTCCCATGGCCTTTCGGGTTTTTTCGATGGCGGAGCCGATCAGGGCGTCGGCGAAAAAAACGCCAAGCGTGAAGCCCAGAAAATCCGGTTTCGGCGCATCCTGCGCGCGCGAGCGAAAAACGGGATGAATGGCCAAGAATCCAACGCGGTCGGACACGCCCTGAACCAAGCGGATCGGCCCCGTGGCCCGCAATTGCCGGCTGTCGCGCGCGTCGATCAGGGCTTGCCGCCGCGTCGGTTCGGAACCCAGGTCGAAGCCAAGGGCGGGTTCGTTGCCGGACATGGGCTCGATAAAAAACACGGGGTAATGCGTCGCGCGCTTCCCGGCCGGAATCAGCTTTCCGTCCTGATTTCTCTCCGTGATGCGGAACTCCTCGTATCCGGCGGCTTGGGCGGCGGACTCGAAACCAACGCGTTCCGTCGAGGACACGCGCGGTATCCACTCCAGGGCCTTGATGCTGTCGCGCTGATGAAGATCGGTGGTAACGAAACGGCGAAAGGCGTCCCGGTCCGGGGCGCCGGACGCTTCGATGAATTTTCCGGCGGCGCGGATGACCTCGAACGCCTCGTTCGCCTCGAAGGCGAGGCCGTTGGCGAAGGCGCTCGCCGTTCGGTCGAACCGCTCTGCGTTGTCGCGGTTCAATTTTTCGAACGCCGTGTAGCCCGCAAGCCCCGAAAGGAGGGCGCCCAACAACGCGACGAAGGCCGGAACGGCCCAGACCGTTCCTTCGTAATGATGCTCCGTGGCGCATTTATCGGCGTTCATTCCATCCTCTACGGTGGAGGGAGCCGCTGCTCACTTTATCCTTAATTCATTTTGGCTGGGGTTTTTTCTGTATCAATTCCTCGTTCGCGATCAGGCACTGGCCCTTGCCCTTGTCCTTCGCCTTGTACATGGCTTCGTCCGCCCTGCGGATCAGGGTCTCCACGTCGTTCCCGTGCTCCGGGAACAGGGCGATGCCGATGCTGGCGCTGAGCTCGATCTCCAGGGCGTTGACCATAATGGGCTTGGTGACGGCGTCGATCAGGTTTTGGGACATCTTTTTCAGGTTGGCCGTGTCCTTGATGCCAAGGGCGAGGACCACGAACTCGTCGCCGCCGAAGCGCGATATGGTGTCGCTCTGGCGGACGCAGGCGGCGAGGCGCTTGGACACCTCGCGCAGGACCTCGTCGCCGATCAGGTGGCCGAAGTCGTCGTTCACCGGCTTGAACCCGTCCAGGTCGATCATCATCACCGCCAGCTTGTCGGCGTCGCGGCGATGGACCCGCATGGCGAATTCCAGTCGGTCGCAGAGAACGTTGCGCGTCGGCAGTTCGGTCAGGGCGTCGTGGTTGGCTTGGTGCTGGAGCTGTTCGGCGCGCTGGTGGATTTCGGTGATGTCGCTGAAGATGCTGACGTAGTTGGTCGCTTGGCCGCGTTCGTTGCGGATCACGGACAGGCTGAGCCTTTGCACGTTGACCCCGCCGTTCTTGTGCCGGGTCCAGACCACGCCGACCCAACTCCCCGTCTGCTCCACCTGGGCCCACATTCCCTCCAGGAAATCCGCCCGGTTCTGGGCCGAATAGAGGAAGTCCGGGTTTTTTCCCAGGATGTCGTCCTTGGTGTAGCCCATGACGTGGATGAAGGCCGGATTGATGGCGATGACGTGGTTGTTGTGGTCGGAGACCAGCATGGCCTCGGACGAGGTGGCGAACACGGTGGCGGCGAGTTTCTGCTCCCGCTCGGCCTCCTTTTGCGCGCTGATGTCGCGGATGGTCAGAACCACGCTGTTGTTGAGCTTGACCCCGATGATGTGGAACCACCCGCGCATGGTGTCGCTGTTGTAGAAGTGCTCGACGTCGAAGGTCGAGCCGGTCTGCAGGGTCTGGATCAGCCGGTCGAACAGGCCGTGTTCGACCATGTGCGGCATTTCTTTTTTCAGAAGCTTGCCCAGCATCTCCTTGTGCCCGCGGGTAAGCATTTCCTCCGCCCTGCGGTTGACGTGGACGAACTTGAAGTCCGCGACGAATCCGGCCTTGTCCACCACGGTGTCGAGAACGACGATCCCGTCCATGGAGGCGTAGAGGATGCCTTCGAGAAGCTCCTTGCCCTGCTTGATTTCCCATTCGGAGAATTTCTCCAGGGTGATCTCGGACCCGGTGCCGCGATATCCCTTGAATTCCCCGAGGGCGTCGAAAACCGGCTTGCCGTTGATGCGGAACCACTGCACGTCGCCGGTTTCGATCATGTAGGGGAATTCGAAGCCCCGGAAGGCCTTGTGCTCGCGCATTTCCTTTCGGTGGTGGGCCCAGTTGATGTCCATGTCGGCGTCCAGGCCGATCTCCATGTCCGTCTTGCCCAGGAACACGTCGGGGGCGACGCCGGTGATCGCCTCGAAATTGTTGGAGAGAAACGTGAAGTTGAACTCCGCGGACGTTTCCCAGAACCAGTCGGACGCGGTCTCGGCGTAATCGGCGAATTCCCGGCGTCGGGCTTCGAGCTCGCTTTCGATCTGGTTGCGTTCCAGCGAATACTGGATCACGCGCCACAGCATGTCCGGGTTCACGTGGCGTTTGAGCAGGTAGTCCTGGCAGCCGAGCTTCAGCGCCTCGATCGCCATTTCGCGGTCGTCGTTGCTGGTCAGCACGATGACGGGCGATGGGATGGGCCTGTCGAGCAGGCCGCGAACCGTGTCGAGGCCTTCCGAGTCGGGCAGGACGAGGTCGAGAAGAACGACGTCGAACGTCCGCTCCTCCACAACCTTCCGGGCCTCGGCCAGGGTGTCCACATAGGTGAAGTTCGGCGGCTCCCCCGGCCTGTCCTTCAACAGGTTGCCGATGATCTTGGCGTTGGTGGGGCTGTCCTCGACAAGCAGGATGTCGAGCGGGCGATCCCCCAGGACGGTTTCGTCAATTTTCAACATTTCTCATTCCGCAAAGGTGCATATGAATAGCCTGATATAATATCGACAGAAAGATTTTACAGGGATGCGAGACCTTTCCCGGAAACAAAATTGTAGCATATATGTTATTTTAGTTCGAAGTGAATAATCCCTTTTATTGTTTCAGAACCGTTTCAATGTGTTTCACAGTAATTGAAGTGGCGTAACATCTATAACGTTAAGGCATTGAGCCTGTGTCAGTAATAGCGTGGGATTTGTGCTTGTTTCGATCGCATGCTCCGCGGACCGGGGCATGCGAAGGGATTTCGAGTTTGCTCCAAGTTCTCCGACTCTCCGTTGCGCGCCAAGCTTTCATCCCTGTCCCATCCGTCCCCATGAAGGCGCTATTGGTGGTTTTCGTATGGAGAGTTCAGGTCGCGGCGCCGTCCTGGCGTTCTATATCGGTGGATTTGGCGGCGCGAATGATCTCGACGACGAGGAGATGAAAATCGACGGCCGGTTCGGCGCATGTGGGGTCATGGAGATTGTCTTGCTTCGCAAGGCTCCGCCGCCTCGCCGCACCAATCCCTTGAATAATCTGCGTACGCTTCCTTGCGGCGGCCTTGGCGCCATAGGCGGCAGAATTCGCGACGAGCGCCGTTGTGGCCATGAATTCCGGCCTTTGCGAAGTGATGCATGGCCTTTTCGTCGTTCCGTTCGACGAAATTGCCGATAAGATGCTTGTAGCCCAGGACGTAGTCCCTTTTCACAAGGGTGTTTATGGTATTGAGCGACGCTTGAAAAATCCGCTCATGTCCTGCAAAGGCGTTGCAATAAATATTCTGCCTGCGATCAAGGGATGACGGTCGATCGTATTCTTTTTTTGGGGGCGCGTCTCGTTTCGTGATGGTTGCGCATTTGATCCATGCTTTCGATTGTTCGAAAAATGCGTCGTCCTTGGGAATCCTGGATAGCCAGTGGATCGCGGCCCGGAAATCCTGGACGCTTTGATCCCCGTATACGTATCGCAGTCCAATTTGGCTTTGGGCGTGTTTGTTTCCCTTTCGGTGACGGGAGAGGAGAAACCGCATCGTGTCCAACGGCGTCATTCCCAAGACGAGGCCGCGGTCGTATCGGCGGGCCAATTCGATCAACGCGTCTTCGTAGCCTGCGTCGAGCAGGTCAAGCAAGCGGTCGCTCGGCGTGAGATTGTAAGATTTGCTCCAGACGTAGAACGGTCCGTCGAACCTGATGACATTTAAATCCACGTCTTCGCGCATGACCTCGGGTATCAGGAATTCACCTTCCATGACTCCAGGGCGCGCCGTTTTCGCAGGCGAAATCGCGACGACGAGAAACAGGATCAAGACCGAGAATTTTTTCCGAGGCATGGCCGTTCTCTCGCGCCCATTCGTAGCTGTTCCGCGCCATTTCCAAGCCAGCATATTGAGCAAGGCGCGCAATGCGTGCGCCTCATATTCGCCGTTGCCTTATTGTTAAACAATGCATGCGATGCTGGCGCAAGAACATTCATCGAACACTTTGCTTGACGCCGGGCCAGCCTTTTGGCAATGTCCTTCTCAACACCCACCCGAAGTGCGCCTTTTTCAATGTTTCGACGCATGCGCGGTCATGGCGATTGTCTTGTCTCTTATTATTTGGCCGTTTCGGCGCACCATTCCCGGGCCAGGGGATCGTTCTTTCCAACGCCTTCGCCCGCCTTCCACATTCGACAAAAATCCATTCGCGATGACTGAAAGAATGCTCCCGCCTTTGCGAACCAATGGGCGGCCTTGTCGTAATCCCTTGGAACGCCGTGGCCGTCGCGGTGGGCCATTCCCAAAAAAAAGTAGGCATTGGGATGCCCGACGTTTGCATCAACCTTGCACCAGTTGACGGCTAGTTCGTGGTTTTCAGAGCCCATTTCAGAGTATATCGCGCAATTGTTGGTGGCCGCGCCCCGTTGCCCCAGCGATGCGGCTTCGCGCAATAGGGCGAGTTGCTTGCGCCGGTCTCTTTTCACGACCTTGCCCCATCCGTAAAAGTTGGAGAGCCTTAAAACGGCCATGGGGTGTTTCCCGGCCGCCGCGCTGCGATAGAACGGGAACGCGTTGGCGTAGCTCTCTGGAAACCCCAGCCCGAATTCATGCATCAGGCCAAGGCAGGTTTGCGCGCGCGGATCGCCGTTTCGCGCCGCCTTCTCGAACCATCGGGCCAGGGCCGGGACGTCGAGGTCGCGGTAATAGGCGTCGATGGCGGCGATCAGGCGGCGCAGGCGTTCGATTTCAAGCGCCTCCGCTTCCTTGTCGCCGGACAGATGGATATCGATGTGGCGCGATTCCGGCTCGGCGATGATGCGATGGAGGTTCTGGTTGAGCGCGCTTTCCTCGCCAATTTCCCGCAACTCGCGCCGCCCTTCCGGGGTTGTCAGGCGACGCAGCGCGATTTCCGCCTTCTCGCGCCGCGCGAAGGGGTGGAATTCCAAGGCTACGGGATTGTCCGCGCCCGCCCGGCACAGGCCGGAATACGCATGCCCGGGCGTCCAAGCGCAGTCCGAACCCGGAGCGAAGGCGGGCGGCGCCGCGCTCTCCAGCATGCAGAGATCGACAGGCGAAGACGCAGCGCAGCCGGCGAGCAGCAGGACGAGGGCGGCTTTCACTGAACGCAACGCAATCATATGAAGCAAGAATCACATCTTTAAAAACGCCATGCTATGCGGAGTGTAATTCTACAATAATTTTTTACCATTTATTTGGAAGCGTTAATCGCAATCTCTGAGATGCGCGTATTTTCTTCATCAAGATCAACCTCAGAAAATCGAGTTCGATGAAAATCGGAATCGAAAATATGCCAGACCTTGTCTGGTTTTCCTCACCTCAACCAAGGAGCTTATCACTATGAAACATCATGATGCGAAGTTAAACAGCAACCAAATTCTTGACATGGAAGTCAACAAGTGCCTAGACAATGAAAACAGAGCCGTGAAGACCACAAGGAACACAATCAGGGAGAATTGGTGCAATTTATACAGCAAAAAGAAAAAGAACCTTCATCCAGAAATAATAAAAATATACAAAGAACGAAACATAGACAAGTGGAATAAGCATCTAATAGGATGGTGCGTAGATCCAGAGCCGCCTGTAAGCTATGAAAAGGCCGTGGAATGGCACAAAAACAACGAGTACAATTGCCAGAATTATAATCTGGTTCTCGATGAGACTAAACGTAGAGATCACCCAAAGGATCCCGCCGCATCAACATTATCCTCCATCCTCGCCCGCCCCCCCCGAAGACTGGACCGAGGACGAGTTGAAGCGGGTGGCCGACCACCGCCGCGACCTCCCCGACTGGGACCCGGAGAAGGAGTCGATTTGGGGCAAGGAGAAGGCCTGGCACAGCCATTTCTATGGCGACCAGCCGGTTCCCC
>CAYFNC010000037.1:0-31544 GCA_964344345.1 uncultured Hyphomicrobiales bacterium | reverse complement strand
CAGCCCGCGCGCGCTAGGTCAACAGGGAGATGCGCGATTCTGCAACAGGCTCCGTACCGAGGGGATTTTATATCAACATTCTGATTTAGAGCCTTGAAGACCTACGACCTCAGCCATCTCAACGTCATCGTCGCCGAACCCAGCGATTTCATGCGCCGGTTGTTCATCGAGGTGATTCGCGGCCTCGGCGTGCGCAATATCCGCCAGGCCGACTGCCTTGAAGACGCCATCAAGATGTTCGACCACGCGCCGCCCGACATCCTGTTCACCGACTGGTCGCCGAAACTGGACGCGCTTTCGCTTCTGGACTACGTGCGCCGCGATCCCATGAGCATGGACCCCTATTGCGCCGTGATCGTGGTCTCGGCCCATTCCGAGGTGGCGAAGGTCTGCGAGGCCCGGGACAAGGGCGCGACCGAATTTCTGACCAAGCCGATGTCGGCCAAGCTGATCTACCTTCGCATCTGCTCGGTGATCGAGCGCCACCGCAGCTTCATCCGGATCGGGGATTTTTTCGGACCCGACCGGCGCCGCCGCAACGCCCGCATCGAAGGCCCCGACCGAAGGGGGCGCTATCACGGACCGGAGCGCCGTTTCGCGAAAATCAAGTGGGGCGGGCAGGAACGCCGCCGCGACATGCCGGGCTATCGTCACGGGGAGCGGAAATTCCGCGACTAATTCCGGCGCCGATTTCGATCATCGTCGTGTAACGGACTTAGGCTAGAGCGTTTTCCGACCATATGCGATCACAGTGACCGCATATGGTCGGAAAATGCTCTAGGTTTTCGCCTTCCGACGCCCCCTCGCGCCCGCCACTCTGAGAGGAGTTTTCCCATGGCCGACCCCCTGGACTTCGAAGGCGCCGCCGACGACGCTCCCGCGAACGAGAGCGGCAACGCGCCGTTCTCCGTCATCGCCGAGCGAGCGCTGAGCCGTCGCTCGTTCCTCGGGGGAAGCGCGGCCCTGACCGCCGCGGGCGCGGTGACCGGGACCGCGGGAAGCGCCGTGTTCGCGGGCGACGCGCTGGCCGCCTCGTCCGATCCCTCGACCCTGACCTTCGAGGCGCTGCCCCACGCCTACGACGAGACCCATCACGTCGCCAAGGGCTACGACGCCTCGGTCCTGATCCGCTGGGGCGACCCGGTGGAAAAGGGAGCGCCCGCATTCGATCCCATGAACCAGACCGCCGAGGCCCAGAAGGCCCAGTTCGGCTACAACTGCGACTTCATCGGCTACGCGCCGCTGCCGATCGGCTCCGACAGTTCCGATCACGGGCTTCTGTGCGTGAACCACGAATACGTCAACCGCCAGTTGATGTTCCCGGGCGACGCAGGCAAGGACATCGCCACCCAGGACAAGGCCCACGTGGACATCGAAATGGCCGCCCACGGCCATTCGGTGATCGAGATCAAGCGGGGCGCCGACGGCCGGTGGGTGGTGGTCCAGGGCGGCGCCTACAACCGGCGCATCCATGTGGGGACCGAGATGCGTATCACCGGCCCCGCCGCGGGTCACGACCGCATGAAGACGTCCGCCGATCCCACCGGGACCCGGGTTCTGGGCACGGTCAACAACTGCGCGGGCTCGATCACGCCGTGGGGGACGGCGCTCATGGCCGAGGAGAACTTCCACGGCTATTTCGGCGGCGACCCGTCCAAGACGCCCGAGGCCCGCAACGCCAAGCGCTACGGCCTCAAGGGCGAGCCTCGCCACGGCTGGCACCGCTTCCACGACCGCTTCGACGTGAACAAGGAGCCCAACGAGCCCAACCGGTTCGGCTGGATGGTCGAGTTCGACCCTTACGATCCGACCTCGACCCCGAAGAAGCGCACCACCCTCGGCCGCTTCAAGCACGAGGGCGCGCATGCGCTGGTCAACAAGGACGGCCGGGTGGTGGTCTACTCGGGTGACGACCAGCGTTTCGACTACGTCTACAAGTTCGTGTCCAAGAACCGCTTCGACGCCATCGACCGCAAGGCCAACTTCGATATCCTGGACGAGGGAACCCTTTACGTCGCCAAGTTCAACGACGACCGCGGCCTGGTCTGGATTCCCCTGGCGTTCGGCCAGGGGCCGCTGACCAAGGCCAACGGGTTCGAAAGCCAGGCGGACGTGCTGATCGAAACCCGGCGCGCCGCCGACCTGGTGGGCGCGACGCCCATGGACCGGCCCGAAGACATCGAGCCCAACCCGGTCACCGGCGTGGTCTACGTCATGCTGACCAACAACACCAAGCGCAAGGGCGACGACCTGAACGCCGCCAACCCCAGGCCCAAGAACAAGCACGGCCATGTGATCGAGATGATCCCGCCCGGCGGGCGCGGCAAGGACAAGGACCACGCGGCGAACCGCTTTACCTGGGAATTCTTCCTGCTCGCGGGCGACCCCGCCAAGGACAAGGCGGTCTACCATCCCCGCGTCGGGGTCGGGCAGTGGATGACGACGCCCGACAACTGCGCCTTCGACACCAAGGGTCGGATCTGGATCGCCACAGACGGCGCGCCGAAATCCGGGATCGCCGACGGGGTCTGGGCCGCGGACACGGAAGGGCCGGGCCGCGCTTACGTGAAGCTGTTCTTCTCGACGCCTAGGGGGGCGGAGCACTGCGGCCCTTGCTTCAACGCCGACGACACCGCCTACTTCGCCGCCGTCCAGCACCCGGCCGACGAGCCGGGCTCCACCTTCGAGAACCCCTCGACCCGATGGCCCGACTTCGAGCCCGACCAGCCGGTGAAGCCGTCGGTGGTGGTGGTCGCCAAGCAAGGGGGCGGGCCCATCGGCTGACGACCAGGAGCGGCGTTTTTCACGGTCGAAATCGCCCCTTCCCTGTGCTAGGGTGCCGCCTGTGTTGAACAATCGTTTCGCTTGCGCGGCGCATCCCGTCTCGCGGGCGCGAAAACTCAGGGGGTAGGCCCATGCCGACCAACGCCCAGTTCGCGGCTCAGCTTCTCAGGAACGCCTCGGTGTTTTTTCGTGACATCGGCGACCAAAACCCCCATTTGAAAGAACAAATGGAGTTGAACGCTTCCAGTTACGAGGCCGTCGCCGACTTGGTCGAGAACGATCCCGGCGGCCAAGTCCCGTTGGAGGATGGAGCGGCTAAGTAGCTGACGTTTACCAAGGTTTCTTTTCGCACTGGCGAAAAACCTCTTGCCCGTTACATAATCGGAGCGGTACACTCAACACCGTGCGTTTGGGGGTGTGAGGAATGGGTTCTTTCACACATGGATTTGCAAAAAAACTGACCGGCTGCGTTGCTGGCGCTGCGGTGTTGGTGTTGCTTGCTTCCGCTCCCGCCTCCGCGGTCGAGCTTCTCGTGAATGTCGAGGGGCTGCGCTCCCAGGACGGCGACGTGCATATCGCGGTGTTCGACGATCCCGCCGCCTTTCCCAAGCGCGGGAAATTCCTCAAGGATATTCAGGTCAAGGTCTTGAACGGACAGGCTTTCGCCGTGTTCGAGGGGCTGCCCCCCGGGGCCTACGCGCTCGCCGCCTATCATGATGAAAACAACAACAACAAGTTCGACCAGGGCCTGTTGGGCATCCCGCTGGAAGGCTTCGGCTTCAGCAACGACGCCATCGTTTTCCTCGGCCCGCCGGGCTTCGATGACGCCGCCGTCGAGATGGACGAGGACGGCGCCGAGGTTACGATCAAGCTGGCGTACTAAGGCTTTTCCGCAATCTGCATCATTCCGCGCCCGCGCCATTGACAACGCGCGGACGGACGGTCATTTTCCCTTGTCTTCAAGTCCTTGCCCCCAGTCGACGGTGGCCGCCCCGGCATGCTGATCCTGTTCTTTATCGTCTTCATCGACCTAGTCGGTTTCGGGATCGTCATTCCGCTGCTGCCGTTCTACGCCGAGCATTTCCAGGCCGGTCCCGACGTGGTCACGCTGGCCATGGCGACCTATTCCCTGACCCAGTTCATCGCCGCGCCCTATTGGGGCAGGCTCAGCGACCGCTTGGGCCGAAGGCCGGTGCTGCTGGTCAGCCTGGCCGGAGCGGCGGGGTCCTATGTCTGGCTGGGGTACGCCGACAGCCTTGCCGAGCTGTTCGCCGCCCGCGCGGTCGGCGGGTTCATGGCGGGCAACATTTCGGCGGCCTTCGCTTACGTCGCCGACGTCACCACGCCGGAGAACCGATCCAAGGGCATGGGCTTGATCGGCGCGGCGTTCGGCCTGGGCTTCATCGCCGGGCCCGCCATCGGCGGCGTTCTGGCCGGACCGGACCCGCTGAACGCGGATTACCAGACCCCGGCCCTGGTCGCCGCCGGGCTCTCGACGGCGGCGTTATTGCTGGGATTGTTCATTCTCAAGGAATCGCTGTCTCCGGAAATCCGCGCCAAGGCCGCGTCCCAAGCGCGCCAGACCCGTTGGACCCAGTTCAGGAACGCGTTGGCCATGCCCGAGGTCGGCATGCTGATCGGGCTTTCGTTTCTGGCGACGTTTGTTTTCGCGGGCATGGAGACCACCTTCGCCATGTGGTCCGAACGCCAGTTCGCCTGGGGGCCGGAGCAGAACGGCTACCTGTTCGCCGCCGTCGGCGTGCTGAGCGCGCTGATCCAGGGTGGGGTCATGGGGCGGTTGGCCAAGCGATTCGGCGAGGCCGCCTTGATCCGTCAGGGTGGGGCCGCGCTCGCCATCGGGCTCGGGTTGGTGCCGTTTTCGGACAACTACTGGATTCTGGGCGTGGCCATGGTGTTTCTGGGCTACGGCTTCAGCATCATCAACCCCGCGCTCAACAGCATGATTTCCCTTCAGGTCGGGCCCGAGGAGCAAGGCGGCGTCATGGGCGTGACCCGCTCGGCGGCGACACTGGCCCGCGTGGTCGGACCGGCCTGGGCCGGGGTTCTGTTCGCCCAATTCGGCCGCCACTGGCCCTATATCGCCGGGGCCGCGATCATGGCGGTGGTGGTGGCGCTGGCCTTCCGGCTCAAGGATCGACCGTCCGGCGAGGACGCCCCCCAGGCCTAACGCCTCGTTTCGTCACGCGACGGGGCGGTAAATTTTTCTGTAAAAAGGAAAAAAGAACACTTGCATGCTGTTCACCAAGCGGCTAGTTTAACACACATTTTTTTCGTGAAATCGGCGGTTTGCTCGAAGTGCTTGGTGGAAAAAGACTGCTTTTGGTGCTGTCCGGCGGCATCGCCGCGTACAAGTGCCTGGACCTGATACGACGCCTGCGGCAACGCGGGATGGCGGTGCGCTGCGTCATGACCGAGGCGGCGGCGCAGTTCGTCACGCCCCTGTCGCTTCAGGCCCTGACCGAGGACAAGGTTTACGGCGACCTGTTCTCGCTGACCGACGAATCGGAAATGGGCCACATCCGCCTCTCGCGCGAGGCCGACCTGGTGCTGGTCGCGCCCGCGACCGCCAACATCCTGGCCAAGATGGCGGCGGGAATCGCCGACGACCTCGCCACCACCACCGTTCTCGCCACCGACAAGCCGGTGATGGCCGCGCCCGCCATGAACGTCCGCATGTGGGAGAATCCGGCGACCCGGGCCAACGTGGCGACCTTGAAATCCCGTGGCGTGGCCTTCGTCGGGCCCGAGGAAGGCGACATGGCCTGCGGCGAGTTCGGCATGGGCCGCATGGCCGAGCCCGAGGACCTCGCCGCCGCCGTCGAGCGGTTTCTGTCTTCCGAAGGCTCCCTGAAGGGGCGGCGCGCGCTGGTCACCAGCGGCCCGACCCACGAGGCCATCGACCCGGTGCGCTACATCGCCAACCGCTCGTCCGGCAAGCAGGGACGCGCCATCGCCGAGGCCCTGGCCCGGCTGGGCGCCGAAACCGTCCTGGTCACGGGCCCGACGCGGGAGCCCGATCCCCAGGGCGTGTCCGTCCTGCACGTGGAATCGGCCCGCGACATGCTGGCGGCGTGCGAGGACGCGTTGCCGGTGGATATCGCGGTCTGCGCGGCGGCCGTGGCCGACTGGCGGGTGGACGGCGCGGCGCTCTCCAAGATCAAGAAACGGCCCGACGGCGCGCCGCCCGCGCTCAGTCTGGTGGAGAACCCGGACATCCTCGCGACCCTGTCGGCCAAGGGGGCGAACCGGCCCCGCCTCGTGGTCGGGTTCGCGGCGGAAACCGGCGACGTGGTGGACAACGCGACCAAGAAAAGGGCGCGCAAGGGCTGCGACTGGATCGTGGCCAACGACGTCTCGCCCGGGACCGGCGTGTTCGGGGGCGAGGACAACACGGTGCACCTGATCACCGAATCCGGCGTCGATCCCTGGCCGAAAATGACCAAGCAGGCGGTGGCGACGCAACTCGCCGACGCCATCGCGGCGGCCCTGGGCGCGGAGGAGACCGCGTCATGACCACCGTGCAAGTGCCCATCAAGCGCCTTCCGGGCTCGGAGGGCCTGCCCCTGCCGTCGGCGGCGACCGCCGACAGCGCGGGCGTGGACCTTCTTGCGGCCGAGGACTTGACCATCGCGCCGGGCGGGCGCGCCATCGCGCCCACGGGCGTCGCCATCGCGCTTCCCGGCGGGTACGAGGCCCAGGTGCGGCCGCGCTCCGGCCTCGCCGCCAAGCATGGCGTAACGGTATTGAACAGCCCCGGGACCATCGACGCGGACTATCGCGGCGAGATCGGGGTGATCTTGATAAACCACGGCGATGCGCCGTTCCGCGTCGAACGCGGCATGCGCATCGCTCAAATGGTGGTCGGGCCGGTCGCGCGGGTCGCGTGGCTGGAAACCGACGCCTTGCCCGAAACCGACCGTGGCGCGGGCGGATTCGGGTCGACAGGACTAACAGGGGGGTAACTTTCAGGCATGTTGAGACTATCGAAGAAAATGCTGTTCGCGATCGAGGCGGTGTTGGACATCGCCTACCATTCCGGCTCGGAGCCGGTGCAGAGCCGAGAGATCACGCGAAGGCAAGGCATTCCCAGGCGCTATCTGGAGCAAGCGCTGCAGCAACTGGTGCGCCAGGGCGTTCTGATCGGCGTTCGCGGCCCGCGCGGCGGCTACCGCCTGGCCCGCGAAAGACGGCGCATCACCGTCGGCGACATCGTTCGCGTGGTCCGCAAGATGGAGACCACGGAGGACCCGATCCACGATTCCGCGGGCTCGGAGCTGGGCCACAAGGTGGTTCGGCCCGTGTGGCTGGAGCTTCAGGACGGGGTCATGGAGAAGCTGGACGAACTCAGCATCGACGACCTCTGCGCCCGCGCCTACGACGCGGGAATCATCAGCGAGGGACGGAAGAATCTGGATTTCTCGATCTAGGTGTACTTCAATGCGAATAACATGGCGTCGAATCGATAAGGCCATGGACCGGGGAGGCGGACGACATGAACGCGGAAAATAACACCGGCGCCCGGCGGGGGCGCGTATACGACAGCATCCTGCAGACCATCGGGGACACCCCGCTGATCAGGCTGACCCGGCTCAAGATGGCCACGGGCTGCAAGGCCGAACTCTTGGGCAAGTGCGAATTCTTCAATCCGCTGGCGTCGGTCAAGGACCGCATCGGCCTCGCCATGGTCGAGTCGGCGGAAAAGGCCGGCGGCCTCGGCCCGGGCGCGACCTTGGTGGAGCCCACGTCGGGCAACACGGGCATCGCGCTGGCCTTCGTCTGCGCCGCCAAGGGCTACCGCCTGATCCTGACCATGCCCGAAAGCATGTCGGTGGAGCGCCGCAAGATGCTGGCGCTTCTGGGCGCCGAGATCGAGCTGACATCGGCGGCCAAGGGCATGACCGGCGCGGTCCAGCGGGCCGAGCAGATCGTCAAGGAAATCCCGGGCGCGGTCATGCTCCAGCAGTTCGACAACCCCTCCAACCCCCAGGTTCATCGCGAAACCACGGCAGAGGAGATCTGGAGCGACACCGGCGGGAACGTGGACGCGGTCATCAGCGGCGTCGGCACCGGCGGCACGCTGACCGGCATCGGCTCGGTGCTGAAGGAGCGCAACCCCAACATCAAGATGATCGCGGTCGAGCCCGAGGACAGCCCGGTGCTGTCCGGCGGCATGCCCGGCCCGCACAAGATCCAGGGCATCGGCGCGGGTTTCATCCCGTCGGTGCTGGACACCCAGCACATCGACGAGATCCTGGTGATCGGCAACGAGACCGCCTTCGCCACCGCGCGCCGCGCGGCCAAGCTGGAGGGACTGCCGGTGGGAATTTCATCGGGCGCCGCCCTCGCCGCCGCGCTCGAGGTCGGGGAGCGAGAGGACATGCGCGACAAGTCCATCGTCATCATCCTGCCGTCGTTCGCCGAGCGCTATCTCTCGACGCAGCTGTTCGACGGGTTGGGGCTGGAGTAGAAGCCTAGGGTCTATACTCAACTAGAGGATTCCAAAGTGAGACCGAATGTATTTCAAGATTCCTTGTCGTGTTGGCGAGGAGGCTTGAATGGGAAAGTCGTTCTTTTGGTTGAGTGACGGGGACTGGAAACGGATTGAGCCTTATTTGCCTCGGGGGCGGCGAGGCGCCTGGTTGGCCGAACGGGGCCGCGAGGTCGTTATTCCAGCCGGCCAAGGACTTGACCGGCTAATCGCCGGGCGCATTCCTCCGGAATGCTTGGCTTTCGGCGCATAAGCGCCGGCCCGCTTCGCAGGCTGCCAAGCGATCGCGAGTCATAGCTCGCGCCGCTTGGTATTATTCCACCGAACCCGACACGGAAACACCCTCATGCCTATGATCACGTCGCCTATCGAGGACGCAACGCCGTCGAACGCATGTTCTGTCGCCTGAAGGATTTTCGAAGGATCGCAAAGCGCTACGACAAACGGGCCGACACCTTCCTGTCCGCAGTCCGCATCGTCGCAACACTCGTTTGGTGGCTCATATTGAGTCCGAACCCTAATGCCGACAGCGGTTCCGTCCCTCGGACTTGGCCTGGTAAAGCAGCGTGTCCGCCGTCTTGACCAAGGAGATCGGATCGCTGTCGCCGTCGCTGACCGCGATGCCGATGGACAGGGTTATCGAGGGCAAGCTGGTTCCGTCCGGGGTGGCGATGGGGCGGCGCTCCTGGGTGTTCATCAGCCGCCCGGCGATGGCCGCGCCCTCGTCCAGGGTCGTGTCCGGCAGCAGGATCAGGAACTCCTCGCCCCCGTACCGGACCGCGAAGTCGGTGGGACGGAGTTGGGCCCGGAAGTTGTTCCCGACCTCCACCAGCGCCTGGTCGCCCGCCAGATGGCCGTGGGCGTCGTTGAACTTTTTGAAGTGATCGACGTCGAGCATCAGAAGGCACAGGGGCTTATCCGCTTTCTGCGAGCGGGACAGAAGGTCCGGCAGCGCCTGCTCCAGCCAGTAGCGGTTGAACAGGCCGGTCAGCCGGTCGACGCTGACGTTGTGGCTGAGCTCCTGGATGTGCTCCCGGTCCTCGACGATCTTGTCCGTGTTGGACAGGATCCAGCGGGCAAGGATGGTGAGGAGATTCCGGCTCACGGTCTTGTCCCTGTCGACAAGGCGCCAGACCAGCGTCCGCTCCAACGGCAGAACGCGGCACGCCTCCTCGACCACCACATAGGCGGACGGCTGGGTGTCCATGATGACCGACAGCTCGCCCACGGAATTGCCGCTGTGGATCACACGGATCACCGGAGTGTCCGGGGCCGAGAAATGAATGGAAACCGAGCCGGACAGAAGAAGGAAGAGATGCCCGTTCTCCCGGTCCGGCGACAGCAGGACCTCGCCTGCCTCCAATTCCCTCGGCTCGGCCTGGGCCAGGACTTCGGAAAGGATTTCGTCCGAGACCCCCTTGAACAAGTCCGATGCGGCCAGTTCTTGCTTTGTGATGCTCATGTCGGGCGGCGTCCCTCAACCGGAAGGTTCCCGATCCTACCAAATTTCCCCGGCGCGCTAAAGGCACCCGTTCCGGGTCAGGTGGCGGGCGAGCAGTTCGGCGGCGCGATCGATCCCCGCTTCGTTCCAGTGTCCGTCGTTCGGGTATTGCTCGGGCGCGAAATAGTATTTCTCGCGCGCGTCCTCGAACTCCCGGAACAGGTCGATGGAACCGACTCCCGCCGATTCCGCCGCGTCCAGGGCGATCCGGGACAGGTTGCGGGGGTGGTAGCGCGCGTCCGCGTGGCGGAGCAGCGCCTGGTTCATGCCCGCGATCCGCCCGCCCAGGTCCACCTCGGACGGCTGGATCAGGGCGACGAAGCAGGCGGGATCGCCGCCGAAGGCGTCCTTCCCGCGCGCGAGCGCGTGGGCCAGGATTTCCTTGGCGTTGCGCGCCTGGGGCCCGTCCGGGTTCAAGGCGGGCTCCAGGCTAAAGAGGTCGATCAGCCAATAGGACGAGCGGTTCTCGAGATAGTTCCGGTAATAACGCCCGGTCTCGCTCCGCAGGAAATCGATCGCCTGGTCGGGCGTGGCGGCCGCGGCCGTGGGCGCGCCCTTCAGGGTCTCCATCGCGCCCTTGATCATGCCGAGCGCGAGGGATTGCTCCAGATACTCGCGCACGCGCAAGCCGGGATCGACATCGCGCCAAACGCCGCCAGCATCCCGGCGGAACAGGTTGTTCTGGAACAGGTCCACGTAGTCGTTGTCGGCGAAAACGTGGACGACCACCGCCTTGGCCCTGGCGCGCGGCGCCAGGGAGAGATAGCGTCGGACCGACTGGTCCGGCCCGTATCCCGGCGCGCCCAGGTTGGCGGCGCGGGCGCCACCGCCCAGATGGGCCTCCACCCGCTCGCCGAGCGTTTCCTCGAACGGCGCGAAAAGAGCCGCCACGTTGGAATCGCCGAACAGAAGAATGTCCGCTTGGGCGGGGTCCAGGTCCTGGTCGTCGCGGACGCCGTAAGCGTTGGTGCGAAGCCGGACCACGCGCCCAAGCCCTGGAATCGGCCGGTCCCTGTCCAGCCCGGCCTTCAGCCGGAACAGCGCGTCCGGGTCGGGCCGGTAGATGGTCACGCGCTCGGGATAGACCCAGCGGACCGCGAGTTCGAGAACGCCGAACAGGGCGACGCCATAGAGGAAACCCGCGAAAAACCGGACCATTCCCTTCATCTTCAGGCTCCGCCGTCCTTTCCCCGGATAATGGAAGACATTCGACAATGGCGCTACAATGAATCGATTTGCAACAAATTCAATTGCTTGAAGGTCAATAATACATCATAGAGGTGGACATGGCGTCGCCCGTGAACCACAATCGCAAATGTTGGAATTCCTCCGTTTCAGGCGGGTGGCGATAACGCGGCGCGGAACGAAAACCGGGGGCCATGACCATTACCGACAACCCCAGAATCCTTTACATCGAGGACGACGAGGCCATGGGCAAGCTGGTCCAGCGCCGGTTGTCCAGAAAAGGGCTCCAGGTCGACGTCGCCCCCGACGGCCGCAAGGGGCTGGAGCAGGCGTGCGAGCGCTCCTACGACGTCGCCCTGGTGGACTACCATCTTCCGGCGCTGGACGGGTTGGAGGTCCTCTTCGCGCTCAAGGAGCGTGGCGTGGCGCTTCCCGCCATCATGGTGTCCGGCGCCAGCGCCATGGACGTGGTGGTCGAGGCCATGCGCCTCGGCGCTGTCGACTGGGTGTTCAAGGAGGCCGACGCCGGATACATCGACCTGCTCGTCGCCGCCGTGGACAGGGCGCTGCGCACCCAGCGCCTGGAGCGCGAGAAGGTGAACGCGGAAAAGGCGCTCCGCGAAAGCGAGGCCCTGAAGAGCACCATTCTGGAGCGCGCCGTCGAGGCCATCATCACCGTGGACGAGGACGGCCGGGTGGTGGAGTACAATCCCGCCGCCCAGGAGACGTTCGGTTACGCCCAGGACGAGGCGATCGGACGGCGGGTCGGAGACCTGATCATTCCCGCGAGCCTCCGCCCCCGGCATGAACAGGGCTTCGAGCGGTTCTTGGAAACGGGCGAGAAACGGATCATCGGCAAGCGGCTCGAGCTCACCGCCATGCGCAAGGGCGGGCTGGAATTTCCGATCGAGCTGTCGATCACATCCGTGGTGATCGGGGAGCGCCGGTATTTCACCGCCCTGATCCGCGACATCACCAAGCGCCGCCAGATCGAGGACGAGGCGCGCCGCGCCCGCATCGAATTGGAGCGGCGGGTCGAGGAGCGCACAAAAGGCCTCCGCGACGAAATCGAGGAGCGCAAGCGCGTCGAGGAGGACCTGCGCAAGCTCACCCGCGCGGTGGAGCAGAGCGGCAGCGCGGTGGTGATCACCGACCTGGAGGGCGGGATCGAGTTCGTCAATCCCAAGTTCAGCGAAATGACCGGCTATCCCGCCGACGAGGTGCTGGGCAGCAATCCCCGCATCGTCAAGTCGGGGGAGATGAACGAAGAGGTCTATGGAACGCTTTGGCGCGCGATCACATCCGGCAAGGAATGGCGGGGCGAGCTGTGCAACAAGCGCAAGGACGGTAGCCTGTACTGGGTGACGGCGGCGATTTCTCCCGTCAAGGGGCCTGGCGGGAGCACGACCCACTACGTCGCCATCGAGGAGGACATCACCGATCGCAAGAAGGCCGCCGAGGAGCTGCTGAAGGCCAAGGAGGGCGCCGAGATCGCCAACCGCGCCAAGACCGAGTTCTTGGCCAACATGTCCCACGAACTGCGCACGCCGCTGAATTCCATCATCGGCTTCGCCCAGATTATCTCGAACGAAACCTTCGGCCCGGTCAAGCACGACCAGTACAAGGATTACGCCAACGACATTTCCAACTCCGGCATGCACCTTCTGGAGCTGATCAACGACATCCTGGACGTGTCCCGGATCGAGACGGATTCCTTCAGCCTGCAGGAGCAGGACATCGACGTGGTCGAGCTGATGCGGACCTGCGCGCGGCTGATCCGCGAGCGCGCCGACGCCGCGGGCCTGAAGATCGAGGCGGACATTCCGACCCGGTTCCCGAAACTGCATGCGGACGAGCGACGGGTGAAGCAGATCCTTCTCAACATGCTCGCCAACGCGGTCAAGTTCACCGAGGAGGGCGGGCGCGTCGGCCTGAACGTCAAGCTGACGCGGGACGGCGGCATGGAGTTCGAAATAACGGACACCGGCATCGGCATCGCCGAAGAGGACATCGAGACGGTGATGTCGCCCTTCGGCCAAGTGGACAGCTCGCTCGCGCGCAAATACGAGGGCGCCGGGCTGGGCCTGCCGCTCAGCCGCAAACTGGTGGAGTTGCATGGAGGAGCGCTGGAGCTGAACAGCGAGCTTGGCGTGGGAACCCGGATCGCGGTACGATTCCCGCCCGATAGAACTCTTTCGTAGGACACGGCCTTCCGGTGAAACGCGCCGTCCGGAAAATGGGACTGAGTTTCTCGCTGGCCAGCTTCGCGGCGCTGGCCATGGCGGCGGTCGGCGTGCTTGCGCTTCAGCACCGGACCATGGTCGACGGCATCCACACCTTCGCCCGCGACCACAACATGGAGCTGGCGAAATCCCTGGCGATTGCCCTGGATCCCAACATCCACCAATTGATCGACGCCCGTTCGGGCGCATCCTTCGCTCCCCCCGATTTCCAGGCGATGGAGAGCCGGGTGATGCTGTTCATCGAAGGCGTTCCGATCCTGAAGCTGAACGTCATCGCGTTGGACGGCTCCATCCTGTATTCCACCGACCCTGGGGACATTGGCGAACGCGAAACCAATCCCGCCTTCATGGCCGCCGCCGGTGGAAAGGTGGGAAGCCTCGCGAACAAGCACGGCCCGCTTCGGCGCTTCGACGAAGAGATCGAGCCGCGCAATCTTCTGGAAAGCTATATCCCCGTGCGCCATGACGGCCGGATCGAGGCGGTGTTCGAAATCTATTACGACCTGGAGCCCATGCTGGCGGAGGCCCGGCGGACGACGGCCCGGCTCGGGCTGATCGTGACCTTGATGTTCATCGTTCTCTGGGTGGTTCTGTTCGCCATTATGCGTTACGCGACGCGATTGCTGGAATCCAACACCCGGCGCAACCTGCAGCTCGCCGCCGCCATCGACAGCGCCACCACCGGCGTCGCGGTCACCGACGCCACCGCGCCCGAGGGCGCGGTGATCTTCGCCAACCCGGCCTTTTCCGAAATGACCGGCCGCGCCGAGGGCTCGCGGGGCATGGACGACATGTTCCGGATGATCGATTCCAACCATCCGGGGTCCAACGCCGTGCATCAGGCCTTCCGGGAAAAGACCGGCGTCGCGGCCGAGGTGGAGTTCAGGCGCGAGGACGGAGCCGTCGCGCCATGCCAGATCACGGTCGAGCCGGTTCGCGACGAGGAAGGGAATGTCGTGGCCTTCGTCACGCTTCTGACCGACGTGACCGACCTGCGCAGCGCCCAGGAGGTCCTGCGCCGCACCCAGCACGAACTGGAGGCGGCCGAGGCGGTCAAGACACTGCAGTCCGAGTTCCTGAGCGACATGAGCCGGGAATTGCGCATGCCGCTCAACACCATCCTGGGCTACGCCCAGATGCTGACCACCAACTTGCCCAAGCCTTTGCCGCCGTCCCAGCAACGCGAATACGTCGGCCTGATCGAACAGGCGGCTCGGGACCTTTTGGGTATCGTGACGGCTTCGTTGGACGTGCTGCGCATTCAAAGCAGCCTGCAGCCCCATACCACCGGGTATCGGCAGCTTGTGGAAATGTCGCCGGACCTGATCTGCGTGACGCGGGATGGGGAAATCCAGCTGATCAACGAAGTGGGGGCGTCCTTGCTGGGAAGCTGGAGCGCCAACGTGATGGTCGGACAGCGTTTCTCCGACCACGTTCACGGGGACGATCAAATCCTGGTGGAGAACGATTTCGAGCGCATGCTGTTCCGAGGGCCGCGCAGCACCTTGAAGCTGGTGCGCGATGACGGGGAAGGCATCTTCGTCGACGCCACCGCCCGCGCTGTCGAGTTCGAGGGCGCGTCCGCCGTCATGATCGTCGCTCGCGACATCACCCAAAGCGTCCGGCGCGAGCGCGAGCTTTTGAAGCTGTCCCAGGCGGTGGAGCAAAGCCCGGTGTCGATCATGATCACCGATCTCGGCGGGCGGATCGAGTACGTCAACCGCCACTTCGTCAACACCACGGGATACCAGTTGTCCGAGGTGCTGGGGCGCACGCCCAGGTTCCTGAATTCCGGCGAACGCTCGGCGGATGAATACGAACGGATGATGGAGAACATGCGCTCCGGCAAGGGCTGGCGCGGCGAGCTGCGCAACCGCCGCAAGGACGGCGCATTGTACTGGGAAGATCTGAACACCACCCCGGTCCGCGACGAAAGCGGCCGGGTGCTCAACTTCCTCGGCGTGGCCGAGGACGTCACGGAGCGAAAGGAGTCCGAGCGCACCATCCGCGATCTGGCCAAGTTCCCCGACCAGGATCCGAGCCCGGTGATGCGCGTCTCCACGGGGGGCGAGCTGCTTTACGCCAACGAATCGTGCAAGCCGTTGCTGAAGGCCTGGGCCGCCGTCGGCAAGGCCGTGCCGGACCACATCGTGGACTTCGCCACGCGCGCCTTCGAACTGGGCGAAGCGGATGAAGTCGAGGCGACATATGGGGAAACGGTCTACTCCATGATGTTCGCGCCCGTGCCCGAGGCGGGGTACGTCAACATCTATTGCCGCGACATCACCAAGGCCCGCAGCACCGAGTCCCAGCTCCGCCACGCCCACAAGATGGAGGCCATAGGCACGCTGGCGGGCGGCATCGCCCATGACTTCAACAACATTCTCGGCGCCATCATCGGCTACGCCCACCTGATTCGCGACGAAGTGGACGATGACGGACAGGCCAGAAGCGACCTCGACAACATATTGGCCGCCGCCAACCGGGCAAAGAACCTCGTCGGCCACATCCTGACCTTCAGTCGTCGCCGCGAGGCGGAGCGCCATGCGGTCGAGGTGCCGGTCATCGTCAAGGAGGTGCTGGAGCTGATCCGGGCATCGATCCCGGCCTCGATCGAATTGCGCACCGACATCAAGGCGCAAAAGGCGACCGTGATGGCGGACGCCACCAGGATCCATCAACTGCTGATGAACCTGTGCTCCAACGCCGCCGACGCCATCGGCGACGCGCCGGGGGTCATCCGCGTCGCGGTCGAGGAGACGGCGGTCGGACCGGACGACCAGTTGGCCTTCGCGGGCGGGCTCGCGCCCGGGGATTACGTGCGGCTCGCCATCCAGGACACCGGCTGCGGCATAGACCCGGTGGTGCGCGAGCGAATCTTCGAACCCTTCTTCACCACCAAGGGAATCGGCGACGGCACCGGCATGGGGCTTGCCGTGGCGCACGGCATCGTTTCGGACCTGGGCGGCGCGATCGCGGTGGACGAGGCGCCCCAGGGGGGAACCACGTTCACCATCCACCTTCCCTTGTCCGAGGCCGAGGACGCCGCGGACGACGTTCCCGCACACGAGGCGCCGAGGGGCAAGGAAAAGGAAAGGATCCTCTTGGTGGACGACGAGCAGGCCATGGTCGACGTCATGGGGCGGGGCTTGCGCCGGCTGGGTTACGCGACGGAGGCGTACACCAGCAGCTTCGCCGCGCTGGCCAGGTTCCGCAACGCGCCCGACGCCTACGACCTGGCCATCGTCGACCAGGTCATGCCCATGCTGAACGGGCGCGCGCTGGCCGAGCGCATGCATTCCTTGAACGACGCCATGCCGATCATCGTGTGCAGCGGCGTGGTGATGGAAGAGGACATGGCCGGGTCAGAGGGCATCGGCATCCGCGCCTTCGTCCAGAAACCGGTCGACATGGGGGAAATGGCCCGCCTTGTCCGGGGCCTGATCGACGAGGAGTCGAAAGAGGGTCAGGACCACTCCACGTCCACGGAGAACATGTAGCCCGCGCCCCGCACGGTCTTGACGATCTTGGGATCGTGGGGGTCCTGTTCGACCTTGCGCCGGAGCCGCATGATTTGGACGTCCACGCTGCGGTCGAACGAATCCCTGTCCACCCCGCCGGTCAGGTCCAAAAGCCGGTCCCGGCTGATGACCCTCTGCGCGTTGGTGACCAAGGCCTCGAGAAGGTTGAACTCGCCCGCGGTCAGTCCGACCTTCTCACCGTCCGGCGAGGTCAGCTCCCGCGCGGCGAGGTCGAGCCGCCAGCTTTCGAACGTGGCGACGCCCTTGTTCTGCTCGCCCTCGTCCCGGGGGGCCTGCTTGCCCGCCTCGACTCGGCGCATGACCGCCTTGATGCGCGCCAGCACCTCGCGGGGATTGAAGGGCTTGGCCATGTAGTCGTCGGCCCCGACCTCGAGCCCGATGATGCGGTCCACCTCGTCGCCCTTGCCGGTCAGGATGATGATGGGAATGGCCGAGGTCTTGCGGATTTCCTTGGTCAGCTCCAGGCCGTCCTCGCCCGGCATCATGAGGTCGAGCACGATCAGGTCGAATTCGGCGGCGGCCAGGACCTGGAACATCTCCTGCCCGTCGGGGGCGGTCTGGACCTCGTAGCCCTCCTTCGCCAGATAGCGGCTCAGGATGTCCCGAATGGCCTGATCGTCGTCAACGACAAGAATTTTGTGCATGCTGGCCGCGTTTCCTAGGCGATAAGCGAAAAGGGGCGCCGGTTTTCACGGCGGCCCCCTTCGGAAATTCTTTGGCTTCCTGGTCGGCAATGGGCCGCCGACCGTTCGGAGCCGACTACTTGTTCAGCGCGTCCTTGAGCCCCTTGCCGGCCTTGAACTTCGGCTGCTTGGAGGCGGCGATCTGGATGGTCTCGCCGGTCCGGGGATTGCGGCCCGTGGTCGCGGCGCGCTCGGAGACGCTGAAGGTCCCGAAACCGACCAAGCGGACTTCGTCGCCCTGCTGAAGGGTTTCGGTGACGACGTCGAAAACCGCGTCAACGGCGCCAGCGGCGTCAGACTTGCTCAAATCCGCCCTTTCGGCCACCGCCGAGACGAGATCAGTCTTGTTCATAAGAGCCCCCCTATGTGTCAGGCAACAAGGTTAATGTCAGGAGTCACTGACTTATTGCTCTACAATTCGTTCGCTATCAAGCGAAAAAATGTTAAGCATTTCGGGGCTTCGGCGGGCGCAAGGCATGACTTCATCCGTAAACGGCGCTCGTGTGCGTCTTTTTTCCCATCTTCTGTAAATGATAGGATGGGCGACCTTGGGAAAGGATGATAAATGACGACCCAGGGCCGAGTCGCATTGTTCATCTACCTAGCTTTTTTCCTGCTGCATGTGTCCGTCGTGTCGCAGCGGGCCCTGTCCTGGCCCTTTCCGAACCAGACCGACGAGTTGGAGCACCTCTCTTTCGCGTATCATCTCAAGGAAAATCCCGACGTTGTTCCGGATTACGGCCGGATTCGGGTGTTGGCCCCGCCGGACTGGCGCGAATGGGGCGAGCGGGGGAACTATATCAACCACCCCACGCCCTACTACCTGGCCATGGGGGCGTTCCTGCCGGAAACGCGCGACGACGGGACCGGGTGGCTGGACGCGCGGTTCTTCAACGTCGGGCTTAGCGCGTTGGCGCTGGCGGCGGTCTTCGCCTTCGGCCGCGCCCGCCTGTCGAGCCCGCGCCAGCATTTCCTGTTCGCCTTCCTGGTGGCGTTCTGCCCCATGATCGGCGGCATGGGCGGGCAGATCAACAACGACAACCTGGCCATTCTCGGCGGCGCCGTGGTCCTGTTGGGGATGGGGCGGCTGTTCGCGGGAAACGCGGGCGCGGCGACGGCGCTGGTCCTCGGGATTGGTTTCGTCCTAGGAGCCTGGGCCAAGCTGACGGCCGGGCTGTTGCTGGGGACATGGGGGCTTTTGGCCCATCTGTGGCTGTTGGCGGGGCGGCGTCCGGACTGGGGGCGGGCCTATTGGCCGATAGCGCTTCTCGCCGTGGTCGTCGGGGGAAGCCCGTACCTTCACGGGCTGTTGGTTCACGGGGCGCCCATCTGGGACAACGCGCACCTGTTCGCCCGCGAGGGCGCGCGCATGACCGGGTACCTCGATTACCTGGGGTGGTTCTTCTACGGACTGGGGGCGTCTTGGGTGGTCAACCAGCCGGGGAACCCGGCCCAGATCGTGGTGCTGGCCCTGTTCCTGGTCGCCGCGGCTTGGTCGGCGTGGGCGGGCGTTACGGGACGTTTGATCGCGGATGACGCCATTCCGGCGGTCCTGGGCGGCCTGGCGCTCGGCGCCGTGGTTCTGGTGTTGCCGATCCACGGCTACTATTCGCACCAAGTCCACGTGGAGGTGGGCCACATGGGCGGCCCGGACTTCCGGTATTACCTACCTCTGTGGGCGGGCGTGGCGGCGGGCGCGGCGGCGGGGCTCGCGCCCCGGGACCGTGGCGGCGTGGTCCGCGCCGCCTTGGCCCTGGTGGCGTTCTCCCTGTTTTTCTACGCCGCCGTTTACGCGCCGTCGGCCTAGCGGAACCGGCCGCTGCCGCCGCTCCAGGGCGACTGGGTCGGCGCCGGCTGCGCCTGCGGCGCGGAGTAACCGCCGCCATGGCCGCCGCCGGACGACCGGAGGCTTCCGAACGAGGACAAGGCCCTGCCCGTGCTCTGCACGCCCATGGCGTCGGCGCTTCCCGACTTGGTTCCCGAGAACGTCCAGGTCAGTTCGTCCTGGCAGGCCCCGGCCATGCCGGTCAGCGTCGGCGGGTTGCCGTTGCGGAAGGTCATGGAGATGCGGCCCCAGGCGTAGGTGCCGTTACGGGGCTGCTTGCAGATCTTCTCCTTGCCGTGGAAGAACCAGTATCCGCCCATGGTTCCGTTCTGCAGGTGGCCCGCGACCTGGACAACGCCGTCGAAGGTTCCCTGGAAGTCGTGGCCGTAGACGCTGAACTGGCCGACGCCCGCCTCGGTGTTCCAACGGCCGGGGACGATGTTGTTGACGTTGCCGCCTCCGCCGCCGCCGACCGAGATGGTCACGCTGACGTTGGCCACGTTCTGGCGCGGGGCCATGTTGGGCGCGAGCCACACATCGCCGGGCTGGAGTTGCTGGCCGACGCCCTCGGCCTCGGACCAGGCGCTGAGCAGCCGGTCGTTATTCCAGATCCAGAAACCGGCGCGGCCGTCGTGATGGACGGCGGTGATGCGCCCGGCGCAGCCGAGCTTGGCGTATCCCCAGTCGATGTGGGCGTTTCGGCCGCCTTGGCCCCGGATCTGGCGGGCGCGAAGCGTGATGGTGCGTCCGCAGACCGCCTGGCTCGGACGCATGTCCTGCGCCGAGGGCCGGGCCGCGCTGTTGGCGTCATAGGCGTGGCCCTGGCCCGCGCCTTGCTGTCCGCCGCCACCCCAGGGCGCCCCGCCTTGGGACGGTTGGGTCGGCTGCTGGGGTTGCGGATTGGTCGGGAACGCGGGCGCCTGCCCGGTTCCGCCGCCACTGCCCCCGGTGATCGCGCCGGAGCTGTCGACCCCCGACGACCATTGGGCGAGTTGCGACTCCCCCGCCCCGCCCGGCGTGGGCGCCATCGCCAGCCCGGTCAGGGCCAGCGCGGCCACGGCCGTGGCCATCCATCGTTTCATCGCCATTTGGATTCTCCCTTCAAACCATGAAAATTTCGCCGCCCCGCCCGACATCGGACCCCTCGCCGGATACGCGGCGCCATCCGGGGCATGAAAGGACCGAAGCCATTTTCCCGATAGCGGCCCTATCGGCCAAACAACCCAAGAACACCGCCGGGTTTCTTTTTTTTCAAGCCTTTTTTAGCGGTCCTTTTAGCGGGCTTTTTAACCGCCAGGCCACGTCCCATGACAAGACGCTCCACCACATTGAAATTGCTGGGGCTCAGGTTGATGAATTTGCATCCCAAGGAGCCTTTGTTGGGGAAGACGCGCATGATTTCGGCCTTGGCGTTCATGACGACCTCGTTGCCGTCGACGTCGCCGAGCGCGCGAAGAACCACTTCGTCCCCGCTCTTGAAACGTCCGCGCGCGCCGCTCACCTGGAATCCGCCCAGGCTGATGTCCACCAGCCCGCACTTCATGTCCCCGACGGTGGCGATGTAGTCCTCCAAGGGACGACGAATGTCCCGTCGGTCGTTCGAGCTGGCGTATCCGACAACCTTCACCGATCTCTCCCGCTGCTCTGGCTGCGTTTCGCTTTCAATATTAATCAATCTACCACGAAAGAATAAATACAAAGTATGTTTGCTGGAATAGGGCGTTATCAGATACGCGGGAGCGCAGTGAACACCGAATCGATCGAGGCGATGCTGGCCCGGGCCGTGGCTCTCCACCAAGCCGGGCGATTGGACGAGGCCTCGGGACTCTACAAGGCGATCCTCGCCCGCGACGCCCGAAACGCCGACGCGGTCCACCTGACCGGCGTCATCGCGTTCCAGCAAGGGCGGCTGGACGACGCGCGTCGGACGATCCGGGACGCGATCGCGCTGAACCCGGACGCGCCCATGCCGCACGCCAACCTGGGCCGGACCTGCAAGGCGCTCGGCCGGTTCGAGGAGGCCGAGGCGGCCTGGCGCGCCGCCCTCGCCATCGATGGCGGCCAAGCCGACGTCTTGGCCGACTTGGGCGGTCTTCTGGCGGTCCGGGGGCGGGCCGGGGAAGGGCGGGAGCTTTGCGAGCGCGCCCTCGCGCTCCGCCCCGATTTGGCCGTGGGCCATCAGAACCTGGGCCTGGCGCGGAAAGCCCTGGGCGAGGACGCGGCGGCCATCGCGGCGTTCCGCCGGGCGGGGGCCCTGGCGCCCGACATGGCCGACGCCCATTTCCAACTCGGCCTCGCGCTCCAGGAAACCGGCGACCCCGCCGGGGCCGAGGACGCCTACCGCCGGGCGCTCGCGCTTGAGCCCGGTTTCGCATTGGCCAGGAGCAATCTCGGCAACGTTCTCCGCGTTGCCGGACGTTTGGACGAGGCCGTCGACGCCTACGCCCAGGCCGCCGCCGCCGCGCCCGATTCGCCCGACATCCGCTCCAACCTGGGCGTGGCGCTGCAGGAGGCCGGGCGGTTCGACGAGGCCTTGGCGGCGTTCGAGGCCGCCATCGCGCTGGATGGGGAAAACGCCGAGGCCCATCGCCATCGCGGCATGCTGCTCTTGCTGCTGGGCCGGTTCGAGGAAGGGTGGGCCGAGACCGAATGGCGCTGGCGGACCAAGACCTTCCGCCCCCAAATCCGAGATTTCGGGCGGCCCAAGTGGGACGGATTCCCGCTTGCGGGCCGTACAGTCCTGATTTACGCCGAGCAAGGACTCGGCGATACGCTGCAGTTCGTCCGCTATCTGCCCCTGGTCGCGGCGCGTGGCGCACGGGTGGTCTTCGAATGCCAGCCCCCTTTGAAAACACTCCTCGCCGACGCAGCGGACACGGTCGTTGGACGGGCCGAGGACCTGCCGGATTTCGAGGTCCACGCCCCGCTGATGAGCCTGCCGTATCTGTTCGGAACCGACGCGGCGTCGATTCCCTTCGACGGCCCCTATGTCGAGGCGGACCCGGCGCGGCGCGCCGTCTGGAAGAACCGGCTGGGGGACGGCTTCAAGGTCGGGCTGTGCTGGCGTGGCAACCCGAACCATCCCTACGACCACGGCCGTTCTGTGGCGCTGGAGCGACTGCGGCCGGTCCTGGAGGTCCCGGGCGCGCGGCTCGTCTCCCTGCAACTGGACGCAACGCCCGAGGAGATAGCGGGCCGGGACCTCGTCGACGCCATAGGGGATTTCGACCCCGCCCTCGATCTGTTCGCCGAGGACGCGGCGGTCCTGGCCAACCTCGACTTGGTCATTAGCGTTGATACGTCAATTGCTCACTTGGCCGGGGCCATGGGGCTCCCGACGTGGCTGATGCTGCCCGCGACGCCCGACTGGCGCTGGCGACTGGACCGTGACGTCACGCCTTGGTATCCTTCCATGCGATTGTTCCGGCAAGTCCGTCCCGGCGATTGGGACGGCGTCGCCAAAGATTTGGCCAGAGCGTTGGAGGAGGTCCGGCCATGAAACGATTGGGAATCCAGTGGCAGATTTCCGAACTCTTCGGCTGGGGCGTGTTCGGGCTGAACCTGACGTTCGAGCTTCTGCGCCGGGGGGAGCCCCGTCCCCTGCTGTTGAAGCCGCCGCTTCTGGAATGGGCCTCGCCCTTGCACCAGGGCGTTCTCGGGCCGTTGATCAAGGAGCAGCAGGCTCTGGAGCGCGCCGTCATCGACGGGCACGCGCTCGCGCTCGCGGACACGGTTCTCCTCCACAGCCTGGGCGACAACCTGGTCTGGTCCAAGGGCAGCGAACTTTACACCGGCGAGTCGGAGTTCGGCTTCGTATTCTCGGAGCACACCCGTTTCGAGACCCCCGCCGTCAAGGCCGCCAAGCGCTTCAACGGAGTCATGGCGGGCTCGACCTGGAACGCCGAGGTCCTCGCCGCCGCCGGACTCGTCAACGTCCACGCCGCGCCCCAGGGGATCGACACCGCCCTGTTCCATCCCGCGCCCGAGGCCAGGGGCCTTCTCGCTGGCCGCTTCGCGGTGTTTTCCGGGGGCAAGATGGAATACCGCAAGGGCCAGGACATCGCGCTCGCCGCCTTTCGCCGTTTCCGCGAACGCAGGCCGGACGCGGTGTTGATGACCTGCTGGGGCAATCCGTGGCCCGAGACCGTGGGCGACATGACGCGGGCGGGCCATGTCTCCGTCAACCCGGCTGTGGACGCGAACGGGGCCTTGGACATTCAGGGATGGGCGGCGGCCAACGGTGTGGGGCCGGACGCCTTCGTCGATCTCGGCGTCGTCCCCAACGGGCTGATGCCGCAAATCCTGCATCAGATGGACGCGGCCCTGTTCCCCAACCGGTGCGAGGGCGGCACCAACCTGGTGGCCATGGAGTGCATGGCCTGCGGCGTGCCCACCATCCTTTCGGCCAACACCGGCCATCTGGACCTGATCGCGCCGGGCGCCTGCTTTGCGTTACGTGACCAAGCCCCGGTTCCCGACGACGGGCGCGGCAACGACGGCTGGGGCGAAACGTCGGTGGACGAGGCGGTGGAGGCGCTGGACGCCGTCTATCAAGACCGAGCGGAAGCCGCCCGCCGCGCGGTCGGAGGCGCGGCCTTCATGCGCGACTGGTCGTGGAAGGCCCAGACCGACCGGATCCTGTCGATCATTGTGAATTGCGGTTAAGCGTTATTCGTGGTGCCCCACCAGCACCTCGCGCCGTCCGACGCGATCGGCCTTGCTGACCACGCCTTCCTGCTCCATGCGCTCGATCAGGCGCGCCGCGCGGTTGTAGCCGATCTGCAGGTGGCGCTGGATGAAGCTGGTGGAGGCCTTGCCCTCGCGCGCGACCACGGCGACCGCCTGGTCGTAGAGCGCGTCGCCAGAGTTTCCGCCGCCCGCGACGTCGAGCATGGAGCCGCCGTCGTCCACGTCCTCGGTGACGGCGTCCACGTACTCGGGCGCGCCCTGGTCCTTCAGGAAGGCGACGATCTCCTCGACCTCCTCGTCGGTGGCGAAGGGGCCGTGGACGCGCATGGGCCGCGCGCCGGACCCCATGTAAAGCATGTCGCCCATGCCCAGAAGCTGCTCCGCCCCCTGTTCGCCCAGGATGGTGCGGCTGTCGATCTTGGTGGTGACCTGGAAGCTGATCCGGGTCGGGAAGTTGGCCTTGATGGTGCCTGTGATCACGTCCACCGACGGGCGCTGGGTCGCCATGATCAAGTGAATGCCCGCCGCCCGCGCCATCTGGGCCAGGCGCTGGATCGCGGCCTCCACGTCCTTGCCCGCCACAAGCATCAGGTCCGCCATCTCGTCGACGATGACGACGATGAAGGGCAGAGGCTCCATGTCGAGGGGCTGCTCCTCGATGATGGGTTCGCCCGTGTCGGGGTCGAAGCCGGTCTGGACCGTGCGCATCAGGGTTTCTCCGGCTTCTCGCGCCTTTTCGAGTTTGGCGTTGTAGCCGGAGATGTTGCGCACACCCATGTGGGACATGGCGCGGTAGCGCTCCTCCATCTCGCGGACCGCCCATTTCAGCGCGACCACGGCCTTGCCGGGCTCGGTCACCACCGGGGCCAGAAGGTGCGGAATGCCCTCGTAGACCGACAGCTCCAGCATCTTGGGGTCGATCATGATGAATTTGCATTGGTCCGGCGACAGCTTGTAGAGCAGCGACAGGATCATTGTGTTCACCGCCACCGACTTGCCCGAGCCGGTGGTGCCCGCGACCAGAAGGTGCGGCATGCGGGCCAGGTCCACGTTGACCGGCGCGCCGCCGATGTCCTTGCCGAGCGCGAAGGTGAGCTTGCCCGAATTCTTCTCGAAGCTTTCGGATTCCAGAAGTTCGCGCAGGTACACGGTCTCGCGTTTCTGGTTGGGCAGCTCGATGCCGATGACGTTCCGCCCGGGAACCACGGCGGCGCGGACCGACGTGGCGCTCATGGACCGCGCGATGTCGTCGGCGAGGCCAATGACGCGCGAGGTCTTGGTGCCGGGCGCGGGCTCCAGTTCATAGAGCGTGATCACCGGGCCTGGGCGGACCTTGACGATCTTGCCGCGGACGCCGAAGTCTTCGAGCACCTGGGACAGCATCTGGGCGTTTTCCTGAAGCTGCTCCTCGCTGATCAGGTCTTCCGGCGCGGGCTCGGGCGCTTCGCCCAGAAGGTCCATGGGCGGGACGGCGTATTCGCCGTCCACGCCGAAGTCCATGGTCTTCTGGCGGGCGGCCTTGGCCTTCTTGCCCTTTTTCGGCTTGGGTTTGGGGGCCTCGACCAAGTCTTTGGCGACATCGACGCGCTCGGGCGCGGGCTCGGCTTCGCGGGGCAGGGCGTCCTCGACCAGGATGGGCTCGACCCGACGGGTTGTTTCCTCCTTGGGCGCGGGCGCGCCTTCGAACAGCTTTGGAATGGCGGCGAGTTTTGCGCGGACGAGTCCGACGGTCTCGCCGAACGCCCGGCCGGAGCGCCAGAACGCGCCCGCGAGCCACGCCCACTCGCCCCGGCTGAGGCCAAGAGCGTAAAGATAAAGCGCCACGCAAAACGGAATGGCCCCGGCGGCCGGCATCCAGCCGCTGGCGGCGGGCCAATAGGCGGCGAGCAGCCCGGTCAGGCCGTCGAGAGACATCCTGCCGGCCGCCCCGCCCAGCCCGGTGGCGAAGGGCCAAAGCCCCGACGTCGGAAACGCGGCCAGCGCCATGGCGGTCAGCGGCAGCGCGAGCAACAGGGCGATGACCCGCGCCGGGCCGTGCTTGACGCGGCGCTGGGCCATGATGCGCCATCCCCACGCCAGCGCCGCCGGAACCAGCAGCGCGCTCGCGACCCCCAGGGTCTGAAGACAGATATCGGCCACATGGGCGCCGGGCCGCCCCAGCAGGTTCGCGGCCTCGGCCCCGGTCGCCACGTTGAACGACGGGTCGGACGCAGAAAAGGTGGCGAGCGCCCCGGCCAGGGACCAGGCGGCGGCGATGACGGCGAGCCCGGCGAATTCGCGGGCGCGGCGCTTGATGAAGCCGACCGCCGAAGGCGGCAGCAGCGGCGGAAGGCCGGCGGTGGTGGTCGATCGAAGCATGACCCAGTCCTGTAAACCATCCAGGTGTATGAAAGCTTAACGGGGAGAATCCGATTAAAGGGGTTCGCGGACGCTGTCCAGGGCTAACGAGCGCCTTGGAATCCAAGATGTTATCGATTTCGTCCGTCGAGCGTTCGCCACGCCCGCGCGCGCGCTGACTCATGCCGACCGGTTGGTCTGTGACTGGGGGGGTGTGGCGGGAAGATTGTTTTCGGTGTTTAGGGTGTTGAAATAAATGGATTTCCGTGGCGGGCGAAGCGTGTCGCGGGGGCGTGCGCAAAAGGGTCCGGCATCCCGTATTTTCTCACCCGATGACCCGAGAAATCCTGTCCAGGGCGTCCGCGACGGTCTCCAGGTCGTGAACGAGGGCGACGCGGATGAAGGATTGGCCCGGATTCGCGCCGTCGGGCCCGGGTCGGGCGAGGTAGGCGCCGGGCAGAACCCGGACTCCGGCCTCGGTCCAAAGCCGTTTGGCCGCGTTCTCGCCGTCGCCCGCGTCCAGCCACAGGAAAAACCCCCCGGCGGGAACGTCCGCGCCCAGCGCATCGTGGGCCATGCGGAATTTTTCGCGATAGAGCGCCCGGTTCTCCTCCACGTGCGCCTCGTCCCGCCAGAGCGCGGCCGACGCCGCCATCACCGGCATGGGCACGGTGGCCCCGCCGTAGCTGCGCAGGCGCTGGAACTTGGAAATCAAGTCCGCGTCCCCCGCGACGAACCCCGAACGCAGCCCCGGAACGTTGGAGCGCTTGGACAGGGAATGGAACACCAGGACGTTTTCGAATCCCGCGCCCATCTCCTTACAGGCCTGAAGCGCGCCCGGCGGCGGCTCGCCGTTGTAGATTTCGCCGTAGCATTCGTCGGTGGCCAAAATGAACCCGTGCTCGCGGGCGAAGCCGATGGCTTTTTTCAGGTAATCCATGTCCGCCACCGCGCCCTGGGGATTGCCCGGCGAGCAAAGATAGAAAAGCGCCATCCGCGCCCAGTGCTCGTCCGTCAGCGCATCCAAGTCGGGCAGGAAGCCGGTTTCCCGGGTCGCGGGCAGGAACAACGGCTCCGCCCCCGCCATCACGGCGGCGCCGGAATAGACCTGATAGAATGGGTTGGGCGTGGCGACCAGGGGCCGGGCGCCGCCCTTGGCCTCGGGGACCGCGAGCGCGGCCGCCATGAACAAACCCTCCCGCGTGCCCGAAAGCGGCAGGACGCCCACCGCGCCCTTGGGCGTCCCGTAACGCATCGCAAGCCAATCCGTCACGGCGTCGCGGAAATCCGGGGTTCCGTCGATGGGCGGGTACTTGCCCCACAGGTGGGCGTTGTCGGCCAGGACCTCGGCCACCATGGCCGGGGCCGGGTGCTGGGGCTCGCCGATGGACATGACCAGCGGCTCCCCCCCGTCCGGCGGACGCGAATCGCCCAGAAGCGCGCGAAGGCGGGCGAAGGGATAATCGGTCAGCAGGTCCAGGCGCGGGTTCGTCATGAGGGGATATTAGACCACGACGCGGCGCCCTGGCGAGACGGGAATGAACGCGGTATCATCCATCGGATTGTTCGCTGGAAGGGATAATGACAATGCGCTCCATTCTGACCGTCTTCGCCGTCGCGCTTCTTTTCGTTTCTCCCGCCAAGGCCGAGGAGTTGAGCTGCGCCGACCTCAAGATTCTGACCGAGATGCTCGACCTGGTCGCCGATGCGCTGAGCGACACCGACGCCTCGGAAATCGCCACCGACAAGGAATTCGACAAGGCGATGGAGAAGATCTCGATCGCCCTGAAAGAGGTCGCGGCTGAAGAGGACAGCGACGCGCTCCAGGACGCGGCCGACGAGATGTACGCCATCTGGCAAACCGAGGGCGCCTGGACCGAGGACCAGTTCTCGGACTTCCGCATGGCCTTCGACAGCTCGGTCATGAGCGTCGAGCGGATTCACGACAAGGAATGCGACTGAGGGGCTTAAGCGACCGTATTCGCCGTTGCTGGGCTTGACTCGACAACCCATGGCCCCCGGGCCAAGCCCGGGAGTGACGCAATGAACTTGAAAGGGCCTTGAGGGCGCAGGCCTACCGCGGCAGCTCCGAACTCCCCATCAGGAATTCGTCCACGGCGCGGGCGCATTGGCGGCCTTCGCGGATGGCCCAAACCACCAGGGACTGGCCGCGCCGGGCGTCGCCGCAGGCGAAGACCCGGTCCACCGACGTGTGGTAGTCGTCGGTCGAGGCCTCCACGTTGCCGCGCCCGTCCAGCTTGACGTGCATGCCTTCCAGCAATCCGTCGTGAATGGGATGGACGAAGCCCATGGCGAGGAAGGCCAGGTCGGCCTTGATCTCGAACTCCGAGCCCGGGACCTCGACCGGCTTTCCGCCGTCCCATTTGACGCGGACCGCCTTGATCTTTTCGAGTTTGCCGTTCGCGCCCTCGAACGCCTTGGTCATGACGTCCCAGTCGCGTTCGCACCCTTCCTCGTGGGACGATGAGGTGCGGAGCTTCATGGGCCAGTGGGGCCAGGTGCGGGACTTGTCCTCGCGCTCCGGCGGTTTGGGCATGATTTCGATCTGGGTCACCGACTTGGCGCCCTGGCGGTTGGAGGTGCCGACGCAGTCCGATCCCGTGTCGCCGCCGCCGATCACCACCACGTCCTTGCCGGTGGCGAGGATGGCGTCGGTCTCGTCGATGGCGCGGCCCTCGTTCCGCATGTTCTGCTGGACCAGGAAATCCATGGCGTAATGCACGCCCGCGAGCTCGCGGCCAGGCACCGGCAGGTCGCGGGGTTTCTCGGAGCCGATGGCGACCACCAGCGCGTCATAGCGCGCGAATAGGCGCTGGACCGGGATGTCCTTGCCGCCCACTTCGCTGTTGGGGCGGAACTCCACGCCCTCGGCCTGCATCTGGGCCATGCGGCGGTCGATGATGGACGGGTCGAGCTTGAAGTCGGGGATGCCGTAACGCAGCAATCCGCCGATGCGGGGGTTCTTCTCGTACACCACCACCCGGTGTCCGGCGCGGGCCAATTGCTGGGCGCAGGCGAGCCCGGCGGGGCCCGAGCCCACCACCGCGACGCGCTTGCCGGTGCGGACGGCGGGGATGTGGGGGGTGACCGAGCCGGTCTCCCACCCCTTGTCGATCACCGCGCATTCGATGGTGCGGATGGTCACCGGAGAATCGTCGATGTTGAGCGTGCACGAAGCCTCGCACGGGGCCGGGCAGATGCGGCCCGTGACCTCGGGGAAGTTGTTGGTGGAGTGCAGCACGTCCAGCGCCTCGTCCCACCGGTCCCGATAGACCAGGTCGTTCCAGTCCGGGATGATGTTGTTCACCGGGCAGCCGTTGTGGCAGTACGGGATGCCGCAGTCCATGCAGCGCGCGCCCTGGCTGGCGAGGTCGGCGTCCTCCAGCGGGACCACGAACTCGCGGAAGTGCTTCACCCGCTCCTCAACCGGGGCGTAGGAGCGGTCCCGGCGGTCGATTTCCTTGAATCCGGTCGGCTTGCCCATCGGTCAGCTCCCCACTGCGGCGCTTTTGGCGCCTTCTTTTTTCGCCTGCATTTCCTGGAGCGCGCGGCGGTAGTCCACCGGCATCACCTTGCGGAACTTGGGCAGATGCGCGTCCCAGTCGTCCAGGATGGCGCGCGCCTTGTCGCTTCCGGTGGTCTCCAGATGGCGGTTGACCAGGAATTTCAGGCGCCGGGCGTCGTCGCGGGTCATGTCGGCCATGGCCTCTTCCAGATTCGCGGCCTCGCCGTCGGCGGCCGGGACGGGCTCCAGGTCCACCTGGGCCAGGTTGCAGCGCTGCTCGAAGTCGCCGTCTTCGTCCAGGACATAGGCGACGCCGCCGCTCATGCCCGCGGCGAAGTTGCGCCCGGTCGGGCCCAGCACGACGACGCAGCCGCCGGTCATGTATTCGCAGCCGTGGTCGCCCGTGCCCTCGATCACGGCGTTGACGCCGGAGTTGCGGACCGCGAAGCGCTCGCCCGCCACGCCCCGGAAGTAGCACTCGCCGGAAATGGCGCCGTAAAGCAGCGTGTTGCCGACGATGATGTTGTCGCCCGGCGTCAAGGCGTCGTGCCGTTCCTTGGGCGGATAGACGATGATGCGTCCGCCCGACATGCCCTTGCCGAGGTAGTCGTTGGCGTCGCCCTCCAACTCGAACGTCACGCCGCGCGCGAGCCAGCCGCCGAAGGTCTGTCCCGCCGTGCCCTTGAAGTTCACGTGGATGGTCCCGTCGGGAAGGCCCTGATGGCCGTGCTTCTTGGCGATGCGGCCCGACATCATGGCGCCGACGGTGCGGTTGACGTTTTTCACGCTCGCGTCGAAGCGCACGGGCTCGCCGGTGTCGATGGCGCTCTGGGCCTTGGCGATCAGCTCGTGGTCGAGGGCCTTGTCCAGGCCGTGGTCCTGGTCCTCGCAATTGAAGACCGCGACGTCGTCGGGGACGTCGGGACGGTCGAACAGGCGCGAGAAGTCGAGACCCCGCGCCTTCCAGTGCGCGATGGCCTTGCGGGTCTCCAGCTTGTCGGTGCGTCCGATCATTTCCTGGTAGGTGCGGAAGCCCAGAAGCGCCATAAGCTCACGCACTTCCTCGGCGATGAACATGAAGTAGTTCACAACGTCGTCGGGCGAGCCGGTGAAGCGCTTGCGGAGATCCGGATCCTGGGTCGCGATGCCGACCGGGCACGTGTTCAGATGGCATTTGCGCATCATAAGACAGCCTTCGGCGATCAGGGCGGCGGTGGCGAAGCCGACCTCGTCCGCGCCCAAGAGCGCCGCGACCACCACGTCGCGGCCGGTGCGCATGCCCCCGTCGGCCTGGACCGCGATGCGGCCGCGCAGGCGGTTCCACACCAGGGTCTGGTGGGTCTCGGCCAGCCCGATCTCCCACGACGAGCCCGCGTTCAGGATCGAGGTGATGGGGCTCGCGCCGGTGCCGCCGTCGTCGCCGGAGATCAGCACGTGGTCGGCGTGGGCCTTGGACACGCCCGCCGCGATGGTGCCGACGCCGACCTCGGACACCAGCTTGACCGAGATGCGCGCGCCCGGATTCACGTTCTTCAGGTCGTGGATCAGCTGGGCCAGGTCCTCGATGGAATAGATGTCGTGGTGGGGCGGCGGCGAGATCAGGCCGACGCCCGGGGTCGAATGGCGCACGCGCGCGATCCATTCGTCCACCTTGTGGCCGGGAAGCTGGCCGCCCTCGCCGGGCTTGGCGCCCTGGGCCATCTTGATCTGGATGTCGTCG
>CAYFNC010000036.1:0-35672 GCA_964344345.1 uncultured Hyphomicrobiales bacterium | reverse complement strand
CAAACGTTAACCATGTTCGGGCTTCCTGGCCTGGATTAACCTGAACTCGAGGCCCGGCCTTCGTCGTTAACGCGATTTTAACGGCCGACGATTATTTTTGACGCTGGTTGAGATGCGATCGCTTAGTGATTTTTGATCGTTCCTTCCATTCGACGCCTCCCTGATAACCTCAAGCCGCCCTTCGGGGCGGTTTTTTTTAGTTCCCAATGAACACGGCGCCGTCCCGGACCGCGACGGGAATCGGCTCCAGGCCCTCGCCGTCGCATTCGTCGTTGAGGCATTGGCCGTCATCAATGGCGTATTTGGCGTAATGAACCTGGCAGAGGAGCTTCGTCTTGTCCTTGGTCAGGAAATCGTGGGTCGGTCCGGGATTCAAGGGAACCCCGAAATGGGCGCAGGCGTTGACGTAGGCGCGGACATCGCCGCCTTGCCGGACGACGAACATCCTGAAGGGCTTGTCGCCCTCGCCGAAGATGAATTCCTTGCCCGCGTTGTCGGGAAGGTTTGAAACGCCGCACACTCTCTCCCCCGCGCCGGGGGCCATGGGATGATCGCTCCAAGTCATGTCACATCGTCCGCTCGAAAAGAAAACATTTGATAACACGAACGGAGGCGTTGGAGCCATCCAACGTTGTTCGTGATTCAGACGCCATGCTCCTCGGACCATTCCCGCAGCCTGTCCAGGAAACCGAGCGCGGTCTCGCCAAACGCGGTGATCTCGTAGGTCACGGCGAAGGGCTTGGTGCTGACGACCTCGCGCTTGACTAGGCCCGCCTCCTCCATCTCCCGGAGCCGTTGGCTCACCATCTTCTTGCTGGCGCCGCCGAGCTGGCGGGCCAGGTCGTTGAACCTGACCGGCCCGTCCTTGAGATGCCAGAGGATCGAGCCCTTCCATTTCCCGCCGAGAACCCGCATGCCGCGCTCGATGGCGCAGGGCTCCATGCATGGCTCCTCCGCGCGTTTTTGTCCGCTCTTCCCGATTTCGATGGCGCAGCGTTTCATGATGCAAGGTTACAAAAAGTATACTAGTTGACTATCGTAATCTGTAGGCGTAAGTAAACCGCCAACGGGACCATCCGTCAACCCCAAGAGACCATCCCCAAGAGGTGCTTCCATGAAAAACGCATTCATCATCAACGCCCACCAACCCTATCCCGGCGTTTCCGAGGGCAGACTGAACGCATCCCTGGTCGAACGCATGACCGGGCGGCTGCGGGACAAGGGCTACGAGGTTCGCGCCACAGACATGTCCCGAGACCATAAGGTGGAAGACGAGATCGAGAACCATCTCTGGGCGGACGCGGTCATCCTTCAGACCCCGGTCAACTGGATGGGCGTTCCGTGGACGTTCAAGAAATACATGGACGAGGTCTACTCCGGCGGCCTGATGGGCGTTTTGTGCGACGGGGACGGCCGCACGTCCAAGGCGCCGACCAAGAACTACGGGACCGGCGGCAAGCTCGCCGACAAGAAATACATGCTCTCGCTCACCTTCAACGCGCCGAGGGAAGCCTTCGACGATGAAAACGAATGGTTTTTCGCGGGCAAGGGGGTGGACGACCTGTTCTGGCCCATGCACCTGAATTTCAAGTTTTTCGCCATGCGGCCCCTTGAAACCTTCGTTTGCTACGACGTCATGAAGAACCCGGATGTGGAAGGGGACTTCAAGCGCCTGGACGCCCACATCGACGCCAACTTTTGACGGTGGACGCGCCCCTGCTTGACGAACGGCGCTTGGTCCGGTCTCTTGGCCGGGACTTGGGGAGCGATAAAGCGATGCGGCGCAACGTCCTGGCGGTCATGGCCGCGGCGATGGTGGTCCTGGGGCTCAACATGGGGGTGCGCCAGACCTTCGGCCTGTTCATGGACCCCATGTTCGCGAGCCTTGAAATAAGCTGGGCGTCCTTCTCGCTCGCCATGGCGGTCCAGAACGTTCTGTGGGGCGCGTTGACGCCGGTCTGCGGGTATCTCGCCGACCGGTTCGGGGCCGGACGGGTGCTGGCGTTCGGCGGCGTCGCCTACGCCGCCGGGCTGGTGGTCATGGCCACGGCCCAGACGGCCGTTGGGCTGCACGTCGGCGCGGGCGCGCTGGTGGGCGTCGCGGTGGCTGCGACCGGCTTTCCCCTGGTTTTGGGCGTGGTCGCCAAGGCGGTTTCGGAAAACCGGCGTTCCGTCGCCCTTGGGCTGGCGTCGGCCGGGGGCTCGGTCGGTCAGTTCCTGTTGCTGCCCGGAACCCAGGCCATGATCGAGTCGGTGGGATGGGAGACGGCGTTGCTGACGCTTGCGGGCATGGCGGCGCTGATGGTCCCGTTGGCGGCCGCGCTCGCCTCCAAGCCCTCCGAAGGCGAGGACGACGACGCCCGGCCCATGGACGCCGTTCGCGACGCCTGGGACGACGGCAGCTTCCGGCTTCTGACCTTCGGGTTCTTCGTCTGCGGCTTCCACGTGGCGTTCATCGCCACCCATCTTCCGGGCTACGTGTCCACCTGTTCCCTCGCTCCCATGGTCGGCGCCGGGGCGCTCGGCCTGATCGGTCTGTTCAATATCGTGGGCGTGTCGCTCGCGGGCGTTCTGGGTGGACGCTACCCCATGCAGCGGCTTCTTTCGGGCCTTTACCTCGCTCGCGCCGTGGTCATCGCCGCGTTCCTGGCCGCGCCCAAGACCGAGGAGGCGGTCTGGGTCTTTTCCGCCGCCTTCGGCCTTTTGTGGCTCAGCACGGTGCCGTTGACCAGCGGCCTGATCGGCAAGCGCTTCGGCCCCCGCTACATGGCGACGCTGTTTGGCGTCGTCATGTTCAGCCATCAGGTCGGGGCCTTCTTCGGGGCCTGGACCGGGGGGCTCAGCCTGCAGTACACCGGAGGCTACGAGTTGGTGTGGGGGATCGCCGTGGCGCTCGGGGTCGGTGCGGCGGCGCTCCATTGGCCCATCTCCGACGCCCGCCATCCGACCCTGGCGCGGGAGCAGGCTGCGTGAAAATCATCGAACGCTCGGACCATGCCGATAGACTGTTGGAGCCGTTCCGGGGCGTTCTCGATCCCGACTTCGAGGGCTATCGCGGGCACGTTCACCGGGTCCTGACCTACGCCCTTCATTTCCTTGGCGGGGACGAGACCCACCGGCGCGCGATCGAGGCGGCGTTGGTCTATCACGACATCGGGGTGTGGACGGACCGCACGCTGGCGTACCTGGAGCCGTCGATCCGCTTGGCGCTGAGCGCGAACGAGGCCGAAGGCTGGGGGATCGAACCGACGCTTCTGGAAAACATCATCCATTGGCACCACAAGGTTTTTCCCTACCAAGGTCCCCACTCGGACGTGGTCAACGCGGTCCGCAAGGCGGACTGGATCGACGCCAGCGGGGGAAAACTTCGCAAGGGGCTTGACGGCAAGGACATCGAGGTGGTCATGGCCGCCATCCCCGATGCGGGGTTCCATGACGCGCTCATGCGGCTCGCCTCCGAACTCGGCGGGGGAAGCAAGGCGCGGGGGTTCGGCAGGCTGCTTTACAACGTCTACAAATGGTAGGCGCGCGCGTTTGGGATTTTCAGGTGGGATTGGAGCGGGCGATGGGAATCGAACCCACGTCTAAAGCTTGGGAAGCTTTCGTTCTACCATTGAACTACGCCCGCGGAATTTCCCAGTAATTTCAACAGGTCCGCAGGAAACGCGCTCCCACGCCCGGCGGTGCCGGTCGACCGGCATCATATGGCCAGAGCCGGGATAAGGCAATGGGGAAAGCCTTGTCAGAAGCGACAGTTGGTCAAGGCGTCGTTCAACTGGGCGCGAAGCTCCTCGAGCTCCTCGATCGCGGACTCGACCTCGACCATCACGTCCCGGGATTCGGTTTCCGGGGGCGGCGCGCCGATGTCGTCGGGGAGCTTGCCCGCGTTTTGGCGCAGGAGCTTTTGCACGCCCTTGATGGTGTAGCCGTCTTCGTGCAGCAGGGTGCGGATGCGGCGCAGGAGCTTGACGTCCTCGGGCCGGTAGTACCGGCGCCCGCCCGCGCGCTTCAGCGGCTTGACCTGCGGGAACTTGGTTTCCCAGAACCGAAGCACGTGCTGGGGAAGATCGAGCTCCGCCGCCACCTCGGTGATGGTGCGGAACGCGGCGGCAGACTTGCCGCCGCGACGATCCGATGCTTCCTGGCTCGCGACCTCGGACATGTCTTATCAGGCCTCGCCGGGCTTGCGGGTTTCGTTGATGCGCGCCTTGAGAACCTGGGACGGCCGGAACACCAGCACGCGGCGGGGCAGGATCGGAACCTCCTCGCCGGTCTTGGGGTTGCGGCCGGTGCGCTGGCCCTTCTGACGGATGGAGAAGCTTCCGAACGAGGACACCTTCACCGACTCGCCCCGCACCAGGGCGTCGGAAATCTCGCTCAGCACCGCTTCAAGCAACTCCGCCGATTCGTTGCGCGACAGGCCAACTTCCTGATAGACCGCCTCGCTTAATTGAGCTCGCGTGATCGTCTTGTCCGCCATCGCGCGTCCCCTGCTTCCTGCATCCGTGCAAACGAGCCTATCCCCCCAAGATAAAACCGTCAATATCAAAGGGGTGGTCGATAATATTAATTTAGATTGGTGATATATTCAGCTACCAACGAACCAGCGCCGATCCCCAGGTCAGACCGCCGCCCATGGCCTCCATCAGCACCAGGTGGCCAGGTTGGATACGGCCGTCACGCACGGCTTCGTCGAGCGCCAACGGCACGGACGCGGCCGACGTGTTGGCGTGCTTGTCCACGGTGATCACGACCTTTTCCTTGGGGAAGCCCAGCTTTTTGGCCGTGGCGTCAAGGATGCGCATGTTAGCTTGGTGCGGAACCAGCCAATCGACGTCGTCGGCGGTGAACCCGTTGGCCTCGACGGCCTCCTTGGCGCATTCGGCCAAGTTGGAGACGGCGTGCCGGAACAGCTCCTTGCCCTGCATGCGCACATGGCCGATGGTGCCGGTGGACGACGCGCCGCCATCGACGTACAGGACGTCCGCCGGGCGGCCGTCGGAATGGAGGTGGGTGGACAGGATGCCCTTTTCCTCTCCGCCCGCGCGCAGAACCACCGCGCCCGCGCCGTCGCCGAACAGCACGCAGGTGCCCCGGTCCTCCCAGTCGAGGATGCGGGTGAAGGTGTCGGCGCCGATGACGACGGCGGTCTTGGCCTGGCCCGCCCTGATGAAGTTGTCCGCGGTGGCCAGCGCGAACAGGAAGCCCGAGCACACCGCCTGCACGTCGAAGGCGAGCGAGCGCTCGATCCCCAGCATGGCCTGGACCTTGGTCGCTGTGGCGGGGAAGGTGTTGTCGGGCGTGGTGGTGCCCATGACGATGAGGTCCACCTCGCCCGGGTCGACGCCCGCGTGCTCCAATGCGCGCTTGGAGGCCTCGCACGCCAGGTCGGACGTGTTCATGCTCTCTGGCGCGATGGCGCGTTGTCGGATGCCGGTGCGGCCGACGATCCAATCGTCGGTGGTGTCCACCCGCTTGGCGAGTTCGGCGTTGTCGACGACTTGATCGGGAAGATAACTCCCGCAGCCGATAATGTGAGATCGTATGGGGGTCATCCCGTCGCTACCTTTGGATATGATCCGTTCTGGTCCATTTTCAGGTGGCCGAAGTCTTCCTTGATCCCCTCGTTGAAGCCGTTGGTGATCAATTCGGCCGCCACTTCGATGGCGTTGGCGAAGCCGATGGCGTCCGCGCCGCCATGGCTTTTTACGCAAATGCCGTTGAGGCCAAGGAACATGGCCCCGTTATAGCGCCTGGGGTCCACGCGCTTGCGGAAATTGTGCAGCGCGGGGGCCACGAAGAAGTAGCCGATCCGCGCCATCCAGGAGCTTTTGATGGCGTCCTTCAGGAAGAACGCCAAAAGTTTCGCCGTGCCCTCGGCGGTCTTGAGCGCCACGTTGCCGGTGAAGCCGTCGGTCACGATGACATCGACGGTGCCCATGGAGATGTCGTCGCCCTCGATGAAGCCGTGGAAGCGGATGGGAAGGCCGCTTTCCTGCAGCATGTTGAAGGCTTCCTTCACTTCGGAGTTGCCCTTCAGGTCCTCGGCCCCGACGTTCAGGATTCCGATGGACGGGTGGGGCATGCCCAGCACGTTGCGGGCGAAGACCTCGCCCATCACGGCGAACTGCATCAGGTTCTGGGCGCTGCACTCCACGTTGGCGCCCAGGTCCAGCATCACCGATTCGCCCCGCTTGGTGGGGAAGAAGGCCGCGATGGCCGGGCGGTCGATGCCGGGAAGGGTCTTCAGGACGAACTTGGCCATGGCCATCAGCGCCCCGGTGTTGCCCGCCGACACCACGCCGGACGCCTCGCCGTCGCCGACGGCGTTGATGGCGAGCCGCATGCTCGACCCTCGACCGGCGCGAAGCGCCACGGACGGCTTTTCGTCGTTGGTGATCACCTGATCGGAGTGGCGGATCTCGCAGCGCTGTTTCGCCAACGGATGCTGGTCCAGCAGCGGGTGCAGCCGGGCCTCGTCGCCGAACAGCAGGAAGCGGGCGTCGCCGAGCTTCCGGCACGCGATATCCACGCCCTCAATCACCATGTCGGGGGCGTTGTCGCCGCCCATGGCGTCAATGGATATGGTCAGGCGCGTCGACAACGGGTTCCGTCCTCGTCAAGCCAATCCGGCAAATCCGGCCGCCGTGCGGCCCAAGGCGTCAGACAATATCGTCCGCCTCCACGACCTCGCGCCCGTCGTACTGGCCGCAGGCGGGGCAGATGTGGTGGGGGCGCTTCAATTCGCCGCAGCTCGGGCATTCCGCGTAGGCGGAGCCTCGCAACGCGTCGTGGGACCGGCGCGAATTCCGCTTGGACCGGGTCACTTTCTTCTTAGGAACAGCCATTTTCAAACAACTCCCTGGGAGCTCTGTCAAGAGCGCGCCTTTTTAAACAAATTCGTAACGTTCGGCAAGTCGCTTACCGACCATTTTCCGACTCTCGGCGCAACTTTGCCAGCGCCGCGAACGGACCGGTTGTTTCCGTTTCCGTCTCTTCATCGTCCGGGGCGTCGGCCAAGCCTTCGAACGCGGCCCCGGCCGCGCGGGGAAAGGCGGGCAATTCCAAGGACAACTGCCCCGCGACCGTCTCGCCCAAATCGATTTGGCCGTCGTCGATGGGCTCGGGGAAATCGGCGTCGTCGCCGCTGAAGTCCAGTTCGACCATTGGATCGCGCTCCCGCCACGAGGTGGTGGCGAAGGTTTGTTCGAAGGTCGTCTCGATTCGGGTATCCACCGGCGCCAGGGTGACCACGCAGGTCTGGACCGCCTCGGCCGCGAGTTCTCCCCGGACCTTGGCCATGCGGCGCTTGGCGTCGGGCTTGACCCGGACGCGGGCGGTCAGGGACGTCAATTCCTTGAGGCCGAAGCGCTCGGCCAGGGCTCGGCGCTCGTTTTCCGTCGCCTCCAAATCGAAGGCGCTTTCGCCGTCGGGCAGGGCGTCGATGGCCTGGGGGCGGGAGAACTCGGGCGCGCTCACGCCTCGTCTCCCGGCGGCGGGCCGAAGGCGACGCGGCCCTTGGCGATGTCGTCGATGGACTGGCTTTCCAGAGCCTCGCTTTCGCGCCGGACGTAGGCGGCCATGCGGACGAGATGGTCGGGCGCGGGTTCGGCGTCGTGATAAAGGTTGCGGTCGAGCGCGTCCCGCAGCGCGTCGTCGGTCTTTTCATCCAACGCCGCGTCATAGGCCGCCACCCGCCCGAAAAACGCGCTGGCCATGGCCTTGACCCGGCGGCCGATGGTCATGTCGGTGACGCCCATCTCGCGGAGGTTCAGGTCGATGTCGCCGAACATCAAATCGAACAGGGCTTGCCCCAGGTCGGCGGTGTCCGGCAGCCCGCCCTTGAGCCGCCTGAGCACCAGATAGGCGTGGAGCGCGATCATGTCGAACCGCCCGTCCGGGGTGTCGGGGACGCCGAGTTCCAAAAAGAACGCGGGCCTGCGCGCGTGCTCGACCACGACCGTATACAAGGCGTGGGCGGCTTCGTCCGTGGGCGATGGCTTGCCGAACAGCTTGTCGAGGATCATGGGGGCGGACTCCAACGTTCGCGGGCGCGCCCGCACGGCCCAGACGATGCCCCGACCGGGCTATCGCGTCAACCGCTCCCGGGTCTCCATCCATTCGGGGTAGCGGAGCTTGGTCCGGATTTCGCCCCCCGCCACCGTGGGCAGGGCGACTGCGGCGTCCTGGCGGAACTCGCCCGCCATGTGCACCACGCCAAGGGGCTGGTGCGGCTCGAACGGCTCCACCAGCGTTCCCGTCTCCTCGTCGACGCAGGGCCGGGCCGCGTCGCAAAGCCAGTTGCAATAGGCCGGAAGCAGCGTCGCGTCTTCCCACCGGTCGCGATAGATCACCAGGTTCAGCGCCGTCTGCTCCACCAAGCGGTGCCGCGTGCGTTGCAGCCCGGCCGAGAGCGCGTCCGCCCAAAGCCCCCATACCGGGTCGTCGGCCGCGATGGCGAAGACGCCGCTGTTCAGAATCGGAAGCCGCCCATACCGATCCGCCGCCCGCAAGCCCCAGCCGAGCCGGTAATGCTTGTGGTTGTGGGTCCAGCCCAGAAGCTTCTGGCGCTTGTAGGCGGACTTGTAGGCCCGGTCCACCTGGGCGGCGATGGCGATCCGGCCCCGCGACGCGGCGCGGAGGTAATAGGCCAGGCACTGGGCGTCCTGGACCCAGGCGTCGGAATCGATCCAGAGGTATCTTTCGAAGCCCGGGAAATGCTTGGGGATGAAGGGGCGCGCGACCATGGCCTTGAAATGGTCGGGCTCGGCGTCCCGGCCCGGAAAGTCCAGGTCCCATCCCGGCCGGACGATGCGGGCGCAATGGGGGGCGAGGGCGTGGAGCTGATCGTCCCCGAGCCCCAGGTCGAACAGGCACAGTTCGAAGTCGATCCGGTCCCGCGCTTTCTCCAACGAGCGGACCAGCCCGTCCAATAGCCCGAAGTACCCGGCGTCCGCCGCCGTCACGATGGCCGTCCCACCCGTCACCGCGAATTCCCGTCCCGTGGTTGCTGGGCGGGCATCATAGGGAGGTTTTGGCGGAAAACGAAGGGCGGCCAAGCGGCCGCCCCGGTTTTTCCCGACCGAGCGGGAAGGCTCAGAACGCGTAGCGCGCGCCGAGCATGACGGTGTGTGAGGACATCTCGGTGTCGAAGCTGTCGCCCGAGACCGTGGTCAGGGAGGGGTCGGTGGTGGCGAAGTAGCGGTACTGCGCCTCGACGATCAACTGGTCGGTGACGGCGTATCCCATGCCCGCGCCCGCCTGATAGGCGAATTCCCAACTGGAATCATCGACAAGGTCGGCGCCCTGGACCTGGATGTCGTCGGCGTCGTATCGCGCGGCGCCAACGCCCGCGATCAGAAACGGGATCACCTTGGGATGGACCTTGAAGTCATAGGCCGCGTTGGCCATGAACGCGAGCGCGCTGATGTCGCCATCGCCATCCAGGCCGCTTCCGACGTTGACGTTTGTGTTGCCGACGCTGATCGACGTGATCTTGTCCAGGCTTGCCCGGCGATAGGACGCCTCGCCCTCGGCGCGAAGCCCCAGGTCGAACTTATAGCCGACGGCCACGCTGGCCATGTAGCCGGTGTCGTATTCGCTTTCGATGTTGATTCCGCTCCCCGAGTTGTCCGCGTCGCCGAACCAAGCGGCGCCGAGGTTGCCGCCGATGTAGACTCCCTTGCCGGGAGCCGCGTCCTCGGCCAAGGCGGGGGCGGTCGCCAGCGCGGCGGCGATTGCGATGGAGCTCAACAGGGATACATGGCGCGAATTCATAATCTTTTCCTCATGTTCAACTGCGACGCCCTTGTGGGCTGAAGGCGCGCATAAATGCTTATGCGCGCCACCAATGGATGATGCCTCTGTGTATCGCGCGTGATGGAGAATATCAATTTGGTTGCGCGCCACCCGATGTATTTCTCTTTCGGAGTGTGGCCAGTTTGCAACGCATGCGTGAGTATGTCGAGCATTATATTATGTACTGCGCGCGCGCCTTAAGGTCGTTCCCGTCGCCCCGCGGATAGGGTACTCTTGCGCCATCTCCCTCCGGCTTCGACGGTCCCGCCCTTTATGTCCAGCGCCATCCACAAGATTCAGGTCTCCCACTCCATCGTGGAGGACCGCTTGCTTCTGAGCGTCGGCGCGAGCGAGGGGACGTCCGCCAAGGTGTGGCTGACCCGCCGCTTCACGGTCGGGCTTTGGGGGGTGCTGATGAAGATTCTTGAGTTCTTTCCCACGCTCCGGGGCGCGCTGGACGAGGAGGCCAAGAAGACCGTGGTGGCCATGCGCCATCAGCAGGCGGTGGAGGAGACCGACATGGCGCGCTCGTCCGAAGCGCCCCCGCCGCCGACGGAGGACTCGGTCTTCCTGGCGACGGGCGTCTCGAGCCGAATGGTCGGCGACAAGGCCGCCGTGGTCAGCATCACCACCGCCGAGGGCAAGCAGGTCTCGATCACGCTGAACGAAAACCTGCTCCACGCATTGGCCCAGGCCTTGATGGAAACGGTCGCGAACGCCAATTGGGCGCTGGATCTGGAGGTCGGCGACGCGGAGATTTCCGCGCCGAAGGGCGTGTTGCACTGATTCCAAGGGTCGCGGATCGAGGGGAACGGGCCTCAGCCCTTGGCGGGCACCCGCACCCCGGCCGCGTTCATGGCGTAGACAACGCTGTGGCCGGGATAGTCGGCGTCGGAAAGCACGTCCTTTTTCAGCTGGTCCAGGACCCAGTTGGCGCCGTCCAACTCCACCATCAACACCATGTGGCCGTAGCCGTCGGCGTGGCGCATCAGCGCGATGACGCCCATCCGGTCCGGGTGAAATCCCAGGTGGCTCAGGAAGGCGTACTTGGCCAGCGCGTATTCCTCGCAGTCTCCGCCGTGGCCGAGGAAGCGCATGATCCCGTCCCAGCGGTCCTCGGCCTTGAAGCGGATCTGGTCGCTGACGTAGGGCATGCGGTTGACGAATCGGTTGACCGCGTCGAGTTGGGAGAGGCGGTTCAGGCCCTCGAACCTCCGCGCCGCGACGCGCCAATGTTCGGTGCGCGAAGGCAGTTCCCGCATCATGGCGACCTTGTCGGCCATGCGATGTTGTTCGTCGTAGGGAACCAACTCGCCGCCGAAGGGCGAAAGCGGCGCATGGGGCGGCTTGGACGCCTCGTCTTCGATCGCGGCGGCGCCGGCCGCGATCGGGCGAACCGCCGCAAAAGCCCCGAAGGCCAGGGCGGTGGACAGGATCGTTCGGCGGTCCATGGATCGCTGCATATTTGAATCATTCCGAATTTCGACCGCCGCGGTCAAGGGAATCTTATGCCGCATTGCGGCGCGCGGTTGCCCTCGGCTTCGAAATCGGCTTTTGTTTCAAGGAGGAAATGGGGGAGCGCGTGACGAAGGAAAATCCCGCCACCGTGCTGGTCTACGTGGGCTTGGACCGGGTCGGAGACTCGCTGTTGAAGCTGCCGTTCGTCCGCGGGCTGCGCGAGGCCTTTCCCGAGGCGCGCATCACCTGGGTGGCGGGGAAGGAGACCAGCGTCTACGCCTCGGTCATGGCGCCCGCCGTCCGGGGATTGCTGGACGAGGTGATCGAGCACGCGGGCATCGGGCTCCATCCGTCCGAACTGCTGCGCCGCCCGCTTCCGGGACGCCGCTTCGATCTCGTGATCGACACCCAGAAGATCGTCTGGACCAGTTTGTCGCTCTGGCGGGTTCCGCATCGGCGCTTCATCTCGCCCGCCGCCCGGTTCGCCTTTTCGTCCGTCAAGCCGCCCAAGGGCTACAAATGGCCCAAGTCCATGCAGCGCCAGCTTCTGGACCTTCTGGAGCTGGCGTCCGGGCGGACGTTTGACGCGCCCGACCTTCTGGACCTGGATTACGACCCCGCCTTGGAGGCGCGCGCGCGGGAGCTCTTGCCCGACGGCCGCGACTACGTGGGCTTCGCGCCCGGGTCCGGCGGACTGCCCAAATGCTGGCCCTTGGAACGCTTCGTCGCCCTGGCCAAGATGCAGGTCGAACGGGGCCGGGTTCCGGTCTTCGCGCTCGGCCCCCAGGAAACCCATTGGCGCGACGAGATCGAAAGCGCGGTCCCCGAAACCCTGTTTCCCTTGCAGGAACCGGGCGTCGAGGATCGCCATAACTTCTCGCCCTGGTTCACCATCGTGCTGTCCCGGCGCTTCAAGGCGTGCGTGTCCAACGATTCCGGGGTCGGGCACATGTTCGCGGTCGGGGGGCGGCCGTTGGTGTCGCTTTTCGGACCGACCGTGCCGGAGAAGTTCACCCCCATGACCAAAAGCCTGTTCCTGATCCGCGCCGAGGCCTTCGGCGGCAAGGAAATGCATTTCATTCCCCTGGACGCGGTGGCGGAGACGCTGGAGGACGCCCTGGCCTCAGGTTGACGGCTCGGGCGGATAGCGCCGCATCATCCATAGCAGCAAAACGATCCCCGGAACGGCCGCCGCCGTGCTGATGATGAAGAACGACGCCCAGTCCACTTGATCGGCCAGCCACCCGGCCCCGGACGCCATCACCGTCCTGGAAAACGCCATCAGCGAGGTCAAGAGCGCGTACTGGGTCGCGGTGTAGGCCACGCTGCAGAGCCCGGACAGGTACGCCACGAACGCGGTGGTGCCCATGCCGGTGGCCATGTTCTCCACCGTAATCGTGACCGCCAGCATGGCGAGGTCGGCGCCCATCCGGTCCTGGATCACGAAGACCAGGTTGGACGCCGCCATGAACACGCCGCAGACCACAAGCCCCCGCATGATCCCGATCCGAGCCAGCAGCCAGCCGCCCAGGAAGGCCCCGGCGATGGTCGCGGTGAAGCCGAACAGCTTCACCACCTCGGCGATCTCGGTCTTGGTGAAGCCGGTCTCCAGGAAGAAGGGGATCTTCATCACCGCCAGCACCGCGTCCCCGAACTTGTAGAGAAGGATAAAGAGAACGACGGCGAGCCACCCTGGCCTGGTCATGAAATCCCGAAACGGCCCCATGACCGCCCCGTCCAGCCAATTCCAGAGCCTTTGGCCGAGCGGCCCTTCCTTCTCCCCTTGGGGCGCGTCGGACCAAAGCCCGGGTTCGGGATTGAGCAAGGTGGCGACGACCCCGACGCCGACCATGGCCGCCATGCCGCCGAACACCACCGCCCAGGGCAAAAGGTCGGCCAGGATCAGTCCCGCCGCCCCGCCGCCCACTTGGCCGAGGCGCCAGCCGAACACAAGCGTGGCCGCGCCCGCCGCCATGCGCTCCTCGTCCAGCGATTCGACCCGGTAGGCGTCGATGACGATGTCCTGGCTGGCGGACGCGAACGCGACCACCAGCGCGAGCGCGGCCGTGAGCCTGAGGTCGGCCGCCGGGTCCGAGAGGCCGAGCGCGACGATGGCGGCGATCAGGCATAACTGGCTGAACAGCATCCAGCCCCGCCTGCGGCCAAGCCCCGGGATGGGCGGGGCGAGCCGGTCCATCAGCGGCGCCCAGACAAACTTGATGGAATAGGGCAGGCTGACCAGCCCGACCAGCCCGATGCTGGTCTTGTCCACCCCGGATTCGGCGAGCCACGCGGTCAAGGGCTCGGCCAGCACGCCGAAGGGCAGCCCGGACGAAAAGCCCAGGAACGCCATGGCCAAAACCCGCCGGTCGCGATAAACGCCCGCGGATTCGGCCCACTTGGCGAGAGCCGGCGCGATCATGATCGTTTTCAATCCCCCTTGAGCGGGAAAGGTGGAGCGGGGGACGCCGCGCCGTCAACCGGTTATTGACAGGATTCGCCTTCGCTTCCTAGGTTGGCCTCCAGCCATGACCCACCGTTTCTCCATCAAGGGCGCGATCCGGATCGCGACGATCAACCTGGGGCTTTTGCTCGCGGGGCTCGTCGCGCTCGACTTGGTTTTCGGAGACTGGCTTCGCGACGAGAACATGGGCGCGGTCCGGGTGCTGAAAAACGTGGAGTTGGAATTCGACGTCTCGGGCCTCTATCCCGGCCACGAAACCGCCCTGTATCGCCGCGACAAATGGGGGCTTCGGGGCGACTACGGCGATCCCGGCGCCATCGACATCATGACCATCGGCGGCAGCACAACCGACCTGCGCATGTTGGGCGAGGGATACACATGGCAGGACTACCTTCGCGACGCCCTAAAAAAGAAGGGCGCCGTCGCCGCCATCGCCAACGCGGGCGTGGACGGCCAGACCACCATCGGCCACATCGAGAGCTTCCGCCATTGGTATCCGAAGATCCCGGGGCTCCAGGCGCGGTTCGTCCTGGCCTATGTGGGATTGAACGACGTGCACACCGAATTCCACGCATGGTCCGACGACGTGATGGACGAAAGCCTGAAGGACCGAGTCCGCCAAGCCTATCGCAACAACAGCGTCTATTACCGTAATTATCGCCTGATCAAGGGCTGGTGGAAGGCGAAGAAAGCGCGGCTGATCCACCACCGGCTCGACATGGACGCGCTGCCCTGGGCCCGGGCGCCCATGCATTCGGACCACGCCGAAAAGATGGCCGACAGGGTCGAGGGATACCGCAAGCGGTTGAAGGTCCTGGTTCGCCAAATTCGCGATTTCGGCGCCCGCCCCATCCTGGTCACCCAGCCCCGGGGCGACGTCCGCGTCCGCGACGGGGCGATGGAAGGCTTGGTGGATGGGGTATCGGAGATCGACAGGATCTATCCCCGGACCAACGGGCTCGACCGCCGCATCATCCAGGACATGTTCAACCGCGCGACCCTCGAGGTCTGCGCCCAGGCGCCGGACGCGGTTTGCTTGGACTTGGCTGGGGAGTTGGCGTTCGAAAAGGGGGATTTCTACGACCAGGTGCACTACGCGCCGAAGGGGGCGAAACGGATCGGGGACTATCTGGCGGGCAAGCTGGCGCCTTACTTAAGACCCTCGACGATTTCGCCCAGCGCCCCCCAGACCTGATCCTCGCCCACCGCGTCGATGCAGGGGAAGACGTCGAACTTGCTGGCGCGGAGATCGCAGCGCCAGAAGCAGTGATAGCACTCCATCTCGTGATAGACGAACCGGGCGTTGTCCGGCGCGACCCCGTCGGGATAGGGGAAAAAGCACCCGAAATGCCCGCCGCCCACCACGACGACCGTGGGCGCCCCGAGCGCGATGGCCAAGTGCGCGGGGCCGGAATCGTTGGTCAAGACCCCGGCCGCGCCCTTCATCACGTCCATCAGTTCGGGAAGGCGCGTCCGTCCCACCAGATCGACGACCCCGTCACGATGGGAGAATCCTTGGATCAGGTCGGCGCGGTCCGCTTCCTGGGTGGTGCCGACGAACGCGACCCGAAGTCCGGCGTTCAGGATTCTCTCGGCGATCTTGAGATAGCCCTCGATGGGCCAGCGCCGCCCGGGTTCGTTGCTGCCCGGATTCATCACCACGTAGGGCGCGCCGGTGCCGGCCGGGGATGGTCGTTCGGGCCAGGCGATTTTTGGAGGCGTGGGCCCGATGTCGCGTTCCGAGACGGCGGAGACGAAACGGAAATGGCGGGTGACCTCGTGGGTGGGGTAGACGCCGGTGTTCACGATGCGCTCCACCTGGCCCAGGTAGTAGGTGAATTCCGAGCGTGTCGGCTCGTTGACGTAGGGGAGCGACACCACGGTGCGGGGCGCGTCAGCCACCCAGACCAGGCTGTCCGCCATCATGGCGCGGCGAAAGAACGAATCGTTGACCGTCACCTGGGGCGCGAGCGCCCTGACCGCGAGGTTGACCCGGAACCGGTACAGCGGGCGGCGGGCGTAGGCGTGTTCGTCGATGACCTGGATTCGGTATCCCTTGAAGACCTCCTCCGCGATGGCGCCCCAGCTTTCGCATCCGAGCACGGTGACGTTCTCGGGGCGAACGCCGAAGGCCTCGGCGTAATGGTCCAGGCTGGCGCGGAACAACACCATGTCCCCGATACCGTCCATGCGCACCGCCAACAGACCTCGGCGGCGCTTGAACACGGGAAAATGGCGCGCGATCAGGTCGAAGGGCCTGAAAAGCCACCATCGCCGCCGCATTCCGGCGGGCAGCGCGCGCCAGAAACGCGAGGTTCTGAACCAGTGGCCGGGGGCGTCGGTCCTGGGCGGTTTCGCCTGTGCGGTGGTCATGGGCGGAGCCTAATGGCTCCCGCTTCTCAAGGAAAGACGTTTCCCGAGCCCCCCGCCCGCTCTCCGGCATTCCAAAAAATTAGGGGGTGGCTACTTCTGATGGCAACTTCCCATTGACTTTAATCGACGTTGAGTGGTATTCAGAATTCTATCTTTGAGCGTCCAAGTGAATACTTTTCCGCTCACTGGTCAAAAACCGCATACGGTAATGCGCAAGCAAAAAATGTCAGATGCTCGGTCCGGTGAACAAAGGCTTATGGATGCGTGTGGGGCGTCCATCCGCCTTTTTTTCATCGGCGCGCCGTCGGTTTTCGTCCGTTTCCATTCGCCCAAGGTTGCCGGGCGGACGGTCGGGCGCGAGGGATGGCGAGGCGGGAGGAGAGTTTGACGCCTTGAAATTGACCCGTGGAAGCCTTACGTCCCGTTTAACGGGCGATCGGCGGAGCCTTGTGGAGGGTTTGACGTTCGGGGAACTCGCGTTCTCAAATGTTCAAGGAGTGATGAAGAATGGGAAAAGCGCAAGTCACGGGTAAAGGCCGTTCCCGCCAGGCGAAGGTCGAAAAGTGGCCGGTGGGCGTTCCGCGCCCGGTGGACATCCACGTGGGCTCCAGGCTGCGCCTGCGCCGCACGCTGATGGGCATGAGCCAGGAAAAGCTCGGCGAGGCCGTGGGCCTGACCTTCCAGCAGATCCAGAAGTACGAGCGGGGCGCGAACCGCGTCGGCGCCAGCCGCCTGTTCGAGTTCAGCCGCATTCTCGACGTTCCGGTCAGCTTCTTTTTCGACGACATGCCGGACGAGGTGGCGACGGGGCAGGTGGGGCCCGAAATCGTCATCGACGGCCAGGGCCAGGCGCCGGACAAGGACGCCATGACCCAGCGCGAGACCCTGGAGCTGGTGCGCGGCTACTACGCCATCAACGACTCCTCGGTGCGCCGCCGCATCTACGATCTCGTCAAGTCGCTCAGCGGCGGCGAGATGGAGGAGCTCGAGGAGTACACGCACTAGGGGCGCCTTCCAAGGCGTTGGAATCGGCGGCGGGCCGGGGTCGCCCCTTGCCCGCCGATCCGAAAATCGCGACCATGGGGCTTCCGTCGTTGTTGGAACGGGGAAGGCCCATGCGCGACAAGCTTGAAATCGTCGAAGCCGACATCACCACCCTCGCCATCGACGCCATCGTCAACGCGGCCAACGAAAGCCTATTGGGCGGCGGCGGCGTGGACGGGGCCATCCATCGCGCGGCCGGACCTCGGCTGCTGGACGAATGCCGCGCCATCGGCGGCTGTCCGACGGGCCAGGCCAGAATCACCAAGGGATACGACCTTGCCGCCCGCCACGTGATCCACACCGTGGGGCCCGTCTGGCATGGAGGCGGCGGGGGAGAGGACGGGCTATTGGCGTCGTGCTATCGGGAATCGTTGCGCCTGGCCCGGGAGCACGGGGTGCGCTCCATCGCCTTTCCCGCCATCAGCACCGGCGTTTACCGCTTTCCGTCCGATCGCGCGGCGCGAATCGCGGTGGAGACGGTCCTGGATGTCCTGGAGGGCGGCGCGCCCATCGACCGGGTGGTTTTCTGCTGTTTCGGCCAGGAATCGGTCAAGGCCCACCAACGGGCCTTAGCCGAATAGGGCGAGGTCGCGGGCGAACTCCTTGCGGACGATCCGCTCCATGTCTTCGGTCATCGGCGGCTTGGCGCGGGTGGGCGCGGCGTTCTTCATCGGCAGCGCCACGTCCAGGCCCAGGCGTTCGGCCAGCCGGGCCCAGTCCTCCGCCAGGCTCTCCATGCGGAGCAGCATGTCGAGCTGGGGCTTTCCGTCTTCGTCCAGGGGCAGGTAAGCCGCCGCCTCCTCCCAATGGTGGTCGCGGCTTTTCGCGACGCCGTTCATAAAGGCCGCCCAGTCAAGCGTGTCGCCGGACGCTCCGAAATGATGCTCGGCGTGCTCGATCATCTCGGGACGTTGGAACATGCGGAAGGTGGAGAATAGCCTTTCCGCGGGCGAACGGTAGACGGCGAAGTGCAGGTAGCCCGGCCACCGCCGCCAAGCCTCCACCGGCGCCAGCGCCGCCATGGTGAAGCCGAAACGTCCGTAAGGCGGAAAGATTTCCGGCTCCCCGGCGCGGATCTTGCGAGCTTGGCCCCGGACCGCGCCGACGAAGGCCTGGGCGAAGGGCGCGAGGGCGGGGTCCTGGATGCGGATGTCCATCTCGCCGTCGCCCTCCACCATGGCCTGGGCCAGCCTCCGGGCGTAGGCGGGCGGGGGCACGTGGCCGAAATCGAGCGCGGTCTTGATGGACGAACTCGCCGCCTTGGGAATTTCGTAGAACACGGCGCGAAGCGCGTGGCTCACCCAGACCGCGAAGGCGACCCGGCAGGTGCAGGCGTTCAGGTCGCAACGCACGCCGGGTTGGGCCGGCGTAGGGTCCACGACCAAAACGCCATGGGGCTTGTGGCGGGAGCCGATCAGGCAGACGGGCTTTCGCGGCATGCTCTCTCCGTCCGGAGACTATTTATTGGCGCGCCCCTTGGCCTGCAGCTTGGCCCAGGTGTCGCGAAGCCCGACCGTGCGGTTGAACACCGGCTTGTCCGATGTCGAGTCCGGGTCGAGCCGGAAATAGCCCTGGCGCTCGAACTGGATCGGGTCCTCGAGGCTCGCGTCCTTGAGCGCGGGCTCCAGCTTGCAGTCGTCGATGATCCGGAGCGAGTCGGGGTTGAGGTCGTCCAGGTAGCTCCCGTCCGCGCCCGGGTCCGGGCGGGTGAACAGGTGGTCGTAGACCCGGACCTCGGCCGAGACCGCGTGCGCGGCGGACACCCAGTGCAGCGTCGCCTTGACCTTGCGCCCGTCCGGCGCGTCGCCGCCACGGGTTGCTGGGTCGTAAGAGCAACGAAGCTCCACCACTTCGCCGTTGTCGTTCTTGATCACGTCGGTGCAGGTTACGAAGTAGGCGTAGCGCAGCCTGACCTCGCGCCCCGGGCTCAGGCGAAAGAATTTCCGGGGCGGGTTCTCCATGAAGTCTTCGCGCTCGACCCACAATTCCCGCGAGAACGGGACCATGCGGGTTCCGGCGGACGGGTCTTCCGGGTTGTTGATGGCGCTGAGTTCCTCCGTTTGATCCTCCGGATAGTTCTCGATCACCACCTTCAACGGATTGAGCACCGCCATGCGGCGAAGCGCGTGGCGGTTCAGGTAATCGCGCGCGCAGTGCTCGAGATAGGCGACCTCGACCGTGCTGTTGGCCTTGGACACGCCGATGCGGTGCGCGAAGTCTCGGATGGCTTCCGGCGGGATGCCGCGCCGCCTCAGCCCCGAGATGGTCGGCATGCGGGGGTCGTCCCAGCCCTTGACGTGTCCGCCGGTCACCAGCTCGATCAGACGGCGCTTGGACAGGACAGTGAAGGTGATGTTCAGCCGCGCGAACTCGTACTGGCGGGGCTGGGAGGGAACGGGCAGGTTCTCGATGAACCAGTCGTAGAGCGGGCGATGGTCTTCGAATTCCAGGGTGCAGATGGAATGCGTGATGTTCTCGATCGCGTCCGACTGACCGTGGGTGAAGTCGTAGGTGGGATAGATGCGCCAGGCGTCGCCGGTCCTCGGATGGTCGGCGTGCAGGATGCGGTACAGCACCGGGTCGCGCATGTTGATGTTGCCGCTGGCCATGTCGATCTTGGCGCGCAGCACCCGGGTCCCGTCCGGAAACTCCCCCGCGCGCATGCGGTGGAACAGGTCCAGGCTCTCCTCGATCGGGCGGTCGCGATAGGGGCTTTCCCGGCCGGGCTCGGTCAGGGTGCCCCGGTGCGCGCGGATTTCGTCGGCCGAAAGGTCGTCGACGTAGGCCTTGCCCTCTGCGATCAGGTGTTCGGCCCAGGCGAATAGCTGCTCGAAATAATCCGAGGCGTAGAACAGGTTCTCGCCCCAGTCGAATCCCAGCCAGCGCACGTCCTCCTGGATCGATTCGATGTACTCGATCTCTTCCTTGACCGGGTTGGTGTCGTCGAATCGCAGGTGGCAGCGCCCGCCGAATTCGGCGGCGACCGAGAAGTTCAGGCAGATGGACTTGGCGTGGCCGATGTGCAGGTAACCGTTGGGTTCCGGCGGAAAACGGGTGACGGCGGCCGTCGCGCGTCCGGCGTCCAGATCCGCGCGGATGATGTCGCGGATGAAATCACGGGGGGAGTCCCCGACGGCCGTTTCCGCCTCGCTCATGGCGATGTGCTCCGGTCAATGAAAGGAATCATCGTCAGTGAATGCCAAAAAAACCGATGCCTGCCAAGCTTTTCGGCACACTATTTCTCGCCCCTCAGGCGCCGCCCTTGCGCGATTTCCCAGGACGGACCACCCACGGCCGGTCGCCGCGCGCTCGGTTGACGCTTTCGACACGCACGCCCTCGGGGCCGAGCCAGAGCGCGTGCGCGCCGTTCCGCCAGACGTCGAAACGGTCCACCACGACGCGGGCGGACGGGCACGCGCGGCGAACGGGCTCTTGGCTCACCACCACGTCGGCGAGGCGGCAGTCCTCCTCCAGCGCCTCGGCCCGCTTGGCGAGCGCCACGGTGTAACCGCCGACCTTGTAAAGGCAGCCCAAGGCGTCGCAGGACAGGCGGCCGTCGCCGCTGACGCCCTGTTTCGGGAACTTGGGCGGCGCGTCGGGCAGGCCGTCGCGCCGGAGCCAAGTCTCGCGGGCGAAGCTCGCGGTCCGAAGCGACGACATGGCGAGTTCGCCCGCCGCCGTCCTGGCCGCCATCAGCTTGCCCTGGCCGTCTATCAGCACGTCGGGGGGATCATGGGCGGCGAAGGCCATCAACCCCGCCGCCGCCCCGGCGAGTCCCGACGCCCGCCAAGGCCCACGCCAAAGGCAAAGCCACAGCCCGCCCAGCGTCATCAAGACGAGCCCCCACATGGGCATGGCGGGCGCGAGGGAGACCGAGCCGGGCCAGGACGCGACCCGCTCGGCGACGGCGAGGACCATCTCCACCCCCCATCCCATCGGCGCGAGGCCCAGCGCCTCGGCTCCGAAGGGCATGAGCGCGAACGAAACCACCGCCCACGGCATGATCCAAAGCCCCGTGATCGGCACCGCCACGAGGTTGGCGGCGAGCGAGTAATCCGCGACCTGGTTGAAGTGATAGGCGGCGAACGGCGCGGTGGCCGCGCCCGCGATCAGCGTGCTGAGCGCGACGCCGCCGAGGTACAACAGGGCGCGCCGTCCCGGCCCGTGGCTGTCGGAGCGGCGAAACACGTTTCGGACGGCTCGAGATTCGTAAGTGGCGACCAGCGCGACCACGGCGGCGAAGGAAAGCTGGAAACTGGCGCCGAGGAGGGCTTCCGGCTGAAAGATCAGGATCGCGGTCGCGGCCCAGGCCACCATGCGCATGGAAATCCCCCGCCGGTCCGCGATCACGCCGAGAAGCACGATGGCGATCATCAGGAAGGCGCGGAGGCTCGGCACCGTCGCGCCCGCGAGCACGGCGTAGGTGAAGGCCCCGAGAACGGCCGCGCCCGCCGCCCACTTCTTGATCGGGTAACGTAACGCCACGGCGGGGACGAGCGCGAGCCCGGCGCGGACCGCGAACAGGACGATTCCCGCCACCAGACCGATGTGCAGCCCGGAAATGGCCAGAAGATGGGCGAGGCCGGACGCGCGGATCGTGTCCATGACGCGGTCCGGGATGGCGCGCCTCTCGCCGGTCATCAGGGCGGCCGCCACGGCGCCGGGCGGGCCATCCATCTGGTCGCGGACCCGGGCGGCGATTTCATGGCGAAGCCGGGTCAAGTCCGTCGCGTCCAGGCCTTGGCCCGGGTCCTTGTCGATCACGCGCGCCGGGCCGAAGGCGAAGCCGACCCCGCCCAGCCCGTCGAAATAGGCCTGGCGCTGGAAATCGAAGGCCCCTGGGGCCGACGGCGCGGGCGGCGGGGTCAGGACAGCGCGAAAGCGCGCCCAATCCCCGGGCGCCATCTCCGGCTGCGCCCCGCGAAGGCGGAGACGGACCTTTTCCGGGGTGGACGCGGGGCCGAGGCCGATGACGCGCGGGCGCTCCAGCGTTACGCGCTGGCCGTTGGGGAACGTTTCCAGGAGCGTTATCCGGCCCACGACCGTCGTCGGTCCAAGGCGCTCCTGAACCACGGGCGCGGCGACAATCATCGTTCGCGCCTGGGAGACCGCGAATCCAAGCGCCAGCGCCACCACGCCCATGGCCGGGACCAGAAGGTCCGGGCGGCGGCGGACGACCCAGGCGAGGACGGTCGCGACCGCGAGCCCGCCCGCGCCCAAGGCGAGGGGCGGCTCCCACGGAAGCGCGAAATAGGCGGCGACGCCGCATCCCAGGAAGACGGGAAACCAGATCAGCCGATCGACGCGCGCGCCAGCCATGGGGGGATTATTTCGGAGACCATTCCCGGGCCTGCTGCTGGGCCTCGGCGATCTGTTCGGGCGTCATGTCGCGGGACACGATGTCTCGGCTTTTGCCCGCCGCCTCGATTCCCTGGGAGGCGGCGAGGTTGAACCATTTGTGGGCCTGGACCCGGTCTTCGGCCACGCCCTGGCCCTTCAGGTGCATGTGGCCCAGCAGGAACTGGGCCTCGGCGTGGCCTTGCTTGGCGGCCATGGCGTACCACTTGGCCGCCTCGGCGAAGTCCTGTTCCACTCCCTGGCCGTTGTCGAAGATGATGCCGAGGTTGTTCTGGGCCTTGGCGTCGCCCAACTCCGCCGCTTTTTGAAAGCAGGCGCGGGACGCCTCGTAGTCCTGGGGGACGCCCCTGCCGGCGCCGTACATGACGCCAAGGGCGTTCATGGCCTCGACCGAGCCCTGTTCGGCGGCCAAGGAGTACCATTTGACCGCTTCGGCGGCGCCGCTTTCGCCGCCCCGGCCCTCGTCCAGGGTCCGCGCCACGGCGAACTGGGTCTTGGCGTCGCCGTGGGTGGCCAGCGGGCGCAAAAGGAAGGGAATCGTCGGGATGTCCCGCCTGCGCCAGGCCGCCGCGCCCTCGGCAAGCGCCGCGGACAGCGCGGCGGCGGCCACGGCCAATATCCGCAAGGCGAGAACCAAAAAGGTCTTGATCAGTTCGCCAACGCTTTTCATCGCATTCCCCTCGCCCCAGTCGCGCGAATGATAAGAGATGTTTCGCGCGCCGACAAACGCCATTTAAAAACATCGCCATAGGGAAGCGAACTGAAAACCCCGATGAACGGGCGCCGAAGCGTCTTGCGATGGAGCCGACAAGCCGGTAACGTTCAAAAAAACCGGGGGCATCGCCCAGGGAGGGACGCGAAACCATGACACAGGCTCTGATATTCCAGCCGGCCAAGAACGCCATGCAGTCCGGAATGGCCAACACCCGCAGATGGTTTTTGGAGTATGAGCCCGCCTCGCCCCGCCTGGTGGACCCCCTGACGGGATGGACGGGGACCCGGGACGCGCGGGCCCAGATCCGGTTGGAGTTCGAAACCCGCGAGGACGCGGTCGCCTACGCCGAGCGCAAGGGCCTTGATTTCCGGGTTCGCGAGCCAAAGGCGCGGACGGTCGCGCCAAAAAACTACGCCGACAAGTTCCGCTGGGATACGCCGAAGTAGCGATAAGCGTTCCGTATTGCGTCGGCGCGGAAAATCCACGACAATCCTGACATGAAAATCATCTGGCGTAAGTCAAGACCAGGGGGGGATATGATGGCTTTGGAAGTTTCCAGCATCGGACGGCGCATCGCCAAGGGCGCGGTGGCGCTCGCGTTCGCGGTCGGCGTTATTTGGGGCGCGGACGGCGCGCCCGCGTCGGCGGGCGAAGTCGAGGACGTCACGTCCATGGTGCGCGGCGGCAGGCTGTACGACGACTGGATAGCCCACAGCAAGGAGCCTGTGCCGAAGAAGGCCCATCCCGCATATCCGGCCGGTTTGCTGAATTCCGACGATCCCTACACCACCTGGCGCTGCACCGCCTGCCACGGCTGGGACTACAAGGGCAAGGACGGCGCCTACGCCAAGGGTATCAACGCCACCGGCATCAAGGGGATCTTCGGCATGGCCGGCGCGGCTCCGGACAAGGTCGCCGCGGTGCTGACCGACAAGACCCACGGTTTCGATTCCGTTCTCGACGCCGACGACATCCGCGACCTCGCCATGTTCGTGTCCAAGGGTCAGATCGATATCGACGCCTATGTCGATCCCGCCAACGGCAAGATCAAGGGCGATCCCAAGAGGCATCAGGACTACTACTACACCATCTGCGCTTCGTGCCACGGGCCCGACGGACGGCGTCTGCGGTCGCTTCGTTCTCTCGGCGCGGTCTCGCGCGACGATCCCTGGAGCGCCATGCACAAGATCCTGAACGGCCATCCGGACGAGGCCATGCCCGCGCTCCGCGTGCTGGGCATCCAGAACCTCGCCGACATCCTGGCCTTCATCCAGACCCTTCCCGGAGAGGAGGAGCTTTCGTCCATCGCCCGGGGCGGACGGCTTTACGACAACTGGGTCGAGGTGGTGGACGCCATCCCGCCGTTGCACCCGCATCCGGCCTATCCCTCCGACGGCCCCTTCGCGCACGAGCGCGAGACCACGTGGCGCTGCAAGGAGTGCCACGGTTGGGACTACAAGGGCGCGGACGGACAGTTCAACAAGGACAGCGTTCGCCACAACGGCATCAAGGGCATCCGCGGCTTGGCCGGCGGCGACCCGCACAAGGTCATGATCACCCTGAAGGACCGCAACCACCGCTTCGACCGCAAGCTGGCGGACCGCGATTTGCTCGACATCGCCAACTTCGTGGTCAAGGGCCAAGTGGACATGGACAAGTACATCGACGCCAAGACCCGGAAGTTCAAGGGCGATCCGTCCAGGCACAAGATGTATTACCACGCCATTTGCGGCAATTGCCACGGCCCCAAGGGCGGCAAGATCATCACCACGGTGCCGCTCGGCCGCCACGTGGACAGGAGCCCGTGGAACGCGCTCCACAAGATCCTGAACGGCCACCCGGCCGAGGACATGCCCTCGCTTCGGGTTCTCAAGACCCAGGATCTGGTGGACCTTCTGGCCTACATCCAGACCCTACCAAAGGATCGCAAGAGCATGCACTGACCCGAACCAGGATCGGGAAAGCAAAAGGCGGCCGGATTTCCCGGCCGCCTTTTTCATGCGCTCCGGCCTCTTCCCGGCGGAGTGCGAGCCGTTCGTGAAAATTACAGTCTATTTTTGTTTGTATCATGGGCCGGGCTTCCCTAGTATGTTCGCAAAACAAACAGTATTTGGGACGAGCTTTAAGTGTGTGCGACAATCGCGTGGCGGCGCGGAAACGGCGCCGTGTCTCTGTAAGCAGTTGAAAAAGCTCGGATAATCATTGGGGACGTTACAAGGAGCACCAAAATGAGTGATGGCCAAGGGGCCTCCGACGCCTACTGGAAAAAGTCGGTCAGTCTCATCCTTACCTGTTTGGTGATCTGGTTCACCGTGTCCTACGGATGCGGGATCCTATTCGCCGAAGCCCTCGACAGCATCCAGATCGCCGGGTTCCGCCTCGGGTTCTGGTTCGCCCAGCAGGGGTCCATCTACGTCTTTATCGCCCTGATCTTTTTCTATGCGTACCGCATGAACCAGATCGACAGCGAACACGGCGTTCGCGAAGACTAGGGGGGACGTAAATCATGGATCTCAAAACCCTGACATACATCGTCGTCGGTCTGAGCTTCGCGCTCTACATCGGCATCGCGCTGTGGAGCCGGGCGTCCAGCACCGGCGAGTTCTACGTCGCGGGCAAGGGCGTCCACCCGGTCGCCAACGGCATGGCCACGGCGGCCGACTGGATGAGCGCGGCGTCGTTCATCTCCATGGCCGGCCTGATCGCCTTCTTGGGTTACGGCGCGTCCGTGTACCTGATGGGCTGGACCGGCGGGTACGTGCTGCTCGCCATGCTGCTTGCGCCGTATCTGCGCAAGTACGGCAAGTTCACGGTGCCGGAATTCATCGGGGATCGGTACTATTCCCAGGCGGCGCGGATCGTCGCCGTGCTGTGCCTGATCTTCATCTCGTTCACCTACGTCGCCGGCCAGATGCGCGGCGTCGGAATCGTGTTCTCGCGCTTCCTCGAGGTGGATATCCTGACCGGCCTGATCGTCGGCATGGGCGTGGTGTTCATCTACGCCGTGCTGGGCGGCATGAAGGGCATCACCTACACCCAGGTGGCGCAGTACTGCGTGCTGATTTCCGCCTACACGGTGCCGGCGGTGTTCATCGCCTTCCAGCTGACCGGCAATCCCTTGCCCCAGGTCGCCTTCGGCAGCCAGTTGGCGGACGGTTCCGGCTTCCTGCTGGACCGTTTGAACCAGGTGGTGACCGATCTGGGCTTCACCCAATACACGTTGGGCAACAAGAGCATGATCGACATGTTCGCCATCACCGTCGCCTTGATGGTGGGTACGGCGGGTCTGCCGCACGTGATCGTTCGCTTCTTCACCGTGCCCAAGGTCCGCGACGCCCGGTCGTCCACCGGTTGGGCGCTGGTGTTCATCGCGCTTCTGTACACCGTGGCCCCGGCCGTCGGCTCCATGGCGCGCTACAACCTGACCACCACCATCCAGACCGGCGAGGTCGGCCAGGTCGAAGCCAACTTGAAGTTCGACGAGCGGCCCGACTGGTTCAAGCGTTGGGAAGTCACCGGCCTTCTGAAGTTCGAGGACAAGAACGGCGACGGCCGGATCCAGTACTACAACGACAAGAACAAGGAATTCGCCGCAAAGGCCGAATCCTTCGGTTGGAAGGGCAACGAGCTGACGGTGAACCGGGACATCATGGTCCTGGCCAACCCGGAAATCGCCAACCTGCCCAACTGGGTCATCGCGCTGGTGGCGGCGGGCGGCATCGCCGCGGCGTTGTCGACGGCGGCCGGACTGTTGTTGGTGATCTCGGCGGGCATCTCCCATGACCTGCTGAAGGGCGCCATCGCTCCCCACATCAGCGAAAAGCAAGAGCTGCTGGCGGGACGCATCGCGGCCGCGTTCGCGATCTGCATCGCCGGTTATCTGGGCTACAACCCGCCAGGGTTCGTGGCGCAGGTGGTGGCGTTCGCGTTCGGCCTCGCTGCGTCGTCGCTGTTCCCGGTGATCCTGATGGGCATCTTCTCCAAGAGGATGAACCGCGAGGGCGCCATCGCGGGCATGCTGACGGGCCTGACCTTCACCATGGGATACATCCTGTACTTCAAGGGCGTGTTCATCGAGCCCATGGCGGCCAACGTTCCCGAAAACTGGCTGTTCGGGATCTCCCCCGAAGGCATCGGGGCGGTCGGCATGGTGCTGAACTTCCTCGTGTCCTTCGCGGTCAGCAAGGTCACCCAGGCCCCGCCGCCCGAGGTGGTCGCGCTGGTGGAGAACATCCGCCATCCCGCGGGGTCGGGAGCGCCCACGAGCCACTAAACCCTCCTCACGGCCAGGCGCCGTGAACCAAACTCGGCGGCTCCATCCCTTGGGCGGAGCCGCCTTTTCTTTGCGAAGGTTCTGTTGGATGATGAGAGATGGTCGGTGAAATCGATGAAATCCGGGAATTCCTGGCGGGGCACTATCCGTTCGATCAGTTGCCCGCCGACGTGTTGTCGGACATGGTTCGGGAGGTGGAGATTTCCTTCGTCCCCAAGGGAACGGCCATCATCCTGCCCGACAAGATGGTGGAGCACCTGTCCGTGATCCGCACCGGCGCGGTCGAGACTCGGGACCCCCAGGGCCAACTCATGGCCCGGATCGGGGAGGGGGGGTGGTGCGGGTCCTTCGCCCTGCTGCGCGGCGCGCCCGCGGTCTTTCGCAGCGAAACCATCGAGGACTGCCTGCTCTACCTGATCCCCGCCCGCAGGTTCCAGGCCCTGCTGCACGAGCATCCGGCCTTCCACGAGCCCTTCGCCGTCTACGCCAACCGCAGGCTCCGCGCCAGCCTCGAGGGGCCCCAGGGCGACGAAAGCCTGAATTCCCTGTCCCGGCGCATCGAGGACCTTCTGACCCGGGGAGCGTCGATCATCGCGCCCGAGGCCACGATCCTGGAGGCGGCCCGGCGCATGCGCGACGAGAAGGTGTCCTACATGCTGATCCAGGAGAAGGGGGAGTTGAAGGGCATCGTCACCGACAAGGACCTCAGAACCCGCGTCATCGCCGAGAACATGGACCACGGCCGCCCCATCGGCGAGGTCATGTCGCCGGGCGCCCGGTGCGTGGACGTGTCCGATTTCGCCCTCGACGCCCTGTTGGAGATGTCGAGTCACAACATCCACCACCTGCCGGTCAAGGACGGGGGCGAGATCGTCGGTTGCCTGACCCACCTGGACCTTTTGAACGCCCACGTGGCGTCGCCGGTGTCCGTGGTGCGCGACATCCACCGGCGCGATGGCCCCGAGGGTCTGCGCAAGGTGATAAGCCGCGCGCCCAAGATGGTGCAGACCCTGGTGGACACCGGCGTCACCGCCCAGAGCATCGGGCGCATCATGTCGACCGTGGCCGACGCCGCCACCGTGCGCTTGATCGAGTTGGCCGAGGCGCGGATCGGCCCGCCGCCGGTCCCTTACGTCTGGCTCGCCGCGGGCTCCCAAGCCCGGAACGAGCAGACGGCGCTGTCCGACCAGGACAACTGCATGATCATCGACGACGCCTATGACGAAACGGCCCACGGCGATTATTTCAAGTCCCTGGCGGAGACCGTCTGCGACGGGTTGAACACCTGCGGCTACGTGTTCTGCCCCGGCGACGCCATGGCCCGGAACCCCCATTGGCGCCGGCCCCTCGCGGTCTGGAAAGGCTATTTCGACAAATGGATCGAACAGCCCGAGCCCAAGGCGCTGATGCTGTCCAGCATCTTCTTCGACCTGCGTCCGGTCCACGGCGAGGCCGCCCTGTTCGAGGAGCTGAACGAAAGAGTGCTGGCGAAGTCCAAGCAGAACCGCATCTTCCTCGCCCACATGGCGGGCAACGCGCTCACCCACGACCCGCCGCTTGGCTTTTTTCGCAACTTCGTCCTGGTCCGGGGCGGGGAGCACGACCACACCGTGGACCTGAAGCACCGGGGAATCGTCCCCATCGTCGATCTGGCGCGGCTCTACGCCCTGTCCGAAGGCGTGGCCGAGGTCAACACCTACGAGCGGCTGTCCATGGCCTGCGAGACCGGGGCCATCAGCAACGACGGAGCCATGGACATGCGCGACGCGCTGGACTTCATCGCCGTCACCCGGCTCCGCCACCAGGCCGCCATGGTCCGGGACGGGCGCAAGGCGGACAACTTCGTCGCTCCCGACGATCTGTCCAGCATCGAGCGCGCCCATCTGAAAAACGCCTTCACCGTGGTCAAGGACATGCAGTCGCTCATCGCCACCATCTTCCATTTGAACCGGTTCTAGCGCCATGCGGTTCCGGGTGCTCAGATCCCTGGTGGGCTCCGACATGACCCGGTGGTGGCTGGGCTTCCGCGCGGCCGAGGGGCCGCTCAAGGACTATTACCGGACCGACACGGCGACACTGGACCGGCCCTACGACGAGGTGGACTGCCTCGCCATCGACCTGGAGACCACGGGGCTCGACCCGGCCAACGACGAAATCCTCAGCGTGGGCTTCGTTCCCATCGTGGCCGGACGCATCCGGCTGGCCCAGGCGGAAACCATCCTGATCCGCCCGACCCGGCCGGTGTCCCACGAATCCGTGGTCGTCCACGGCCTGACCGAGGCGCAATTGGTCGACGCGCCGCCGCTCAAGGACGCGATGCCGAGAATCCTCGCCGCCCTGACCGGCCGGGTGCCGGTGGCCCACCACGCACGGGTCGAGCGCGAATTCCTCTCCAAGGCGTGCCGAAGGCTTTACGGCTTTCCCTTGGAGACGCCCTTCATCGACACCATGGCGTTGGAGCGCCGGGCGCTCGAGCGCAAGGGCAAGCCGGTGGGGCCGGGGGATTTGAAGCTCGGCGCCTGCCGGGCGCGGTACGGTCTGCCGCGCTACCGCGCCCACGACGCGCTCCGCGACGCGCTGGCCGCGGGCGAGCTGTTCCTGGCCCAGGCGGCGCTTGGAAGCGGCCGGAAAAAGACCGAGTTGCGCGATCTCGTTGTATAGGAGAGCGGCGCCTCCGCGGGGATGGCCGCGCCGCTGATTTCGAGTATGATCGCCGGGGAAATCGACGTGTTGGAGCGGGTTGGGTTTAATGGGGCCATTTTTTTATTCGTCAAGCCCGGGGGTGACGCGGAAGGGCGAGGCGAAGTTCATTGGACGCGACGCGGTCCAGCATTCTTCTTAGGGACAGGGGCGCCATGTTTTTCGAAATCCTCGTGGTGATCAGCGCGGCGCTGGGCGGCAGCGGCGCGGTTCTCGGCGTCTGCAAGCTGATGGGCGTGAAGCCGCCGAAATGGGTCGCGCCCATGTCGGCGGCCGTGGCCATGATCGCCTTCGTGGTCTGGAGCCGCGAGACCTGGTACGACCGCACCGCCGGGCGGCTGCCCGAAGGCGTCACCGTGCTCGCCACCTTCCCCTACGACGGCGTGCTGGAGCCCTGGGGGCTCGCCAATCCCCGCATCTCGCGCTTCATCGCGCTCGACGCCAACGCCACCATGCGCAACCCGGCCCACCCCAAGATCGTCATGGCCACCACCATGCTGCGCGAGCAATACGGCGAAACCATCACGCTCCGCCAGATCATCGACTGCGAAAACGGCCGCCGCGCCCTGGTCCCCCCGAACGCCCAATTCGACGAGGCCGGGCTCCCGGTCGGGGTGGATTGGATTTCGGGGGGGGAGCCGGGGTATTTGTTTGGGGCGGTTTGCGGGGGGTAGTTTGCTCGCAAGAAATTGTGAGGAAACGGACGAAACTTAGCCCAATGAAAACGGATTAAGCATTATTTCAAGTGGTGCTTGCTCATCTTGAAAAATGCATGGTGGCATTGCGCTTGAGGTGCTTGTAGCATCAATAGATGCGAAATATTGTATTGGCAATCGTAACTGGATGCGCCCTTTCTGGCTGCGTTACTCCGTCACCTGTTGTGGATATGACGGGTGTGGATAGGCAGGTTTTTCAACGCGATTTACAAGAGTGCAAGGCTCGAATTGCGGGCCTTAGGCGTCCCGCCTCTGTTCCTGTTTCTGCAACCATGCGGCGCGCCAAGCATCAAGCTGTGGCATTCGACCTTGACCCGATAGGTGGTGCTCTTGGCGGATATATTGGTGAAAAGGTCGTCACAGAGTTGGCTAGTAGCAACAATGCAGCAAGACTTTTGGGCGTCTGCCTCTGGGAGCATGGATACGTCATCACCAATGCTGAAATCGTGGGAGTTCCAGATTTTTCGCCTGAGGTTTTGTATCCAAACATGAAGAACGGTCAGTCTGAGTAGATGCGGTATCTTTGGCATTTCCCGTTTTGTGGGCTGGTTGCTGTTTTGCTTTTCCTGGGTGGATGCGTTTCGGAAGTCCCGAACATAATCCTGGAAGGCGTTGACGAGGCCGTTCTGGAGCGCGACCGCTCCGAATGCGAAGCCTTGTATGACAAGGGTGCGAGGACATTTTCGAACATGTCTGGCGAAATGCGGGCGGGCCAAAGGCTCGGCAAGCAATCTGCGTGGATTGATTTGGAGATGGGCGGCGAAATTGCCATGACCTCGCCGGAGTCAGGAGCCGTTGGCGGCGCGCTCGGAGGGGCGGCTTATGGCGCAATGCGAGCTAGCGAGGTGCGAGATGCCTGCGTCGCATGGTGTCTTTCGGATAGGGGCTACCGCTTCGATGCTCCGGGAGGGGTTGTTTGGACGTGGCCGGTGGAAGGATGTGGTGGAATTTGAGGCTGAGACTAGATATTTCCGCCAGTGGCGGCACTGCGTTAATTATACGTTGTGTCGACCTACATGAACACGATTACATCCATCACCACCCTCACCGATAAGCCCCCCGCAACACCTTGTTCAATTCCTCCTTCACCTCCTCGACCGCCTGGACGGCGCGGGCGTAGCCCAGGGCGGCGGATTCGAGGTTTTCGCGGAGGCGGATCGCTTCGGCGCGGGCGGCGTCGAGGGCTTCGTAATGCCGTCGGATGTCCTCGTTGTCCATGGCGGCCTCCTGGGACGGGCTTGGCCGGGCCTTCCTTGAATATCGTGTCGGCGGGAGCGCGCCGCCATGGGGCGCGGCCCTCTTTCGTTGACGCCCGCGCCCGGCCAAAGGATACTTTGGGGGCGAGCAACCAGGGGGGAGCCCCACTTGAACTTTCATCGTTCCGAGCGCAAAGGCGGCCCCAAGGTGCTGACGATCGACGTCGGCGGCAGCAACGTGAAGATCCTGGCCACCGATCAGCGCCATCGCCGGAAAATCCCGTCGGGCCCGGACATGAGCGCGGACCAGATGGTGGCGGCCGTGCTTTCGGCCGCCGAGGACTGGACGTTCGAGGCCATCTCGCTCGGCTTTCCCGGCCCGGTCCGCCACGGCCATCCGTTGAAGGAGCCCGACAACCTGGGCTTCGGTTGGGTCGGTTATGATTTCGAGGGCGCGTTCGGCCACCCGGTCAAGGTCATCAACGACGCCGCCATGCAGGCGCTGGGCAGCTTCCAGGGCGGGCGCATGCTGTTTTTGGGGCTCGGCACCGGGCTCGGCTCGGCCATGGTGGCGGACGGGATCGTCCTGCCCATGGAGCTGACAAAACTGCCCTACAAGCACGGGCGGTCCTACGGCGACTATCTTGCGCAACGGGGGCTCAAGCGCCAGGGCAAGTCCAAGTGGCGCCAGGAGGTGCTCAAGGTCATTCCCCAGCTCCGCGCCGCGCTTCAGGCCGACTACGTGGTCTTGGGCGGCGGCAACGTGAAGCAACTGCGCTCCCTTCCGCCCTATGTCCGGGTGGGCTCCAATCACAACGCCTTCATCGGCGGCTTCCGCCTGTGGGAGGACGAGAGCATCAGGGTTTGAGGTTTTTGTTGTCCCTCAAGGGCCGAGCGGGGGCCTCCGACCCTTGACAGCCACCGCTCCCGCTCGCAATATCGCGCCTTCGGACGCGCGCGCGTCCGTTCCACATTGATGGGGCCGTAGCTCAGTTGGGAGAGCGCGACGTTCGCAATGTCGAGGTCAGGGGTTCGATTCCCCTCGGCTCCACCATTTCCCCATTCGGGCATGTTCGGAATGCCTGAAAAATAGACGAAAAAACAGCACGTTGAAACCTGAATACATTCGCCAGGGTTCGCTTGCGTTCGCCTGTTTTCGCGTTTATGGTATGGACTGGTGTATGGACTGTCCGTCCGCTTTGGAATTCGGTTCCTGATTTTTCGCTATGGCTAAACTCACGGCTCTTCAAGTCTCGCGCGCGACGAAACGTGGTCTTATCGGCGACGGGGGTGGGCTGTACCTCAAAATTACGCCGACGGGCACGAAATCTTGGGTGTTCCGGTACCGGGTGGGGAAAAAGCTTCGCGACCATGGTCTCGGCTCGGCGGAGACTCTCTCGCTCGCCGAGGCGCGGGACAGGGCGCTTGCCTGCCGCAAGCTGCGCCTTGATGGTTTTGACCCCATCGAGGTCAAAAAGCGGCGGCTGGTCGCGGCTCAATTGGAAGCCGCCAAGACCATTTCCTTTGAGAATTGCGCCAAGCAGTACATTGCCGCGCACAAGAGCGCCTGGAAGAACGCCAAGCACGCGTGGCAGTGGGAGAACACGTTGTCGAAATACGCCTACCCGGAGTTCGGCGATGTGCCGGTGGCGGACGTGGATCGCCTGCTGGTGCTCAAGGTGCTGGAGCCGATCTGGTATGACAAGACGGAAACGGCGACCCGGCTGCGCGGGCGAATCGAGCGTGTATTGGAGTATGCCAAGGTGCGGGGCTACCGCGAGGGAGAGAATCCCGCCTGCTGGAAGGGTAATCTGGCGCACGCGCTGCCGTCGAAGAACGACATTAAAAAAGTCGCGCATTTGCCCGCCCTGCCTCATGCCGAACTACCCGCATTCTGGCGACGCCTCGCGAAGCATTCCGGTTCGGCAGCCGAAGCGCTGCGGTTCACCATTCTGACGGCGGCGCGTTCGGGCGAAACCCGGGGCATGACGTGGGATGAGCTTGACCTGGAGCACGCGGTCTGGACCATTCCCGCCGACCGCATGAAAGCTGGCAACGAGCACCGCGTGCCCCTTTCACCGCCCGCCGTGGCGATTTTGGAAGCCATGCGCAAGGAACGCCGGGATGAATTTGTCTTCCCCGGACTCAAGAACGGTCAGCCGCTCTCGGACAATGCGATGCTGAAGTTGCTGGAGCGCATGGGATACAAGGGCACATTGACCGTCCACGGCTTCCGTTCGACGTTCCGCGTCTGGTGCGCCGAATGCACCGATACGCCCCGCGAAGTCGCGGAGGCTGCTCTGGCTCACATCCTGACCAACAAGGTCGAAGCCGCGTACCGGCGGACGGACTTTTTCGACAAACGGCGACCGCTCTTGGAGGCGTGGGCGGGGTATTGTTGCGCCGCGCCGTCTGTAGCACAATCCTGATGGCTGCGCTCCGCCACGGAAATGCAGCCTACATTGGTGTGCGGCTGGCTGCGGGACGGTGGTGTTTACGATGGATATCCAGTCGGGAGACATCCTCTACGCCACCCTTGTGACCGGCGTCGCCGTCATTTCCTATCGGGTGACGCGCTCCCATACCATGAACGTTCTGAGCAAGATCGTCATGACCGGTCTCGGCTTGGCGTTCCTCCTGGATTTTCATCGCAATTCCGGCTGGAAGCTCGATCCTGCCCACGACTGGCTCTGGCGGATCGCGACCCCCGACCGCGCGCTTGTCGCCGCCGTGATCGCGGGCGTGGCGCTGATGCTCCGCGACCGCTACGCGCCGATGCTGTCCGAAGTAGGCTTGCTGGTGCGACGCATGAAAGCCGAAGCCGAAGCGGACCTTGACCGGCAGCGCCTCGCAATCGAAACGGACCTCACCCGGCGGCGACTGGAGGAGGAAGCCCGCGCGGAGCGCGAATGCCAAGCCGCGAAAGAACGGATCGAACAGGAAATACGGGACACGAGAGAGCGACTGGCGCGGGAGCAAGAGCGCGTCGCCCGGGAGCAAGAACGTCTCGCGCAGGAGGAGGAAAGGATCAAGAGCGCGCGCGAGCGAGCGCGGCGGGAGCGTGACAACATCCAGCACGGTGATCCTTACGAGATACTGGGTGTGTCCCGCGATGCCAGCGCGGCGGAGATCAAACGGCGCTACCGGGAGCTTGTGGCGCAGTATCATCCGGACAAGGCTGTCGGGGCGACGCCGGAAATCCGGAAGTTGGCGGAGGAGCGGGTGAAGGAGATTAATTGGGCGTATGAGAGGGTGGGTCGGTAATCGTTCCGTCCTCCTCTATTTCTTGTTCTTCCATCATTCCCCCCGGCAACCCCACCGCCCCCATCCCCGCCCGCTTCCGAAGGTCCCCCCGGTGATAAAACGGCAGTGTCGAAACCATTCGATCGAGAATGCAAGCTGAAAGCCAATCCTCATACGGGTATTGCTTCTGCCAGCATGGAGATATATAAGGAGTAGTCGTTAGCGCTCAGAATGCTTCAAGATCGCTCAAACGAGATCAAACTTGCTTTTGAGCAGGCTGGTAACACCGGCAAAACCCCGGCCTTGCCTCAAGCGGCATGACTCACCCAAGGTT
>CAYFNC010000035.1:0-35736 GCA_964344345.1 uncultured Hyphomicrobiales bacterium | reverse complement strand
GCCGCCACTGGGACTCGTCCCATCCGGAGTACGAGTCGTACAACGCCGAAATCCGAAAGGGTTTCGAGGCGTTGTATGGCGAAAACGAAGCGGATCGGACCGCCCAGGCGAATTCCTGTCCCATGCGAGACCCCAATCGCGTTTGCAGAGAGAAGCCAAAATGCAATCTCGGCAAACTGGGCATGGGCGCAAGGTGGAATTGCTACGTAAGGAATCTCGCCCGCGACCGTGAAGGCGTTGTTCATCGCTGCAATGAAGCAGAACGGAGATGGGAGGAGACGAGTCTTCCGATCACTGATAAGGACGACTACGCAGATCCATGCTCACGTCTCTGTTGTGGCGAAAACATGATGGTGCCACGATGTTGTAACAAGAGGAGATAGCCATAATCCTCGCTCGATGATAATCTAAACGCCGATCGCCAAATATCTTGCCTAGTATGATTAGGCGATCGGCGCCTTTTTTGGGGAATCAAAACGATGAAGATCGCATTTATTCTTTTTCTTCTGTTTCTTCCGGTTCCACTTCATGCGGAGGTCGTCGAAGATTGCGACGATGCGCGCGCGCCCTATGACCAGGGCGACTTCAAAAAGGCGATGGAGGTGTTCCGTCCCCTGGCCAGGCAAGGGGTCGGTTGCGCGAAGTTCTTTATCGCGAAGATGTATGAAAACGGTTTGGGGGTGGAAAAGGACCTCGCCAGGGCCATGGCCACGTACCACGAACTCGCCGAGGAGGGCGGCCCCTCGGAACAGATGATGTTGGGCGAATTCTATGCTCGTGGCCATGGCGTGGAGCAAAGCGACGAGAGGGCCATGTACTGGTATCGCCGCGCGGGCGAGGTCAATATGTATGGGATCGAGGAAATCCTCGAGGCCGCCCGCCTGACCGGAAAACCGCCGCGAAGCGTCGAGGAAGCGTTCGTCACCCTGGAGCGCGCCGCCCGCGACGGCAACGTCGAGATCGGGTACAAGTACTGCAAGTATTTCACCGGCGACAGGGGGTGGGGGGACAAGGCGCGATTTTGGTGCCATTACGCCGCCCGTCGCGGCCACGCCGACGCCCAGTACCGTTACGCGGTGGTCAAGCACCACGCCACGCCGAGCTTCTACAAAAGGGACCGCAAGGGTTTCTGGAAGGGGATCGCTCTTCCGGTCCCCGACTACCCCGTCGCCGCCGCCTACTACCAGCGCGCGGCTGACCAGGGGCACGTGAAGGCCATGGCCAAGCTGGCGTTGATGTACGCGGCGGGTCTTGGGGTGGCGCGGGACGACAAGAAGGCGGCCGCGTTCGCCAAGAAGGCGGCGGCGGCGGACGATGACGAGGGGCTGGCCTATCTCGGCCTGCTGACCGCCAAGGGCCGGGGGGTCGAGCGCGACGACGCCGAGGGGTTCCGCCTGCTGCTGCGCGCGGCCCGCATGGGCAACACGCTCGCCCGCTGTTCGGTCGCGCACATGCTTGTGACCGAGCGCGGAGCCGCGTGGGACTCGCTCGAACAACGCAAGTGGGCCTTCCTGGTCGATCCGGGCGGGGACGGCGCCGTGTCGCTCGACGAATACGGAAACCTTCCGTTCGAGCCCTGCGCCGATACGGTCGCCCGGGTCGTCAACGGAAATCCCGAGGAGGACGCGGCGCTGCTGCGCAAGGTCCTGGAATACCTGGAAGGCCCCAACAACCTGTCCAAGGGCCGCAAACGCTGATCCTCTGACCCCGCCCGCCTCGTCGGGGGCGAACCCACTCAAATTCACTGAAAACCCGAATTCGCGCCGCGCAATCCCGCGCGCGCGATGCGGCCGGACTCCGTCCGGCCATCGCCCAAGGGCCGCGGCACGGCGTCGCGGCCCTTATTTCAACTTCGGAAACGAAAGGATTCTTCCGATGACCATCAACAGCAATCGTCCGGAACTTGACGGCTACTATGTCCTTCGCGACAAAATGAACGACCGTCGCCACTGGGACTCGTCCCATCCGGAGTACGAGTCGTACAACGCCGAAATCCGCAAGGGTTTCGAGGAGCTTTACGGTTCGAATGCCGGCGCCAAGGAAGGCGAGGAGTGCGATCCTTGTAAATGCCCGCGCGTTTCTAGGATGGAGCTTCATCCGGAATACAACTGGGCAAGAGAAAAAGGAGATGTTTTAGTGCAGAAGTGCGTCATGACAGAAAATGGATGCGATTGGGTCTCCAATAACATGACGCATAAAGGCCCTGGTTATAGCAATGATTGCTACCACAAAAGGTGTCGGGGCGTAGACTATGGTGGATGCGGCAGATGATAATGTCTGAGCAACCATCGTAGAACAGACGTTGATGTCCATGGCGCTATATGCTTTAATATGGTGCCATGGATTAATCTATGGGTTGCGCGATGAATAATAATTTTAGATGCATAACTCTTGTTGCCGCGCTCTGGGTTTCGATATTTCCAGCGCTCGCCGCCGACCCCGCCCAATCGGGCGCGTGGCGCATGATCGACAGACCGCCGTTGGAGAAAATCCGCAGCGCGGCGGAGGCGGGCGACCCGTGGGGGGAAATGGAGCTGGGGCGCGCTTATCATTACGGACAGGTCGTTCCCTACGACATCGACCGCGCCATCGAATGGTATCGTCGGGCGGCGAAGCGGGGCGTGGTCAGCGCCATGTTCTCGACCGTCCATCTTCTGGCGGAGCGCCAAGCCGGGCCGGAGGACGTGAAGGAGGCGAAGGAATGGCTTGAGCGCGCGCTCGCGCAAGGGAGTTGGGCGGCGCATCACATGCTCGAGGCCATCGACATCCTCGGATATGTCCCCAAGGGCGTCAACGTGGTCTGGGAGGAGTATTTCAAGGCGGCGGAAAAGGGGAACATGCGCGCGCGGGCGAAGACCTGCCTGATTTCCAGCGAGCACATGGGCGTCACCGAGGAGCAGAGACAGGCCTGGTGCATGTCGGCGGTCGAGGCCGGTCGGCCGTCGGCGCTGTACGTCAAGGCCCGCGACGACTTCAAGCGCGCCTACCGACACGAAAGGGTAGAGGACCGGCCCGCCATGGTCGCCTCCGCCAAGACATGGCTCCAAAAGGCGGCGGAGGCGGGCCACGCGCCCGCGCAAGCCGAACTGGCGCGGCGGTTGGCGCTTGGGGATTTCTTCGACAAGGACAAGACGGCGGCGTTCGCCTGGGCGGACAAGGCGGCGCGGCAAGGCGACGCGGCGGGCCTCGCCATCGGCGGGCTGATGCTGGTTCGCGGCATGGGGACGGACAAGGACCAGGAACGCGGCATGGCGTGGTTGAAGGAGGCGGCGCGCAAGGGCGACCGCTGGGCCGTCTGCTCGCTGGCGCATATCCACCTACGCGGAATCGGCGTTCCCAGGGACCCGGTCGAGGCCGGGGCGTGGATGCTGCGCCACCCCGAAAACATCACCCACGGCCGTCCCCGTTACGACCCCCAATACGGCGACCTCCTGTTCCGGTCCTGCAGCACGACCGATGCGAACGTTCGCGTCATACTCACCCCGCGCCGGCGCGCGTTGGCCCACATCCGCGCGGGCGAGATGATGGCGGCGGAAATCGAGCAAAAGGGCGTCCCCGTGATCGAACCGAAATAGGGCGCCCAGATGGGTTGCCGCATCAACCCATGCCGCGCCGCCCTATAACGGACCCCACGCGATCGTCGCCACCCCGGGCTCCATGGCCTTGGATCCTCCCACCGGGCACTTGTCCGCGTCCAGCCCCTTGAACCATTCGCGGAACCTGAGGCTCGCCGTCGGCGTCATGACGCAGGCGGGGTTGTCGAACGGGTGGCCGAGGTGGAGCAGCAGGTGCCCGATCTCGTGAGCCAGGTAGGCGCCCGCGAGCTTGGCGGCCTCGTCCGCGCCGTAACGCTCCCCGCCGCGCATGTCCGCCAGGAGTGCGGGCTCCGCCGCCAAGGGCAGGGTCGAGATCCAGGAAAACGCGCCGAATTGGCCGTTTCGGCTCCGGCTGGTGGTCCCGACCGTGAGCCCGCCCCGGAGCGAGGCGTGGATGGAAAGGGCGTAGTACTCGGCGCTGGCCACGAGCTGGTTGGTGATGATGACGTCCCACGGCAGCTCGCCCCGCCCAAGATTGTCCCAATAGACCCATTCGCGATAGGGCCCGTCGCCCCCCGGCATGGCCGCGCGCCAGCGCTCCAGCCCGGCAAGCAGGGTCTCGGCCAGGGCGCGGGCGAGGGGCCCGGTTCCCGGTCCGTCCGGCGGCGAAACGAGGAACGGCCGGGCGTATTCGGCGACGGCGGCGTACCCGCTCCGGTCCACCGCCCTGACCATGGCGCCGTGCAGACGGTCGCGGTCCGGCGCGTCGGGATCGACGATCCCGGCGTCCATGCGCGCCCCGTATTGTTTTGCGATGGGGGCGAAGACGTCGGCGATGTCGATGGTCTCCGACGCCGTGAATTCGACGGCGATCCCGAAATGCTCCCGGACCGTGCGCCTGGTTTGGTCCAGCAGCAGGGCGAGCTCGGCGTCGGTGACGCGGGGCAGGCGCGGGTTGACCACGTGCGCGACCCGGAGCGTCACCGGCCCGTCCGGAAGAACCGGCAGGGGCGCGCGGCCGTCGTCCGCGACGGTGGGCTCGCAGGCGGCGAGGGCGATGACGACGATGACGGCGAGGGCGCGTTTCAGCGCATAAGCTTTCATGGGGCCTCCCGTTCAAGGGCGTCGAGGGGACGCAACCCTTCCTAACAACCGAATTCGCGTCGCGCAATCCCGCGCGCGATGCGGCCGGACGCGATCCGGCCTTCACCAAAGGGCCGCGGCATGGTGTCGCGGCCCTTTGTTTCAACTTCGGAAACGAAAGGATTCTTCCGATGACCATCAACAGCAATCGTCCGGAGCTGGACGGCTACTATGTTCTCCGCGAGAAAATGAACGACCGCCGCCACTGGGACTCGTCCCATCCAGAGTACGAATCATACAACGCCGAAATCCGCAAAGGTTTCGAGGAGTTGTATGGTGACGACACCGGTAGCGGCGACAACAAAACTGACATTGCATCTCGGCAAAAGCGTCCTTGTTAAAAGCGGCCTCCTTGCTATCTGCATGAATTGGATGGCGGCTCGATGACAAGAGCTTGGCATTGCACGAAGCGAGGATTGGCGCGCGACGGCAATGGTTTGCACGTAAGGTGCAATGAAAGCACGGGCGAATGGGGCAGGCCTCGCAAGCCCCCCATCAACCCTCCAACGGCGCCAGGAGAGTTTTCTCCAGGTTGTTCGCGTCGTTGTGGAGGCGTAAACTTGGTGGTCTCGGGATGCAAAAACTGTAAATAGGTTTTTCTACACCGGACCAAAAGGCGTGACCGTCTTCCATAGAAGTTCAGGAAGGCGGTCACGGCCATGGGGGGCGATGCATCATGAAACGCGTTTATTCATCCATTATTTTCTCCATCGTCATATTGGCGTTTTCATGCGGCTTCCCAGCTTTCGCCGACACACTCTATGACGGCGCGAAGGCGCGCCGGCATGGGGATTACGCCATGGCGCTGTCGATATTGCGGCCGCTCGCCGACAACGGACATCCATTGGCGGAATTGCTGATCGGTTTGATGCATGAAAAGGGAGAAGGCGTGACGCGGGACCAGGCCGCCGCCAGGGCGTGGAAGGCCAAGGCCCAGGGCCATGGGTTCGAGGTGTTCTGGGAGAATTACGATTACGTGAATCTTGCCCTGCGGAACAAGGATTACCAGGAGGCCCTGTCCGTTCTGACCCCGCTCGCCACCCAAGGGGATTCTATCTCGCAGGAGCAACTTGGGCGAATGCTTGTCCTGGGTCTCGGCGTCGCGCCGGACATGAAAGAAGGCATGGCGTGGCTAACCAAATCCGCCGCCGGAGGGAACGAGCATGCGCGAAGGATGCTTGCGGAAATCCAGGCCGCGGGGGGAGGCGGGGACGCCGCCGTGACCCGCAGCCTGTTGATGGGGGAAAGGGCCTTCGAGGAAGAAGAATTGCGCGCCAGGGCTGATGCCGGCGACGTCTTCGCGCAGGAACGACTTGGCTCCCTCTATTATCATGGGAACCGCTTTTCGGATGGAGACGCGGGCCAGCTACGGCGAGGCGTGGACCTGCTCAAGCGCGCGGGGGGCCGTGGCCACGTCTTCGCCCTTGAAATACTTGCGGGCATGGCGGGAACGGGCTTGCTGGATGATGACGACGCGTGGTTGCGACTCGCGGCGTCGCGCGGCGTCGCCGTCGCCGCCGACTTGCTGGAAGCCAAGTCGTATTTTCACGCGAAGCCGCCGAAGACGCTTGATGAAGCGCATGGCCTATACCGTGACGCCGCGCGCGGCGGCGACGCGGAGGCCATGTTCCGGCTGTGCCGTTTGGGCGCGTCGGTTTCTCCACAACGCGCGGCGGACGCGCTGTCCTGGTGCGAGCGCGCGGCCGAGGCGGGGCGTCCCAAGGCCGGGTTCGCCTTGCATCTGATTTACGCGGGGAGCGGTCCGTTCGAGGGAAACGACGGCCTTGTCTATTGGGGACTTGGCGAACATGGACCGAAACCCGATGGGCCGTTGGCCTTGGCGTGGCTCGAAAAGGCGGCCGACGGCGGCTTGCCGGAGGCGATGTCCCTGCTGGCCTATCGCCTTGCCGTCGGAGAGGACGTGGTCGCGGACGACGCCAAGGCCGCCGAATGGGCGAGGCGAGCGGCGGACGCGGGCGATGTTCGCGCCATGGCCTATCTCGGCCTGATGCGGGCGAAAGGACGGGGCGGGCCGCGCGACGACGCGAAGGCGATGTCCTTGCTGGCCAAGGCGGCGCGAGGCGGCGTCGACGCGGCCCGCTGCGCGCTCGGCCACATCCACCTCCATGGCCGCGGCGAGACGAAGCCGGATTTCGTCGAGGCCGCGTCTTGGACCCTCTATCCACCGATTGACGCGAACGACGGCGCGCTTGCGGACCTTTCGTTCGAGCGCTGCCAATGGACCCTGAACGACATCGAGGCGGTCATGACGCCCGAGCGCGGGCTCGCCGCCCTCCAGCGTTATATCGACAGGAAGCAGGCGGCGAAATAGCCCATTCCTTCCACCCGGTCTTGGAAAAGGGCCTCCGCCCGTTGCATGGCCATCATGATACGCGACAACGTCCGGGAGGGACCACCCATGCGCCGCGCAGCATATGCTTTCGCCTTAGTCGCCGCCTTTGTTTTCGCCACGGCCGACGCGCTCGCCGAGGAAGACAAAAGCCTCGAGCGCATTATCGAGGAAGCCCGCGCCGGGGACCCGTTCGAGCAGCTTGCGCTCGGGACCGCGCACCGTTACGGAATCGGCGTGGAGCGCGATCCGGTCAAGGCTGCGCGCTGGCTCAAGGCGGCGGCGGAACGGGGGCTTGGGCGGGCCATGCTCGAATACGCCGAACTGCTGGCGTCCGGCCGGGGGCCGGTCCATGACCCGGACGAGGCCATGCGATGGTTCCGAAAGGCGGCGGAGCGTTACGTGCCGGAGGCGCGGGACGTGCTTCGCGCCGCCGCGTATTTTAACGGCCGCGTTCCCAAGAACGCCCGGGAGGCCGACCGCTGGTTCGAAGAGGCCGCGCAAGATGGCGATCCGGAAGGCGCGTTCGAGATGTGCAAGGCGCCCGTCCCCAACCACGATTTGGACGAGACCATTGGCTATTGCATGCAGGCGGCCGGGGCCGGTCATGGGGGCGCGGCGCTCCGGCTCGGTCTGTTGTCCAAGGACAGGCCCGACTGGTCCCTTGGCGGCGCGGATCGGGGGTTCGCCTCGATCAAGGGCTTTTACGTGGACGAAGCCGACGCGAAGGCGCATCTGACCCGATCCGCCGACGCCGGCCATGCGGGGGGCAAGCTCGCCCTCGCGCTCTGGCTGCTGTCCAAGGAGCCGTCGGCGCAATCCGACGCCAAAGCCTTCGCCTTGGCGCGCGAGGCCGCGGACCTCGGAAACCCCACCGCGCGGACCATCGTCGGCCTGATGCGGGCGCGGGGCCGGGGGACGGCGCGCGACGACCGCGCCGCGCTCGCGGACTTCAACGCGGCGGCCCGGGACGGCGACACGCTGGCGTTTTGCTCCCTCGCCCACCTTTACGGCCACGGCCGCTCCGTTCCCATCGACCTGGCGGAAAGCGAAATGTGGACCATCCTGGCGGCCCGCGACCGGCATCGCCCGCGCAGCCGATACGCCGGGCTCGCCTTCAACGACTGCGACGCTCCGGGCCCGGGCCACAGCCACGCCTCCACCCCGGAAATCGAGGCCGAAGCCTACGCCCGCGCGGCGGCGTTCCTGAAGGGGACGGTTGCGCGGAAGAAGTGATTTTCCTTCCGGAAAACGACAAGAACGGACAAGCCGTTACGTAGCAACCCCGGTCGCTGAACCGAGGGGCGCTCTTCTTTCATTGCGCCACGCCGCCATGACCGGCGCGTCATTCAATCCATAACCCGAATTCGCGGCGCGCAATCCCGCGCGCCCGATGCGGCCGGACGCGATCCGGCCATCGCCCAAGGGCCGCGGCATGACGTCGCGGCCCTTGTTCCAACCTAGACATGAAAAGGAGAATTCATCATGTCTAATCGCACAAACCGTCCGGAGCCGGACGGCTATTACATCCTCATGGAAAAGATGAACGACCGACGGTACTGGGACACGTCCCACCCGGAGGCCGAGTCTTACCACGCCGAAATCCGCAAGGGTTTCGAGGAACTCTATGGCGATGAACAGGGTTAACCAAGTAATCATGGCGATACGTCTGCGGACACGCCTGGTTATCATGAACCCTGTCAAATTCCTCCGAACCAAATTGTATTGCCCGATGAGTCCTGTGACATGCTTAACCCCCGCCAACAACCTTGGTCGACGCATCCGAACGACCCCAGGATCAAGGTCAATGTCCATGGTGACGCTTTCTATTGCCGCCATATTCCTCGACATAAAGGGCACGAGGAAACTGCAAGGTGGGAGCAAATTCTGCTTTGCAACGTGAAGAAGTGAATGGTTTGTCAAGCTGTTGAACCATGTGAGATGGTTTGACTTGAACCACTGGTCTGGGGCCGCATTTCCAATAGTCAGGGAAATGCGGCCTCAACCGAAAACTTGTATAAAAGCCCCCTTGCGCTTTCCATGATGATGGTGAAGTTTTGGTTGCATCTGGTGGGAGGCTCGCCATGCGCAATAAAATTGCGGTTGTGCTTTCAGTATTCCTGAGCGCATGCACTAGCGTGCATGCTGCTGAAAACAATAAAAAAAATGGCATAGAATTTGCTGACGGCCTGGCGACATATATAGAGAAAGACTACGCCAAGGCCTTCTCCATCACCCGTCCGTTGGCCGAGGCGGGCGACATGTTCGCGCAGGATCTATTGGCCGCTATGCACCATTACGGCAAGGGGACTGAAAAGGACATGGCCCAAGCCATCCACTGGTACCGTCAAGCCGCCGAGCAAGGCCACGAGCAAGCGGGATTGGAATTGACCGGTTTGCTGCCGCGCCATCAGGATCTGGCCCGGGATCGGGACGAAGTCCTGTATTGGCTGAAGAAATACAAAACACGCAACAACGACCATGAATACATCCTCGAAGCCGTGTCCTACTTCGACGGCCGCATTCCCAAGGACGCCGAGGAGACCTATCGCTGGTACGCAGCGAAGGCGGCGGCGGGCGACGACGAGGCCGCGTTCCGCGCCTGCATGTTCGGCGGCTCGCAAAGCGTGGACCCCAAGGCGATTTGGGCCTGGTGCGAAATGCTGGCGGACAAGGGCGACCGCCGGGCGCAGTTCTACATGGGCTGGCGCTACCTGCCCCCCGAGGGGCTTTTCGATTTCCGGGTCACGCCCGCTCGAGGGCCGGTTCTGTTCGCCCCCGACGCGGCCAAGGGTCTCGCATGGTATCGCAAGGCGGCCGAAAACGGAGACGGCCGCGCGCTGGCGGCCCTGGCGCTCTTCCACGCCACCGGCAAGGCGGTTCCCAGGGACGACGCCAAGGCGTTCGACTACGCCCGCCGGGCGTCGGAGGCCGGAAGCGGCGACGGCGACGCGCTCCTCGGCGCGCTGCTCGCCCAGGGCCGGGGCGCCCCGCGCGACGACGCCCGCGCCGTGGAGCTGTTGACACGGGGGTATATGAAGGGCGCGTTCATGGGCGGGTGCGTGGCGTCGTCCATCTATCTTCACGGGCGCGGGGTCGAGACCGACTTCGTCGAGGCCGCCGCCTGGCATCCGGGCTGGCTGCCCAAGGAGGATTATGGCTGGGACGGCCCCTACGGCGACCTGCTGCTTCAACCGTGCTCCTGGACCCACGCCAACGTGGACGCCATCGACCTGCCGGGGTTCAAGGACAAGGTGAGGAAACGCAAGATCGAAATCCGCGAGGCGGCCTATGCGTTGATGCAACAACTGCTGGCGCAGAAGCAGTTCTGAGGGAGGAAACGATGCTGAGACTCGCCATCGCCCTAATCGCCGTTTTCCCTTTCGCCGCCGCCGCTTCGTCAACGGCGCACGCTCAACTCCCGGAATTCGGGGACGGGGTGGCCTATCGCGAGGCGGAGGAATACGACAAGGCCCTCCCCATCATCCGCGCCAACGCGGAAGCCGGAAGCCTTCCCGCTCAGGCTCTGCTGGGCGACATGTATCTCTATGGGGAAGGCGCGGAAAAGAACGTGGAGAGGGCCGTGCATTGGTATCGCGTCGCCGCCTTGCGCGGATCAGGGTGGTCACGCGAGCAACTGGGCGACCTGTTGCCCAAGCATCAGGAATACGCCGAGGACTCGGACGAAATCCTGAAGTGGCTCCGCGCGAAACGGCAGCAGAAGCCCGAAGCCAGGTACATGATCCGCGCGGCGGAGTATTTCGGGGGCAAGGTTCCGAGGGATACGATCCAGGCCTTTGAATGGTACGCGGAAAAGGCGCGCCAGGGCGACGCCGAGGCGACCTACCGCGCCTGCCGCCACGGCCTATATCTGGACAAGGTCACGCCCGACGATTTCCTCCCGCTCTGCGAGGCGTCGGCGAAGTCCGGGAGCCTCCAGTCCCAGTTCCTGATGGCGAGCGCCTTGTTCCAGCTTCGGGCCACGGCCGACGAAACGAAAAGCTTCATCGGCGGTCATGGCGACATGGCCCGCGACCCGGCCCAGGCCATGCGCTGGTATCTGTCCGCGGCCGAGGGCGGGCACAAGGACGCCCAGGCCAATCTGGCGATGATCTACGCACTCGGCCTCGACGTTCCCCGCGACGAGGCCAAGGCGGTATTCTGGGCGCGGAAGGCGGCGGCGCAAAAGCACAATCGGGGCATGGCGCTGCTGGGCCTCTTCCTGGCCCGGGGGTTGGGGGTGGAGCGCGACGACGGCCAGGCGGTCGAATGGCTGAAACGGGCGGCCGCCAAGCGCAGCTTCATGGCCAAATGCGCGCTCGGCTACATTTATCTTCACGGGCGCGGCGTTCCCCAGGATTACGTCGAGGCCGCCGCCTGGCTCGACATGCCTCTTCCGCCGTCCGGCATGGACCGGGGCGGCTGGTACGGTGACCTGCCGTTCTCCGCCTGCGCCAGGACCTACGCCTATATGGCGCCGGTCTACGAAATCTTCGACGACGCCAAGGCTCGGATCGAACAAAGACGGCGCGAGAACGCGGAGAAGTACGCGGCGTACAGGCGTTACTGATCGGGGCGGAACCCCCGCCCTTCATTCGTTATTGGAAAAGGCCCCGTGCGCGTTTCATGACCATCATGGCATTCGCGACATCGTCCGGGAGGGAACATCATGCGCCGCGCGGCATTCGCTTTCGCTGTCATCGCCCTTATCGTCCCGTCCTCGTTCGCCCAAGGGGATGGAGAACTTTCCTCGCCCTATAAATGGGTCCGGTCCATGGAGGCGGACGCGGCGGCGGGGCGGGCGATGGCCTTGAGCCGTCTCGCCGGGGTCAAGGCCTCGAAGGGCGAGCTGGAAAGCGCCGCGCGCTTGTATCGAGAGGCGGCCGGGCGGGGCGACATCCCCGCCATGATGGATTTCGCCGAATTCCTGGAACAGCATCCGGCGCTGGCGGCGGACGGGGAAACGGCGCTGCATTGGTTCGAGGAGGCCGCCCGCCGCGGGAATACGCGGGCGGCGTTTTACCTCGAGGGCCTGCGGGTCCTGAACGCCCGCGATGACGGAATACCGTACCGGGAGGTCGTTCTCGGGCTCAGGGCGCGGGCGAAGGCGGGCGACGCCGGCGCGCAATTCCTGCTGTGCAGGCGCCCCTCGCACGGCGCGCCGAATTTCGAACACGCCGCCTGGGCGCTTGAGTGGTGCCGAAAGGCCGCCGACGCGGGCCATGCCGGGGCGCGGTTCCGCTTGGCCAACCACCACCTGAAATTCCGTGACGCCAGCTATCTCCAACCCTCCGACAGGGCGGACCCCATCCGTGACGCGAAGCGTGACGAGACGGAGGGCGTGAAATACTTGCGCCTGGCGGCGGCGGACGGCCATCCCGGGGCCCGCTCGCGGCTCGCCCTTCTGCTCGCCACCGGCGCCATTGTCGAACAGGACCTGGAAAGGGCGGCGGCCCTGGCCAAGGCGGCGGCGGACCAAGACGAGACCAACGCCCAGGCCCTATACGGCGTCCTGCTGGCCCGGGGGTTCGGGGTGGAGCGGGACGTCGCGGCGGGCGTCGAATATCTGAAGAAGGCGGCGGCGTATAAGAACGACCTCGCGCTTTGCTCCCTGTCCTATATCCTGCTGACCGGCTACGGCGGCGCCGCGCCCGACGGCGAGGAGGCCCTGGCGCTCATCGGGGCCTACAACACGCCCGAAGGGCCCCACGACATCGCCGAGGAATACCGGCCCCTGGCGTTTCAGGACTGCAAGGCGACGGCCTGGGAGGCCCAGGACTTCGCCTCGCCCGACGCCATGGCCAGGGCCGCCCGCCATTACGCCGAAATGACGGAGCGGTTCCTTCGGAGATACGTGGCCTACGGGCCGTAGAAGGGGCGCCCTGACAAGGTGCTGGAGAAGTCCGCTACCTCACCCGAACGGCCATCCCGGCCGGAGCGAAGCGGAGAGCCGGAATCCATAACCCACTTGAAACATGGATTCCCGCTTAGGCGCTTCGCGCCAACTTCGCAAATAATCAACCGAATCCGGGCTGATCGCGGCCCGTGACCCGCGCGCGGCGGATACGCTCGCGCGCATTTTTCCAACCTCAGCCAGGAGTATTCCTATGAGTTCACCAGACCCAGTACAAATGCTGATTTCAACGCTCGTAACGACAGCGCTAGGAAATGTTCAGAAGAACATGGACATGCGCGTTCAGAACAAGTACGCCCGGAGACAGGCGGAGCTTCAGAACGCGCGGAACCTGGAAATCCACAAAGCGAACCAGGAGAAGATTCGCCGCGATGCGGATCGCCGGGAGCGCGAGCGGAAGAAGGCGTTGAAAAGGAGCTTGGCGACACAACGCGCTCGCTTCGGCGCTGGCGGCGTCGGCTCCGGCTCCGGTTCGGCCTCGGCCCTGATCCAGGGGCTGCAGAGCGAATCGCACCAGGCGGGATGGGAAACCCAACAGGACGCGAAGCGCGCCCTGGAAAGCAACCTCAACGCCTACAACTACAATCGCGACAAGTCTTTGCTCGAAATCTCCGAGCAGAAGGAGCAACGGCGGTACGATACGGTCAAGCAGTACGCGATGCCGGTCGTGAAAACCGCAACGTCTCAGTTCCTGAACATCCTCGAGCCCTAGGCCGGACATGTCCCGTCCGGCCCGGCTCCCCCGGCGCCGATCGGGCCAAGCGGCCGAAATCGCGGCCGAAATCGCGCACCTCCAATCGCAGCACCGACACCTGACGCATCTGGTCGACCAAGCCCACACGCGGGGCTTGAACACCGGACCGCTCCGCGCGGAGGCGCGGAAGGCGCTGCGCGCGCTTGGCCGAAAGGCGCGCGAACTGCAGCGGATCGAGGAAGGTTTTTAGCGGGCCTTCACCGACCGCCCAATTCCCACACACCTTTCCTAGAAACCAGGAGGCGACAATGCCTGAACACATCACCATCGGGGACGTCTCTCCCCGCATCCAGTACACGGGCGACGGGTCCCAGACCCAGTTCACCTATTCTTTCCCCATCTTCGCCGACGCCGACATGGAGGTCTATCTCGACGACGCGCTGCAAGCGACCGGCTTCACGGTCGCGGGCGCGGGCGAGTCCCAGGGCGGAACGGTCGCGTTCGACGCGGCCCCGGCCAACGGGGTCAAGGTCACGCTGCGCCGGCGTCTGTCGGTCGCGCGCGCCAGCGACTTCCAGGAGGCCGGCGAGTTCCGCGCCAAGGTCATCAACGACGAGCTGGACTTCCTGACCGCCTGCGTCCAGCAGGTGGCGGACGACGTCGGCCGGGGCGTGCTTCTGCACGCGACCGACTCGGCGGCGTCCATGACGCTGCCCGCCGTGGGCGAGCGGTCCGGCAAGATGCTGGGCTTCGACACCAGCGGCAACATCGTCGCCACCGACGGCGTCCCAGGGCCTCAGGGCCCCACGGGCGCCGCGGGCGCGGACGGGGTTTTCTCCGGCAACGAGGCCTTGGCGACGCCCGAGGGCGGCGACAAGTTCGCGCTCTTCGACGCGTCGAGCTCGAACAACCCCAAGGTCGCGACCCTGACCTCCATGCGCGACGCCGTCGCCGGGACGTCGGCGAGCGCCCTGGTGCAACTCGACGGCTCGGCCAAGCTTCCGGCCGTGGACGGCTCCCAGCTCACCGGCGTCTCGCCGGTTGACGACACCGCGCGGGCCAACATCGTGCTCAACGCGTTCCGCATCGCCGTCAACGGCGGGCTGTCGATCCAGAACATGGTCGATGGCGTGGTGGACGAATTCGAGGACGAAACCGGCGTGGACGCGGCGGCCTCGACCGACGAGGCGTATGACGCGACGGACGATTACTACGCCCCCACCGCGGCCGGGTACACGTCCGATCAGGTCCCGACCATGACCAGCGCGTCGGCCCCTTCGGGGACCGTCACCGGAAGCGCGTCATGGGGCGGCTACGACCCCTGGAAGGCGCTGGACGACACCACGAGCGATTGGTACCAGTCCAACGCGAGCCAATCCGGATGGATCGCCTACGAGTTCACCTCGGCCAAGACCATCGCGCGCTACACCGTCTCGTTCAACAACGGCAACGACTATAACCGCGCCCCGAAGGATTGGACCTTCGACGGCTGGAACGGGTCGGGCTGGGACACGCTGGACACGGTGTCGGGGCAAACGAGCTGGTCGACGAGCCAGAAGCGAACCTTCGACATCGACACGCCCGCCTCGTATTCGAAGTACCGCCTGAACGTGACGGCGAACAACGGCGACTCCTACCTGATTGTCGGCGAAATCGAAATGATGAAGCAAATCCCCGCCGGGGACATGACGCTTCAGTCCAACGCGACCACCGCCGAGGCCCAGCCCGACGACGCCTTCATCGTCCTCTGGCAGGAGGACGTGGACAGCGTGACGCCGAACACGGACATCAAGGCCTGGGCGTCGCGCGACGGCGGGACCACCTGGACCCAGATCACCTTGGCCGAAGACGCGAACCTGTCCACGGGCCGCATCCTCACGGGTTCGGCGGACATCTCCGGCCAGCCCTCGGGGACGTCCATGAAATGGAAGGCCACCACCCACAACGGCAAGGATCAGCGCATTCATGGCGTCGGTTTGGAGTGGAGATAGAACCATGCCCGTCAAACGACTGAAACCCGAAGGCCGGGAGCATCCGAACCGGTTTTTGCTCTCCATCGTCCGCGAACTGTGGAAGGCGTTGAAGGCCAAGGGCGTTCTCGCCGACGCGGACCTTCCGGCCGAGGCGCGCGCGCGCCTCGGCGAATAATCCCGACGGCGGCGGCTCGGGAAAGCCGTCCGAAGGGGCGCCTTCCGGGCCGCGTTTTTCGCCGCCATTCCCAAAACCAGGAGGCAACCATGCCAGAACACATCACCATCGGGGACGTGTCCCCGCGCATTCAACATACCGGGAACGGGTCCGAGACCCAGTTCGCCTATCCGTTCCCGATCTTCGTCGACGGAGACCTGGAGGTCCATCTCGACGACGCCTTGCAATCCAGCGGTTTCACGGTCGCGGGCGCGGGGGCGTCGTCGGGCGGGACGGTCACGTTCGACGCGGCCCCGTCCAACGGGGTCAAGGTGACGTTGCGCCGCCGTCTCTCCATCGCCCGAAGCGGCGATTTCCAGGAGGAGGGCGAGTTCCGCTCCAAGGTCATCAACGACGAACTTGATTTCCTGACAGCCTGCGTCCAACAGGTGGCGGACGACGTGGGGCGGGGCGTGCTCTTGCACGCGACCGACGCGGCGGCGTCCATGACCCTGCCGGACGTGGACGCGCGGTCGGGAAGGATCCTCGGCTGCGACGCGGACGGCGGCGTCGGCGCCGTCGATGGCGTCCCCGGCCCCCAGGGGCCGACGGGCCCGGGCGGCGCGGACGGCGCGTTCGACGGAACCGAGGCGACGGTCACGCCCCAGTCGGCGGACGCGTTCGCCTTTTACGACGTCTCGGACGCGGACGCGCCCAAGCTGGCGACGCTCGCGTCCGTGCGCGACGCCCTCGCGGGAACGTCGGCCGACGACCTGGTTCAGCTCGACGGCTCGGCCAAGCTTCCGGCCGCGGACGGGTCCCAGCTCACCGGGATCACTATCTTCGATCCCGTCGCCAACGCCAACATCGCGCTCAACGCGTTTCGCATCGCCGTCAACGGCGGACTGTCGGTCCAGAACATGGTCGATGGCGTGGTGGACGCGTTCGAGGACGAAACCGGCGTGGACACGTCGGCCTCGACCGACGAGACCTATGACGCCACCGGGGACTATTACCACAATCCCGGCGGCTACTCGTCCGACATCCTGACCGGAGGAACGGTGTCGAACACCGGCGGGACCGGCGGTGGCTCCATTGGCAACACGGTCGATGGAAACACAGGCACGAGTTTTTACTGGAGCGGTGATAATTCCGCCGGCGGCGTCTACTGGAAATACGACCTGGGTTCCGGGAATTCCGCCAAACCGGCAAAGTTGCGCCAATACGTCAGCGCGACGGCGGGAAATCTCGGCGGATGGCGGCTCGAAGGCTCGAACGACGACTCGTCCTGGAGCCTGATCGCCTCGTCCGCGACCGACGGCGCGTTCTCGGATTCGACGGGATGGCAGGAAAAGACCTTCACCGCCCCGGGCGCAGCCTACCGTTATCTTCGGATCGAACCGCAAACCCCGAAACTCGCCGTCTACGGAAACGGTCCCTTGATCTATGAACTCGAGATGATGGAGAACCTGTCGCCGGACGACATGACGCTCCAGTCGAACGCGACCACCGCCGAGGCCGAACCCGACGACGTCTTCATCGTCGTCTGGGAGGAGGACGTGGACAGCGTGACGCTGAACACGGACCTCAAGGCCTGGGCGTCGCGCGACGGCGGGACCACCTGGACCCAGATCACTCTGGCCGAGGAGGCGGACCTGGCGACGGGCCGCATCCTCACCGGCTCGGCCGACATTTCGGGACAGCCCTCGGGAACGTCCATGAAATGGAAGGTCACCACTCACAACAACACGGAACTGCGCCTGCACGGCGCGGCCCTGGAATGGAGTTAGAACCATGACCGTCAAGCGACTGAAGACCCCCGGTAAGGACAACCCGAACCGGGCCAACCTCAAGATCCTCCGCGAGCTTTGGAAGGCGTTGAAGGCCAAGGGCGTTCTCGCCGACGAAGACATCCCGGCGAAGGTCCTGGCGCGCCTCGACAAGGCGTCCTGAACGCGGTTCCCACGGGCCTAGAGCCCGAAAGTTTCCGTCCGGCCCGATCGCGAGGCCAGGCGGATCGCGCGGCCGTCGCCACGGCCGCCATCACGCGACGCAATTTCCAACGCCTAAACGCGGCCAATCCGGCCGACCGCTCCGCGCGGAGGCGCGGATGGCGCTTGGATCGCTGCGCGCGTAACCCTGACGGACGGGCGATCCCGTCCGTTGATACATCAACCAAATTGAGTAGGAGGCCATAATGGCTGAACACATCACGATCGGGGACGTGGCTCCCCGCGTGCAATACACGGGAGACGGGTCCACGACCCAGTTCTCGTACTCCTTCCCCATCTTCGCCAACGCGGACATGGAGGTATTCCTCGATGGCGCGCCGCAATCGAGCGGCTACGCCGTCTCCGGCGCGGGCTCGTCGTCCGGCGGGTCGGTGACCTTCGACACGGCGCCGTCCAACGGCGTCAAGGTGACGTTGCGACGTCGCCTGACGCTGGCGCGCGACGGCGACCTCGTGTCCACGCTGCTGAACGACGACCTCGACTTCCTGACCGCCTCGGTCCAGCAGGTCGCGGACGACGTCGGCCGCAGCGTGCGTCTCGGCGCCGCGGACGACCCGGCGACCTTGACCTTGCCGTCGGCAAGCTACAGATCCGGCAAGTACCTGGCCTTCGACACCAGCGGCAACGTCACCGCCACAGCCGGTACGGACGGCCTGTTCACCGGAACCGAAGGGACGGTCACGCCCGCCTCGGGCGACAAGTTCGCGCTTCTGGACGTCTCCAACCAGGACGAGCCCCAGTTCGCAACCTTGTCGGCCATGCGCGACGCCATCGCTGGAACCTCGGCCAGCGACTTGGTGCAGCTCGACGGCTCGGGCAAGCTCCCGGCCGTGGACGGATCGCAGCTCAGCGGCGTCTCCGACGGCGTTTCCCGCGCCAACATCGCGCTCAACGCGTTTCGCATCGCCGTCAACGGCGGACTGTCGGTCCAGAACATGGTCGATGGCGTGGTGGACGCGTTCGAGGACGAAACCGGCGTGGACACGTCGGCCTCGACCGACGAGACCTATGACGCCACCGGGGACTATTACCACAATCCCGGCGGCTACTCGTCCGACATCCTGACCGGAGGAACGGTGTCGAACACCGGCGGGACCGGCGGTGGCTCCATTGGCAACACGGTCGATGGAAACACAGGCACGAGTTTTTACTGGAGCGGTGATAATTCCGCCGGCGGCGTCTACTGGAAATACGACCTGGGTTCCGGGAATTCCGCCAAACCGGCAAAGTTGCGCCAATACGTCAGCGCGACGGCGGGAAATCTCGGCGGATGGCGGCTCGAAGGCTCGAACGACGACTCGTCCTGGAGCCTGATCGCCTCGTCCGCGACCGACGGCGCGTTCTCGGATTCGACGGGATGGCAGGAAAAGACCTTCACCGCCCCGGGCGCAGCCTACCGTTATCTTCGGATCGAACCGCAAACCCCGAAACTCGCCGTCTACGGAAACGGTCCCTTGATCTATGAACTCGAGATGATGGAGAACCTGTCGCCGGACGACATGACGCTCCAGTCGAACGCGACCACCGCCGAGGCCGAACCCGACGACGTCTTCATCGTCGTCTGGGAGGAGGACGTGGACAGCGTGACGCTGAACACGGACCTCAAGGCCTGGGCGTCGCGCGACGGCGGGACCACCTGGACCCAGATCACTCTGGCCGAGGAGGCGGACCTGGCGACGGGCCGCATCCTCACCGGCTCGGCCGACATTTCGGGACAGCCCTCGGGAACGTCCATGAAATGGAAGGTCACCACTCACAACAACACGGAACTGCGCCTGCACGGCGCGGCCCTGGAATGGAGTTAGAACCATGACCGTCAAGCGACTGAAGACCCCCGGTAAGGACAACCCGAACCGGGCCAACCTCAAGATCCTCCGCGAGCTTTGGAAGGCGTTGAAGGCCAAGGGCGTTCTCGCCGACGAAGACATCCCGGCGAAGGTCCTGGCGCGCCTCGACAAGGCGTCCTAGGCGTGGCGGCCGAGCGCCGATCCACGAAATCCCGAACCCCATCCGCCACCGAAACATCCCCCGTCCAGGCCGTTCGCGCGCGCCTGACGGACCGGCTGCCCGACCTTATCGGGAAGGTGACGGACGACTATCGGGACATGGCGTCCTCTCCCCCACCGGACGACGCCAAGGGCTTCGCGGCCCACCACGCGGCCTGCAAGGCCGCCCTCGCCCACCTGGACCAGCTGTTGAAGCTGGTGCACTGGGCCGAGTCTTCCGACGACGAGTCCAAGAACGACGACGACGTCCAGGCGTTGATCGCCCGGGCCGAGGCAGCGCTCGCGGACCACGACCACGAAGACTGACCGGCCGGCCGGCGCCGAAAGGCGTCGGCCGCGCCTTTTCAATATCCCAAGACTCCAAGGAGGTAACCACCCAAGACCATGTCCTCCACCGATTTCCCCGCGTTCGTCTGGATCTGGAACGAACGCCAGGGACAGAAGACCCCGGATCTTCACCACCGGATCGCCCGCTGGCTTTCCGGCCATTGGCGCGGCGGGCGGCGCGAATTGTTGTTGATGGCGTTCCGCAACAGCGGCAAGTCGACCCTGGTCGGCCTGTTCTGCGCCTGGCTTCTGCACCGCGATCCCAACGTCCGGATCATGGTCATGGCCGCCGATCTCGCGCTGGCGCGCAAGATGGTGCGCAACGTCAAGCGCGTGATCGAACGCCATCCCCTGACCCAAGGCCTGAAACCCAAGCGCGCCGACCAGTGGGCGTCGGACCAGTTCACCGTCAACCGCGGCGCCGAGTTGCGCGACCCGTCCATGCTGGCCAAGGGCGTCGGCGCCAACATCACGGGCTCGCGCGCCGACGTGATCATCTGTGACGACGTCGAGGTGCCCAACACCTGCGACACCCCGGCCAAGCGCGACGATCTTCGCGAACGGCTCCAGGAACTGGATTACGTCCTGGTTCCGGGCGGGCTCGCGCTTTACGTGGGCACGCCCCACAGCTTCCATTCCATCTACGCCGACGAGCCCCGGCTCGAAACCGGCGAGGACGCCCCGTTCCTCGACGGGTTTGAGCGCTTGGTCCTTCCGGTGCTCGACGAGACCGGCGAGAGCCGCTGGCCCGAGCGCTTCCCGGTCAAGAAGATCGACGCCATCCGGCGGCGCTCCGGCCCCAACAAGTTCGCGAGCCAGATGATGCTGCGCCCCGTGGACTTGGCCGACGGCAGGCTCGATCCCGACCGGCTTTTGCCCTACGACGACGAACTGGTCTATCGCGAAGGCAACGCCGAGGCGGTGATGACGCTCGGCGGCCGTCGATTGATTTCGGCGTCGTGCTGGTGGGACCCGTCGTTCGGGGCGCCGCGCAAGGGCGACGCCAGCGTGATCGCCTGCGTCTTCACCGACGAGGACGGTCACTACTGGCTGCACCGGGCGCGCTACATGGCCCACGACCCGGCGCTGGCTGGCGAGGCGGCGGAGGCCACCCAGCTCTGCCGCCAGGCGGTGGCCTTCGTCCGCGACCACTACATCCCGGCGGTGACGCTGGAGACCAACGGCATCGGCCGCTTCCTGCCGGGACTGCTGCGCAAGGAGCTGGACGACGCGGGCGTCGCCTGCGCCGTGGTCGAAAAGGCGTCGAGCCGGTCCAAGGACCTTCGCATCATCGACGCCTTCGACGCGCCCCTGGCGGACGGCAGGCTCCACGCCCACCGAAGCGTGATGGAAAGCCCGCTGATCGCCGAGATGCGCGAATGGCGGCCCGGCGCGAACGGGCGCGACGACGGGCTCGACGCCGTGTCGGGCTGCCTGTTGTCCGAGCCGGTGCGGCTGCCCCGCAGCCCAAGGCTTGGACCTAGCGAGATCAAGGCCCGACGCGGCTGGCGCTCCGGCGCCCAGGCGATCAAGGCCCGGACCCGCTTCTCCATCTGACCAAGGCCGCCCCCGTCCCATCGGGGGCGGCCCCTTGGCGGGCGGCGCGCCTTGGTGTAGCTTTTCATCATGGCTATCACCGTCGCACGCATCCTGCGCTATCCGGTCAAGGGGTTGAGCGCCGACGACCTGGAGCGGGTCGAGCTCTCGCCCGGCCAGGGCGTTCCCTTCGACCGCCATTTCGCATTGGCGCTGCCCTGGACCACGTTCAATCCGGACACGCCGCAATGGCTGCCCAAGACCAGCTACCTGATGCTCGCCCGCAACGCGCGGTTGGCGGAGCTCAGGACCAAATACGACGAGGGGGCCAACTCGCTCACCATCGACCATAACGGCGAATGCGTGGCCCACGCCGAGATTTCCGACGCCGCGGGCCGCGCGGTGATCGAGGAGTTCTTCGCCGAGTTCATCGGCGACGAGATGCGCGACGGCCGTCCCCATCTGGTGGAGACGCCCGGTCGCGACTTCATGTTCTCCGACCACGCCAACTGCGTGGTGTCCATCAACAATCTGGCGTCGCTTCGCGTGCTGGAGCAAAAGGCCGGCGCGCCCCTGGACCCGGTCCGCTTCCGCCCCAACATCGTCATCGACGGGGCCGATCCCTGGGAGGAATTCGACTGGGTGGACAAGGAAATCGCCATCGGCGACGCTCGCCTCCTGGTCACCGCGCGCATCGACCGCTGCGCCGCCACCAACGTCAACCCCGGAACCGCAGAACGCGACCAAAACCTGCCCAAGACGCTGAACGGCGTGTTCGGGCACGTGGATTTCGGGGTGTACGCCAGGGTGGTGAAGGGGGGAGAGGTTTCGGTGGGGGACGGGGTTTCGGCCTGATCAGGCCAAGTCGTCCAGCGTCAGGGACAAGGCGTCGGCCAAGGCCTTCATGGTCGAGAGCGACCCTTCCCGGCTTCCGCCCTCGATCTGGGAGAGATAGCCGGGGCTGATGTCCGCTTTCTCGGCCAGCGCCTTGACGGACAGCCCTCGGAATTCCCGCCACACCCGAACCGGATTTTCCCCGTCCAGGATGCGGTCCGCGAATTCCGCCGGGATCAGTTCGTCCTCCCCGGCGGCCAGACGGCGCTTGGCTTCGTCGTAGGCTTCGACGTCCGCAAGCTCCTCGGCCGCCTCGCGAAGCTTCTCGTAGGAGTCCAACGGTAGGATCACCATGCGCTCCCCGCCAGGGGTATCGATGATCTGAGGGTTTGCGATGTCCGTGGCCATAACCGGATGCTCCTAACCGTAGATTAACCGTAGATGCTTCCCCGCGCGCCGACTTCGAGGATTTCCAGAACGGCGCCGTCCCTGTCGAAAATCACCCGCCAGTTTCCCACCCGAAGGCGGAAGCCGTCTCGCCCCTTGAGCTTTTTCACTTGGTGGGCGAGGGCGCTCGGGTTCCGGGCGTATTCGGCGATCTTCGTCCGGATCCGGCGGCTCTCGGTCGTCGGAATCCGTTTGAGGTCGTTCAGGGCCTTTTTGCTATAAGCAATTTTCAACACGATATGATTATAGCTTATCGCAACGATTATTGAAAGCGCAACCTAATGCCCCATCAACACCGGAATCGGCGCCATCCGCAGCACTTGCCTCGTGGCGCGGCCCAGTAGGAGTTCGCGGAACCGGGTGGTGCGCATGGCGCCCATGACCAGGAGGTCCGCGCCTTCTTCTTGGCAAGCCTCCAGCAGCATCTTGCCGCCCAGGTGGCGCTTGCCCAGGTGGGCGAAGACCCGGGATTCGGGCTTGCGGCCGTGCCATTCCAGGTAGGTGGCGAGTTCGGGCGCGACGGACGACGGCGTGCGGTCGCTCTCGGCGGTCAGCACCACGATGCTGTCGGCCCGGGCCAGGAAGTCGGTGGCCCCACCGACGGCGCGGGCGCATTCGGCGCTGCCGTTCCAGGCGATTGCGATGCGCCGCCCCAGCGCGGGCGGCGGGTCGTGGGGCATGACCAGCACCGGGCGGCCGGTGGAGAACAGGGCGTCGATGGTCATGCTGCCCGCCAGATCGCCCGGGTGCGACGGCTGGCCCACCACCACCAGGTCATGGACCCGGCCGAGCGCCGCGATGGCCTCGTGGCGGCGCCCTTCGCGCTCGATCCACGTGGCGGTGGGGGCCTCGGCCTCGAACGGGCGTTCGATCACGGCGATCTTGTTGCGGTTGCAGGCCTGGTGGAACAGGTCCCGCGCTTTCCAGGCGGCGCGCTCGTTGTCGCCGTGGGCGTGCTGGGCCAGGTGGTCGTCGAGCCTCGGATCCGACGCTTCCCCGAAATGGGCCCCGGATTCCAGCGGGTCCGTTCGCACATGCAAAACATCCGCGTGCGCCGCACACCCCCTGGCGACCCATAGCGCGGCCTCGAGCGTGGCCTTGCTTTGCTCGCTACCGTCAAAGGAAACAAGGATTGTTCTGATCGGCATGGCCGGAATCCTCCGTCGGGAGTATTTTTGTGCGCCTGCGAAAAATTAACGAATTGTTAACCTCTATGTTCTACCATGATCATGGCTTGATGTCCGGAAGGGTTTCGTAACCCCGGGCGACGATTACCGAGGCCACGTCGTCCGGACCAGTTGGAGCCCTTAAGATGACTAGCAAGAGTGTCCCTAATCGCTGGCTCGTCGTGCTCGGAGCGGTGATGATCCAGCTTAGCCTCGGCGCCATCTACGCATGGTCCGTCTTCACCCCCGTCCTGAAGCAGGCCGGGTGGTCCAAGCTTGATACGCAAATCGTTTTCGCGGTGGGGCTGGTGAGCTTCGCCGTCGTCATGGTCTTCGCCGGACGCAAGCTGGCGGTCTGGGGTCCGCGCAGGCTGGCCATGACCGGCGGCCTGGTTCTCGGCGCGGGCTATTTCCTGGCCGGGCTTCTGGGCGCGACCGACTTCATGACCGTGGTGTTCCTCATCGGCGTGGTCGGCGGCGCGGGCATCGGCCTTGGCTACGTGGTGCCGATTGCGGTCGGCATGCGCTGGTTCCCGGACAAGAAGGGCCTGATCACCGGGCTCGCCGTCGCCGGTTTCGGCTTCGGCGCCATGGGTTGGGTCAAGATGGCCGGACAGTGGGGCCACCTGCTGGAAGGCGTCGGGATCGCCAACACCTTCATGATCTACGGCGCCGCTTTCGCCGCGCTCGTGCTGGTCGGCAGCCTGTGGATGGTGATGCCGCCGGAAGGCTGGAGGCCCGAGGGCTACGTTCCCCCGCACGAGGCCGACCCGGCCCAGCGCGCCCAGGCGAGCGTGAGCATGACCAGCGCCGAGATGCTGCGCACCCCGCAGTTCTACCTGATCTTCCTGACCTTCGCGGTCAGCGCGGGCGCGGGCCTGATGTCCATCGGCCTGATGAAGCTGTATCCCATGGAGGCGCTGCAGGCGTCCGGCATGTCGGCCGCCGAGGCCAGCGCCGTCGCGGGCACCGCCATGGCCGTATTCTTCAGCCTGGCCAACGGTATCGGGCGGATCGCCTGGGGCACGCTGAGCGACCATCTTGGGCGGCGCACGTCGATTCTGATCATGGCGGCGACCCAGGGCGTGATCCTGATCGCCTTCACGTCCATGGCCGGGAACGAATACATGCTGTATCTCGGCGCGACGCTGATCGGGTTCAACTTCGGCGGCAACTTCGCCCTGTTCCCGACCATGACCGCGGACACGTTCGGGGCCAAGAACGTCGGCCAGAACTATCCGTTCATCTTCCTGTCCTATGGCGTCGGCGGCGTTGCCGGCCCGATGCTGGGCGGCGTTCTGGGCGACATGGGCAACTTCCCGCTGGCCTTCACCATCTGCGGCGTGGCGTGCCTCGCGGGCGCGGGCATCATCGCCATGGTCCGCCAGCCGAAGACCCGCGCGGTCGCGGCCCCGGCCCCGGCGCGGTGATCGCCTGAAACGATTGAACAAAGGGTAGGGCTCCGGTTCCCCGTCGTCCTCTCAGGTCTGGGGCGGTGGGGGACCGGGCTCTTTTTTTGTTTGCGTGGAGATTATTTCTCCGTCAGCCGCCAGACGCCCGCCCAGTCCGCCGGGGGAGCGGCCTCCAATTGGGGAAGGCGGGCGAGCAGGATTTGGACGGCCTTGTCGCGGGGCGCCTTGGCGGCGAATGCGGTCCAGGCTTGCTTCGCCCCGGCCCAATCGCCCTGGCGGTAGGCTTCGAGACCCTTCGAATACAGCGCAAGCGCGTCGTCGGTATAGGCCGCGTACGATGGCTGGTCCGGCAGGGACTCATAGATCTTGATGGGATTGTCCATGCCGACGGCGAGGATTTCGTCGACTTCGCGGAAGCGGAATTCCGGGCCCGCGAGCTGGGCGGTTTCCTCGGCGCACAGGAACGCCACCCCGTACTGCCTGCTCGCGCCCTTCAGGCGGGAGGCGTTGTTCACCACGTCGCCCAGCACCTTGTACGACATGGCGTTCGCGGACCCCATGTTGCCGACGATGAGCTCGCCGGTCGCCACGCCGATGGTGATGTCGTAGGCCCCTTCCTGGAACGAGTCCCCCAGGCGGTTCCGGATCAGAGCGTCGAGCTCCGGCAGCGCCGCGATCAGATCGGCGGCGGTGTTCAGCGCCAGGCCCGCGTGCTCGTCCTCGCCGGTGAAGGGCGGGCCCCAGAAGCCGGTGATCACGGTGCCGACGAAGTCGTTGAGAACGCCCTTGTGCTCGGTCAGGGGACGGTCGAGGATTTCCATGTAGTCGTTATAGAACGCCATCAACGCCTCGGGCTCGATGTCGTGGCTCAGGTTGTCGAGCCCCGCGAGCCCGGCGAACAGGACGGTCATCCGGCGCTTCTCGCCCTCGGCGCCCTGCAGCCCGTCCTCTTCCAGAAGCTTTTCGACGACGCGGGGATCGACGTACTTGCCGAAGGTGTCCTCGATCTTGTCCTTCAGGCGCAGCTCCTCGATCATGGCGTTGAAGCGTCGGCTGAGCTGCCCGATCTCATCCGACGTCGTCGCCACCACGTCCACGTCGAGATCGCCCTGGTCCACCAGGTGCATCTTCGCGGCCAGGTCGCTGATGGGGCGCAAGAACCCCTTGATGATCACCATCGCGTACAAAAGCCCGGCCACGACCGCGACCACGGTGGCGACGATCACCAGCCAGAAGACCTCCTGTTCGTGCTTGTCCGCCGTCTCGGCGGCCAGGAGGGTCTGGCGTTGGAGCTTGTGGAGGATTTCCTCGACATGCTTGTTGAAGTGATCCTCCTCGTGCTGAAGCTTCAACTCCAGTTCCTCGGCGAGCTCCATCTCGCCCTTGCGCAGGTGCTCCACAATGGCCACCGCGTGGTCGTGGAAGTCCTGATGCTCCTTCTCGATGGCCTTCAGGCTCTCGTCGATATCCCTGTAGAACGCGACGTCGCTTTCGACCTCGGCGTGAAGGGTTCCCTCGTGGGCCAGCTCCTCGGCTTTCTTGATTTCGCGGTCGACTTCGTGTCCGCGCTTCTCGAATTTCTCCCATTCTTGGTCGATCAGCTTTTGGTCCAGGGGTTCGATTTCGTAGAACTTGAAGACCCTTTGGAGATGAAGCTCCTGCTCTAGGGTGTGGATATCGACGATGGACAACAGGTCCGTGATCGGGATGGTGTATTCGGCCAGGTCCACCAGCTCGTGCTTGACCTGCAACAGCCGGACGCTTGAAAAGACCGAGACGGCGATCGAGAAGATGATCATACTGGTCGCGATGCCCATGATCTTCTGGCGCACGGACCATTTGATCTTCGGGGCGTCGGCGGCCGAATTATTGGGCTCGCTGCTCAACTGCTCCTCCCGAGAAAGACCGTCTGCTGGGGCTTGTCCGCGCCCAACGCCCGGAGGTGATGATCGACCGCCCCGTCGTCCGGGTTCTTTTCCTTGCAGGCCTGGAACCGTTTCGCGGCCTCTTCCACGTCGCCCATTTGAAGGGCGTCGAGGGCGTGTTCGTATGCGTCCTTGTATTCCATGATTTCAAGGGGCACGGCGCCCGCGGGGCCCAAGAGCTCGTACACGTTCAGCTCCGTCCCCGTTCCGATTTCCACCCGGTCCACCCGCCGGAACTCCATTTTGCCTTTCGCAAGCTCCACGGTGGTTTCGAAAACCAGGATATTGGTCTGGTATATCTTGTTCAGCGTTTCCAGGGTCTCGGCCCATTCGGTCGCGGGACCGATGACGGTGAAGGACTTGGAGTGCGCGCCGCCAATGTTGCCCGCGACGCATTTTCCGGTGGCGATTCCCATGCGCACGTTGATCTCGGGCAGGCCTTTGCGGATGCCCAGGATCTGCGGCAGCATGTTCCTCAACGTTTCGATCTTGTACTGCTGTTCGAGCGCCGCGTGGCAGCTTTGCACCGCGCCTTCCTCCGGGGTCACGAAAGGCGGCGCCCAGAAGGCGACGACCGCGTCGCCGATGTACTTGTCGATGACGCCGTGCCTTTGCGCGATGGGCTCGGACACCAGGGAAAGGTATTCGTTGATCAGGTTCACCATGGCCGCCGGGGTGAACTGCTCGCTGACGCGGCTGAACCCCGCGATGTCGGAGAAGAAGACCGTCACCGGCTCGCGATGCGCCGTTCCGAGATCGTAGGAATTGATGATCGAACTGACCACGCGGGGATCGACGAACTGGCCAAACGTCGCCTTGATGCGCTCCTTCTTGCGGATTCCGTCCACCATCCGGTTGAACTGCTCCGCCATCATGCCGATTTCGTCCTTGGCCTTGACCGCGATGTCCGCGTCCAGGTCGCCTTTTTCGACTTTGGCCGTGGCGTCCACCAGCGCCTTCAGCGGGCGCACCATTTCGGACGAGATGATCCCGCTGAACATGAGCCCGATGACGATCGCGAGCCCGGTCGTGGACCAGTTCAGGATCAGCAGGAACTTTTCGTGCTCCTCCGCGTTCAGGGCGCTTCGCTCCATGAAGCGCTCCAGCTCCTCGAGGTGGGCGAGCAACTGGGCGTCGAAGTTCTCCTCGCTCTCCATAAGCCATCCCTCGAGCAGATGGGCCTGCTCGGAATGGCCGTGTTTCAGGGCCTCGATAATGGCGATGCCGTGACGGGAGAGGGTCTCGTGCTCCGTTTCCAGGATGTCGAGGAGAGGCTCCAGACGACTGAATTCGTTGATGTCCGAAAAGGAAGTGGAATGGTGGAGCCCCTCCTTGGCCAATTCCTTGGCCTCGGCGATTTCCTTGTCCACCTGATGTCCACGCTTCTCGAAGAGCGCGATCTCCTCCTTGATCTTCTCCTCAGGGGCATGCTCCATCTCCAGGTAGGTGAAGACCCTTTCCAGGTGCAACTCCTGCTCCAGCGTATGCACGTCGATCTGGGTGAGCTTTTCGGTGACGGGAACCAGATGAAAGGCGATCTGGTCCAGCTCGCCCTTGATGCGCGAGATGTAATAAACGGAGATCGACGACGCCGCGATCATGAACACGAGCATCACGCCCACGACGGTCAGGACCTTGTATCGGATCGGGAGTCGGTTGAACATGGCCGGGTCCGTTTTCTGCATCCTTGGTTTCGAGACCGTAGGCTACCCGTCCGTCGTGAACGCGCGGCGAATGGAATGTTAACGGGATGTGAATTGGAGGCAAGCGCGTTTCGCTCGTTGGCCCTTGCGCCATGGACGATCCGACGACATTGTCCGTCGGAGCCCTTGTGTTATCCTTGCGTTGCGCCAAGGACGAGTGGAGCGGATGTCATCGATGCCCAGAACGCCGAATAGAATCGAAAAAGAAGACGGAACCATCGAGTGGCGGCTCGATGGAAGATTGCACCGCGAGGACGGGCCCGCCGTCGAAAAGCCCAATGGGGCCAGGGTCTGGTTCCTGCACGGAAAACAGCACCGCGAGGACGGCCCCGCCGTGGAGCATGCGAACGGAACCAAGGAATGGTGGCGGGACGGCCAACTGCTCCAGACATCCGAAAAAATCGAAAATGATGACGGAACCATCGAGTGGTTCCTATTGGGGAAACTGCACCGCGAGGACGGTCCAGCCGTCGAAAGGCCCGATGGAACCCGGGTCTGGTTTATCCGTGGAAAACAGCACCGCGAGGACGGCCCCGCCGTGGAGCATGGGGACGGATCCAAGGAGTGGTGGCGAAACGGCCAACTACACCGCGAGGACGGGCCCGCCATCATGGAATCCGACGGCGCCCGGGAATGGCATCGGAACGGAGTCGCCCACCGCGAGGACGGCCCGGCGGTCATGCGGCCGGATGGCGTTCAGCAATGGTGGATGAACGGCGTGCGCCATCGCGCGGACGGCCCCGCCGTTATCGAAGAGCGCATCATGAGGCAATGGTGGGTGGACGGACTGCTGCACCGCGAAGACGGCCCCGCCGTGGAATACGACGACGGCGAGGTGGAATGGTGGCTCGGCGGCATGCCGGTCGAGGAAAGCGTGGTCACGGACGCCGGAAAACGCGCCGAATTCCTGAAAACGCTGGCCGGTTCGGGCTAAGAATCCTTCGGAAAGGCGAAAAAGAAAGGGAGGCGTCCAGCGCCTCCCCTTGTTCCGTTCGTCCACGGGCTTCGCGCCCGTCCGAAAAGCCTACGGCTTTTTCGGGGTCTCGTAAGGAACTTCCTTCTGCCACTCGATCCATTCGGTCTTGTAGCCGACGTAGCCCTTCTCGTTCACCGGTTGCTGCTTCGTGGTGTAGTACTTGGTCACGCCATCAGGAACCGGATCTTTCGCGTTAACGTTTCCCATCTCTCAACCCATCTGTTGCTTGGTTACGCGCCGATGGACATGCGATGCATCTCGCCCCGGCGCAAAGCTGACTGCATATTTCAAAAACCGAATATATACGATGGAGTCGCCGGAGGGAAGCCGCTTTTTGCGCGCCATATCGGCTTGGCCGGACAGGCAAGGCCAAGATCCCAGGTGGTTCGCCGCCGCCGTCCGGGAACGCATCCCAAGAACAAAGTCCTGGGAAAGCAATGCGTTTCAGGTCGCAAACGGAAGCGGAGACCACGGGTGGACGCGATCCGGCGGCGGTCTCCGCCATGGCGTATTTCGACGGCCCGCCGTCCGTCGTCGAAGCCGCCTGGACGGCCGACATATCCGCCCCAAGGCGGCGGAAAAACCGCCGCGCCTTGGCGCATCGCCATGGCGGGCATCGTGGCCGCGCTCGTTTTTCCCCGTTTTTCCATGATGTTGCGCGGAAAACCCCGACTGGGGATATCTACGCCTTGTGGAATCAAGTTTTCTTTATATAATGCATCGCTAATAGAGGGTGGGCCTGGCAACAGGCGTATCAATATGAGGGGTAGCCTGGCAACAGGCGCATCAACAATTAACGCTGCGGCACGGAGGAATCGATGTTCGCCGGTAATCCATTCGCTGATCTTGCGACGATCATTCCGCTCGACGTTATCCAGGTTTACGTCATCTTGATGGCCATCCTGGTGGTGGGCGGCACCATTTTCGACATGATCCACAAGAAGAGCGCCGAGTACTTTTTCGCTAAAGCCAAGGCTGCCGAAGCCACGCGCGTCCGTGAGCTGAGCAGCGGCGACAAGATGGGCATCGCCGTCAACACGCTGGTTGTCGACGTGATGACGTCCGGTGAATTCTGCAATCCGAAGCGCCGGATTTCGCACCTGTTCACCATGTACGGCTTCATTTTGTTCATCCTGACGACCATCGCCTTGGTGTTCGCGTATCCGACCCACGACGCTCCCGGCATCGTTTCGTTGCTGTGGCGCGTTGGCGCCGCCATGGTGATGTTCGGCGGTTACTGGTTCTGGTTCTTCATCCGCGTCGATGTCTCCGCGGAGGGCAAACCCTGGTATAAGCTTGCAAAGGCGGACATGTTCATCCTGTCCCTGCTGGGCACCACGACCTTCGCTCTGCTCTGGTCGATGGCGCAGAGCCGAGGCGCTTCGACCGGGACCACGCTGTTCCTGGGTCTGTTCATCATCTCCGCCACGGTTCTGTTCGGCGGCGTGATTTGGTCGAAATTCGCTCACATGTTCTTCAAGCCGGCCGCCGCGTTCAACAAGCGCGTCATCAAGGCAGACGGTTCCCGCGAGAACCTGCCGGAACTGGGCGAACTGAGCGATCCCGCTTTGCAGAAGCGCTATCCCGATATCCCCGAGTACATGGGCGCCAACCCGCCGTACATGGGGCTCGGCATCAAGCGCGACCAGCCCAAGCACTACTAGATCAAACCTGAAGGATTCTTTCTAACGGGGAAGGACACGAATCATGCCTACCTTTGTCTATATGACGCGATGCGACGGCTGCGGTCACTGCGTGGATATCTGCCCGTCCGACATCATGCACATCGATACGACGTATCGTCGCGCCTACAACATCGAACCGAACATGTGCTGGGAGTGCTATTCCTGCGTGAAGGCCTGCCCGCAGAACGCGATCGATGTGCGCGGCTACGCGGACTTCGCTCCTCTCGGCCACAGCGTCCGCGCTGTCCGGGACGAGGAAAAGGGCGTCATCGCCTGGCGCATCAAGTTCCGCAACGGCCAGAAGGACCTGAACTTGCTGGCCCCGATCACCACGAAGCCCTGGGGCACCAAGATTCCGCAGCTGAAGAACGCTCCGGAGCCGACCCAGGAAGAGCGCAACAGCCAGCTGCTGTACAATGAGCCGAAGTACATCCGCATGGATGACGGTGATTTGCATACCCTGGAATCCAACGGCCTCGTGATGAAGGAAGGGGTGTACTACTAATGGCTTACAACACAATCGTCGAAGACAACATCGACATCCTCGTCGCCGGCGCGGGCCTTGGTGGCACGGGCGCGGCTTTCGAAGCCCGCTACTGGGGGAAAAACAAGAAGATCGTTATTGCCGAAAAGGCCAACATCGACCGGTCCGGCGCCGTGGCCCAGGGTCTGTACGCGATCAACTGCTACATGGGCACCCGGTGGGGCGAGAACAACCCGGAAGATCACGTCCGCTACGCCCGCATCGACCTGATGGGCATGGTGCGTGAGGATCTGCTGTTCGACATGGCGCGCCACGTCGACTCCGCGGTCCACCAGTTCGAGGAGTGGGGCCTGCCCCTGATGCGCGACCCGGACAAGGGCTCGTTCCTGCGCGAAGGCCGCTGGCAGATCATGATCCACGGCGAATCCTACAAGCCGATCGTGGCCGAGGCCGCGAAGAAGTCGGCCGACAAGGTTTACAACCGTGTCTGCATCACCCACCTTCTGATGGACGAAGCCAAGGAAAACCGCGTCGCCGGCGCCGTTGGCTTCAACGTCCGCACGGGTAACTTCCACGTCTTCAAGTCCAAGACCGTGGTCTGCGGCGCGGGCGGCGCGTCCAACCTGTTCAAGCCGCGTTCCGTCGGCGAAGGCGCGGGCCGCGTTTGGTACGCGCCGTGGTCGTCCGGTTCCGCTTACGCGTTGATGATCAACGCAGGCGCGAAGATGACCCAGATGGAGAACCGCATCGTTCTGGCCCGCTTCAAGGACGGTTATGGCCCGGTCGGCGCCTACTTCCTGCACTTGAAGGCCTACACCCAGAACGCCTACGGCGAAGAGTACGAATCCAAGTGGTTCCCCGCCCTTCAAAAGATGGTTGGCAAGGAATACCTGGATCCGGAAGTTTCCCACGCCACGCACCGTCCGATCCCGACCTGTCTGCGCAACCACGCGATCATCAACGAGGTGAACGCGGGCCGCGGGCCGATCCACATGATCACGATGCACTCGTTCCAGGACCCGCATCTGGAAGAAATCGGCTGGCACAACTTCCTGGGCATGACCGTCGGTCAGGCTGTCCTCTGGGCCGCCACGGACGTGGATCCGAAGAACGAGAACCCGGAACTGACCACCTCCGAGCCGTACACCATGGGCTCCCACGCCACCGGCTGCGGCGCCTGGTGCTCCGGTCCGTCGGACGTGTCTCCGCCCGAGTATCAATGGGGCTACAACCGCATGATGACCGTCGAAGGCTTGTTCGGCGCGGGTGATGCGGTCGGCGGCACGCCGCACGCGTTCTCTTCCGGCTCCTTCACCGAAGGCCGCATTTCGGCGAAGTCCGCCTGTCAGTACATCGACGACGGCAAGGCCGAGGGCATACGCGTCTCGGACAGCACCATCGCCAGGCTGAAGGAAGAGGTCTTCAAGCCGTTGGAGCACTATAAGGTTCACCGCAACGAGATCGTGGCTGGCGAGGTCAATCCGAACTACCACAATCCGCGTCAGTCCCTCGACCGTCTGCAAAAGCTGATGGACGAGTACTGCGGCGGCGTGACGGTCAACTACATGACCAACGACAAGCTGCTGAGCATTGGCCTCAAGAAGCTCAAGATCATGGAAGAGGATCTCGAGAAGATTGGCGCCAAGGACCTTCATGAACTGCTCCGCGCCTGGGAGGTCAAGCACCGCCATCGCACGTCCGAATGCGTCATGCACCACACCTTGTTCCGCAAGGAAACCCGCTGGCCGGGTTACTACTACCGTGGTGACGCCATGAAGCTGGACGACAAGAACTGGCACGTTCTGACCGTGTCCCGCCGCGATCCCAAGACCGGCGAGTACACCATGGAGAAGGCGCCTCTGTACCACTTGGTCGACGTCGCCGACTCCAAGGCGGCCGAGTAACCTTCAAGACACCCGGCGGGCGCTCTTTTTGGACGTCCGCCGGGGGTTTGAAAAAAGATCAGCATTCACATGTTGATCTTTTTTTATGCCCCCGCGGCATTTCGATCCCAATTTGACCGAGGACGCATATGAACATTATCGAACGCACGGATGATGAAATTCTGGCCGTCGCCGAGCCGATGTGGTCGGAGCTTGTCAGGGCTTCCAACGAAGGGGAGTACGGGCAGTTCATTCGCAATTTCCACTACAGCCTGATGCAAGGCCTGAACGAAGTCGAAATGGGGAAGCAATTCGCGAAAAGCGAACTGACCCGCAGCCTTTCCGAAGTCTATGATTATCTCGGCATCATTCGCCGCGGCGAGCACGTGACGGTTCTTTTCCGCGTGCGCAGCACGAAAAAGGAGGGGGAGTGGCTGGGCCGTCTGGTCATCGGTTATGATGAGCGGGACGATATCAAAATTTTCGGCGCCTCCGTCTTCTAAGACCGGGATCGTGATTTGATATGAGCGACACAATTAAAGAAAACAAGTTCGTTGAACTCAGTTACAAGGTGATCGACCAAAAAACCGGCGAGACCCTGGTCGCGGTCGAATATCCCATCGGATACGTTCACGGCAAGGATTGCGCCCTGGACCAAAGCGTCGTGATCGAATTGGAAGGCAAGAAAGTGGGCGACGTCATCGAGGCGCCCATCGATTGCAATATTCTCTACGGGCCCAGGGACGAATCCCTGGTCTATACCGATCGCATCGAAAACGTCCCCGAGGCGTATCGGGAAGTCGGCGCCACGATCACCATGGAGAACGAAAAGGGCGAACACCGGAACTTCATCGTGACCCGCATGGACGACAAGACCCTGACCGTCGACGGCAACAACCCGCTTTGCGGCCGCCATGTGATCTTCAAACTGCAGGTTCTGACCGTCCGCGACGCCACCGAGGAGGAAATCGAACTCGGCGGCGCGATCGTCCCCGAGCCGAATGTCGGAGGGGCCGTCAAGGTGCCGTTCTAGGCTGAATCGACATTTGACCTGCCCCCGATCATCGGTCCAATTTGAATGTTAATGCATGGGGAGATTGTCTGACGTCAGCATCCATGGGACAGACTGAAGGCTTTGCGTAAGGGAGGATTTCTGGCTCATCGTAGTGACCGTAGGGAACGAAGATGAGGCAGAAATCCATGAATGCGAAAGACGCCGCTGAGAAGACGGTCCGAGATATCCGTCGCAAGACGCGGCGGAACCGTTCCGCCGAGGAAAAGATCCGCATCGTCCTCGAGGGGCTGCGCGGCGAGGACAGCACCGCCGCGCTCTGTCGCCGCGAAGGGGTTGCCGAAAGCCTGTACTACAAGTGGTCCAAGGAATTCCTGGAAGCCGGCCAGAAGCGCCTGGCCGGTGACACGGCGCGCCAGGCGACCACGGGCGAGGTCAAGGATCTGAAGCGCGAGATGAAGGCCATGAAGGAGCTTGTGGCCGACCTGTCCCTGGAAAACCGACGGCTTAGTCGACCGTGAAGAATTCAGAACGCCTTGAATTCCCTTAACTCTTCGCGGCCAC
>CAYFNC010000034.1:0-37891 GCA_964344345.1 uncultured Hyphomicrobiales bacterium | reverse complement strand
TTGGGGATGAGCTCCAGAACCTCTTCGCGTTTATGAATCACAAGCAGCATGGCGTTCTCGAGAAATGATTTAAGGAAATGTAGCCTGCTTCCGAGTGGGGTCAATATCCTTCTCAAATCCGTCCGGAAGGTCGAGGAATCCAAAAAAAAACGCCGGGCCACGAAGGGCCCGGCGAGTTCAACAGGGAGGCTTTACGTCTGAGAGACGAAGGATCCCGCGTTGTAAAGGGGGGAACGCTGGGACCCGATCAATGCTGGCGTGGATCCTTGCCAGCGCCGAACATCAATAAATCCTAATATAAGGATATTCTTAAATAAGTCCAGCGGAAAAATCGATTTATGCGCAAAAAAATTATTTATCGAAGGCGCGCGCGACAGGGAATGTTCACTGCTGAAGCTCATTAACTTTATGAAAAGCAACAACTTTTATGCGGTCTTGCGGGTGAAAAAGAAAATCGTTCCAAAGCGCGACGGGCAAGACCATGCGGCGCGGTTATGTATTTTCCGGGCGCGTGGCCTATGGAATCCGGATCGACGAAATAACCCCGGGTCGATCACGGGGAAGGGGAAAGAAAGCTAGGCGTTTCAGGAATCTACTCTTCCCACTCTTCCCACTGGGCGGTGTGGACCAGGGTCGCGGGCGGGTCGAAATAGTGCTCCAACGCCCAGGTGACGCTGGGAAAGGCCAATTCGTCCAGGGGCAGTTCGTCCCATGGGAACAAGCGAACTTCTTGGCTTTCCGGGCCGGGCGAAACGTCCGTGGAGGTCAATTCCGCCCTGAAGATGGTGTAGAGATGACCGATTTTGGGAATCTCGTAGATGCCGAGAAGGTTCCCCATCTCGACCGCGGCGCCAGCTTCCTCCATCACCTCGCGGGCCGCGCCCTCGACACTGCTTTCGTTCAGCTCAAGGAAACCGGCGGGGATGGTCCAAAGCCCGATGCAAGGCTCGATCGCCCGGCGGCACAGCAGAACCTGATCGCCCCAAACACAGACGGCGCCGACGATGATCTTGGGGTTTTCGTAGATGACGTGCCCGCATTCGGAACAGACCTTCCGGGTGCGGTTGTCGCCTTCCGGCACGGCGTCGACAAAGGATTCTTTTTTATGCGCGTCGGTCATGATGACAAGGAGTTTGGCGCGTCCGCTTTTCCGACGCAAGTCTTAGTTAGCGCGCATCCCCGCGAAATTTTTCGATCGCGCGCCGGTCCGCCTTGGTTGGGCGCCCCGCGCCCCGCTCCCGCGCGCCGGGGGCGGTTTCCACGCCGTTTTGGCCGCGCGCCCTCGGTTTGGGCGGGTCCAGGTCCTCGTAGAGCGCCTGCGCCTCGGGCGCGGGGCCGCGCCGATGGCCAAGGCCCAGAATCCGGATGACCCGGATGTGCGGGTCCTTGGGGAAGGTGAGGACGTCGCCCGCGCCGACGGCGTGATGGGCCTTGGAGACCACGTCGCCGTTGACTCGGACCCGGCCCGCCGCGCACAGCTTGGTCGCCAGGCTGCGGCTTTTGAAGAACCGGGCGCGCCAAAGCCAGACGTCGAGCCGCTGGGTCTCCCTGTTCATGAATTCCCCGCAAGCGCCGCCAGCGCCGCAAAGGGCGAATCCGGATGCGGGGCCTGCGCGGGCTTGGGCTTATGGCGCTTGCGCTTCGGCGCGAACAGGACGCGTCCGTCGTCGGTCCGGACCTTGCGGTATCCCAGCGCCTTCATCACGTCCTCCATCTCCGCGTTGGAGCACCCGGCGAGGGATACGAAATCCGGCCCGGCCTCGAACGCGCCGTCGCGCGACCGGCTCCAGGCCAGCCCCGACAGACGCTCCACCACGTCGATCCGCACCGCGAGCCGGCCCAAGGGGCGGAACCCGGCGGCGGCGTAGTAGGCGTCTGGCAATCCTTCGTCGAGCGATACCGACGTGCGTCCCGGCGGCGGCGGCGCGGGCGGCGGATGAAGACCCTCGGCCACCGCCCAAAGCAGAACCTTCAGGGCCCCGGGCCCTGGCTTCAAAAGCGCCGGAAAATAAAGCGCATGTCTGCCGAAATGGACGCCGAGCGCGCGCAGCGCCTTGCGATCGGCGCGGGACAGCCCCGCGATCTCGCGCTCCGCCTCGTCCCGCGCCAGAATGCCGAGCCGTTCGCGAAGCTGGAAGGCCAAGCCCCGCGCGGGTCCCGAAAGCGCCGCGTCCGAAGCGGCCGGAAGCGGCGCCAGCGTCAGCGCGATCCGGTCCGAGACGAAGGCCTGGAGCCGGGCGCGGACCGCTTCGCGACCGTCCGCGTCCAACAGGTCGCTGGCGAGCGGCTCCACCGCCGGGCGCAAGACGTTGGGGCCGGGAGCGAGCCGAGCGATCCTGTTTCCGTCCCACGAAATCCCGTCGCCGTCGAGCGCGAAGGCCACGTCCGGGGCGGCGACGAGCCGGGCGACTCGCGAAGCGATCTCGCCTTTCAGCGCCTTGGCCGCAGCGCCGGCCACGGCTTTTTGCGCCACCCGTCCGCCGTCGCCGTCGGCGGCGAAGCGGAAGCCCTTCAATTCTCCGATGCGGTGTCCCTCGACCAGCACCTCGCCGGACGCGCGGACGGCGGCGACAAGCTCGGCCTTATCCTTCAGGCGGCGCACCAGCATGGAAGTGCGTCGATCGACGAAGCGCTGGGCTAGGCGTTCGTGGAGCGCGTCCGACAGCTTGTCCTCGATAGTCCGGGTGCGCGCTTGCCAGTGCCCGGCGTCCGCCAGCCAGTCGCCATGATAGGACACGTACGTCCAGGTGCGGATGTCGGCGATGCGCTGGATCAAGGAATCGATGTCGCCGTCGGCGCGGTCGACCCGGGCCACGTGGTTGGCCATCCAATCGGTGGGGAGCCGCCCGTCGTCCATCAAGAAACCGTATATGCGCGCCAAGAGACGAGCGTGGGCGTCGCTCAGGACCTTGCGGAAGTCCGGGATCTGGCAGACGTCCCAAAGCAGCCGGACGGCGTCGTTTCCCGTTGCGCGCCCAGCGACGTCCTCGTCCTTGGCCAGCGCGGCCAGAACCAACTCGTCGTCCGTGTTCCGCGCCCGGACCAAACCCTCGACCAGCGGCGGCAGCGCGAGGGAGCTTCGGAGCGCCTCGATCGAGGAAAACCGCAAGTCCGTGTTGCGCCAATAGAGTCGTCTGGCGGTTTCGAACTGGTGGGTCTCGATGCGCTCGATGGTCTCGGGGTCCAGGGGCGGGATGTCGGCGGTCACCCCAAAGGTGCCGTCGTTCATGTTGCGCCCGGCGCGCCCGGCGATCTGGGCCAGTTCGGGCGGGGTCAATTCCCGGGGCAGGCGGCCGTCGAACTTGCGGGTTCCGGCGAAGGCCACGTGGTTCACGTCCATGTTCAGGCCCATGCCGATGGCGTCGGTGGCCACCAGGTAGTCCACCTCGCCCGCCTGGTACATGGCCACCTGGGCGTTGCGGGTGCGGGGGCTGAGCGCGCCCAACACCACCGCCGCCCCGCCCCGCTGCCTGCGAACCAGTTCGGCCAGCGCGTAGACGTCGGAAGCCGAAAAGGCCACCACCGCGCTTCTGGGCGGCAACCGGTTGGCCTTGCGCGGCCCGACGTAGCGAAGGGTGGAAAGCCGCGGCTTGGTCTCGAACCCGGACTCGGGCGCGAGCGCCCGGATCAGGGGGCGCACGGTCTCGGCCCCCATGAACATGGTCTCGGACGTCCCCCGCGCGTGCAACAGCCGGTCGGTGAACACATGGCCCCGGTCCGGGTCGGCGCACATCTGGATCTCGTCCACGGCCAGGAACGCCACCCGCCGGGCCAGCGGCATGGATTCGACGGTGCAGAGGAAATACTTGGCGTCCGGGGGCGTGATTTTTTCCTCGCCGGTGATCAGCGCCACTTGCGCCGCGCCCGTGGCCTTGACCGCGCGGTCGTAGTTTTCCCGGGCGAGCAGGCGCAACGGAAAGCCGATCATCCCGCTTTCATGGGCCAGCATGCGCTCCATGGCCATGTGGGTCTTGCCGGTGTTGGTGGGGCCGAGGACGGCGGTGACGCGTTGCTCGCTCATAGTCCCAGGGCCCGAAGCCCCCGCTTGATGGTCTCCTCGCGCGCGCCGGAGCTGTCCACCTTGGTCCATTCGACGCGCCCGACGTCGTAGTCGAGCTGCATGCGGATCACCTCGACCGTGGCGTCCGAGACGTTGCGGCGGCGGTGGCGGACCCGGTGCTCCATGACGTCGCGGGGCGATTCCAGCCATAGGCCGTCGAAGGGGACGTCCATCTCGGTCGCGACCATCGCGATGGCCTTGCGCTGCTGCGGCCGGGCGAAGACCGCGTCGGCGATCACCGAATAGCCCGCGCGAAGGGCCGCGCGGACCTCTTCGAACATGGCGTGGAAGGTGCGCTCGGTCATGTCCTGGGTGTAGCCCTCGGGGCCGAGGCGCGTCAGGTGGCGCACGCCCGCCAGGTTCTTGCGGGTGACGTCGCTGCGCACCACGCGCGCGCCGGGCGCGGGGGCGAGGTAGGGCGCGATTTCGCGGGCGAGACGCGACTTGCCGCTGCCGGACACTCCGCCGATGGCGATCAGGCGGGGCTCGGCCGGGACCAGGAAGGCCAGCGCGTTGTCCAGGTAGCGCCGGGCGTCGTCGGCGAGCGCGTCCGCTTCCTCCGGATGGCTGACGCTGGCGGCGGCGGCGGCCTCCACGTGGGCGCGGATGGCGGCGCGGAGCGACAGGAACAAGGGCATGCACGCCAAGCCCTCGGTGTCCCCGGTCAGGTCCAAATACCGGTTCAGCAACACGCCGGCCAGGAATCCGAGCCCCCAGTGCTGCAGGTCCATGATCAGGAACGCCAGGTCGTAAAGGACGTCGATGTTTGTCAGGTCCTCGTTGAACTCGACCCCGTCGAACAGGGTGGGCTCGCCGTTCATCAGGAACACGTTGCGAAGGTGCAGATCCCCGTGGCAGTGCCGGACCCGCCCATGGTCCTTGCGCATGTCCATCAGGCGCCCCCGGACCTCCAGCAGCTCCGTGGTCTCCCGCTCCAGCGCCCTCAGCTTGTCCGGGTCGAAGACGTCGGCGACCTCGGCGAAGCAGCTCATGTTCTCGCGGTAGATGTCGAGCAGGGCGCGGAAGCCGCCCGCGTCCGGCATCTCCTCGGCCTCGTCGTGGAAGCGGGCGACAGCCTCGGCCAAGTCGCCGACCAGGTGGCGGTCGAGCCCGCCGCGCCTGGCCATGGCGTCGAACAGGGTGTCCTGGTCGAACCGGACCATCTCGACCACCCAGTCCTCGGCCTCGCCGTCGCCGTCGAAGCGCAAGGAGCCGTCGGGCGCGGCGGTGATGGCGCGCACCCCGCGGTAGAGGTCGGGCGCGGTGCGGACGTTGACGCGCACCTCGGCCTCGCACGCGGCCCAGCGCGCCTCGGCGGTGGAAAAATCCAGATACGGGAAGCGCACGGCGCGTTTGAGCTTGTAGACCCGGTTCGCGCCGACGAAGACCATGGACACGTGGGTCTCGATCACGTCGACAGAATGGGTGTCCCGTCCGAAGGCGTCGGCGTTCGAAAGGAATTCGACGACCTTGCTTTGATCCTGAACGATCACGGCGAACCTCCGCCATACAGCGTACCCGTTCGCCGCCCCAAGGCAAGGGCGTTCCGCCGGGATATGTGCTACCCTGCGTCAAAGCCGCAAAGCAGCAGGGGAGCGCGCGCGATGAAGATCAAGGTGGAGAAACCCTCGAGCGACCGCATCGGCCGAATGAAGGCGAATCCCATCTGGGAGAAGGAGGAAAGCGTCTTCGACTGGGAGTACGACATGGAGGAGACCTGCCTGCTCCTCGAAGGCGAGGTCGAGGTCACCACCGAAGACGGCGAAACCGTCTCCTTCGGCGCGGGCGACATGGTGACGTTCCCCAAGGGGCTAAGGTGCAAGTGGGATGTCAGGAAGGCGGTAAGGAAGCATTATGAGTTCAAATAGAGGGCGGATGGGGCGATCTCCGCATGGTGGGGGGACTGCGGGCGAGAGGGGAGGAGTATGGGGGGATTAAGTAAGGTGTTTCCGGAATTCCGGCGAGACAACGTAAAACCGAAATGGATGATGGCCTAGATTAGGCGGTGCGCGGCCCGAGGCCGCCACCCCTTCAACGACGAAGGTCGCTCGCGGAAAACCGCTGTCCAAGCGGGACCTTGTATTCATCCTTTGCCGGGGGGGTGGCGCCGCGCCGGATCATATCTTCCAGGAATTCCTTTTGCTGGCGCATCTGCTCCCGCAAATGGTCCGGAATTTCGCCCTGCTGAAGCTTGGCGATTTCCTCAACGATACTCATGCCGTTCCCTCTATCGACCTCGTATGGATGAAGACCGGATATCGTTGCCTTTCAACATAATCCTCGACAAGATCATTGTAAATGCGAATTTGTTTTTGCAAATCAGGTTCATCGCCATAATCATCAATAACTAAACGCAGCTCATTTCGTGCGGTATCAATGTTTATTCTTCGTCCATGCGAGTGCCATTTCTTGTTATTCGATAGGAGAATCGCAATCTCTTCCGCCCTGATTTTCTTTTCTGCAACAGTAACTTCCGTTCCTTTTTTGTCAGGGTCGGTTTTGTGGGTCTTCCAGTTCTTGAATTTGTATTGAACAAGCCACTTTTTCAGTAGTTCAACTGAAAGATCACGGGCCTGTTCGTACTGTTGTAGCGTGGCCAGATCGGTGTTCAGCACCATCTGAAATTCCGCTGGAGTGATTGTGTTATTGGCGGATTTTTCAATTAAGGCGCTGTATTTATCCAGGTAGCCTAAGGCCGGAACGAACTGCACGCCGCTATTGGACGTGACCGGAATTTGCGGGTCGATCGGCCCCAAGGAGGATGTGTAATCCATATAAATTTTATCGCCAGCCATGCAAAGTATCGTTCCTGCGGACATCGCCCTGTCGGGTATCAAAAAATATATTTCTTTGTAGTGGTGCCGCATATAATCGGCCATCTCTTCTGTGGCCTCGGCGCTGCCGCCATCCGTGGTTAAGACAAGAATCAGGCGGTCTTTTTTGGGTTTGCGTTTAGCAAGTTTTTCAAGGTTGTCGCGAAACTCTTTAAGCCAGATTAGGCTGATGCTTCCGTGGAAGCCCAGAACGTCCCCGTCAAAATGGCCCTCGATTTTATCTGAAATTTCATCCAGCGCCTTGCGAACCGTGTGGTCAAGCATAGCATCCTCCAGCCAAACCATTCTATCCTAATCCGATTCTTTTCCTCATACGCAACCATTAAATTTCTCTTCGTGTAATAATACGTTTTTAGGTCGGTGTTGTGGGCGGGCGCAGGTCCTCAGAATTCCAGCGACACCTTGCCTAACTCAAAGACCGATATACCGTCTCCTTCGATGCGGGGGACGTGAAGAATTCCGGGGACACCTAGAATTCCGGGGACACCTTACTGAATTGACGCTTGGTGCCCCATTCCCCCAACCCGGTCCCATGGCGAGGTTGGCGCGCGTTTTTCACCGATGACGGCTATCGGGTTTATCTGGACCTGATGTCGGAAAGACGCGCGCGCCGTGGGGCGCGGTCCAGCGTTACTGTCCGATGACCAGGCATGTGTCCCAGGAGCGCCCGCCCGGAACACTCCGGCGCCCGTCTCAATGATTAAACAATAACATCTCTATGAAAGATGTATTTGCTGCTTGCAAAATATCTTTTTTGCTCTCTCGTGCGCGCGCGATTTTTTGTCTTGGATGGATCGTCTGATCGCGGACTCGAACTTCTCCGAAGCGCCCGGAGAGCTGTTCACCAGTTCGGCGAAGTCGCGCACGAGTTGCGCGTTCCGTTCCTCGACCTTGACCCGGACCTCCACGATCCGAGCCGATTCGTCGCGCTCGACCACGTTCTCGGCGCGGAAGAATTTCGCCATTTCGAAATCGTGGGTGACGATGTGTTGAACCAGCCAACGCTCAAGGAAGGAAAGCAGCTTATCGGGAGAGATGGAAGCGGGGTCTTCGTCGTAAATTCTTCCCAACCCGAAGACCACTTCCCGGAGGTCCTCGTGCGCGGCCTTGTGCCGAGGGAGGTTGGGGTATCCGGCGCTTCGCATGTACAGCTCTTCGCGGTCGAAATGCTCTCCGATATAAAGAACCAATTCGTGGGCGACCCCCATCACCTCATCTACGTTGATGCCGGCCTTAATCCGCGCCTCCAAGCCTTCGACGATGGCGAAGATGCGCCGATGATCAGCGTCGATGGAGCGAACTCCGGTCGCGTACTTTTCATGCCAACCATTCGGTTCCATGGAGACCTCCAAAATCGGCGCGACTGTAGCAGAAGAGTTTCCATGCTGGAAACGCGACGATCATTCCGGGGACGGCCCATCCAACGCGAAGGCGGCGCAACCGTTTCCTTGGGCGCAAGTGGGATGTCGGGAAGGCGGCTGGGCCGATTTCGTCATAATGCGCGGCCCCCGGCCGAGACGAGACAAATATTGCAATGGCGTCCACCCTGTGACGGCCGTCATAGCCGCGCGCGACGACACCCGGCATGATAAGGCCGAAGATGGGGACAAGCGGTTATGAGCATCGGTAGCGGAATCACATCGGCCTTATCCGCCCTGAGCTTGAACGCCAGGCGTCTGGGCGCTGTCGCCGACAACGTGGCGAACGTCGCCACCGACGGCTACAAGGCCGTGGACGTCCGCGCCTCCACCGTTACGACCAGCCAGTCCGGCGAGGCCTACGCGCCGGGCGGGGTCACCGGGTTCGTCAAGCCCTCCGTCGCCCATCAGGGCCTATTGCAATCGACCACGTCGGCCACCGACCTCGCCATTTCCGGGCGGGGTTTCTTCGCCGTGGATACGCCGGGCGGCCCGGTTCGGTTCACCCGCGCGGGCTCGTTCGCGCCCGACGCCGACGGGAACCTGGTGAATTCGGCCGGGTTCCGGCTTTTGGGCCACGCGACCGACGCCGGCGGCGACGTGGCCAGCGACGCGCTCGCGCCCATCAACCTGAACCGCATCGGCGGGACCGCGGACGCGACCGGAACCGTCCGCGTTTCCGCCAACCTGCCCGCCGACGCCAAGGTTGGCGACGCCGTCTCCATCGACGTCCAGATCCGCGACTCGCTCGGCAATCCGCTCAACCTGAGCCTGAGCTTCGAGAAGACCGGGACCAACCGCTACATCCTTGGCATCGCCGACCCCACGGGCGCGACAGGCGCGACCCGCGAAGGCGACGCGGGCGGGGGCGCCTATCAAGTGGACGCGTATTTCAACGGCGACGGCTCGCTCGCGGGCTTCGACGCCGACCAGGACGGGACCATCGACGGCTCCGCGCCGCCGGACGCGTTCCTGACCGGCCTGTCCACCGGCGCCGCCGACCAGGCGATTTCCCTGGACCTGGACGGCCTGACCCAGTTCGCGGGCGGATACCAGTTGGGCGGGGTCTCGGCCGACGGCGCGCGCTATGGAAACGTCTCGGGCGTGAACGTGAGGCCGGACGGGGCCGTCACCGCGTTGTTCGACAACGGGGAGCGCCGGACGGTGGCCAAGGTTCCGCTGGCGACGTTCTCCAACCCCGACGGGCTGTCGCGCGCCGCAGGCGGGGCCTATGGGCCCACGGACGCCTCGGGCGAGCCGCTTTACGGCGCGGCGGGCGCGGGCTCCATCCAGTCGTCCGCGCTGGAGCTTTCGACCACCGACATCGGCGGTGAGTTCGTCCGCGCCATCGTCGCCGAGACCGCGTACCGCTTCGCCGCCAAGGTGGTCCGGACCGGCGACGACATGTCCAAGACCTTGATGGACATCAAGGCCTGACGTCTTTCCTGAATTTGGCGAAGTCTTCTTTTTTCTTTTGATTGCCGCCTTGAACGGTTAGCATTCCTTAGGGAAGGAAAATTCATCTATTATTGCCGGCCGTTCTTTTCGGGGGGCTCCACTGAGTAACTCATTGGAAGTCAATGAAAGAATGATTCCAGGGTTTGTCCTTGGGCTGATCCTGCTGTGCCTCGGCGCGTGGGGCGTTTACGCTTGGTGGTGGTCGGTAACGGAATTCCTTCGGGGCGCGCTTCCGCTCGGATTGATTTTCTTTGGAATACTTTCGCTTTCTTCCGGCTTGTCGCGCATCCCGCTTCAGGACGGCTCGACCAGCTTTTTGCCGCAGAAGAGACCACTCCACCTGACGGAATATTTCCTGAAGGAGGACTGGTGGGCGGTGTGGCTCGGCATCGGGCTGGTGGTGGTGGACCTGATGTCGTTCACCGGGACCGATTCCCTGTTCAAGGGCCTCGCGGTCAGCCCCGGGCACATGGACTGGCACGACCCGAGGGAGATCATCGACCACCTGACCGACAACGCGCACCTTTACTTCCAGCTTTTCGTCATCTGGTCGTTTCTGTTCGGGGTGTCGTGCCGGATCATGGGCATCGGGTTCGGGCGCTTCCTGCCCAGCTTCGCCTTCCTGTTCGCGCTGTCCATCTTCGTGTTCTCGGTCAGCGGCTGGGTCCACGCCAGCGAGTTCAATCTGGAGCCGCCGGTGGTGGCGTTGATCCTGGGGGTGTTGCTCGGCAACGTCGTCCGCATCCCCGAACGCCTTTTGGCCGCGTGCCGGGTCGAATACTTCGTCAAGGTCGGCGTGGTGCTTCTGGGCGCCACGTTCCCGGTGGAGTTGGTGCTGACCGCCGGGCCGGTGGCGATCATGCAGGCGGGGCTGATTTCGATCCTGGCGTGTTCGTCCATCTATCTGATCGCGACGCGCGGGTTCGGACTCGACCGGCGCCTGGCGGCCGTGATGAGCGCGGGTGGGGCCGTCTGCGGGGTGTCGGCGTCCATCGCCGTGGCCGCCGCCGTGGGCGCGAAGAAGGAGCATTTGTACACCTCGGTCGCGTTGGTGGTGATGTGGGCGTTGACCATGATCCTGGTGCTGCCGTTCATTTCCCACGCCCTGGACCTTCCGGCGGGCGTCGCGGGCGCATGGATCGGCACGGCGGAGTTCGCGGGCGCGGCCGGGTTCGCCGCCGCCAGCACATACGGCGAGATTTCCGGCGACCCGGAAGCCGCCATCAAGTCCTTCACCCTGATGAAGGTCATCGGCCGCGACATGTGGATCGGCATCTGGTCGCTGTTCTGGGCCTTCATCGCGGTCACGGTCTGGGACGCGCCGGGCGGCGACGCCAAGGTGGACAAGACCGAAATCTGGAAGCGGTTTCCAAAATTCGTGGTCGGCTTCTTCGCCGCCTCCATCCTGACCAGCCTGGTTCTCAGCGGCTATGGCCCCCAGGAAATGGAGGAAACGGTCAAGCCCGCGCTTTTGGATCCCATCTCGACCATCCGCAACTGGGTGTTCATCTTCTGCTTCCTGTCCATCGGGCTGACCACGCGCTTCAGCGAACTCAAGACCGTCGGCGGCGCCGCGTTCCTGTCGTTCGCGGCGGGGGTCGCGATTACGGTCTTCATCGGCTACGTCATGTCGGTGCACGTCTTCGGGTCCTATTGGGCCAATCTATGACCGAGGCGCGCTGCGGGGACTGCCGCCATTTCGTCGGAAAGGCGCTGGAACTGGAGCGCGAACTTCCGCAGATGAAGGTGCTGTCGTCGGGCATGGGCTCGGTTCGGGCCGACACCGGGTGGTGCCGCAGCCGCGACCTGTTCTGCGTGCCAGACCATGGGTGCGAGGATTTCGAGGCGGAAGAGGCCTAATCGAACAAGGCGTCGATGTCTTCCTGGGAGATGCGGTGCTCGTCCAACTGGGGGCCGTTGAGCAGCTTGGCGTCCTCGTCGGCGTGTTCGTCGTCGCCGTGGGCCGCCTCCACGCCCGCGAACTCCTTGGGGCCGCCCCAGATCTCCATCATGCTGCGGACCCTGTCCTCGATGAATTTCAGGGTGTTCACCACCTTGGTGATGCGCTGGCCGGTGATGTCCTGGAAATTGCAGGCCTCGTAGATATTGATGACCTTGTCGGTGATGTGCTCCAGGTCGGTGAGGTCGTCGTCCGCGACCATGCGCAGGCGCATGGAGCCGATGACCTCCTCGATTCCCTCGGACGCCTCCAGGATGGTCTCGGTGGCCTGTTCGGTGGCGCCGACCACGGCGTCGAGCTCGTTGGTGACGATCAGGATGCGGTCGTCCTCGCCGTCGCCGGGGCGGAAGGCGGCGATTTCGCGTTTTGTGTCGTGGATCGCGTCGTAGAGCGCCTGAAGCTCGACTTTGAGCCGGACGGTCTCCTCGGTCTGCAGGGTGACGGCGTCGATGTCCGCCACGCCGTCCGCCTTGAGATCCTGGACTTCGGAGCGTAGCGCGGCGATGGCGTCCATGAGCTCCGCATGGCGAGCGTCATCGTCTTCGGTGCTCGCGGACGGCTTGTGCGCGCCACGTTGCCGCGCGCCCGCGATGAGCTGACGTTCTAGGGTGTAGAGGTTTCCCCGCGCCTCCGCGGCCATGACGTTTTCCCCCGCGCTTATAATTTATCGTTTCGCGCTGTAATTAGTATAGCGTGAAGGGAGGGCGAACGGCTAGTCCCGCGAATCCAGGGCCTCGATCCGCTCCATCTCCGCGTCGCTGAAACCCAGGTGGTGGCCGATCTCGTGGATGAGCACGTGACGGACCACGTGGTTTAGGTCCTCTCCGGTTTCGCACCAGTAATCCAGGATCGGGGCGCGGTAAAGCTCGATCACGTCAAGGTCCTGGCGCACGTCGGCGACGCTGCGCCGGTCGATGGGCGCGCCGCGATAAAGGCCCAAGAGGTCCCACTGGCTCTCCAGCCCCATCTCGCTCTGGGTTTCGGCGTCGGGGAATTCATCGACGCGGATCAGCACGCCCTCGACCTGGCGGCTGAATTCCGGGGGCATGGCGGCGAGGGCCGCGCGGGCGATGGCTTCGATGTCGCCGGGCCCGGGCGGGTGGGACCAGGTTTGTCCCCCAGGAACGGGAAAAGGGGGCCCCGAAGGCCCCCTTTCCGTCTTGGTCATGCCTGAATCGCCCTAGAGGCCCATCTGGATGTAGCCGGTGGGGCAGACGTCGCGGCAGATCTGGCAGCCGACGCAACGTTCGTACTCGGTGTGGACATAGCGGCCCTGGGCGCGCTCGTCCTTCTTGTTGCGGTGCACGGCGTCCTGCGGGCAGAAGATCACGCAGTTGTCGCACTCGAAGCACAGCCCGCAGCTCATGCAGCGGCCGGCCTCGGCCTGGGTCTGCTCCTCATCCAAACCGAACAGGCGCTCGTCGTAGTTGCCGAGAACCTTGTCGGCGTCGATCTGGATTTCCTTGCGGCGGTTGCGGGCCACATAGGTGAAGTGGCCGCGGAACAGAGCCTCGTGGGTGATGACCTCGGCGAAGGAGCGGTCCTCGTAGTTGTGGATCGCGAAGTTGTCTTCCGAGGTGCCGCGAATCTGCTGGTGATTGTACTCGCCGGGCTCCAGATGGCGCTGGCGCAGCTCGTCGAGCAGGTTGAAGTGATGCACGTCGACCTTGGGCCGATGGCCGGTTTCGCCTTCGGTCAGGAAGTGCTCTATGGACTCGGCGGCGATGGAGCCGTGGCCGACGGCGGTGGTCAAGAGGTGCGGACGCAGAATGTCGCCGCCCGCGAAGTGCTTGTCCTTGACGTGATAGCCCTTGTCAGCCTTGACCATGCCCTCGGTTCCGATGTCCTCGACGCCGTCGAGATCGGCCATCTGGCCGACGGCGAGCACGACCAAGTCGCAATCGATGGTGTACTCGGTGCCCTCGACCGGGACCGGGGCCATGCCTTCCATGTGGCATTCGGCCATCTTGATGCCGCGGGCGCGGCCGTCGGACGAATTCACCAGAACCTCGACCGGCATGACGCCGCCCTGGATCTCGATGCCTTCGTGCTTGGCGTCCTCGCGCTCGCGCTCGGCCGCCGTCATCTTGTCGATGGGGAAGACCGAGGTCAGCACCACGTTGATGTCCTCGCGACGGGCGCCGGAGGCCACGTCGTGGGCGGTGTGGCCCCAGACCACGTTCTCGACGTGGTCCTTTTCATGCTGAGCCTTGATGTGGCCGATGCGGCGCGCCACCGACGCGACGTCGATGGAGGTGTCGCCGCCGCCGATGACCACCATCTTCTTGTCGGTGGACTGCAGCGTTCCCTTGTTGAAGGCGCGCAGGAACTCGACGCCGTTGATGCAGTTCGGCGCGTCCGAGCCGGGCAGCGGCAGGGAGCGGCCCTTGGCGGCGCCCAGGCCCCAGAACACGGCGTCGTAGTCCTTTTCCAGATCGGCGAGGCTGACGTCCTTGCCCACCTTGCAGCCGGTCTTGGCCTCGACGCCCATGTCGAGGATGCGCTTGACCTCGGCTGCCAGAACCTTGGGCGGAATGCGGTAGTCGGGGATGCCGTAGCGCATCATGCCGCCCAGTTCGTCCTGCTCCTCGAACACGGTGACGGCGTGGCCCTTCTGACGCAGGAAGTAGGCGGCGGAAAGGCCGGCCGGGCCGCCGCCGATGACGGCGATCTTCTTACCGCTCTCGGAAGCGGGCTTTTCAAAGGCGAGGCCGTTCTCGATGGCGTAGTCGCCGACGTGCTGTTCGACCGCGTTGATGCCGACGAAGTCATCGACCTCGTTCCGGTTGCAGCCGTCCTCGCACGGCGCGGGGCAGACGCGGCCCATCACGGCGGGGAAGGGATTGGCCGTGGTCATGCGGCGGAAGGCGTATTCCTGCCAGGCCATGTTCTCGTCGGCGGGCTTGTCCTGGCCGCGCGCGATGGCCAGCCAGCCGCGGATGTCGTGGCCCGACGGGCAGCTCGCCTGGCAAGGCGGGGTGCGATGGACGTAGGTCGGGCACTGATCCGACGTGCCGCCGTAGACGACCTTTTCCTCCAGGACGTCGTATTGATCCTCCCCCTGCTCGTAGCGCAGAAACGTCAGTTTTTGTTCGCTCATTTCGTTCATCGCGCGATTCCCCTCGCCGTTTGTAATCCGCCCGCTTGGCGCACGGGCCCTCCGCCCCTACCTGAGAGCGGAGCATGATAATCCATATTAGCCTCGCCTCATATAAGAATCTGGCGGAAAAAATGGCTTCACCCTTTCGGGTGGCATCGCCCCATCTTTATGGGTGGGTTCTGAAAAAAAACCGTCATTCCGGCCACGCGGACGCCAGACGACCGCCCATGCGCACCGGCGCGATCCGCTTGGCGAGCCCGGTGACGTCGTCGGTTTCCAGGTAGACGGCGCAGAGCGTCGCCTCGCCCTCGGCGGGTTCGAGCCGGTTCCCGGGCATCTTGCTGACGAAGCGGCCGACGGCGGCCGGAGGCTTCATGCCGATGACCGAATTGTAGTCGCCGCACATGCCGACATCGCTTTGGTAAGCCGTACCCCCCGGCAGAACCTGCGCATCGGCGGTGGGGACGTGGCTGTGGGAGCCGACGACCATCGAGACGCGGCCGTCCAAAAAATGGCCCATGGACATCTTCTCGCTGGTTGCCTCGGCGTGGAAATCGACCAGGATGCAGTCCGCGCCCCGCTTCAGGGCGTATTCCTCCAAAACCTTGTCCACGGCGGCGAACGGGTCGTCCAACGGGTCCATGAACAACCGGCCCATGGGATGAATCACCAAGACGCGCTTTCCCGTCCGGGTCTCGAAAACGCCGAAGCCCCGCCCGGGCGTTCCCGGCGGGAAGTTCATCGGACGCAGGAGTCTGGGATCGGAATCGATGTAGTTCATGATCTGGCGCTGGTCCCAGACGTGGTTGCCGGTGGTGATCGCGTCCGCGCCCGCTTCGTAGAACGCCTTGCAGATGCGCTCGTTGATGCCGAAGCCGTGGGCGGCGTTCTCGCCGTTGACGACGACGAAATCCAGGGCGAGGCGCTCGCGCAGTTCCGGTAGGGCGTCGAGCACGACCTTGCGCCCGGACTTGCCCACCACGTCACCGCAATACAACACCTTCATCGCTTGGTCCTTTGCGCCCCGTCTTCGGTCACGATCCAGGAAAGGCGCTGATCATGCGCGCCATGGGGGACCGAGTCCACCCGTTGGGCGGCGTAGGCCGCGCCCGCTGCGACCACCCGGCCCGTCCGGCGAAGCTCCGCGAGCGTGCGGTCGTAATGCCCTCCGCCCTGGCCCAGGCGCCCGCCCTCCTTATCGAAGGCGAGCAGGGGCGCGATCACCATGTCGGGGCGAAGCTCCGCCGCCTCGGGCCCGGGATGGGGAATGCCCATGAAGCCCGACTGCAGCGCCATGCCCGGGCGCCAGCGTCGGAAGATCAGCGCCGCGTCCCGGCCCACCACCACCGGCAGCGCGCAGCGGAACCCGTTGGCGCTCAGGCGGCCGAGCAGGGGCCGGGGGTCCATTTCCGATCCCGTCGGCCAATACCCCGCCACCACCGCGCCGGGCCCGATCCCGACCAGGGGCAGGACGTGGACGAAATGGGCGGCCATGCGGCTGGCGGCGTCCGAGCTAGCGGCCTCGGCGGCGACGTCCCTGCGGGCGCGGGCCTCGGCGCGGAGCCGGGCCTTGTTACGATCCAGGCTCATGGGATTGCGCTTGATTGCGGACGGGGCCGCCCGGCCGTTGGCGACGGGAATCCTCCGTGGCCTGCATCAGCAGGTGGGCGTCGCGGTAACCGGTCCAGGGACCGGGCAGAGGCAACTCCCTAGAGGTTTGATAATGGCCCCAGGGATAACGTGGCCTGACGCGCCGGGCAGCGAACCGTCCTGATTTGAATCTATGCCTGTTCGAGGGAGTGGGCAATACGTTCGATTCTTTCCGCCATGGACTCGATGGCGCCGGCGAGCGCCTCCTCGGCCGCGACGCGGGTGGCGGCGGCGCCGTCGGCGTTGCGGAGCCTGTCGATTTCGCGAAACGCGTCCCAAAGCTCGTCGACCACCAAAAGGCTCGCCATCAGCAACAGCCGGGATTCCCCGGGCTGGCCCACGGCGGCGACCAGTTCGTCGATGCGCTGGTCCAGGTACTGGGCCAGCTTCTTCAGGTGGGTTTCCTGTCCGTCGTCGCAGGCGATCTGGTAGTCGCGGCCGTTGACGGAAACCGTCACTTGTCCCATGGCTCAGTTCCCCACCACGGTTTTCAAACGCCCGATCACCCGGTCGAGGCGTTTGGACACCTGGTCGGTGGTCGCCTTCAGGTTGGCGTATTCCCCCTTCAGCGATTCCAGCTCCCCGGCGGCGGCCTGGGAGCGTCCGCCGGCCGCGACGGCGGTCTCGAGCCGCGCGATGGCGCTGTCGAGGCGCTTGCGGGCCTGGTCGACCGGGGCGATTTTTCTTTGCTGGGACATGGCTCCTACATCTTCCGCTGTCCGTTCCGGCCGCGAAGCCGACGCCAGCAGCATAGGGCCGACGCACGGAATCCGTCAACAAAGCTCGCAAGGGTTCGGGGCCAAGATTCTCCTTTCGCGCCAATCGGGTTTCTTGTATACAGAAGGTTCCTGTAGAATTCGTCTTGGGGAAGGACGCCGAAAGGCCCGAAACGCCACCATGGTCGATATCGCACATCGCGCGCCGTTGGTTCGCTTGTCCTATATGTTCCTCCTCGGGCGCAAGAATCCCCATTCCAGCCAATAGGCGGCGCCGCGCCGTCAGATATTCGCGCTCCACGCCGCTCGGTCGCGGCGGCGGAGCAGTCAGCGACCGAGTTTGGGGAAGGGGACATGACCCCGAAAATCGAAAGATATCTATCCGAAAGCCGACACGAGACGCCGTGCCTCGTCGTCGATTTGGACGTGGTCCGAAGCAACTATCTCGCCATCCGCGACGCCATGCCGGCGGCGGAGGTCTATTACGCGGTCAAGGCCAATCCGGCCCGCCCGGTGTTGGAGACCCTGGTCGGCCTGGGCTCGCGCTTCGACGCCGCCAGCGCCCGGGAAGTGGACATGTGCCTGGACGCGGGGGCCGAGCCCGGGCGGATTTCCTACGGCAATTGCATCAAGAAGCGCGCCGACATCCGCCGCGCCTTCGATCGCGGCGTGCGCCTGTTCGCCTTCGACAGCGAGGAGGAGGTCGAAAAGCTCGCCAGGGAGGCCCCGGGCGCAAGCGTCTATTGCCGCGTCATCGTGTCCAACAAGGGCGCGGACTGGCCCCTTTCGCGCAAGTTCGGCTGCGAGCTGGACATGGCGCGCGACCTGTTGATCCGGGCGCGGGAGTTGGGCCTCGATCCCTGCGGCGTGTCCTTCCACGTGGGATCGCAGCAGACCGACCCGGCGCGCTGGGAGGCGGCGATCGCCAGGGCGGCCATGGTGTTCACCGACCTGCGGAGCAGGGGCGTCGAGCTTCGCATGATCAACATCGGCGGCGGCTATCCCGCGCGCTACCGCGACGAGACGCCGGAGTTCCAGGCCTTCGCCGACGCCATCATGCGCGCCATGACCGCGCGGTTCGGCAACCGCCTGCCCCAAATCATCATGGAGCCCGGCCGGTCCATCGCCGCCGAGGCCGGTGTGATCGAGGCCGAGGTGGTGCTGGTCTCGCGCAAGTCCTACGACGACCCGAAGCGCTGGGTCTATCTGGATGTCGGGAAATTCGGGGGGTTGGCCGAGACCCTGGAGGAAGCCATCCGCTATCCCGTTCAGAGCGCCAGGGGCGGCGCCGAGGGGCCGGTGGCCCTGGCCGGGCCGACCTGCGACGGCGTGGACGTGATGTACGAGCGCGCGGACTATTCCCTGCCGCTGGCGCTGAAATCGGGCGACCGGGTGCGGATCCTCGGGACCGGCGCGTACACGTCCACCTACGCCTCGGTCGGCTTCAACGGCTTTCCGCCGCTGGAGGAGCACTACATCTGACCGCGATCAGATCGTGTCGATGTCGTCCACGAAATCGAAGTCGCCGTCAAGGTCGTCGAGAAGGGAGCCCTCGTCGGAAAGCCAATCCTCAGCCTGGGCGGCGAAGGCGTCGTCGCGTTCGAATTCCCAGTTGTCGAATGTCTCGCCCATCGTTTCCTCCTGTGATTTCGGAGCGGAATTGACGAGCGTGGTTATGGGGCTTTTCGGCCTTGCCCGATGTGACGCCGGTCACGGGGCCGATGTTTTTTCGACCTTGCGGTAAAAATTGCTCGCCCGGTTGGCCTGGGCCAGCAGGTTGCCGAGGCTGGCCTTGCCCCGGCCGTAGAGGCGCAGGTATTTCCGGGTGGTTTCCTGTTGCTCGGCGCTTTGGAAGAAGCGGATGGCGACGCCGTCTTTGACCTGGTGGCCGAGCGGGTCGTCCTCGAATCTCGCGGCGTCGAGGGCGGCGAAGTCGAAATGGAACGTCCGTTCCGCCCCCTCGTCCGGCGCGAGGATGTCGCGCTTGCGCAGAACGCTGAAGGCCTTGAGTTCGTCGAGGTATTGGCCGTAGCGCCCGGCCAGCGCCGCGTCCTCGGCCAGGATTTCGCGCGCCGCCCCGAACGCGAGGTCGTGGATTTCGTCCATGGCCTCGAACATGGCCACCGCGCGGTAGACGAGCTGCTCGTTGTTGCCGAGTTCGCCGTTGATGTAGCGCTCGGCGTTTTCGGGCTCGATGGCGAAGTCCCAGGCGATTTGCTCGGTCTCGAACAGCTCCTCGGTGTCGCGCAGGAAGCCCGCGTAGATGTGGGCCAGCGGCCCGGACGGGTCCATGGCCCGTTCGTGGACGCGCTTGATCAGCTCCGAAATCGGCAGACCGATCAGGCGCATCAGTTTGTGCAGCTCCTGGAACAGGCCGTAGTTGTAGAATATCTCCACCGTCAGGTCGAACTGGCGGCTTTTCAGGTAGTCCGCGTAGGGCAGGGACGCGGACGACACGCAAATCTCGTCGATTTCGGGCGCGAGGAAGGGCTCCCCGAACATTTCGTAGCGGACCACGGTGCCGGGCGCGACGCGAAAACGGCTTCCGAGATCGAACGCGCTCCGCGTCGCCCGGGTCGCCGCCTCGGCGCCGTTCAGGAAAATGAACTGGTGCGAGCGGACGATGCCGACGCCCGCGTCCATCAGCCCCAGCACCGTCCGCATATGGGCGTCCAGCGTGTCGCCGGGAAGGCCAAGGATCACCTCGGAGAAGCTGCTCGACCCCCAGGCCTCGCTCTCCTTGGCCAACTCGGTCATCTCGTCGGTGCGGACGTTCTTGCGCTTGATCGCCTCCAACACCGCGTCGTCGGTGGACTGGACCGCGGCGACGATGGTGACCACGCCCGCTTCCTCGCCCGAGGTCTCGATGATTCGGGCGGCCTCCAGGATGCGCTCCTTTTGGTTCTTGCCGCACAGATCGATGCTGTTGGGCCAGGAATGAGCGCGCCGGGCGTCGGCGATGTGGCGGCAGGTGTCCAGGTCCTGCTTGTACATGCCGAAGTTCATGTCGGCGACGTGGACCTGGGGCGTGACCGCGCGGGCGGCCATGTAGTCGATGTCGGCCTTGACGCGCTCGGACGAGAATCGGCGGATCTTGCTCGCGTGCTCGCCGCCGTCCTGGCAGAAGGTGCAGCTGAAGGGACACCCCCGCGTGGTTTCCAGCATGGGCGCCATGTCCTTCAGGAATTCGTCCAGAAGGCCGGTCTGGTAAGGGGACGGGATCGTGTCCAGGTCCTGGATCAGCGGCGCGCAGCCGCCGTCGACCAGTTGCCCGGCGCGAAGGTGAAAGCAGCCTTCCAGCGGCAGGTCGTCGTTCTTAAGGGACGCGGCGTCCAAATCGTGGTCGAACAGCGCCCCCAGCAAGCCCGAGAACGACGCCTCGCCCTCGCGGGAGACATAGAAGTCGATGGCCGGGCGCCTGGCGAGAAAGGTTTCCTGGGCGTCGCGTTCGATGGGGAAGTTGGGACCGCCGAAGACGACGATCGTTTCGGGCCGGCGCGCCTTCAACCGCTCGGCGCAGGCGTAGGCCAGGTTCAGGTTCCAGACGTAGTTGGAAAAGCACGCGACGCGTGGCGGCGCGGTCTCGCATCGCCGGGCGAGAGCGGACGGCTTGACGAACAACTCGGCCTCGAAACGGCCCCGGTGGCGTTCCAGCGCGTAGGCCGCGACCAGACCCGCGCCATAGGGCGCCGCGTTGCAGGCGTGGTCGTCGTGGCGAAGGTCGGCGAAGGCGACGGTGGTGGTCATGAACGGCCTCCGGAACCGCGAAACGAAAAAAGGCCGGGGGGCGCGAGCCCCCCAAGCCTTTGTTTCACGGTCCGTCGGAAAGTCAAGACGCGGGGTTGAGGAGCAAACGGTCCACCAGCGCGCCGTTGGTCAGGTGCGTGTCGATGATCTCGTCGACGTCCTCTTGGGTCTCGAACTTGTACCAGGCGCCTTCGGGATAGACCACCATGGCCGGACCCGCGTCGCAGACCCCGATGCACATGGACGGGTTGACGCGCACGCCTTCGAGCCCCTTGTCCATGACCTTTTCCCACATGTAGTTGACCAGGTCGTTGGACTTGGCGCCGCAGCTGGGCTTGGGAGCCGCCGGCGGGCGCTGGGTGGTGCAGCAGAAAACATGGTACTTCACGATGGGCGCCAGCTTGGCGGAATTGTCGCTCATATTCCTTGGCCTCTCGTCTTTTGGAGAACAGTCATTTCGCAGTTGCGGCATGATGCCACCGAACGGGTTCGGAGAAAACCGAAAATCCGGGGCTTTACATATAAAAATACGAGTATTATAATTCATAAAATTCTTCATATAATGCGTTGATGCAATGACAAGTGAACTGAAAGTAATATGAAATCAGAATCATTCATGTATTATTTTATTCGGTTTGGCTCGTTGGCGATTCTGGTTATGTCGTGGGTGATGTTGAGTGTGGGGGATTATAACGCGAAATATTTACTGGAGGTGAGCGCAAATAAATTCAATGGCGGCGGCGATATATTGTATTTCGATTACTTATCTTCAAACATGGATGAGTTATTTTTCATTATAGCACCAGATTCAATAGGAGAGATAATTTTTTTTATGATATTTATTTCTCCATCGTACTGCCAGATTATGCATTACAAGGAAAAAGAATTCGGTTTATTCGTTTTTTTGTTGTCTTTGTTGTGATGGTATTTGACTTAAAAGCTTTGATTGCTTTTGAGGGGGGTGATAATAATGGCTCAATATCTGTTTTATTCATGAGCTTGATACACATGATTGTTTCAATTTTTCTTGTTTTGCCATCCATTGCTTGTGCGACTTTAGGCAAGAGAAAATAACCTGCAATGTTCACCGGAGCATAATAAAACCGAAAATCCGGGGGTTGCGCCGACCGGCGAGGTCCGTAGGATAGGGGCGCGGGCGAGCTTTGGCGCGTTTTCGTGGGGACGGGCGCGCGAGGAGTACGCAATGCCGATGCACTTCCTGCAGCCGGGCTACATGCACGACCAGCCGGTCGAGACCATGCCGCGCGCCCGAATCCGGCGCGAGCAGGGCCAAAAGCTGAAGGAGGTCGCGGTCCGGGTCTCCCAATCCGTTCCCCATTACGCCGCCGCCTTCCGCGCCGCGGGCGTGGGCCCGGACGACATCCAATCCGCCGACGACGTCCGCCATTTGCCCTTCACCACCAAGGACGATCTCCGCGACGCCTATCCTTGCGGCATGCTGGGGCGCGAGAAATCCGACGTCGTTCGGCTGCACGCCTCTTCGGGCACGTCGGGCGCGTCGACCATCACGCCCTACACACAGGACGACATCGTGACCTGGACCGACCTGGTCGCCCGCTCGCTCGCCTGCGCGGGCGTGCGCCGGGGCGACGTCATCCACAACGCGCACGGCTACGGGTTGTTCACCGGCGGGCTCGGCGTCCATTACGGGGCCGAGAGCCTGGACTGCGCCGTCGTGCCCGCGTCCGGCGGGGGCACGGCCAGGCAGGCGCGCCTGATCCGCGACCTGGAGGCCGGGGTGCTGTGCGCGACGCCGAGCTACGCGCTCCATCTGGCGGAAACGGCGGAGGCGGACGGGGTGGACCTGGCGTCCGCGCCCCTCGCCATCGGCGTGTTCGGGGGCGAGCCCTGGAGCGAGACCTTCCGCGCCGAGCTCGACCGCCGCCTCGGGATCAAGGCCGTCGATCTTTACGGCCTGTCCGAGGTCATGGGCCCCGGCGTCGCCGTCGAGTGCGTGGAATGCCGCGACGGCCTGCACGCCTGGGAGGACCACTTCCTGTTCGAGATCGTCTCCCCCGAAACCGGGGAGCCCCTGCCCATGGGCGAGACCGGCGAATTGGTCATCACCACCCTGACCAAGCAGGCCCAGCCCCTGATCCGCTACCGCACCGGCGACATCACCAGCATGGACGATTCGCTCTGCCCCTGCGGTCGGACCCACGCGCGGCTGATGCGCATCGCCGGGCGCGCCGACGACATGCTGATCGTCAGGGGCGTGAACGTCTATCCGTCCCAGGTGGAATCCTTTCTGGCGGGCCGGGACGGGATCACGCCCAATTACCGCCTGGTGGTGGAGCGGGAGGGCGCGCTCGACAGCCTGACCGTCGAGGTCGAGGCCGAGCGGGAGGGCGGCGACTTCCACGCCCTCGCCGCCGACCTGGAGAAATGGCTGAAATCCCAGCTCGGCGTCGCCATCCGCTGCAAGATCCTGTTCCCCGGCGCCATCCCCCGCTCGGAAGGCAAGGCGGAGCGGGTGTGGGACTTGCGCGAAGCCAAGTAGGCCCTGGGGAGGCGCGGGCGCGGCGCGTCAGTCTTCGTCCGTCTTGCCGTCGGAAACCTCGGCCCAGAGCGTCTCGACCAGGGCCTTGAATTTTTCGTCCACGCCGGGGATGGGGTGGATGTCGGCGTCCTCCAGCTCTCCGTCGCGTCTTTTCTCCCCGCCGATCTCCAACGCGCGCCGCAGGTCCGCCTCGGCGCCGTCCCGGTCCAGAAGGAAACGGATGTAGCCCCTGTTGCCGAGGGCGATGTCGTAATCGGGTCTGTCTGCCAGGCTTTTTTCGATGTCCGTCAGGGCGGTTTCCAGGATCGGGGCGGCCTCGTCCTTCCTTCCCGTTTCCGTCCAGACCCGCTTGGCCTCGACAAGCCGCGTAAATCCCTTGCCGTTGTGCGCCCATGACACCTGTTCGCGGATGGCGGGCTCGGTCGCGTCGCGGTATCGTTCGATCGTCTGGTCATAGGTCTTGATCGCGTCCTTGTATCTTTCGGCCTTTTCCTGTGCGACGCCCTTGTTGACCATGGCCATGGCCACCAGTTCGCGGATGGCGGGCTCGGTCGAGTCGCCGTATCGTGCGATCACTTGGTCATAGGTCTCGATCGCGTCCTCGGGGCTTCCGGCCTGTCTTTGGGTGACGCCCTTGTTGCGCATGGCCTTGGCCACCTGTTCGCGGATGGCGGGCTCGGTCGCGTCGCCGTATCGTGCGATCAGTTGGTCATAGGTCTCGATCGCGTCCTTGGGGCTTCCGGCCTTTCCCTGGGCGACGCCCTTGAAAATAAGCATTTCCGCGACCTGGCTCGGCGTCGCGTCCTGCGACGCGGCAGCCATGTGGAAGGCGTGGGCGGCTTTTTCGTATTCCTTCTTGATCCAGGCGTCCATTCCCCGGGAGCGCCAGTCGCCGTGCGACAATTGGCTCTCCGATTTGCCATCGCTCTCTTTCGCCGCCCTTTCGATGTTGTCCTTGTCCCGGTCGGACAGATGCGTCGCTTCCTGCATGGTGATGGCCTCGCGGACGCGCTCCATGCTTTCGAGGATTTCTTCCTTTTTCTCTGTCACGTGGTTCAGTTCGTTTTCGAAGCGCTCCTTCGCCGCCTCGGTTTCGCGCTCGATGAGGGCGTTGAGGTCCTTTTGCGCCTGATCCAGCAGCGGCCCGATCCTGCCGCTCATGTTATTTTTGAGCCACTCCTCGATCTCTTTCCTGGCCGTGCTGGCGGAGAAGAACCAGGAGCCGACGGCCATCGCCGCGATGATCAGCGGCAGGATGTAAGTGAACAGGCTGAATAAATCCCCGATCCTTCCTTCCTGTCGACCGGCCGCGTCCTTGTAACCGGCGATTTCCTTTTCCAAGGTCTCGATACGCAGACGCGTCTTTTCATCGATGTGGTCAAGCCGTCGGCCGGACAGCTCCCCCTGATGCTTGAGTTGCAGGCGGAGTTCTTTTTCCAGGCTTTCCAAGTCCCCGCGAAGCGCGTCCAGTTTGACGAGCGCGTCATGGGTGGTCGGAGCCGTCTCGTCGGCCGCCATGGCCGGGGCGGGGGCGAGGAGGGCGGCGAGGGCCAGGGCGGCGATCCATTGGGCGCGCATGGGGATGTCCGTTGCCGTATTGCGATAACCTGCATCGCCTCATACGACGGAGCGGGGCGGGCCGCAAGGGGGAATGCGTCCTTGGGATTGGCGCGGGGTGTGGGGGGCGGGGGCTCCTGTCCCGGGCAAATTATTTAATATCAGTTGGTTGCAAGGATTGTATCGTCATGCCGCGCTTGACGCGGGCATCCACGGACGACTCGATCCAAGTGGAACGCGTGGATCCGCGGGTCGAGCCCGCGCATGACGTTCCTTCGCACGTCCCCAAAAAAACAACGCCCGGCGGGTTTCCCCGCCGGGCGCTGGGTCCGGAAGACCGGAGATTTGCTAGGCGTGGATCTTGTCGTACTTGGCCTGCAACTGCTCCTCGGTCTCCTCGTGGTCGGGATCGGGAATGATGCAGTCGACCGGGCAGACCAGGATGCACTGCTCCTCTTCCTCGCCGGTGCCCACGCACTCGGAGCACAGCTCCGGCTTGATGACGTAGATGTCGTCGCCCTCTACGATCGCGTCGTTGGGGCACACCGGAACGCAAGCGTCGCAGTTGGTGCATTCTTCTGTAATAAGCAAGGCCATTGTACAGCTCCTCGTTCCTAATTCTTTGTTTCGCTCCCGCCCCGGCTCTTGTCGGTTCGGGCCAGCTTACCGTGTCGGAATTCCCCCCACAGGGCCGCTCCGATGGCGCCGGCGAAAATCGAGTCGGGATGATTTTTCGCGGCGACCTTCACCTCGCGCCCATGCATAGCCTCATTAAGCGCCGCGAGCAAGCCGATATCGCGTCCCAGCCCTCCCGTAACCAAAACTTCTCCCTCCCGCGCGCCCAGGGCCTCCAGCAGCCGGACGAGGCGGGACGCCATGGCGGCGTGGATTCCGCCCAGGATTTCGGGCAAGGGCGTCTTGGCGGACACCATGTTGATGACGTCGGTCTCGGCCAGCACGGCGCAGACCCCGCCGATGGGCTCGGCGCCCCTAGCCTCCAGCGACAGGGGCCCGATTTCGTCGAGCCCGATTCCCAGGTGGCGGGCGATGTTCTCCAGAAACTGGCCCGAGCCCGACGCGCACTGGCTGGTCATGCGGTAGTCCAAGACCTTGCCCCGCCCGTCCACCGCCATGGCGCGGCCGTGCAGCGCGCCGACGTCCAGCACCGCGCCGACCCCGGGCGCCAGGTGGACCGCGCCCCGGGCGTGGGCGGTCATGGAATAGAAGTGCCCGGTGGCGAAGGGCAGCGCGTAGCCCTCGCCGGTGGAGCCGACATAGGCCGCGTCCTCCATGGCCGCGCCCGCTTGGGCCAAGGCGTCTTCGAGCACGGCTCGGGCCAGCGCGTCCGGGTCGCGGCGGCGGATGCGCTCGACGCTCTTGGCGAGCACGCGCCCGTCGTCGGCCACGGCCGCCTTGACCGCGCCGTTGCCGACGTCCACGCCCGCGGTCAGGGTCATGGCCGTCCCCCGTCGGCGCGGCGCGCGAACTCGGCCGCGCCCAGCGCGCCCGCGTGGATGGACGCGGGGGCGACGTTGACGGCGAGCGTCCCGTGGGCCTCGCGGATCAGGGTTTTCAACTCGCGGACGGCGGCGGGGTTGTTGGCGACGCCGCCGGTGAAGACGAATTTGTCCCGCGCGCCGCCGGAGCGCGCCACGATGGACATGGCGCGCAGCATGATGGCCCGGTGCAGCCCGGCCAGCACGTCCTCGCGCCTTTCCCCCAGCGCCAGCCGGTCGCGAACCTCGGAGCCCGCGAACACGGTGCAGGTGGCGTTGACCCGGACGGCGTCGGCGGATTCCATGGCGAGCGGCCCCAGTTCCTGGACGCCCACGTTCATCTCGTCGGCGATGTAGCCGAGATAGCGCCCGCACCCGGCGGCGCAGCGGTCGTTCATCTGAAAACCCTCGACGATTCCCTTGGCGTCCACCTGGATGGCCTTGGTGTCCTGCCCGCCGATGTCGAGCACGGTGCGGACGCCGGGAAACATCAAATGCGCCCCGAGGCCGTGGCAGAGGATTTCGGAGCGGATGCTCTCTTTCGGAAAGGGCAGGGTGGCGCGGCCGTAGCCGGTGCCGACCTCGCCCGCGGGTTCGAGCGGCGCCTCCAGGGCGCGGTCCAGGGCGGCGCGGGCGGTTTCGGCGCCGGCGTCCGGGCTTTCGGCGAGGGCCGCGTCGAGCGCGCGCCGCAGCCGGGCGTCGAGGCCATCGTCGAAGGCTCGGCCCTCGACCCGGGCCATGGCCTTGTCGTGGAGGGCGAGGAGCGCGTCCAGCGGAGCTTTCGCCCGTTCGGCCCGGCGCATGAACGCGGCTCCGGCCTTGTCGCGGAAGAAATCCGAGCGTCCGTCGCCGCCCGTGTCGCGGATGTCCTTGAAAATCGCCGCCGCGGCGTCTGTCACATCGGGGGAGGGGGCGAGGATTCGGGCCTCTTGGGCCAGCGCGTCGAGTTGGTCGGCGAACAGCGCCCGCTTGGCGTGGCGCTCCAGGGCGTCGGCGAGGTTCGGCGATTCGCGGCGAAAGAGGGCGAGCCTGGCGTTGGCCAGCGCGTCCGCGCGCGCGGCGGCGGCGGCGACGGCGTAATCGGCGCGGCTGTTGGCCATGCCGCGCCCGAGCGTCCGGCCGTCCTCGCCCATCAACACCGCCTTGGTCGCCGTGGAGCCCAGGTCCACGCCGAAATACACCTTCATGACCGTCCTATTCGCTTGGATACGGGGCGGGAGTTTCGGCGGGGCGGGCGGCCCCGTCAAGCGCGGGAAAAAAAACAGCCGGCCCGGGGCCGGCTGTGAGAGGGGAAGTTCGAACAAACGAGAGGAGATGCATGGATGCTAACCCGACCCCGCCCGTCTGGGTGTGAGCGCCATCACAGTTTCGACATTTTCCCCCTCAATCGGCGAACGACTTGAAGAACTCGATGGTGGGCGGCAGGCCCTGCTCCAGCGTGATCTTCGGCTCCCAACCCAGTTTGTCCTTGGCCAGCGTGATGTCCGGCTTGCGCTGGATGGGGTCGTCGGCGGGCAGGGGGTGCTGCTGCAGGACGGACGTAGAGCCAACCATGGCCAGGACCTTTTCCGCCAGCTCCTTGATGGTGAACTCCCCGGGATTGCCCAGGTTGACCGGGCCGGTTACGTCGTCGGGCGCGGCCATCAGGCGCATCAGACCGTCCACCAGATCATCGACGTAACAAAACGACCGGGTCTGTTGTCCGTCGCCGTAGACGGTCAGCGGCGCGCCCTGCAGCGCCTGCATCACGAAGTTGGACACCACTCGGCCGTCGTTGGGATGCATGCGGGGGCCGTAGGTGTTGAAGATGCGCGCCACCCGGATGTTGACCGAATACTGGCGGTGGTAGTCGAAAAACAGGGTCTCGGAGCAGCGCTTGCCCTCGTCGTAGCAGGCGCGCGGCCCGATGGGGTTGACGTTGCCCCGGTAGTCCTCCGTTTGGGGGTGGACCTCCGGGTCGCCGTAGACCTCGGAGGTGGAGGCCTGAAGGATCTTGGCCTTGGTCCGCTTGGCCAGCCCCAGCATGTTGATGGCGCCGTGGACGGACGTCTTGGTGGTCTGGACCGGGTCGTGCTGATAGTGGATCGGCGAGGCCGGGCAGGCGAGGTTGTAGATTTCGTCCACCTCCACGTACAGCGGGAAGGTGACGTCGTGGCGCATCAGTTCGAAATGGGGGTTGGGCAGCAGGTGGGCCACGTTGTCCTTGGAGCCGGTGAAGAAGTTGTCCACGCAAAGGACGTCAGAGCCGCTTTCCAAAAGCTTCTCGCACAAATGGGAGCCAAGAAACCCGGCCCCGCCCGTCACCAGCACCCGTTTGCGTAAATGCATCAAATCCCCCTGTTCGAAAGGCTCGCCGCGAAAGTATTGGGCGCGCGCGGAAACTTCAATTCGTTTGCATCACCCGATAGCCGTTCCCTTCCAGAACCAGCGCCGTCAGGCGGCCGGTCCTGTAGGCCCCGGTGTCGATGCCGATTCGGTTGGGCTTGAATTCCGGCTCCAACGAGATGGAATGGCCATGGACGATACAGCAACCATGGTCTTCCTCGGAAAGCAAGAACTTGTCCCTGATCCAGATCATGTCCTGAGGCGACTGCTCGTCCAGCGGAACGCCCGGCATGACGCCCGCGTGAACGAAGAAATAGTCCCCCTCGCGATGGGAAATCGCCAGCCCGCGCAGGAACGCGTCATGGGATCTGGGGAACACGTTGGCGAATTCGCGCCGCATCGATTCGCCCCGTTTTCCGCCGAAAGAGGCGTGGGCGGCCACATGATAGCTGACCAGGGCCTCCATGCCGCCGTTCAGCATCCAGGTGGTCCCGTTGCTGGTCCCGTCCAGGAAATCGAGCATCATCCGTTCGTGATTCCCCAACAGGCAAACGATCTCGAAATCGTCGGGCAGGCCATGGATGATAATGTCCACGGTTTCCATGGTGTTGGGGCCGCGATCGACGTAATCCCCTAGAAACACGATAACTTTCCGCCCAGGCCAGGATTCGGCGTCGTCCCGGATCGCGCCCAGAAGCCTAGCCAACAGATCGGCGCGGCCATGGATGTCTCCGATGGCGTAGATTCTGGCGTCTTTCGGTGCCCGAAACGGATGCAAGGCGGTATTGTCTTCAATATGTTGAGTATTCAGGCGGTCCCAGCCTATGATGGCGCTTCGCCGCCGCCCCCGCAAGGCGTTATCGGACGGGCGGGGGACAAGGACGGGATGTCATGGCGACGACGCCGGGAACGAACACGGACACCAAGGCCCAGCCCGAGGAGGTTCTCCTCAGGGACCGGCTGCGCCGCATCGCCGAGGCGCCGTCGGGCTGGTTCACCGTGCATCTGCACCTGTCCGAGTTGCGGCCCGCCAACAAGAAGCCGCGCTACCTGCGCATCGCGGCGCGCTCTTTCGAGAGCATCGTCGCCAATTCCGAATCGACCCTCTTCATCCTCGGCAACGCCGACTTGGTCCTGGTCTGCCGGGACGTCCCCATCGACGAGGTGGACGCGGCCGTGGGCAAGGTCCGCTCGCTTTTCAGCGAGGACCCGCTGGCCATGGCGGCGGAAGGCTCGCTCGAGGACCACTTCTCCACTTGGTACGACCTCAGCGAAACCAACGACCTCAACCAGATTCTCGCCCATTCCACCCGGCTCGCCATCGAGGCGGCGAAGGCGCCCAAGCGCGCCGACCAGGAAGGCGGCAACGTCGCCGCCTCGGTCATGATGACCGGCGACCAGTTGGAGCCCTCGAACCTCGCCGAAATCAACCAGAAGCTGGAGCGCAGCAAGATCACCGACCTGGTGCGCCGCCAGACCGCGATCCAGGTCGATCCCGGCGGCAGGGGAACGGTTTTGTTCCGCGAGCATTACGTCTCCATGCTCCACCTGCAAAAGCGCGTCGCGCCGGGGGTCAACCTGTTCGCCAACACTTGGCTGTTCCAGTATTTGACCGAGACCCTGGATCGCAGCCTTCTGATGATCGTGGCCAAGCACAACCTGACCGACGGCGCCAACGACATCAGCCTGAACCTGAACATCTCCACGGTGTTGTCCCGCGAATTCCAGCAGTTCCACCGCGCGGTCTCCAGCAACGCCCACAAGATCGTGGTCGAACTGCAGATGCTCGACGTCATCGCCGACATCAGCGCCTATTTCGTCGCCCGAGACATGCTGCGCGAGGGCGGCTACCGGGTTCTGGTGGACGGGGTCTCGCCGGTCCACCTGCAATATTTCGACCCGTCCATCCTGGGACCGGACTACCTGAAGATCACCTGGAGCCGCGATTTCCTGACCGAGGCCGAAACCGGCTACCTCGGCGGCATCCGCGACGGGGTGCGCAACACCGGGCCCGAGCGGATCATCCTGGCTCGGGTGGATTCCCAAGAGGCGATCTCGTGGGGGCTGACGCTCTCGGTCCGGCGGTTCCAGGGCCATTTCGCCGACCGCATCGTCGAAGCCATGTTCTCCAAGGGAGTGCTGTAGTGGCCGCGCCCGACCAGAAACACGTCCCGAGCCAGGAGCACCTGCTGCTGGACTACGTGCGCAGGCTGGAGAAGCACAAGGAGGGCCGCCGCGCCGTTCACATCCACCTGTCCCGGCTGCGTCCCTACAATCGCCGGGAGCAGCACATGCGCGCGGCGATCAGCAATTTCGACAACCTGGTCCGCAACCTGATGGGCCAGTTGTTCACGCTCAAGACCAGCGATCTCTATTTCATCTTCAAGGACGACGCCCACGCCGAGGCCGAGACCGCCGTCCAGAAGACCCGGTTCATGTTCAGCGACGACCCCCTGATCGCGGACGAGGAGGCGAGCGGCCAGTCCTTCGCCGACTGGTACGTGGTCCAGGACGACTACGACCGCATGGTGCACTTCGCCCAGGGCGTGGTGGACAGCGAGCAGCGCCGGACCAACGAGGTCCGCGACCGCATGGACACCCGCGCCGCTCTGAAGGCCAAGCAGCAACAGGGCGACCCCCTGAACCCCGAGGTGCTGTCCCGGGTCGAGGACGCCCTGTCACGCGCCGACCTGTCCAACCTGGTGCGTCGCCAGTTCATCTGCGGCCTCAACGCCAACATGGCGCCCGAGCCGATTTTCAGCGAACTGTTCATTTCCATCCAGGATCTGCGCGAAACCTTGCTTCCGGGCGTGAACCTGACCGCAAACCGCTGGCTGTTCCAGCACCTGACCGAAACCCTGGACAAGCGCATGCTCGCCATGTTGGTGCGGTCCGATCAGGCGACGCTGTCGGGCGACGTCAGCTTCAACATGAACGTCGCGACCCTTCTGTCCCAGGAGTTCACCAACTTCGACGAAAACATCACCGCCAGCAGGCGGGGCACCATCGTCATCGAATTGAATATCCTGGACATCTTCGGCGACATCGGCGCCTTCCTGTTCGCCAAGGAATTCGCCCAGGAAAAGGGCTACCGCATCTGCCTCGACGGCTTGACCCACCAGATCATGTTCATGATCCACCGCGAACGCATCAGCGTGGACATGATCAAGCTGATCTGGCACCCCGAGATGTTCGACGCGGGCGAGGACATGCACAGGCGCATCCGCGACTTCGTGGACACCGCCGGGACCTCCAAGGTCATCATGTGCCGGGTGGACACCCGCGAGGCCATCGATTTCGGCCGCTCGGTCGGCATCGAGCTGTTCCAGGGCCGCCAAGTCGAGAACCTGATCGCCGAGGACAACCGCCGTCGCGAGCTGCTGCGCCTGAAGCGCCGGATCGAGCGGAGCTGATGATCGACGTCATCGAGGTCAAGGGCCTGACCAAGGTTTTCGGGGACGTCACCGCGCTCGGCGGCGTCGATTTCACCATTCCCCAGGGCTCGACCACCGCGCTTCTGGGCGCAAACGGGGCGGGCAAGACCACCACCATAGCCATCCTTCTGGGCTTGTTGATTCCCACGTCCGGCGCGGTCAGCGTGTTCGGCGAGGACATGGTCAAGAACCGCCACCGGGTGCTGGGGCGGATGAACTTCTCGTCGCCCTACTCCGATTTGCCGCGGCGCTTGAAGGTGTGGGAGAACCTGACGGTCTACGGCAACCTCTACGGCCTCGACCGCATCAAGGAGCGCATCGCGAAGATCGCGGGGGACCTGGGCATGGAGGACCTGCTGGACCGGTCCAGCGGGCATCTTTCCGCCGGACAGAAGACACGGGTCTCGCTCGCCAAGGCGCTGTTGAACGAGCCCGAGCTGTTGCTGTTGGACGAGCCCACTGCGTCGCTGGACCCCGACACCGGGGATTGGATGCGGGGCTATCTGGAAACCTGGCGCGCCCGGACCGGGGCCACCATCGTGCTGGCGTCCCACAACATGGCCGAGGTCGAGCGCCTCGCCAATCATGTGCTGATGATGCGCGACGGCGCCATCGTGGACCGGGGCGGGCCCGGCGAGCTCATCGCCCGCTACGGCCGGACCAACATGGAGGAGGTGTTCCTCCACATCGCCAGGAACGGCGAGCTGGAGGCCGCCCCATGACCCGGCGCGAGGCTCCGTTCTCCTTCATGCGGGTCGGCGCCATGCTGCGCCGCCACGTCTACACCCTTCGCGGCTCCTGGCCCCGGATGGTGGAAATCATGTATTGGCCCATCGTGCAGATGGTCACCTGGGGCTTCGTCACCACCTTTTTCCTGGAGCACAGCTCGTGGGTGGCGCAGGCGGCGGGGGTGCTGATTTCCGCCGTGCTTCTGTGGGATGTGCTGTTCCGCGCCAACCTTGGGGTTTCGCTCGGCTTCATGGAGGAAATGTGGTCGCGCAACCTGGGCCAGCTCTTCGTCAGTCCCTTGCGCCCGGTCGAACTGGTGGCGTCGCTCACCCTGGTCAGCCTGATGCGCACCGTCGTCAGCGTCACGCCCGCCGCCGTGCTCGCCATGCCGTTGTTCGACGTCTGGATTTTCTCGCTGGGCCCGCCCCTGGCCGCGTTTTTCGCCAACATCTTGGTGTTCGGCTGGTGCATCGGGCTTATCGTCGCCTCGCTGGTGCTCCGTTTCGGGCTGGGAGCCGAAAGCCTCGCCTGGGTCACCATTTTCCTGGTCTCGCCGCTTTCTGGGATCTATTACCCCATCGACACGCTGCCGGGGTGGCTCCAGCCCGTGTCCTGGGCGTTGCCGTCGTCCCACGTGTTCGAGGGCATGCGCGCCGTCATGTTCGAGGGCGCGTTCGACTGGACGCTGTTCTGGCGCGCGGCCGGGCTGAACGCGGTTTGGCTGACCGGGGCCAGCGTTCTGTTCCTTGTCATGTTCCGCCTGGCGCGGGAAAAGGGGCTGTTGCTGCAGCAGGGGGAATAGCATGAACACCCGCTGGTGGTGGATTCGCCACGCTCCGGTGATCTCGCACAAGGGCGTGATCTACGGCTCCTTGGACGTGGACTGCGACACGTCCGACGCCGAGGCTTTTTCAGCGCTCGCCCGGATGTTGCCCAAGGGCGCGGTCTGGGTCGCGAGCGGACTGAAGCGCACCCACCAGACCGCCGCCGCCATCGTGGCCCAAGGTCTCGAAGCCCCCGAGCCCATCTTTGAGCCCGACCTGGACGAACAGAGCTTCGGCGACTGGCACGGCATGCGCTGGACCGACTTCCACCAAGGCGACGACGCTGTCGCCGACGCGTTCTGGAAGGACCCTGCCAACAACCCGCCTCCCGGCGGCGAAAGCTTCGCCCATGTCATCGAGCGCGCCTCCGCCGCCATCGACCGCCTGACCGAGGCCCACCAAGGCCGCGACATCATCGCCGTCGCCCATGGCGGCACCATCCGCGCCGCCTTGGCCCACGCGCTCGGACTGGACGCGAACGCGGCCATGGCCTTTATCCTCGACAACGCGTCCCTGACCCGCATCGACCACGTCCCGAAGGGAATCGTCCGGGCCATCGAGGGGTATTGGCGCGTCGAGGGCGTCAACATCCCGCCCCGCTGACGATTCGTCCGATCTGCCGGGTCTTCGCGTTCGCGCCTGTCCAGGGGATTCAAGCCCCGCGCCAGCCCCGGCCGTCGGCTTGACAGGCCCGGGACGGCGGATACGGTCATCCCATGGAAAAGACGGGAGGAACGCCATGAAACGCCTTGCATTCGTCCTGATGGCCATCGTCGTCCTCGCGGGCGGCTGCGGCCACGCGGTTTCCGAGCGCGACAAGGCCCAGGCGCTGGTGGAGGAGTCGCGCCTGACCGTCGACAAGTTTCTGAGCATGGATCAGGAGCCATGGCGCCACTTCCGCGCCGTGCTCCGCGACGCGCACGGCGTCGTCATCTTTCCCGCCGTCTACAAGGCGGCGTTCCTGGCCGGGGCCGAGGGCGGCAACGGGGTCCTTGTCGGTCGCGACGTCTCCGGGAACTGGAGCCACCCGGCCTTTTACGTCATGGGGGCGGGGAGCTTCGGAATGCAGATCGGCGGCCAGGCGTCCGAGATCGTATTGGCGCTTCGCACGCCCGGGGCGGTCGATGCGGTCATCCGGCATCAGGGCAAGCTCGGCGCCGACATGGGCGTCACCGTCGGGCTGATCGGCGCGGGGTTGGAGGCGTCCACCACCGCGAACCTGGACGCGGACATCGTCGCGTTCGCGGCGTCGGCCGGGATTTTCGGCGGAGTGTCCTTGGAAGGCGCGGCGCTGATCCGCCGCCAGGACTTGAACGAGGCCTATTACGGCGCGGGCGCGGAGCCGGGGGGCATCGTGCTCGAGCGCGCTCATTCCAATCCTGGCGCCGACGGCTTGCTCCGGACGCTTGCCGGGGGAAGCCGATAGGCATGGCGCGGCTGGTCCCAGGCCCCCGCGTTCCCGGAGGCGACGGCGCGGAGAATCACTGGGGCTGGGTGCTGGCCTGCGCCTGGACGGCGGACGGACGGGCCCTGACCGCCGGGCGCGACGGCGCGCTCAGGCTTTGGGACGGCGAAACCCTGGCCGCGCGGGCCGAGGCCGACCTCGGCTGGGTTCGGGCGCTGGCGGTCCTGGATGGAAACCGCGTCGCCTGCGCCGGGCAGGACGGCGCCATCCGAGTCGCGGCGCTGGGCTATGGTCGGGAAATCCTTCGCCTCGAAGGCCATGAACGCTCCGTCAACGCCTTGGCCCGCAGCGGCGGCGACATCCTGAGCTGCGGCGACGACGGGACGGTGCGTCTGTGGCGCGACGGAGCCGAGTTTCATTGCATGCGCGGCCACGACGGATGGGTGACGGCGCTGGACATTCTGACTGGCGACCGCGCAGCCAGCGCGGGCTTCGACGGAACGGTCCGGGTCTGGGACCTGGGCGCGGGGCGGGAAATCAGGGCCGCCAAGGCCCACGAAGGTTCGGTCTGGGCCGTCGCGGCCCTGCCCGACGGAAAGCGCCTGGCCACGGGCGGCGACGACGGGACCGTCCGCGTCCTCGACGCGGGAACGCTGAAGGAAACCGCCCGCCTGGACGCCGTCTGCCCCTGGGTCCTGGCTCTCGCCCCGACGTCGGACGGGCGCTTCCTGGTCGGGGGCGGGGACGACCAGATTATTCGATTGTGGGACCTGGAAACGGGCGCGGTCGCGGACGAGGCCCCGGCGGGCGGGCTGGTCGACGCCGTGGCGGTGGGCCCCGACGGGCGCGTCGTCGTCGCCGACAGCAACGGCGGCGTGGTCTTCCTTTCGCTCGGCGCTTGAGCCCCGGGCCGAACGGCATTACCTTCCCTTCATGAAACCGGATCTTCTCGAAAAGTACGACGTTCAAGTCCCCCGCTACACCAGCTATCCCACCGCCCCGCATTTCAACGAAGGCGTGGACGGCGACGCCTATCGCGGCTGGCTCGGGGAGCTGGACGGGGACGCGCCGCTCTCCTTGTACTTCCACGTGCCGTTCTGCGACACGCTCTGCTGGTTTTGCGGCTGCTACACCAAGCTGGCCCAGCGTTACGAGCCGGTGGCGGACTACCTTTCCCACCTTCTGGACGAGATCGACCTGGTCGCCGACGCGCTTCCGGGGCGCATGGCCGCGCGGCATTTGCATTGGGGCGGCGGCAGCCCCACCATCCTGACCGGCGAGGACTGGCGGCGCACGTTCGAGCGCATTCGCGCCCGCTTCGACATCGCGCCGGGGGCCGAGGCGGCGGTGGAGCTCGATCCCCGCGACACGAAGGAGGACTACGTCGCCGCGTTGGCCGAGGCCGGGGTCAACCGGGCCAGCATCGGGGTGCAGGACTTCGACGATGCGGTGCAAAAGGCCATCAACCGCATCCAGCCCTTCGAGGTGACCGAGCGGGTGGTCGGTTGGTTGCGGAAATATGGGATCGACGCCCTGAACCTGGACCTGATGTACGGCCTTCCCTTCCAGACCGAAGCGGGCGTGCGCGCCATGGCCGTCAGCGCGTTGGCGCTGAAGCCCGCGCGCGTGGCGCTTTTCGGCTACGCCCACGTGCCCTGGATGAAGACGCACCAAAGGCTGATCGACGAGGCCGCGCTACCCGACGTTCGCCAGCGCCTGGCCCAGTTCACCGCCGCCGCCGACGTGTTGGCCGACGCCGGTTACGTCCGGGTCGGCCTGGACCATTTCGCCCATCCAGACGATTCCATGGCCAAGGCTTTGTTGGGCGGGACGCTGAAACGGAACTTCCAGGGCTACACCTCGGACGCCGGCGCGGCGCTGATCGGCATGGGCGCTTCGGCCATCGGGTCGCTGCCCCAGGGCTACGCCCAGAACCAGCAGCCGCTGCGCCAGTACAAGGACGCCGTCGCCGGGGGCGCGTTTCCCATCGCCCGGGGGTTCCAACTGTCGGACGAGGACCGCGCGCGCCGCGCCGTGATCGAGCGGTTGATGTGCGACATGGCGGTGGAGGTCGATCCCGACGCCTATTCGTTCGAGTTGGACAGCATCCGTCCCATGGCCGACGACGGCCTGGTGGAGATCGACGGCGGCGCCATCGCAATCACGGAAGACGGGCGGCCCTTCATGCGTCTGGTGGCCGCCGCCTTCGACACCTATCTGAACCGAAGCGAAAAGCGCCATTCGAAGGCGGTGTGAGCCGCGTCAATCGGCCGGCGTGTTCTCCATGGCGAGGGCGATGGAGTGCAACAGCGCCTGGGCCGTGATCGGTTTTTCCAGGAAGAAGTCGGCGCCCAGGTTGCCCGCGCGCTTGCGGATGTCCACGCTGGAGAATCCGGTCAGAAGGATGATGCGGCTCGGCACCTGAAGCTCCCGGACCTGGCGCGTGAACTCCCCGCCGTTCATCTCGTCCATGACCCAGTCGCAGAACACCACGTGGGTCGGGCGCTGGAACAGGCGCTTCAATCCCTCGGTCGCCTTGTTGACCGCCTGGATGTTGCGGATGCCGCCGGCCTTGAGCACGGTTTTCAGGAGCCGTTGGAAGGTAAGCCTTCGCCGTATACCGCCTACCATGAACTCTTGGATTTTGGTTGTCTTTT
>CAYFNC010000033.1:0-38200 GCA_964344345.1 uncultured Hyphomicrobiales bacterium | reverse complement strand
GGCCCTCGCCTTCGCCGGCCAGGCCGAGCAGTCGGTGCTGCAGTTGTTCTCGTAATAACCGCTTTTGATGAGGGATTGGAATGGGCGCATTCCTTTCCCTCATCGTTTTTTTTATTATTTCCCTTCTTCCCTTTTCCGGGGATGGCTTTTATGCCGCTCAAGATCGCTCTCAAGGCCGGCGAAAAAATCATCATCAACGGGGCCGTCATGGAAAATGTCGGCAGCGGCGTCATGAAGGCGTTGATCCTGAACAACGCCACGATCCTTCGCGAGCGGGACATCATCACCGAAGAGGACGCGAGAACCCCCGCCTCGCGCGTTTATTTCGCCATCCAGAATCTTTATCTTTTTCCGAACCGTAGGGACAACTATCTGCCGTTGGCGACGCGGTTTCTTTCCGATTACGGCGGCGCCGCGCCAAGCGCGCAGTCTTTGATCAAGGAAATTTTAGAAGCTGTTAATCAAGACAAGTTATACCAGGCATTGCACCTAGCCAGAAAGCTGGTGGAGCATGAAGGGAGAGTTATCGGACATGCCGAACAAGAACTTGCAGCAGCCCTACACGAAGGTCCCGACGGGGGGGAATCCCCGTCAGACTGAGGCGTGGGCTCTCACCGAGGCGGCGCGCCGGATCAAGGAGTCCAGCGAGGCGTCTCCTTTCGACGAGGAGGTGTTTCTTCAGGCCGTTCGTTTGAACTGGCGCCTGTGGACCATCTTCCAGGCGGAAATTTCCTCTCCGGATTGCCCATTGCCCCAAGAAATTAGGGACAACATGCTCTCGCTGAGCAACTACATAGACAAGGTGTCGGTGGAGCTTATCTCCGATCCCAAACCGGAAAACGCCGCGACGCTGGTGACCATCAACCGGGAAATCGCGATGGGTCTGTTCGAGACTCCCAAGGAGGCGCCGGCGCAAGACGCGCCATCAGACGACGGGGCCGCGCCGCCGCCCGCGTCTGGATCCATTGACGCCTCGGCCTGATCGGACGAAAAGCATACATTGAGGAATTCAATGACAAACATCGTGAGCTCGGAGCGTCCCGCGGGCGACGCTGAAGCGATCATCAAGACTGTACGCAACCATATCCTCGCCAAGGAGTTCGACTCCGCGATCGAAAAACTCGCCATATTGGGCGACTCTCCCGAAACGTTCGCCGACGTGTTCGCCTACAATGCCGTGATCGCCTATCACTGCCGCGACTACGCTATGGCGATCGACCTGCTTCGCATGGCCGAGGAGCAGCCGAAATCGAGTAGCGACGTGCCCGAGGTCCTGGCTGTCCTGTACTCCATGGCCGGCAATCTTTCGGAGGCGCTGTACTACGGCAAGCTTGGCTCCGCGCGAAAGCCAGACAACCGCCTCTTGGATGTTTTGGGTTCCGACTTCCCGTCGTTCGGCGAGGTCTTCACCGGCATCAGCCAGAAACCGTTCATGGAGCAGGGCAAAAGGCTGCTCCGCAGTGGCGACATGGAAGGGGCCCTGTCCTGGCTTGACCAGCACGTGCGCCTGTTCCCCCGCGACGACGAGGCGCTCGCCCTTTTGGCCGACGTCCACCTTTCCGACGCCCGTCCGCAGGCGGCGAGCGGCGTGTTGCGTTCCTTGCGCACGCTGCGCCGGGACAACGCCGAGGACGCCGTCAAGCTGGGCGAGGCCCTGACCCGCGTCGGCCGGTTTTCCGACGCCCGCGTCTGCCTGGAGGACGCCGCGCGGATCGGCCCGGACGCCATCGACGCCCACGCCGCCTACGTCCGGCATCTGGAGCATTCGCCGCACCTGACGACGGCGACCGCCCTGGACGCGGTTGCAAAGGTTCGCGCCCTGGCCGCGGCGGCGGCGGGCGAGGAAGGCGAGCGCGCCAAGCCGTCCGACGGCAAGACCTTGCGCGTCGGCTATCTGGTCGGCGGCGTCATGGACGACAACGCCAAAAGGATGTTGGCCGAGGTCGCCTCCCGCCACGACCGTTCGCGCCTGTCCGTCATCGGGTACGGCGTCGGCAACCTGTCGTCGCCCAGGAACAGCGTGTTCCGCAACCGTTTTGACCGCTGGACCAACCTCCAGGACATGGACGCCCACACCTTCGCGGCCATGGTCGGGAACGAAGGGGTGGACTTGCTCGTCGATGTTTCCGGACTGGGCGATCCCGAACGGCTGGCCAGTTTCGCGCTCAAGCCCGCGCCGATCCAGGTTTCGTGGCTTGGCGCGCCGTTCGCGGCGCCGGGGCCCGGCTTCGATTACCGACTGGTCGACAGCCAGCTCGGGACGGAGGACGGCGACCGCGGCGCCGAGGCGTGGCCGCTGGACACGGGGCTCTTCTCTTTCAGCCTGCCCCTGACACCACCGCCCGCGGAGAATCCCTCCGACGTCCGGGACTTCCTGGCCTTCGGCGCGGATACCGAGCTTGGCGGCCTGACCGCCGAGGTCGCGGGAGCATGGTCGCGCATCATGCAGGCGGTTCCGGACTCGCGGCTTCTTCTGATGGATCGCGAGCTGAGCGACCCCGCGAGCATCAACCGCCTGCTGGAGCTGTTCGGCAATTTTGGCGTCGCGCACCGCATCGAGGCGGTCGAGACCGACGACCGCAAGGAGTTCCTGCGCGAGATCGACGTGATGCTGGCGACGTTCCCCTTCGCCACGCCCTATCTCGCGGCCGACTCCCTCGCCGCCGGCGTTCCGGTCGTGGCCCTCGACAAGCCCGGCAGGGCCTGCCAGGACGCGGCTCACCTGATCAAACGGACCGGGGCTGGGGACGCCTTGACCGCCGACAGCGTCGACGGTTACGTGGACAAGGCCGTCGCGCTCGCGGGCGACGCGGACGCCAGACGGGCGTTCAGGGGCGACAACTGGAGCGCGCTGTCCGATTCCGTCGCGTTCAGCGTCGACGTCTTCGTGCGCGGACTCGAGGACGCCTTCTTCGCCATGCGGGACAAGGCCCTGGCCTGACGTTCCGTTCCGGAGGCTCCGCGGATGAACCACGAAGAGCTATGCCGACGTGGCCTCGCGGCTTTCAAGGAGCGCGACCAGAACCTATACGATCGGCTCGTCGAATTCGGCGAGCCGATTTCCAATCTCGTGATCGAGGACGGCCGCGCGGTCAACGTCGCCCAGCACGGCGTCTCCATCTATCCCAAGCCCGCGGACGAATACGTCCGCGAGGAGATCGACGCCTATTTCGAGGACCCCGAAAGAGTCCTGCTGAAAAGCCCTGAAGGGGCGTACTGCGACAGCCCGGTCTCGCTTCGCGTCATGGAGCGGGTCAAGGACGGCGTCGCCGCCATCGGCATGCCCGAGATGACCATCGCCCCCAACGACGAGGTCGGCTTCCTGATCGTCATCGGCTTGGGGCTCGGCCTTCATGTCGAGGAGCTTATCGAGCGCGTCAAGCCCCGCCACGTCCTGATCGTCGAACCCAACAAGGGGTTCCTGCGCCACAGCCTGAGCGCCGTCGATTGGGAACGCGTCTTCGCGCTATGCGACGAGATCGAGGCGAGCCTGGACTTTCTGGTGGGCGTGAACCCGCAGACCGCCGACGGCCCCATCTTCCAGTACCTGGCCGACAAGGGCATGCCGTTCCTGGACGGGGGCTACCTCTACACCCATTTCAAGGTCGGCGACTTGAACCTGATTCGGACCACGTTCAAGGCCAGGGTTCACATCCCCATCATGGCCAAGGGCTTTTTCGAGGACGAGGTCCTGATGACCGTGAACGCCGCCGACACCTTTCGCACCCGGCGTTTCATGGTGCTGGACGCGGAGCCCAGGCTGCGCATGGACGCGCCCGCCTTCATCGTCGGCGCGGGCCCGTCGGTCACGCCCGAGGTCATGGAGGTTGTCCGCAAGTGGAAGGACCACGCGATGATTTTCGCGTCCGGAACCGCCGAGCAGGTCCTGCTCGCCAACGGAATCCGGCCAGATTTCCATTGCGAGGTCGAAAACCTGCCCATGATGCCGGAAAAGCTCGACGTGATCCGCAAGCGCCATGATGACATGTTCGAGCACGGAAAGCTCAAGGGCGTGGCCTTCGTCGGACCCATTTCCGTCGATCCGCGCAATCTGGATTTTTTCGAAGAGAGCTATCTGTATTTCCGCGACAGCATCAGTTCGACCCGCGTGTTCGGCAAGGACTACAGGCACCTGTACCATAGCGGCCCGCTCGCGGCCAACGTGTCCACCGCCACGGCGCTGACCATGGGGTTCCACAGGCTTTATTTCTTCGGCGTGGACTGCGGCGTGCGCTCCCAGGACAAGCACCACGCGGACGACACCATCTACTACACCAGCCTCGAAGCCCAGGGCACGGCGTTCATGCCCGCCTACGAGAACTGGGACTTCACCTATCCCGGCAACTTCGGCGGCGAGGTCTACACCGACAGCCTGTACGACTGGAGCCGCCACACCATCGAAATGAACCTGAGGATGTTCCGGGCCACGGCGGCCAACTGCACCGACGGCGCCCGGATCGAGGGAGCGAGACCCCAGGTTCCCAAGGGGCTGCGCCTCGACGGGCCGCCCATCGACAAGGCGGCGGTCAAGGCTCGCATCCGCGACGCCTCGCCGGTCTTCGAGCCGCCGGACACGCTTTCGCGCTATGACCTGGACGGGTTCGTCGCGGAATGGGACCGGTTCATGGCCGATTTCACCGAACTGATGGATGGGCTGAAGGCGTCGTCAAAGGAATTCCGGGACTATTACGAGCCTCTTCGCGAATTCTTCACAGTGCGGCTATACGATTACCAGGAAGTCCACCACATGGTGCACGGGTCCGCCATGGGCATTCCGAACGTCGGGCGCTTCATCGCCGGGCGATACGAGAAACCGGAGGACAGGCGCAAGGCGTTGGAAGTCTTCATGGAGGTCTACGCCGAGGAAATCCTGGGCGTCAGCGAACAGGGCAAGCGCATCTACGAAAACATCAGGGACGGCGTTCCGAACGCGCCGTTGGAATAGAAGAGCATGGACGCCGAGGAGAAACTGCGACAAGGGTTGGAGCTGTACGCCAAGGGAGAGCTGGCGGACGCCGCCGAGGTCTTCCGCGACATCCTCGTCGAGGACAAGGCGAACGTGGACGCGCTCAACCTGCTCAGCATCGTCTTCCTCGACGTGGGCAACCTGGAGCTGGCGGCGAACCTGGCGCTGCAGGCGACCCTGATCGATCCGGACTTCGCCTCGCCTCACGTCAGCCTGGGCAACGCACGCCAGGGCATGGGGGATTTCGAGGGCGCGGTGGAATCCTTCGAGCGCGCGCTCGCGCTGGAGCCGGAACAGCCCGAAATCCTGAACAACCTGGCCAGCGCGCTGAACGAACTCGGCCGCTGGCGCGACGCGGCGGACGCGGCGTCCCGCGCGGTGATCGCCATGCCGGGGCTCCTGGCCGCCCACATCAACCTCGGCAACGCGCTTCTCGGCATCGACAACGTCGAACAGGCGGCCCAGAGCTACCGCATCGCGCTGAAGCTCGCCCCCGATCATTCCGACACCCATTTCAATCTCGGCAACGCGTTGCTGCGGATGGGGGACGCCGACGGCGCGCTGGAAAGCTTCGAGCGCGCGGTGGCGAACGATCCCGAGAACCCGGCCAAGCTTTACAACGTGGGCAATGCGCTCTTGGAGCGGGGACGGCTGGAGGACGCGGCCGACCATTACCGCCGCGCGCTCTCCACGTCGCCAGGAAACACGGACATCCTGAACAACCTGGCCAGCGCCTATCAGTTCATGGGCTTCGAGGACAAGGCGGTTTCGACCTTCCGACAAGCCCTGGACCAGGACCCGGACAACGCCGAGCTGCATTTCAACTTGGCCCTCGCCTTGATCCAGATGGGCGACTTCGCGGAAGGCTGGCGCGAATACGAGGCTCGCTGGGGCCATTCCGGCCTCGGATTGAAGAAGCGCGACTTCCCCTGGCCCCAATGGGGCGGCGGCGATTTGAAGGGGCTGACGATTTTGCTCCATGGGGAGCAGGGTCTGGGCGACGCCATTCAGTTCAGCCGCTTCGCGGCCGGGGTCGCCGAGCGCGGCGGCAAGGTGATCCTGGAATGCCCCCGCCCGTTGGCCAGCCTGCTCGCGACCGCGCCCGGCGTCGCCGAGGTGGTGGAGGCGGGCGGGTCCCTGCCGCCCTTCGACCGCCACGCGCCGATGATGAGCCTGCCAAGGCTGCTCGGAACCCGTCTTGAAACCGTTCCCGCCGACGTCCCCTATCTTTCGGTCCCGGAAGGGGCGGGGGCGCCGGGGGCCGAAGGCGACGGCTTCAAGGTCGGTTTCGTCTGGGGCGGAAGCGCCACCCAGCGCAACGACCGCGACCGGTCCTGCGACGCGCGCCTGTTCGAACGCCTGTTCGACCTGTCGGGCGTCCGCTTCTTCAGTTTCCAGGTTGGAAGCCACGCGGACGCCTTCGAAACCCTCTCCCACGGCGGAAACGTGATGGAGCTCGGAACGGGTTTCGGGGATTTCGCCGACACGGCGGCGGCGGTGGCGGAAATGGACCTGGTGATCAGCGTGGACACGGCGGTGGCGCACTTGGCTGGCGCGATGGGCCGGCCGGTCTGGACGCTTCTGGCCTACGCGCCCGGGTTCTTGTGGATGCGGGGCCGCGACGATAGCGTCTGGTACCCCACCATGCGCCTGTTCCGCCAGCCGTCCTGGGGCGATTGGGACAGCGTGTTCACCGACGTTCGCGCGGCGCTGGAGGAAACCCTGGATGGCTGAGCGCCCGTTCGACGTGGTGACCGGCGGGGCCGGGTTCATCGGGAGCCATCTGGTCGACGCCCTGTTGGACCGGGGCCGCCGGGTGCGCGTGCTGGACAACCTTTCCACCGGGCGGTTGGAGAACTTGGCCCATGTCCAAGACGAGGACAGCCTGGAGATCGTCCAAATGGACGTGGCCGACCGCGCCGCCGCGCGGGACGCCGTCGCGGGGGCGGAGCGGGTGTTCCACCTGGCCGCGCTGGCCGACATCGTGCCGTCCATCGAACGGCCGCATCATTATCACGACGCCAACGTCAACGGGACATTCGCGGTGCTGGAAGCCGCCAGGGACGCGGGAGTGAGGCGTCTTGTCTACACCGCCTCGTCATCGTGCTACGGCATTCCCGACGTCTATCCCACCCCGGAAACCGCGCCGATCCGGCCCCAGTACCCCTACGCGCTGACCAAGTATCTGGGCGAGCAGATGGCGTTGCACTGGGCCAACGTCTACGACCTGCCGATTTCTTCCGTGCGTCTGTTCAACGTCTATGGTCCCCGCTCGCGCACGTCGGGGACCTATGGCGCCATGTTCGGGGTGTTCCTGGCCCAGATACTGGCGGGCGAGCCGCTGACCATCGTCGGGGACGGCGAACAAAGCCGCGACTTCACCTATGTGTCCGACGTGGCCCGGGCCTTTCTCGCCGTGGCGGACAAGGGACGGCCGGGCGAAATCTACAACGTCGGGACCGGCCGCGACGTCAGCGTCAACCGCATCGCGGAGCTGCTGGGCGCCAAAGAGACCGTGCGCATCCCCAAGCGGCCGGGCGAGCCCGACCGGACGCTCGCCGACATCGCCAGGATCTCCGCCGAGATCGGCTGGGCGCCCCAAGTTCCCATCGAGGACGGCGTCCCCATCATGCTGGACAATATCGACTATTGGCGGGACGCACCGATATGGAATCCGGATAGCATAAAAGAAGCCACCGACGCCTGGTTCAAATACCTCACGCCCCGGGAAGAAACATGACGAACAAACCCAAGGACGCCGCGTCCAAGATCAAGACCATCGAAGAGCTGGGCCGCATCGCCGACGGGCTCAACGCCCAGGGCGAAAGCGTGGTGCTCGCACACGGCGCCTTCGACCTTCTGCATTTCGGCCATGTCCGCCACCTGCAGGCGGCCAAGGGCGAGGGCACGGTGCTGATGGTGACGCTGACCGCCGACGCCTACGTGAACAAGGGGCCCAACCGCCCGGTGTTCCCGGACCACGTCCGCGCCGAGATGGTGGCCTCGCTGGAGTGCGTGGACTGGGTCGGCGTCAATACCGCCCCCAGCGCCGAGAACGTGCTCCGCGCCATCAAGCCGAAGATCTACGCCAAGGGCCGCGAATACGCCTCCGCCGAGGACGACGTCACCGGCAAGATCGTCTCGGAATCCCAGGCGGTCGAGGACGGTGGGGGCAAGGTGGTGTTCACCGACGGCATCACGTTCAGCTCGTCCAACCTTCTGAACCAGCACTTCAACATCTACGAGCCCAAGCTGCAGCAGCATCTGGACCTTTTGCGCTCCGAGAACGCGCTGGACCGGCTTTTGGCGATTATCGAAAAGGCGTCTGAATTGAAGGTCGCCATGATCGGCGACGCCATCATCGACGAGTATCAGTACGTCGAGGCCATGGGCAAGGCCTCCAAGGAGAACATCATCTCGACCCGCCATCAAAAAGGCGAGGTCTTCGCGGGCGGCGTGGTCGCCGCCGCCAATCACGCCGCGTCATTCTGCAAGGAGGTGGAGCTGGTCACATGCCTCGGCGGGCGCGACAGCCATGAAGACCTGATTCGTGAAATCCTGAAGGACAACGTCAAGCTGACCGTGATCCGGAACCAGGACGCGCCGACCACGCGCAAGTGCCGCTTCATCGACCACGGCTACGCTGTGCGCAAGCTGTTCGAAGTCAGTTACCTTGACGACCGGCCCTTGAAACCCTCCCTGCAGCGCGAGGTGGACGCCGCCGCCGCCGCCGCCGCCGAAGGCGCGGACATGTTGGTCGTCAACGACTTCGGCCATGGTCTGATCGGACAGACCACCATCGGGACGCTGCTGGGAACCGGCAAATTCATGGCGGTCAACGCCCAGACCAACAGCGCGAATTTCGGATTCAACCTGATCAGCCGCTATCCCCGCGCCGACTACGTCTGCATCGACGGGCCCGAGGCCCGGCTCGCGGTTGGGGACAAGTTCAGCCATCTGCACACCATCGTCGGCTCCAGCCTGCCGAACGTCATCGATTGCGGTCGCATCGTGGTGACCTCGGGCAAGCACGGGTGCTACGCTTACGAAAAAGGCGAAGGCGCCAACCACGTGCCGGGGCTGACAAGCTCCATCGTCGACACCATCGGCGCGGGCGACGCTTTCCTCGCCGTGTCCGCGCCCATGATCGCGGCGGGCGCGTCGGTGCAGGACGCGGCCTTCATCGGCAACGCTGCGGGCGCGCTGAAGGTTGGTATCATCGGCCACCGCTCGTCGGTGGACAAGCCGTCGCTGGTCAAGACCATTACCGCATTGTTGAAATAGGGAAGGAACATGTCGCGAAGGTTCGAACGCATCCTGGTCACCGGCGGGGCCGGGTACGTGGGCTCCAGCCTGGTTCCAAAATTGTTGGAGGCGGGATACGGGGTTTCGGTGCTGGACCTGTATCTTTATGGAGAGGAGGCCCTGGCGCCGGTCCGGGACAATCCCGGTCTGACCGAAATCAAGGGCGACCTCCGCGACGCGGACGCGTTGACGCGCGCGGTCGCGGGCTGCGACGCCGCCATCCATCTGGCCTGCATTTCAAACGATCCGTCGTTCGAGCTCGATCCGGACTTGGGCAAGTCCATCAACCTGGACGCCTTCCGCCCCCTGGTCCGGGCTTCGAAGGCGGCTGGGGTCCGCCGCTTCATCTACGCCTCGTCGTCCAGCGTCTATGGCGTCAAGGACGTCCCAGACGTGACCGAGGACATGTCGCTGGAGCCCCTGACCGACTATTCCCGCTTCAAGGCCGACTGCGAGCGGATCCTTCTGGAAGAGCGCGAGCCCGGTTTCGTCGGGCTGACGTTGCGCCCGGCGACGGTGTGCGGCTACGCGCCAAGGCTCAGGCTCGATCTGACGGTGAACATCCTCACCAACCACGCCATCAACAACGGCCGGATCACCGTGTTCGGCGGAAGCCAGCTTCGCCCCAACATCCATATCGAGGACATGACCGACCTTTATCTCCGCTGCCTGGAATACGAGGACGAAGCCATCGACGGCGAAATCTTCAACGCCGGGTACCAGAACCATTCGGTCATGGACATCGCGTCCATGGTCAAGGCCGTGATCGGCGAGAACGTCGAGATCGTCACCACGCCCACCGACGACAACCGCTCCTACATGGTGTCTTCGGACAAGATCAAGCGCGCGCTCGGCTTCTCTCCCCGCCACACCATCGAGGAGGCGGTCGCCGACCTGAAGGCCGCGTTCGACGCCGGGCTTGTTCCCGACCCGCTTGACGACATTCGATACTTCAACGTCAAGCTGATGCAGGCGGTCGGACTGACGTGAGCCTGAACGCCGCGAAACAGGCCCGCGCCCAAGGGGACGCGCGAGGGGCGGTGAAGTCCTGCCTCGAACTCCTATCCCAAAACCCCGCCGACGTCCGCGCCCACTGCCTGCTGTCGGAAATCCATCGCGACCTGGGCATGGGAGGGGAGGCGCTGCGCTACGCCTCGCTGGCTGTCAGCGCGTCCCGGGTCGCGCCGATGACGCCCGAAGCCCAGTTCGAGCTCGGCGCGCTATTGCTGGCGCTCGGGCGCGGCGAGTTGGCCGTCGAGCCTCTCGAGGGGGTGCTGGCGAACCGGCCCGGCAACCCGGTGGTCCTGCACAATCTCGGCGTCGCGCTCCGCGCCGCCGGACGGGTCGAGGAGGCCGAGGCCTGCTATCGCCAGGCGCTGGCCGCCCAGCCCGACCGCGCCGACACCCGCATGAACCTGGCCATAGCGCTTCTGCAGCAAGGCAAGTTCGCCGAAGGCTGGGCCGAGTTCGAACACCGTTGGGAGGCGCCCGGTTTTCGCACGCCCAGGCGCGAATTCGACAAACCGCGATGGGACGGCGCGCCCTTGGGGGACGGAACGCTTTTGATCCACGCCGAGCAAGGGTTGGGCGACGCCATCGCTTTCGCCCGATTCTTCGCGCTCGCGGCCGAACGGGTCGGGCGCGTGGTCGTCGAATGCCGCCCCCGCCTGACCCGGCTTCTGGCCTCCGCGCCCGGCGTGGACGAAGTCTATGATTGGGGCGATCCCTTTCCAGACCACGACGCGCAGATCCCCGTAATGAGCTTGGCCCATGTCCTGGGCGTCACGTTGAGCGACCTTCCTTCCGATCCTTACCTCACCGTCCCAAAAGGAGTCGCCAAGCCCGACGTTCCGGGCGAGGGGGTTCGCATCGGTCTGGTCTGGCAAGGCACCGGAACCCGGATCGACAACGACACCCGGTCCTGCACGCTGGAGAAACTGGGGCCGTTGCTGGAGTTGGAGGGCGCGTCGTTTTATTCGTTGCAGGTCGGGGCGGGAAGCGGGGAGCTCGCGGCCTTCCCCCAGGTCGTGGACTTGGCCCAGGGGTTGGTCGATTTCGCCGACACCGCCGCCCTTGTGAACGAAATGGACCTGATCGTGAGCGTGGACACGGCCATGGCGCACCTTGCGGGCGCGCTTGGCAAGCCCGCGTGGATTCCGCTCGCCTTCTCCACCAGCCATCTGTGGCTTCTGGACCGGAACGACAGCCCCTGGTATCCGACCCATCGCCTGGTCCGCCAGGCGTTTCCGGGCGACTGGAACGGGGTGGCCATGGCCTTGGCGGACGGGATCAGGCCTCTTCTTCCGCGTACTTAGTGCGCTGGATGTCGAACTGGATGCGGTGCATGCGGCGCAGGAACAAGGTATCGCGGGCGTATAGTCCGCGCGCGAGCGAAATCCGGCCGTCCCGGCCCAACAGCCCCCGCGCCAGACCGTCGGCCACGGCCATGGCCACCTCGCCCGGCAGGTCGGCGATGGCCGGGTCCGGGTCCAGGTCGTAGGCCACCGCGCCGCCGCCCGACGCGATATAGGTCGCCATGCCCCATCGAACCCCGATCTTCTCCGCCGCCGCCGCGATCACGTGGGCGCCGTGGTCGGGCTGGGCCGGCCAGAAAACCTCCAGCCGCTCCAACGCTTCGCAGCTTGGGGCCTCGAACTTCAGCGTCAACACCGGGCGTCCGTCGAGGACAAAGACCCGGACCAGTTCACCCGGCGCGATCCCGGCGAGCAAAACCGGCGGCTTGTCCGGCGTGATCAGCGCGTCCTGCTGGCGGTCCGTGAACAGCTGCCAGGCCGAGCGTCCGGTGTCCGTGCGCCAGACCACGTCGCCGTTGCGCTCGCGGAATCGGCTCACCGCGTCCGCGTCGTTGGCCAGAAGCAGGGGCGGCAACGAGACTCCATGGTCGGAAAGCTTGCGGAGTTGCTCCAGCTTGGTGAAGGCGTCGAGATGGACCTGGGGGCCGTTCCGCATGGTCGGGTTGGCGGCGGCGATGCGGGTCAGCACGCTGAACAGGATGCTGAACTTCTGCTGCTCCAGCACGTAGCGGGTCTGCCAGAACGACCAATCGGCCCCGTCCATGGCGGACGGAATGACCGGATCCTCCCACTGAAAACCGTGGAGCCAGGCGGCGTCGAGCGTCTTCAGGTCCTCCCCGTCCCACGTCAACCCGGCGTCGTCCAGCGCCACCGGCCGCCCGTCGTCGAGCCCGATGTCGAACAGGCGCGCCGCGCCTGGCGCGTGGCCTTCGAGCGCGTCCATGGCCAGTCGGGTCGCGGGCGCGTTCCTTGGGGCGAACAATCCGATCCGCATGGCGGAATCCTTTCTACTTGGCGTCCAGGTCGTCGTCGATCAGGCCGACGGCTCTTCCGAAATAGCTCAACATGCCGAATTCCGCCAGCCGCTTGACCCTATGACGGTCGGTTTCGTTGATGGCGGTGACCATGCCGTAGTCGGTGGCCAGCGTTCCCTGGGCCGCCAGCAGCGCCGTTTCCCATATCTCGCCCGAAATCTGGGCGGCGATGCGCTTCAGCTTGGCGCTGTGCAGGTTGCGGTTGGTGAGCACGAATTCGTTCTGGGTGTAGTCCGCGCCCAGTTCGCGGCGGCGAGACAGGGTTTCCAGGGTTTCCTGAAGCGCCTTGATCTCGCGCTCCGCCTCCTCCAACTGGATGCGGGCGCCGCCGAGGCCCGAAAGCGCGTCGGCGATTTCCTTGCGCACCGACTTGTCCACGTCGCCGGTGGACAGCCGGGTGCTGTTCAGGCCGTGGCGGGCCTGGACCAAGTCGGCGTCGGCGGCGCGGTTCATCCATGGCCACCGGTAGCTGAGAGTCAGGGATTCGGTGCGGGTGTCCGGACGGTTCAGGTTCGTGATGCTGTGCCAGGGATCGCGGAAACCGAACGTGGTCCCGTTCTGCGAAGACGTCAGGGACGCGCTGACGTCCACGTCGGGCAGGGCTTGGTTCTCCGCCGCCTTGTACGAAATCAGGCCGGAGTCCACGTTCAAAAAGCCGATCTTGTAATCGGCGCGGAATTCCCGCGCCGTGGCCAGGGCCTTGTCGTAATCCGCCGGCATGTCCTGCTTGAAGGCCTTGGCGTAGGCGTAGGGCAGGTAGACGCCGTCCTTGATCGCGTCCTCGGAATGCTCCACCAACTGGGCGAGGGCGTTCGAGGCGATGAGATAGGATTCCCGGGCCTGCTCCACCGCGATCTCGGCGTTGGCCAGTTCGGCGTCCATCTCCGCTCTTTCGTAGGTGGTGGCGCGTTGTTTCGAGAACAGGCGCTCGACCCGCGCCTTCTGGCGCGTTATCAGGTCGCGGTTGGCCTCGGCGGCGAAGAGCGTCTCCAACGCCTGGGTCAAGGTCCAATAGGCGGAATCGGTCTGGGACAGGATGGAATTGATGGTCGAGAATAGGGCCCACTTGGCGATTTCGTTGGTCTTCTCGGCGATCTTGATGGCGGCGTCGGTCGGGGCGTAGGGGCCGAAATCCTTGAACCCTGGCAGCCCGGACGACAGGTTGAGCGTCAGCGTGGACGAATACATGCCGTCCTTCCAGTAATGGCCCGTCTTGTAGAAGACCTTCTGGCGGTTGGTGACGCTGGACACGCTTAAGGTCGGCCCCCAGGGCAGGGGTTGGGTGACGCTGAGCGTGAAGCTGTGCACGTCGGTCGGGCCGTTTTTTGGCTCGCTGCTGGCCTCGATCTCCTGGGAGACGTTGGTTTCGGCGGCCTGCGTGCGGAAAATGACCGAGGTGACCGCTGGCGATTCGCTGCCGGCCGGAATATCGGTGACGTCCGACGCGTTGAAGCGGCGCTTGTTCACCCGACCGACCCGGGCTCTGCGGTAGGTGTCGGTTTGGGTGAAGTTCATGGCCAGCGAGAAATTGGGAATGAAGACCGCCTTGGCCTCCTCGAGCGCTTGCTCCGCCGAAAAGACGTCGTCCCGACCGGACTCGATGCTCAGGTTCCGCGCGAGCGCGCTCATCACCGCTTCGCGCCGCGTGATGAAGAGCGGCGTCTTGCCGCCGAGCGCTTGCCAGGAGCCCGTCTTCTCCCCTCCCAGGGACAGGCCGTCCAGGATCAGGGCGTGGCGTTTCTTCTCCTCCTCATCGACCTGGGGCAGAAGCTCCCGGGCGGCGGCCTGGGCGATCGCCTCGGCCTTGCGGTCCATTTCCTCTTCGTCCACGGCCGAGAAGGCGGGCGCGGTTGTCTGCAGCGCGAAGAGCGCGGCGATCAGTCCGGCGGTCGTCCTTGACCGGTTCATTTGCTGCCTCCGAAGTGTTTCAGTTCGCCGGTTCCGGCGAGCGCCCGAAGTCGAACCACGTCGGCGACGGTCTGGGCCGTGCGTTCGCCGTAATGTTCCGCCAGAAGACCGGCGGCGGCAAGCGCCGTCGCCTCCGCCTTCTTGGCCGAGACCAGGGCCGATATGAACGAACGCTTGCGGCTGAGCAGGGTGCGGACGTTCTCCGAGATCTGGTACTCGGTGACTTCTCGGTTCTTCTGGAGACGGAGCGAGCGTTCGTAGACGCTTCGCGCCAGCTCCAGATTGCGTTGGGTGATACCGACGCTTTCTCGGGCGCTTTTCAGCGAGATCAGGGCGTCCTCGAACTCGTTTTCCAGCTCGCGGCGGACCTTGCGCAACTCCAGCCGGCGCTGCGTCGCGAAGTGGGACGCGCTGTCCGCCGTCGCCTCGGCCGCCCGGTTGCCGAGCGCGCGAATGAACGAGGCCGAGAACGCGAGCGTGATGGAGTCCGGATTGGCCACGTTCTCCAGTGACTTCCCAACGTCGTCGTATCCGAACACCGCGTTGCTTTGGGCGAGGGTGGCGGTGGCGCTCAGATAGATGTCCGGCAGGGCCTGGTTCTCCGCGCCCCTGAGGTTGGCGTCGGCGGATCGGACGTCGAGCACCGCGTCGAGGTATTCCGGATTGCCGAAAATCAGCCCCGGGTCCTCCGGGACGTAGGAGGTTCGCGAGAACAGGGCCGCGTATCCGGCGGGCATCAGAAGCACCGGATCCTTCCCGCCCAACAGCCGCCAAAGCGCGTTGGACGCGGACACGTAGTCCAGGAACGCCTGCTCCACGTCGCCTCGGACCGAGGCGGCGAGGCTTTCCACCTGGCTTTTGTCGGAGCGAATGATGGATTGCGCCCGGTAAAGCCGCCTGGTCCGTGTCAGCAGATCCTCGACCACCGCCTGGGTCTGGATGGAGACGTAAAGGACCTGCGCCGCAGACACCAAGTCCCAATAGGCGCTGTCGACCTCGGTCAGGATGTCGTTGATGACCACCTGCAAGGTCCGGCGCGCGACCTGAAGCGATATCCGCGAGATTTCGTCGGCGATGGCGTTGGGGCTGTCGGGGCCGAAGCCCTTGGTGAAGGGGGCGGGCGTCGAGATCGAGGACGTCAGGGTGGAAATCCAGGGGCGGTCGTAATTTCCATGTGTTTCCAGTTCTTCCGAGCCCGCGTTGTTGGTGAAGAACTTGGGCTCGCGGTGGATCGTAAGGTCCACGGAGAAGCTCTGACCCCAGGGCAGTTGCTGTTCCAGGATGAGGTCCAGGGTCGCGGTCTTCTTCGATCCGGTCTTGCTCGCTTCGTTCGCGGTGACCACGTCGCGGAAGAAACCTTCCGTGCGGGCCCCGTCGTAGATAAGCTGCTGAATGGGCCCCTCGGAAAAATTGACGACGAGGTTGCCGCCGTCGGCGACGGTTCCGCCCTTGAACCGGTAGGCTTCCTCCACGCGGGTCTGGGTCCGCGTGCGCGATCCGGAAAGCGAAACCGAGAACACGGGATCGAAAACCGCGTCCGCCTCGACCACCGCCTCCTCGGCGATTTCCCTCGCCAGGCCCTGCTGCTGGATGGAAAGGTTCTGGCGCAGCGCGAGCAGGGCGGCCTCCCTTATGGGAATGACCTCGGGCTTCAACTGTTTGTAAAGGCCGAAGCCCTTGCGGCTGGCGATCGCCTGCTCAAGGGCCTGGCGCAGGGTTTTCAGGACCTCGCTTTCCTGAAGCGCCGCCTCGGGATCGGTCATCACCACGGATGGAGGCGGGGCGGTCTCCGCCGCGCCCGGCGCGTGGGGCGTCCCCGCGACCGCGAAAGCGAACGCCAAAGCGGCCAACAATCGTCGGCGGCTACCGGGCTTCACGTTGCGCCTCCATCATTCCCTGCGAGGCCAGAAGCTCCGTCCACGCTTTGCGTCTGGCGGTCTTCGCGCTGATCGCGTTCAGCCGGGCCTGCAACAGGTCGTCGTACTTGCCCAGAACCTCGAATTCCGTGGCCAAGCCGTGCTCGTGGCGGACGTCCGCCTTTTCCAGCGCCAGTTGCGCCAGACGCAGGTCCTTCTCGGCGCTTCGGACCAGCGAGTCGTTGGAAAAAACGCCGCTGACCGCGTTGTTGACCCTTTGGACGACTAGGTTCCGCGTCATGCGCAGGCGGTCGTCGGCCTGTTTGCGCACGATGCGGGCCTGGGTGAGGGCCGCCTGCTCCGCGCCTTTCCACAACGGGAAAGTCATCCTTACGCCCATGTACAGTTCATCGCTGTCCGGCGTGAAGACATGGGTCGCGGAATCCCACCAGGACCCGTAGCCGAATGCCGTGTCGGACTGGCTGGCGGAATAGCTGATGACAAGGTCCACGTCCGGCATCATCTGGTTTTCGCGGTATTTCACGTTGGCCTTCTGGGACAAGAGGTCTTCGTAGCCGATATGGATGTCCGGGTTGTTGGCGAGCGCGGTCTGCAGGGATTCGACCGGGTCGGGGCGCTTGCGGGTTTCCAGCATCTGGCGGAAGTCGTCCGGCAACAGGATCGCGTCCGCGTCCTGGTCGAGCATGCGCAATAGCGCGTTGGATCGTGACAGGTACGCGTTCCAGGCGATTTCCTCGCGGTTCTTCTGGTTCAGCAGTTCGGCGCGGACTTGCTCCAAGTCGTAGGCGGTCGCGAGCCCCCTCTTGAAGCGACGTTTGGTGCGGGTGAAGCGCTTTTCTAGGAATTCGCGCTGCTTGGCGTTGGCGCCGAGTTGCTCGTAGGCCTCGACCAGGTCCCAGAAGGCCTGCTCCACCGTCGATAGGGTGGCGTTGACGATGGCTTCCTCCTGCAGCCGAGTGCGCCGCTCGGTGATCCTGCCGGTCTCCATGGCGAGGCTGGCGCTCGACCCGAATTTGCCGAAATCCTTGGCGAAGGGCAGGGGCATTTCGTAGCTGACCGAAAACGAGGACGTCCAATCCATCCGGTTGCCCCATCCGAACGGATCGCCCACGGACAGCTGATAGTCGGTGAACCCGGAAAGCGTCTGGCTGTTTTTCTTTCTATGGGTGGTGGAATAGCTGGCGTTGATCACCCCGCCCCAACGGAAAGGATAGGCGATGCCGAGCGTGGACGTCCAAGAATGGGGAATCTTGGACGGCCGGGTCGCCGCGCTCGCGATCTCGAACTGGGTGCCCCAGACGTTGTTGTCGAAACATTGCCCGTTGTTGCCGTTGGTGGACCCGACCGTGTCCACAAGCTGACCATCGACGACCACGCAGGCGTTCGATGAGGTGTCGGTGTCGTCGGTGTCGTCGTCGTCCGTGTCCTCTAGGGTTTCGCTGCGGGTTTCGAATTCCCGGGTGACGTAGTCGCCGCGGTGGTAGGTGATGGTTTCGCTGAACGACCAGGACGAGTTCAGGACCGGATCGAAGGCGGCGTCGGTCTGCCTGCGGTTGGCCTCGGCCTGGGACAGGGATTCGCCCGCGATGCGGATGTCCAGGTTTCCCGCCCGGGCCATGCGCATCAGCTTGTCCAGCGAAATCCGTCGGACGCGTTTTCCCTTCAAGGCGGCGCGCGCCCCGCTGAAGCCCCCGGCCGCGGCCTCCTTCATGATCATCAGGCCGCCGGACGCGCCTGGAAGCCGCGTCCTGTCCAGCGCCTCCATGGACCAGGCGCCTTGATCGGCGGGCGGGGGCGCGTCCTCGGCGCGGGCGGGGGAGGCCAGAATCAGGACGAACAAAAACGCCGCCAGAAAAAGGCGTAGCCCTTCCGGTCGTCGCGCGCAGGCCCATGTCCCGTTACGAGGTTCGGTTTCCGGTCTCGTCGAAATCCCCCTCACCCTCGATCATCGGCGGAGCGAAAGTCTCCGCCATTTATCCCCAGTGTCCTTTCTATCCGAAGATTATGAAAACAAGGTTGACCTCCGCCGCCCGCATGGCGGAATCATCCTCGAAAATCGCGGCTTTTTATCCCGTGCTTCTTCAGAAGCTGGTACACCCGCGATCGCGACAGGCCGAGATCCGCGCATACGGCCTGGATGTCGCCGTTGTTGGCGTTCAGCACCGACGTCAGGTGCTCCTTCTCCGCGCTTCCGCGCACCTGGCGGAGTTGGCCCTCGTCGTTGTCCTGTGCGCTTCCGTTCATGTTCTGGTGCCGCTCCCGGTAGCGTCTGGGCAGGTCCTGGATCGCCACCGGTTTGCCGTCGTGGATGTAGGCGATGAACTGGGTCAGGTTCTTCAGTTCTCGGATGTTGCCGGGGAAGTCGTAGCGCTTGTAGATGAACACTCGAAGCTCGTCGCTGATCTCCGCCAGGGGCATGCCGTTGTCGTTGGCGGTCTGGCGAAGGAAGTAGTTGAACAGCACCTCGATTTCGTCGCGCCGTTCCCGTAGCGGGGGGATCCAGAGCGAGCACATGGACAGGCGATAATACAGGTCCTCGCGGAACTGGCCCTTGTGGACCATGTCTTCCAAGTCGCGGTTGGTGGCGGCGATCACGCGGATGTCGATCTTTTGCGGCACGTCGGCGCCGACGCGCTGGATTTCGCCGAGGTCGAGCACGCGCAGCAGCTTCACCTGGGCCTCGTATTCCAAATCGCCGATCTCGTCGAGGAAGATGGTGCCGTCCTGGGCCTCCTCGAACTTGCCCTTGCGGGTGTGCACGGCGCCGGTGAACGCGCCCCGGACGTGGCCGTAGAGTTCGGATTCGATGATATTGGGCGGGATGGCGCCGCAGTTGACGGCGACGAACTTCTCGCGCTTGGAGTTCAGGTGCACGATGCGGGCGAACAGCTCCTTGCCCGAACCGGTCTCGCCTTCCAACAGCACGGTCATGTCGGTGGGCGCGACCTTGGCGATGAGCTTCAGGTTGGCGTTGATGATCCGGTTTTCCCCGAGGATGCCCTCCAGCTCAAGGCTGGAGGCGTCGGCGTGGATGGCGACGGGGTCGGCGATTGGGGCCGGGGCGGGGCCCGCGGCGCTGAAATGCATGTACTCTGCGCGCAGGATGTCCAGCTCGCGGAAGAACTCCATCTTGTCGGGCTCGGTCATGTAGGGGTTGCCGAGCACCTTCATCTTCAACGACTCGATCCGGGCGATGGTCTGGTTGATGTCGCCGACGCCGAAGTCCGCCGGCTCGTCCATGCGGCCGATGACTGGGGCGTCGTTGAAGTCGTCCGTGTCCATGGCGCGGCCCCGGCCCTACGACAGATCCAGGTCGGGAAGGTCGAACTGCCCCTGGGCGAGCTGGTAGTACATCCCGGTGTAGCCGTTGGCTTTCAGGTACTCTTTGTCCAGCAGCTCCTGGTGCGAGCCCTTTTCCTGCACCTTGCCGTCGCGGATATAGCAGATCTGGTCGCAGTCGATGATGGTGGACAGGCGGTGCGCGATCATGATCGAGGTGCGGTTGTGCAGAATCTGGTCCAGCGCCTCCATGATGCGCTCCTCGGACTCGTTGTCGAGCGCGCTGGTGGCCTCGTCGAAGATGATGATCTTGGGCTTGTGGTAGATGGCGCGCGCGATGCAGATGCGCTGGCGCTGGCCGCCGGAGATGCCCATGCCCTTTTCGCCGATGGCGGTCTGGTACCCCAACGGGTAGTTGATGATGAAGTCGTCGGCGCCTGCGAGGCGGGCGGCCTCCTTCACCTTCTGCATGTCGGGGTCGGGCTCGCCGAGGGCGATGTTCTCGGCCACCGTGCCAGAGAAGATGAAGCTGTCCTGCAACACCACGCCGATGTTCCGGCGGAGCGAGCGCAGGTCCAGGCTGGTGATGTCCTTGCCGTCGATGGTGCATTCGCCGCCAGCCGGGATGTTGAAGCCCAGGATCATCTTGGCGATGGTGCTTTTGCCGCAGCCGGAAGGCCCCACGAAGGCCACGCGCTGCCCCGGTTCGATGGTCAGGTCGAATTCTCGCATCACGTAGTTGGTCTGTTCGTTGGCGACGTAGGAGAAATTGACCTTCTTGAAGTCGATCCGGCCCTGGCAATTGGATAGGGTCGCGGGCAGCTTCATGGGGTCGGTGACGGGCTCTTGCTCCGGGTCCACGTTGAGCACGTCGCTGACCCGCTCTACCGAGATGCGGACCTCTTGGAGGTCGTTCCACAGGTTCACCATCTGCAGCACCGGCGCGGTCACCAAGCCCATCAGCATGTTGAAGCCCATCAACTCGCCGATGGTCATGTTGCCGTTGATCACGTCGGTGGCGCCGATCCACAGCACGAAAATGGTCGACGCCAGCGTCGCCAGCTTGAACAGGCTCGACGACATCAGGTTCAGCTTCACCTGGCGGAAGCTGCGGTTGACGTTTTCTGCGAAGGCGTTCTCCCACCGCGCCCTGGCCATGTACTCGTTGGCCGTGGCCTTCAGCGACTCGATGCCGTTGATGGACTCGATCAGGTAGGCCTGGGACTGGGCGTTGGTCAGGAAGATTTCCTGAGCGATCGCCTTGATGCGGGGTGTGAAGTACAGAACGATGGCGATGTAGATCGGGATGAACACGATCACCACCACCGCCAGGGTGAAGTTGTAAAGGAACATCATGGCGAAATAGATCGCCACCATCAGCGTGTTCAAAAGCACTGTGATGGTGGAGCCCGCGATGATGGCCCGGATTTTCTGGTTCTCGCCGAACCGAGTCAGGATTTCACCCTTGTTGCGCTTGAGGAAGAAGTCCATCGGCAGGCTGAGTACGTGGGCGTAGAACTCGGACATCATGCGCATGTCTATTCGCGCCGTGGTGTGGCCCAGCAAAAGGCTCTGGGCCATGGTGACCAGCGTGGTGAACACGGTCACCAGCACCATGCCGCCCAGCATCATGTTCAACAGGCTGACGTCGTGGTGCACCACCACCGAGTCCACGATGGTCTGGACGAACAAGGGCGAGGCGAGGCCCAAGAGGTTGATGGTCAGCGCGGCGATGATGGCCTCGCCGAAGTATTTTTTGTGGGGCAGAATGTAGTTGATGAAGTGCTGGATGGGGCGCTTGGGGGCCTCCTGGCGCTCGAACCGCTGGGTGGGCTCCAGCGCGATGAGGACGCCCGCCTCGGGATCGGGGCTCTTGCCCACGCCCGGCACTTCGGCCGGCGACCAGGAGGGCAGGAACTCTTCTTTTTTCAGGGTGCGGAGGCCGAGCGCGGGATCGGCGATCTGCACCTCGAACGCGGACACCTGGAACAGCACCACGTAATGGTGGGTCTCCCAGCCGATGATGGCGGGCAGCTTGACTGTCTTCAAGTCGTCGTATTTCAGATTGTATCCTTTGGCCCGGTAGCCCAGCTGCTCGGCGCCGGAATAGATTTCGTTCGGCGTTACGGTGACGCCCGACAGGCCGGTCAGCTCGCGGATCTGGCCCAGCGTCAGCTCCTTGCCGTAATGCTTGGAGATCATGGTCAGGCAGGCCGCCGCCGCCTCGGTGTCGTCTCCCTGGTTGACCACGGGGAAGTCGGTGATGTCCTCCGACGATTCCATGGCCCTGAACTCGTCCTCCGTGACCGCGTCGGCCAGCTTGATTCGGAGGTCCACGCCCTCGGCCCGGTTGCGCGCCGCCAGCTCCTCGCGCTCGTACTCCATCAACTGCCTGGCCCGGCCGATCAGGTCGTCGCGAAGCCCGGGATTGATTTCCAGAAGCTTGGCCACCTCGGACTGGCGGATGACCAGAAGCGTCGCGTCCTCGATGGCCAGGGCCGAATGGGGCTGGATACCGCCGCGGCCGGTTTCGGCGATGGCGCCGCTTTCGCCGATGACGCCGCCGTCCTCGACCCGATCCAGAAGGATGGGGTCCTCCTCGGCGGCGATGGAATCGCTGATCAGCTCGACGCGCCCCTTGGCGACGTAGTACAGGCGGGGGTCCTCGTCGCCCTGGCTGTAGACCGCGCCGCCGGCGGGCACGTTCTTCACGCCCAGTTTGCGCAGCACGTCGATCAGCTCGGACGGGGTATAGCGCGCCTTGCCCAAAAGACCCTTGAGCCGGTAGCCGATTTCGATCAGCGACACGTGGCTCTTGAAGTGCTCCTCCATCACCTTGTCGACGGCGATGATTTCGCCGACCTTGTCGGCGGGCAGGAACAGCACGGTGGTCTTTTCGGTGGCGACCACGCTGTGCTGCCACGCGGTGGGCTGGATCATGGACATTTCGCCCAGGGTCCCGCCCTGGGCCATGAGGCCCAGGCTGATGATCTTTCCGTCCAGCCATTGCTTCAGCCGAACCTCGCCGGAATAGATCACGTACATGCCCTCGACCGCCGTGTCCTGCTTGGCGATCACGTCCTCGGGCTCGAATTGAAGCAGCTCGAACAGGGGCTGCAGCGCCAGCTTGCCCTGCTGGGGCAGGACGCTGAACATGATGTGGGTCTCGAGGATGTAGCGGATGGCTTCGAGGCCGGCCTTGCTCATGGTCTTGCTTCCCCTCGGCGCGTCAGATCATTCATCCGGATCGACGAAGAATTTCGAGACCGGCGCGAACACCAGTTCGATGAACCGTTTCTCGCCGGTCTTGATTTCGGCCATGCCCTCCAGCCCGATTTCCAGCTTCTTGGGTCGTCCGCCCAGCTTCTGGACCGTTTCGCTGTAAAGGGCGACGCGGACCTCGTACATGGACCCGGCCTCGCCCTCGGCCCCGCCGCTTGGATGGGTGGCGATGTGGATGATGGTGCCCGACTGGATGCCGTGGTCCTGGTAGGGATAGGCGAAGTACTTGATCTGCACCGTCTGTCCGTACTTGACCCGTCCGATGTCCGCGTTCTGGACCATGACCCGGCCTTCGAGCGCGGCGCTGTTTTTGACAACGGTGGCGATGGGCGATCCGGAATCGATCAGTTGGCCCTTTTTGATGTGGACCTTGGTGACCAGGCCGTCGAACTTGCTTTTATAGCGCGCCGTGTTGGACTTGTAGTCCACCCCGGGCACCAGCATGTCCACGCCTTCCAGCCGCCCGGTGATGGATTCGATGCGCTCGGTCAGATCCTTGACGTCGCGGGTCTTGTTGGCCTTGGCCTTTTCCAGGTCGGCGACCAGCTTTTCCTCCTGGTGCTGGCTTTCGACCTTGGCCTTTTCCTGCCTTGCGGTCTCGAGGTTGAGCAGGATCTTGTGGATTTCCGCCTGGGAGTCCTCGACCGAGCGCTCCAGCTCGTTGACGGATTCCTGCGCCTCTTCGTATTCGGTGATGGTGATATCGCGGGTCTTGTAGAGCTCTTCCTTGGTGGCGAGGCGCTTGCGGGCCAGGTCAAGGCGGCGTTCAGCGCTGGTCTTGGCGCGCCGGGCGGTGGCGAGCTGGAACTTGATCTGGCTGACCTGCGCGCTCAGGCCCGCCTTCTGGGTGGAGCGGCCGGTGCGCAGGTCGATCAGGTCGCGCTCCAACTGGTCGATCTGGTGGTTGTAGTCCTTGCGCGCCTTGTCCAACTCTTTTTCCAGCTCCCAGCGCTGGGAGACCAGCGCCTCCTGCTCCGGGCTCATGGCGACGCGGATTTGCTCTTGGACCCTGGCGATGGGATCGCCGGCGGTGATGTGCGCGCCCTCCTCGGTGAGAACATCGGACACCAGGCCGCTTCCGACAGACTGCACGGTGTAGGATTCCCGCTGGAGCTCCAACGGCGCGACGACCAATTCGTCCTTCTTGGCCCAGAAGGAGTAGATCAGCGCGGCCAACATGATCAGCCCGATCAGGTAGATCGGTCCGCGCAGGATGAAGCCCGGAACGCTGTAAAGCAACCGCGACGCCTTGATGGTGTGGCGCATGCGCGCCACGCCGGGCTCGTCGACGACGTCGTATTGTTGGTCTTCGTCCCTCATGCCGACCGCAAGGCTCCCTCGCCCGAAACGGGACAGTTATACCCGACATTCGGCGCTTAGGCCAAAACCGTATTCACCTGATGGCGGAGCCACTCGTTGAAGATCTGGTCCACGAGAAAGGCCCTGAGGTTGGCGTTCAGTTCGGGTTCGTGCACGGCGCAGACCTTGTACACGGTCCAATGGCCCCCTTCCTGGTAGGGGCCGACCACGCTGTCGGGGGCGGAAGCGAAGATTTCGGACTCGATATCGCCCGGCAGCACGCCGCGCCGGATCTCGCCCAGATAGCCCCCGTTGTAGCAGGCTTGCTTGTCGTTGGAGAATTCCTTGGCGAGGCTTGGAAAATCCGCCACGGAGCCCTGGGCTTCGCGCACGGCCTTTTTCGCCTCCTTCTTGGAGCCGCAGACGATGCGCGACAGGGTGGCGGTGGAGAAGCGGTCGCGCTCCCGATCGAACGCGGACGATATCATTTCGTCCGTGACCACGATTTCACGCAGGATGTCCCGCTTCATCAGATGTTCGATATAGGCGTCCAGGCTTTCGCCGTTCAGGCCGTTCGTGGTCTTATAGTTCTTGAGCGCGATGGGGTCCGAAAGTCCCATCATCAGCTTCTTTTGCTCGCGGCGGCGCAGGAACTCCTCGTCACCGACCTCGATCCCGAGTTCCGCGAGCTTCAGGTTGACCACATGGTATTCGATCAGTTCATAGATGGTCCGGCGGAAAACACCGTTGGCCTTCAGGCGCGCAAGGACATGTTCGACCGTGATTTCGCGCCCGTGAACAGTCGTCAACACATCGTCCATTTTCATTGGACGATCCCTTCCCTCCGCTCGATGCGTTCAACAGGTTCCGCTTTTTTGATGTTCGCCGCAATGGAAAATCGGGCGTTTCGCAATAAGTTCAATTTCGGTTTCTACAAACCGGGGGATTGCGGGCGAGGCGGTCAACCCCTGCGCAAGGTCAAGACGACCGCCTCGCCGGGGCAAAACAGGCGAAGCGCCAATCCGGACACGCCCGCGCCCCGGCCGGTGTAGCCGGTCATGGCGTCCCGGCGCCAAAGCCCGCCCGCGAGGTCCCGGTTCCGGTCCAACTGGGTTATGATCGGGACGCCGCCCGGCAGGCAGACCTGCCCGCCGTGGGTGTGCCCGCACAGATACAGTGCGTATCCGGCCTCGGCCGCCCGGTCGGCCATTTCCGGCGAATGGACAAGCGCCACGCCGAACCCGCCGTCGGGAAGGGACAGGGCGGTGTCGGCCTCGCAGGTGTAAAACCGGTGGACGTCGTCGAGCCCGGTCAGATGCAGCCGCGCGCCCCGGCGCTCCACGATCGCGGTCTCGTTCACCAGAACCGGGACGCCGATGGCCTCCATGGACCGCGCCATGGCGGCGTCGTCGTGGTTGCCGAGGGTGGCGAGGACGCCGTCGCGCGCCCCGGTCGCCGCCGCGATCCGGGCCAGCGGCGCCAGGATCGGTTCGTGCGGCCCGCGTTCAAGTTTGCGAAAGTCGCCGGTCATGACCGCGAGGTCGGCCGCGACCGGAGCCACCGCCGCCTCGATCGCGTCCGCGATCCCCTCGATGTGGTCGAGGTGCAGGTCGGTCAGATGCAGGATCCGATAGCCGTCGAAGGCCTCGGGCAAGTGTGGGAAGGCCAGCTCCATCTCGACGACCCGCACATCCAACGCCGTCCGAGCGAAGGGAGCCAGGCATCCCATTCGACGCAAGCCGTTCTCCACCAATTGAAGGAAACCTCCGAGAAGGCCGGACTTCGGCCGGATGCCGAGAGGGGTGAAGCGGACCCCGGACGCCTCCATCACCGCGCGGGTTCTTTCCCACAGCAGCCGGCGCGCGGACAACTCCGGCGCGCGCGGGGGGGCGAGAGGCGAGGGGCTGGTTTCAAAAGGGGTAACGGCCATTTCGGGTCTCGGCGTGGTTTCTGCTGAATATGAAGATGGCATGGCGGCCCATGGATGTCGGTGACGAAGCGCACAGCCCGCGGCGAAAGGGCGAAAAAGCGGAATTCCCTTGCGCATCCGCGCGAATCATGATGTTTCAGGGAAATGCGGCCTCATGCGGACCAAAGGGGGAAGGCGATGAATTCTCGGATCGGCGTATTCGCGGCAATAGGCGCATTATTCTCCATCTCGGGGTGCATGGTCTCCATGGCTCCGGTCAAGATGTCGGCCAATCCCGCCTCCATGGATGTCAGCTTTGAGTGGTCGAAGGAGAATTTCTGCTCCAACGACAATCCGGAGATCACCGTCGGGCGCGTTCCCGAGCAGACCAATTTCTTGCGCGTCTCGCTCTACAATATCGACAACCAGCATCCCGATATTAGCGTCGGGCACGATCACGGCGGCGCTTTCTTGCCCTATGACGGGAGTGGCGTCATTCCCGCCGGCGCCATCAGCGATACCAAGAGCCATCTTTTTCGCGGACCCTGCCCTATGTTGCCCGGCAATGAAGTGGGGTCGGATCGCTATGTTCTCTCCGTGATCGCGCTGGACGCCGACAAGACCGGTATCGGCGTCGGCAAGGCGGCCCGGGAATGCTGCCGCGCCCAGGTCGGCCCGAAACAGCCCGTCAGGTTCAAGTTCTAATCAACCCCATTTCGGGCTGGGGAACCGATAATTCTCCACGCCCGAGCAAGACATTTTTATGAAAACACCGGATTTTGGTAGAATCTGGGAAAAACCCCATTGACGCGGGCTTACAATCCGTGAATGTTTGCGCCCGAGTTTCGGGACGTGGTTCTCCGAGGTTGAATTATTAAGCCCCATGGGGGGGCGGGCCGGTTTACGGATTTGATGTCCGGACGGCCGGGGAAACGTCCGAATTGCCAGTCTAGGGAGGAAATAGAGCATGGCGATTAAGGTAGCTATTAACGGTTTTGGTCGTATTGGTCGTATGGTTCTGCGCGCCGCCGCCGAGGCGGGCCGCAACGACGTCGAGTTCGTGGCTGTCAACGATCTCGGCCCGGTCGAGACCAACGCGGCTCTGCTGAAGCGCGACTCGGTCCATGGCACGTTCCCCGGCGACATCTCGGTCGAGGGCGACACCCTGGTTGTCAACGGCCAGAAGATCAAGTGCGTCGCCGAGCGCGACCCCTCCGCCCTGCCCTGGGGCGACCTGGGCGTCGACATCGCGATGGAGTGCACCGGCATCTTCACCGACCGTGACAAGGCCGCCGTGCATCTCGACGCCGGCGCCAAGAAGGTTATCGTCTCCGCTCCGTCCGGCGGCGCCGACGCGACCATCGTCTACGGCGTGAACCACGACACCCTGTCGAGCGAGCACAAGGTCATCTCGAACGCGTCTTGCACCACCAACTGTCTGGCTCCGGTCGCCTCCGTGCTCGACAAGCTGGTCGGCATCGAGAAGGGCTTCATGACCACCGTTCACTCGTACACCGGCGACCAGCGCGTTCTGGACACCCTGCACAGTGACCTGCGTCGCGCCCGCGCCGCCGCCGTGTCCATGATCCCGTCGACCACCGGCGCCGCCAAGGCCGTCGGCCTGGTGCTGCCGGGTCTGGCCGGCAAGCTGGACGGCGTCGCCATGCGTGTCCCGACCCCGAACGTGTCCGTGGTCGATCTCAAGTTCATCGCCAAGCGCGACACCACCATCGAAGAGATCAACTCCGCCATCAAGGCCGCGGCCGAGGGCCCGATGAAGGGCGTTCTGGGCTACACCGAGGAGCCGCTGGTTTCCTGCGACTTCAACCACGACAGCCACAGCTCTCACTTCGACTCCGACGGCACCAAGGTCATCGGCGGCAACCTGGTCCGCATCCTGACCTGGTACGACAACGAGTGGGGCTTCTCCAACCGCATGTGCGACACCGCGGTTGCCTTCGCGGCCGTCTAAGCCCGAGGGAAATCCCAAAAGCAAGAGGCGGGGCCTTCGGGTCCCGCCTTTTCTTTTCGCCGATTATTAATTCAAGGCCTCAAATTTCAGGCGAGTGGTGGTTTCCGTGGGAGACGGGAGCGAAAGAGGTCAGCGCCGTTCGCCACGGGCGATGAGCCGATCCCTGGCCACGCGCATGGTGTCCCAGACGTCGCCGCGCTTCAGCCCGTCGCGGGCCAGGACGGCGTGGACCATGGGGTCGGCCATGACTTCCCAAAGCATGGGTTCTTCGTTGCCCGCGAAGGGCTTGTCGAATTCAAAGACGTACATTTCCCTCATTCTGTCTGGTTTGGTTGTCGATTGGCCCGCAGCCTACGCGCCAATGGTTACCGTCCGGTTTCGGCTTGATGATTCTTTCGAGACCATTGCCGAAGCGGCCCATTGGCCTATACTGCGCCCTCTTCGAACAAGGAAACGGGACTGGACTTAAGACATGAACGGCGAAGTCAAGAAGGTGGTGTTGGCCTATTCCGGGGGACTGGACACGTCGGTGATTCTCCGATGGCTCCAGGACACCTACGGCTGCGAGGTTGTCACCTTCACCGCCGACATCGGCCAGGGCGAGGAACTGGACCCCGCCCGCGAGAAGGCGGAGCGGATGGGGATCAAGGAGATCTTCATCGAGGACCTGCGCGAGGAGTTCGTTCGCGACTACGTCTTTCCCATGTTCCGCGCCAACGCCATCTACGAGGGCACGTACCTTCTGGGCACCTCCATCGCCCGTCCGCTGATCGCCAAGCGCCAGATCGAGATCGCCCGCCAGGTGGGCGCGGACGCGGTCTCCCACGGGGCCACGGGCAAGGGCAACGACCAGGTGCGCTTCGAGCTCGGCTACTACGCGCTAGAGCCCGAAATCCACGTGATCGCGCCCTGGCGGGAATGGGACCTGACGTCCCGCTCCACCCTGATCGAGTACGCCGAGACCCACCAGATCTCCGTGCCCAAGGACAAGCGCGGCGAGGCGCCGTACTCCATGGACGCCAACCTCCTGCACGTGTCCTACGAGGGCAAGGCGCTGGAGGACCCATGGGCCGAGGCGGACGAGGGCATGTATCTGCGCACCGTCGCTCCCGAGCAGGCTCCTGACAAGCCCGCCTACCTGGAAATCGCGTTCGAGAACGGTGATGCGGTCGCCATCGACGGCGAGGCCTTGAGCCCCGCCGCGCTGCTGGAGCGCTTGAACGACATGGCCGGGGCCAACGGGGTCGGACGCATCGATATCGTCGAGAACCGCTACGTCGGCATGAAGTCCCGGGGCGTCTACGAGACTCCTGGCGGCACGGTTCTTCTCGCCGCCCATCGCGCCATCGAGAGCATCACGCTCGATCGCGGCGCGGCGCACCTGAAGGACGAGATCATGCCCCGCTACGCCGAGCTGATCTACAACGGCTTTTGGTTCTCGCCCGAGCGCGAGATGCTCCAGGCGCTCATCGACGCCTCCCAAAAGAACGTCAGCGGCGACGTCCGACTCAAGCTCTACAAGGGCAACGTCGAGGTGGTGGGGCGCCAGTCGCCCAACAGCCTTTATGACGAGGACGTGGCCACCTTTGAGGAGGACGCGGTCTACGACCAGCGCGACGCCCAGGGCTTCATCCGTCTGAACGCGCTCAGGCTCCGCACCGCGGCGAAGCTCCGGGGCTGAAGCGCGGGAGGACGGACATTCCCGGAAAGCCGCCGAACCTGGTCCTCCGCTCCGCCATCGCCCATCACCAGAAAGGGCGCCTGGACAAGGCGGAAAAGATCTACCGCGCCGTGCTGCGCCAATCCAAGGACGATGCGCTCGCCAACCACAATCTCGCCTCCATCCTGCTGGGGCGGGGCGAGACGGAGGAGGGGACCCATCTCCTTACCCGCGCCGTCGAGGCCAAGCCGGACAATCCGCAATGGGTGGGAAGCCTGGGGTTGGTCTTCATGGGGCAACGCCGCTTCGCCGAGGCCGAGGGCTGCTTCCGCCGCCAGCGGGTTCAGGAGCCGGACTCGGCCGACGCCTGGAACAACCTGGGCAACGCGCTCCGCGCCCTCGGCAGGGCGGAGGACGCGTTGGCGTGCTATCGACGGGTCGCTGAACTGGCGGCGGATGACGCGGGCGGCCACGTCAACCTGGGCATAGCCTTGAACGACCTCGGCCGGGCGGAGGAGGCGGAGGTCGCGTTCCGGCGGGCGCTGGAAATTTCGCCGGACCTCGCCGCCGCCCGCAACAACCTAGGCGTGGCGCTCAAGAACCAGGGCAGGCTTGAGGACGCCGAGGACACCTACCGCCTAGCAGTCGATGCCAATCCCGATTTCGCCGAGGGCCACGCCAACCTGGGCGGCGCGCTCAAGCTTCTGGACCGCATGGACGAGGCGGAGGCCGCATTCCTCCGCGCCCTCGACATCAATCCCGGCCTCGCCCAGGCGCTGAACAATCTGGGGGCGCTTAAGGCCGACAGGGGCGCGTTCGACGAGGCGGAAACCCTGTTCCGCCGCACCCTCGACGCCCATCCCGATTTCGCCGAGGCGTGGTTGGGGCTGTCGGGCCTCAAGCGCTTCGCGCCCGGGGACGAGGACATCGCGCGCATGAAGGCGGTGTGGGACGAAACGCCGCTTCGATTCGACGCCCGGACCAACCTGGCCTTCGCGTTGGCCAAGGCGCTGGACGACGCGGGCGACGTCGAGGCGGCCTTCGGCTTTTTGGAGGAGGGCAACCGGTTGAAGCGGAAAACCGTCCGTTTCGACGCCGAAGAAAACGCCCGGCGCATGGAGGCCATGGCAAAGGCCTATCCCGGCGAGGCGAGGGGCGGCGGCGACCCGGACGCCATGCCGGTGTTCGTGGTCGGGATGCCGCGATCCGGCACCACGCTCGTCGAGCAAATCCTTGCCAGCCACCCGGCCGTGACCGGGGCGGGGGAGTTGGGGTATTTGCCCGAGATCGCGGAAGGCGTGGACGCGCTCGACGACGATGGGCGTAGGGCGTTGGGAGCGGCCTATCTGGAAAAGCTGCGGCGCCACGCGGACGACGGGGCCTTGCGGGTGGTGGACAAGATGCCCGCCAACGCCCTCCACCTCGGCCTGATCGCGCAAATCCTGTTCGGCGCCCGGATCATCCTTTGCCGCCGTGACGCGCGGGACGTCTGCTTTTCCTGTTATTCCAAGCTGTTCGCGGGGGACCAGGCCTTCGCCTATGATCTAGGGGAACTGGCGACCTATCATCGCGCCCATGAACGCCTGATGGACCATTGGCGCGAAACGCTGCCCGATGGCCGGATGATCGAGGTCGCCTACGAGGACGTGGTGGACGACCTGGAGGGGCAAGCGCGGCGCATGCTGGACCACGTGGGCCTCGACTGGGACCCGGCGTGCCTGACGTTCCACGAGACCCAGCGCGTGGTGCGGACCGCGAGCAAGGTCCAGGCGCGCCAGCCCCTGTTTCGCCATGGGATCGGCCGCTGGAAGCGTTACGAGATCTATCTGGGCCCCTTGCTGGAAGGTTTGGGTTACTCGTCGTCGTAGGCTCCGCGCCGCCCGATGGGCGTGTCGCGATGGACCCAGGCGCTCATCAACAATCCGAACCCGATCAAAAGGGTCAACAGCGCGGTGCCGCCGTAGGAGACCAAGGGCAGGGGCACGCCCACCACCGGGATCAGTCCCATGACCATGGCCATGTTGATGAAGACGTACAGGAAGAACGTGGTCGTCACCCCCATGCCGACCAGGCGCCCGAACTGACTGCGGCAACGAAGCGAGATGGCGTAGCCGTAGGCGAACAGAAGAACGTACAGCAGCAACAGCGCCAATCCGCCCACGAGCCCCCATTCCTCGGCCAGCATGGTGAAGATGAAGTCGGTCTGCTTTTCGGGCAGGAAGTCCAGGCGGGCCTGGGTGCCCTTCAGGAATCCCTTGCCGAACACCCCGCCGGAGCCAAGCGCGATCTTGGATTGGATGATGTGGTACCCCGCGCCCAGCGGGTCCTTTTCCGGATCCAGGAAGGTCAGCACCCTTTGCTTCTGGTAATCGCGCAGGAACTGCCAGGCGATGGGGGCGGACACCAGGCCAGACACGCCGACGAAGACGAATATCCACATGCGCACCCCGGCGACGAACAGCATGGCGGCGCTGGCGATCACCAGCATCAAGGCGGTGCCGAGGTCGGGCTGGCGCAGCACCAGCGCCGTCGGCGCGCCGACGGCGAGAATGGGAATGAACAGGGCCTGTGGCCGCTCCACTTCCTCGACGCTGAGACCGTGGAAATAGCGCGCCAGCGTCAGCACCAACGCGATTTTCATCAATTCGGACGGCTGGATGTTGAATCCGCCGAGTTCGATCCAGCGCTGGGCGCCCATGCCCACGTGGCCCATGATCTCCACCGCCGCCAAAAGGGCGAGCGTCAGGAAATAGAAGATATAGGCGTAGCGCATCCATATGCGCAGATCGACCACCGAGACCACGATCATGGCCCCGAGCCCGATGACGAACCGGACCGCCTGGCGCGAGGCCCAGGGGTCAACGTCCCCCTTGGCCGCCGAATACAGCATGGCGAAGCCGACGCACGCGGTCGCGATCACCAAAAGCACGAACAGCCAGTGGATCTGCCAGATCTTTTGCCCCAGCGTGGGATCGGGGCGCTCCAGCTCCGTTAGGGGCACGGTCATCCGCTCCTTTGGTCTTCGGCGGCGGAGCGGGGGGGCGCCGCCTCGGCGGCGCGCTCCTGCGCTCGTTTCAGGAGGTCGCGCGCGATCGGCGCCGCGACCTTGGAGCCGCCGCCGCCGTGCTCGACGATCACTGCGGTCGCGTAGCGGGGGCGTTCCAGGGGCGCGTAGCCGACGAACAAGGCGTGGTCGCGCTCTTTCCAGGGCAGGTCCTCGTTCTTTCGCACGCCCATCAGGCGCTCGGCCTTGGAGATGCGGCGCACCTGCACGGTGCCGGTCTTTCCGGCCATCTCCAGTCCGTAATCGCGGATGCGGGATCGGAACGCGGTGCCGCCGATTTCGTTCACCACCTGGTCCATGCCGTCGCGCACGGCCTTGAGGTGGGACGGCGGAATGCTCAAGTTCTCCCAACCGGCGAGTTCTTTCGCCCCGGGCTTGATCTTGGCGTCGGATGAGACGTAGCGGGTCAGGTGGGGCTTGACCGCGAGCCCGGATGCGATGCGCCCCGTCATCACGGCGAGTTGCAGCGGCGTGACCAGGATGTAGCCCTGCCCGATGCCGGCGATCAGGGTTTCGCCCTGCTGCCACGGGGTTCCGATGGTCGCGAGCTTCCAGTCGTTGCTGGGGATCAGTCCCTCTTGTTCGCCGGGAAGCTCCAATCCCAGCGGCGCGCCCAGGCCTAGGCGGCGCGCCATGGCGGAGATGCGCTCGATCCCGGTGCGCTTGGCGACTTCGTAGAAGTAGACGTCGCACGAATGCTTCAGCGCGCCTCTGAGGTCGAGCGCCCCGTGCCCGCCGCGCTTCCAGCAGTGGAACTTGGAATCGCCCAGTTCGGTCCATCCGGGGCAATAGAATTCGGTCTCGGGCGTGATCGAGCCCTTTTCCAGGGCCGCCAGGGCGACCGCGACCTTGAAGGTGGAGCCCGGCGCGTACTGGCCCTGGATCGCCTTGTTGATCAACGGGGCCTTTTCGTTGGAGACCAGCGCGCGCCATTGCTTGCTGCTCAGCCCCTCGTTGAAGGCGTTGGGGTCGAAGGCGGGCGTGGAGGCCATGGCCAGCACCTCGCCCGAGCGGATGTCCATCACCACGGCCGAAGCGCTTTCCTCGCCGAGCCGCTCGGTGGTGTATTTCTGAAGCTCCATATCGATGGTGAGCGCCACCTCGGCGCCGGGCTCGCCCTCGGTGCGCTCGATGCTGTTGATCATGCGGCCATAGGCGTTGATCTCCACCTTTGCGCTGCCCGCCGACCCCCTAAGCTGCAGGTCGTACACCTTTTCGATTCCCGCCTTGCCGATGCGGAACCCCGGAAGCTCCAGCACCGGATCGCCCGTGGCCTCCTTTTCCGAGACCGCCGCGACGTATCCCAATACGTGGGCGGTTTCGTAGCCGAAGGGATAGTCCCGGGTCTGGCCCACGTCGATGCGCACGCCGGGCAGGTCGGGCAGGTTGACCTCGATCCGGGCCACCTCGTCCCAATCCAAGTTCTCGCGGACCGTGACCGGGACGAAACGCCGCTTGCGCTTGACCTCGCGCAGGATGCGGCGGCGCTCGCCCTCGCCGATGTCGATGATGCGGCCCAGCGCGTCCAGGGTGGCCGGGACGTCGCCGCCCGCGTCTTCGGATGTCACCAGCGCGCGGTAGTTGGGTTTGTTCTCCGCGATGGGCATGCCGTAGCGATCGACGATGCGCCCGCGCGGCGGCGACAAAAGGCGCAGGTTGATGCGGTTTTCGTCGGCGAGCGTCTTGTAGCGGTCGGCCTCGATCACTTGGAGGTAATACATCCGCCCGGCGATCGCGGACAGCAGCAAGGCCTTGCCCCCCGCGAGCAGCGCCACCCGGCGCGAGAAGATCTTGTGCCGGTCGAGGTCGCCGTACATGTCAGTCGAACCTCAGGTACGTCTGCTGCCACCGGGTCAGGAACCAGGACAGAACCGGGAACGCCCCCATGGTCATGACGTACTGGTAGAAGAAGCCCTTGGCGCCGAGAAGGGTCGAGTGGAGGGCGGATTCCAACAGCCAATGAATTCCGGTCGCCGCCCCGGCCACGGCGAGGAATCCGATCCAGACCACGCTGAACGACTTGCCGACCAGGAACCGGCGCTGGGCCAGGACGCCCATGTAGACGAACAGGAAGATGAAGGCGTAGACCCCCATGTGGTCGCCGAGCAGAAAGTCCTGCGACAGCCCGATCAGGAACACGGCGGGGGCGGGCATCAACTCGGGGCGATAAAGGCTCCAGTGATAGACCGCCATCAGGGCGAAGGTCGGCGCGATGGCGGCGAACTCGGGGATGCGCATCGGAACCATGCTCAAGATCACAAGCGCCAAGGTGATGCCGAACGGCGTCAGGCGCCGCGCGAGCGCGTCGAGGCGGATCAGCATGTTCCGGATCATCGTCGGTTCTTGTTCCCGCTCTTGATGAAGGTGCTGGTTTCGGGCAAGGAAATGATGCCGTCGAGTCGATAGTCGATGACCCGCACGTATTCGAGACGGTGCAGGTCGATCAGGGGATCGACGCGGATTTTCGTTCCGCTGACGGACGCGATCACGCCGACTGGGATGCCGGGCGGGAACGCGCCGCCGTCGCCCGACGTGACCACCCGGTCGCCCTCTTCGACCACTGCGCCCGGCGGAAGGTGGTCCAGGTACGACGGGTTTTCGTTGTCTCCGGCGAAGATGGCGTGGATGCGGCTTGCTTCCGTGCGCACGGGAATGCGGGAGTTGAGGTCCTTGACCAGCAGCACCAGGGCCGAGTTCGCCCCCACCGCCTGGACGCGGCCCACCAGGCCTTCGCCGGTGACCACGGCCTGTCCCTTGCGCACGCTGTTCTTTTCGCCCGCGTTGATGACCACGGAGCTCACGTATTCGCCCTTGGAACTGGCGATGACGCGCGCGGTGATGTAGTTGGCCTCGGGCGGCGGCACGAAGTTCATCAGGGCGCGGAGTGACTTGTTCTCCGCTTCCAACTGGCGGGCGACGGCCTCCCACTTGCGCAGCTTTTCCCGATCGGCGCGAAGCCGCGCGTTCTCATCGCGCATGGCGAAGAATTCCGAGACGTTGTCGGCCAGATTGGCGGCGGCGGAGACCGGGCGGGACAGGACGTCGACGATGGGCGCGACCGCGTCGATGACGTGCGCGCGCATGCTGTCCATCAGCACGGCGTCGGCCTTGCCCAGAAGCATGAGCGCAAACACCCCCAGCACCAGCGCCACATAGGACAGCCGTTGCGCGAGGGTCTTGATGGGCGGTTGGTTTCCGCCCAGTGGGCGCTGCGTTTCCATTCCTGTCGGCCCGTTCCGATACTTAAGGAAACCGGGCGCGGTTTCCCCGTTTGCGGAAACCTTTCGTCTCCGCAACGACTCTTATGTCATGCCAAGGCGTCAGTAAAGCCGAGAATCCGCGTAAAGCGCCCGGTTCGGCGTCAATCCGCGTTGGTCAGCACGGTTTTCAGTTTCTTGATTTCCTCCAGCGTCCGGCCGGTGCCGAGCACCACGCAGGACAGCGGGTCGTCCGCGATCGAGACCGGAAGGCCAGTGGCGTGGCGCAGCACCAAATCGATGTTGCCGAGAAGCGCGCCGCCGCCCGTCAGAACGATGCCCTTGTCCACGATATCGGCCGCCAGCTCCGGCGCCGTGTGCTCGAGCGCGACCTTGACCGCCTCGATAATGGCGCCGACCGGTTCGGCCAGGCTTTCGGCGATCTGTCGCTCGCTGATCAGCAGTTCCTTGGGCACGCCGTTCATCAGGTCGCGGCCCTTGATCTCCATGGTGCCGCCCTCGCCGTCCTCGGGCGGGCAGGCGGACCCGATCTCTTCCTTGATGCGTTCGGCCGAGCCTTCGCCGATCAGAAGGTTATGATTGCGGCGGATGTAGGCGATGATGGCTTCGTCCATCTTGTCGCCGCCGACGCGGACCGAACGGCTGTAGACGATGCCGCCCAAACTGAGCACCGCGACCTCGGTGGTGCCGCCGCCGATGTCGACGACCATCGAACCCGTGGGCTCGGTCACCGGCAGCCCGGCGCCGATGGCGGCCGCCATGGGCTCCTCGATCAGGGACACGCCGCGCGCGCCCGCGTTCATGGCCGAATCCTGAATGGCGCGCCTTTCCACCGCCGTGGACCCCGACGGCACGCAGACGATCACCAAGGGGCTTGCGAAGCTGCGGCGGTTGTGGACCTTGCGGATGAAGTACTTGATCATCTCCTCGGCCACGTTGAAGTCGGCGATGACGCCGTCGCGCAGCGGCCGGATGGCGCGGATGTTCCCGGGGGTGCGGCCCAGCATCTGCTTGGCCTCCTCGCCGACGGCGAGCACCTGCTTCTTGCCTCGTGATTCGCTGATGGCGACCACAGAGGGCTCGTTCAGGACGATCCCCCTGTTCTTCACGTAGACGAGGGTGTTGGCGGTTCCGAGATCGATCGCCATGTCGGCCGAAAGGAACCCGAAGATTTTAGAAAACATGACCCCCCACAACACTCAGCTAGGCCTCTGCCGTCTGGAACGGGAAAACGTCGCGTCGGCGCGTTCGCGCTGCTCGTAATGTCCCCGTCCCTGGCGATACCACCGTCGTGCATAAAGATTGAAAATTCCTTGACAAGAAAAATATTTTTTCAGGGAAGGGATTTATCCCCCGACGCGCCGAAAAAGGGCGCGCCCCGTCCGGGAGCCCGGAGCGGGGCGCGCGATGCTTTCGAGATCGACGGCCCGCGCGGGCCGAGCGCGCGTGGGCGTCGGAACGATCCGAGCCGTCAGGCCGACATGGCGGACGGCGCGGATTTCTCCCTTTTCACCAACAGCTTATTCAGCGCGTTGACGTAGGCCTTGACCGACGCCACCAAGGTGTCGGTGTCGGCGCCTTGGCCGTTGACGGTCTTTCCGTCCTCCTCGAGCCGGACGGTGACCTCGGCTTGGGCGTCGGTGCCGCCGGTGACCGCGTGCACTTGATATAATTGCAGCCTGGCGTCCGACGGGACCAGGGTCTTGACCGCTTTGAAGGCGGCGTCCACCGGTCCGTCGCCATTGGATTCGCAACTCAGGGTCTCGCCGTCCACGTCCAACTCCAGCGTGGCGCGCTGGGGCGAATGCTTGGTGCCGCACAGCACCTCCAGGGAGACCACCTTCACCCGGTCGTTGGCGCGGACGATTTCGTCGTCCACCAGGGCGACGATGTCCTCGTCGAACACCTCCTTCTTGCGGTCGGCCAGGCCCTTGAAGCGCTTGAAGGCCTCGTCCACCGCGCCTTCGTCCAGGCCGTAGCCCAACTCGCGCAGCTTCTCGCGGAAGGCGGCGCGCCCCGAATGCTTGCCCATGACCAGCTTGGACTGGGTCAGACCCACGGATTCCGGGGTCATGATTTCGTAGGTCTGGGCGTTTTTCAGCATGCCGTCCT
>CAYFNC010000032.1:0-39982 GCA_964344345.1 uncultured Hyphomicrobiales bacterium | reverse complement strand
TCATGGGCGCCGAAGAATTCCCCGTCACGCATGATGGGAACGTAGGTCTCGACCACGTCGCGGACGACTTTCCGGCCCTCCATGGTGGTCGAATCCTTCTCGACAACCTTGGTGTAAACCAAACCCTTGGCCACGACGTTGTGGTAATAGTCGCGCTTGTTGATGGTTCCAATGTCCTTGGGCGTGGTGGAGAACACCACCTCCCCCTTGGGGTCGAACACCTTGACTTTCTCCAGGTGGAAGTCGTGGATGTGTTCGTTCATTTCATCCAGGAATTCGCGGGGCAGGTTGTCGCGCGACAGTCCGCCGTCGACGCTTTTCAGGATTCCACCCAGGTGGTAGGCGGTCTGGATGGACAGGTTTTCGGCCTCGCGAACGATTTTCTCGACAAAGCGGGGATAGACCCAGAACCCCTCGTAAAGCGGAAACGAGACGGCGGCCAGGATGGCCAGCAGCAAGAAATTGCGCAGGAATTTGACGTTCGATATCACTTCCAGATTGGATCTGGAAAACAACATGGCGCTTCCTCCGCGCCATCGTGAAGCATCCAAATCCAATTTGGAGTCGCTGTCCCGCCACGGCGACGCAAGCCGATACATAAAATCTTGATAAAATTTTATCAAGATTACCCGAAATTGACAGTGGAAAATTAACGATGAAAATCAACGTTCTGGCTATCGGCAAGATGCGCGGCGGGCCCGAGCGCGCCGTGTTCGACCATTATTGGTCGCGCCTGACCTGGCCCAAATCGTTGAAGGAAATGGAGGAAACAGGCAAGCGCCCGCCCCGGGACCTGAAGCGGCGCGAAGGCGCGCTGTTGCTGGGGGCCGCGCCCAAGGGCGCCGTGGTCTGCGCGCTCGACGAGAAAGGCCGGGACTTGACCAGCCGCCAGTTGGCCGAACGCATCGGACGCTGGCGCGACGACGGGGCGCGCGACATCGCCTTCATGATCGGCGGGGCCGACGGACTGGACGACGCGGTCAAGGACAGGGCCGATTTGTTGCTGTCGTTCGGGCGCGCGACGTGGCCGCACATGCTGGTCCGGGGCATGCTGGCCGAACAACTCTATCGGGCCCAATGCATTCTCGCCGGGCACCCCTATCACAGGGACTAACCGTTAAACTCGGCCGCTTGAACACCGCCCTGGCAGATGGTAACTTGCGATTGCCCAGATACACGGGGGATTTCGCGGACCAGGCCCTTGCCCAAGACCGTCCACATTCGCACTTTCGGTTGCCAGATGAACGTTTACGATTCCGGACGCATGTCCGACGTTTTGGCGCCTCTTGGATATGAAACGACGGACGATGCCGAGGGCGCGGACCTGGTCATCCTGAACACCTGCCACATTCGCGAAAAGGCGTCGGAAAAAGTGTTCTCCGAGCTGGGACGCTTGCGCCTCGACCGCGAGGACATGGCCAAGGCGGGACGGCGGAAGATCCTGGCCGTCGCGGGTTGCGTCGCCCAGGCGGAAGGCGAAGAAATCCGCGCCCGCGCGCCCTTCGTCGATCTGGTGTTCGGGCCCCAGACCTACCACCGCCTGCCGGAAATGCTGACCAAACTCGATCGCGGGTCCGCCGCCGTGATCGACATCGACTTCCCGGCCGAGCCCAAGTTCGACCACCTGCCCGAAACACCGGGAGTTGAAGGCGGCTCGGCGTTCCTGACCGTCCAAGAAGGCTGCGACAAGTTCTGCGCCTTCTGCGTGGTGCCCTACACCCGGGGCGCCGAATTCTCGCGTCCGGCCGCCGCCGTTCTGGGCGAGGCGCGACGCCTGGCGGACGCGGGCGCGATCGAGGCGACGCTTTTGGGCCAGAACGTCAACAGCTACCACGGCGAGGCGGCGGACGGCTCGGAATGGGGTCTCGGCCGCCTGATCCGCGAAATCGCCGAACGGGTCCCGGAAATCCGGCGCATCCGCTACACCACCTCCTACCCCGCCGACATGGACGACGACCTGATTTCCGCCCACGGCGAGGTGGACGCGCTGATGCCGTTCCTGCACCTCCCGGTCCAGTCCGGATCGGACCGCATCCTCCGCGCCATGAACCGTCGCCACGACGCCGCCGACTATCGCCGTCTCGTGGACAGGCTGCGCCGGGCGCGGCCCGACATCGCGCTGTCGTCCGACTTCATCGTCGGCTTCCCGGGCGAGACCGAGGACGACTTCCGGGACACCATGGCCCTGATCCGGGACGTCGGCTTCATCCAGGCCTATTCCTTCAAGTACAGCGCCCGGCCCGGCACCCCCGCCGCCGCCCTGGACGACCAAATCCCCGATGCGGTCAAATCCCAGAGGCTGGCCGAATTGCAGGCCCAACTGGAAAAGGACCAGCGGGCGTTCAACGAGGGATGCGTCGGCCGCGTCATGACCGTGCTGTTCGACCGCAAGGGCCGCCATCCCGGCCAGCTCGCCGGGCGCAGCCCCTACATGCAGCCCGTGCACGCCGAGGTCCCGGCCGACCGCTTCGGCGCCGTCGCCGACGTGCGCATCGACGGGGGATGGGCCAACAGCCTGTCCGGCGTCCTGGTCTCCCCCGAACCCGAAAAGGCCGTGGCATGAGCGGAAAGCCGACTCCCCTGCGCATGGAATTCGCCGACAACGGCCTGGCGCAGATGCTGTTCGGCTCACACAACGCCAATCTCGCCCGCATCGAGCAACGCCTGAACGTGACTCTGCACGCGCTCGGAAACCAGATCACCATCGTCGCCGCCAACGACGACGTCATGGAAACGGCGCGCGATGTTTTAGAGGGACTTTACAGCAGGTTGGAGCGCGGCCTTCCCGTGGCGACAGAGGAAGTGGACGCCGTCCTGCGCATGGCCCTTTCGGACGCCGGCGCCGTCGGCGACGCCGATCTCGCCATCCGCACCCGCAAGCGCCACATCTCGCCCCGCTCGGCCCAGCAGGCGGCGTACCTGCGCGCCATCGACGCTTGCGACCTGGTGTTCGGGCTTGGCCCGGCGGGCACGGGCAAGACCTACCTCGCCGTGGCCAAGGCGGTGGAGATGCTGCTGCAAGGCCAGGTGGACCGGATCATCCTGTCGCGCCCGGCGGTCGAGGCGGGCGAGCAGCTCGGCTTCCTGCCCGGCGACATGCGCGAGAAGGTGGACCCGTACCTGCGCCCTCTCTATGACGCGCTCAACGACATGATGCCCGCCGACCAGATGGCCAAGCGCATGGAATCCGACGAGATCGAAGTCGCGCCGCTCGCCTTCATGCGCGGCAGAACCCTATCCAACGCGTTCGTGATCCTGGACGAGGCCCAGAACACGACGGCGGTCCAGATGAAGATGTTCCTGACCCGGCTGGGAAACAACGCCCGCATGGTGGTCACAGGGGACCTCAGCCAGGTGGACCTTCCGCGCGGGACCCGGTCCGGTCTCCGCGACGCCCATGAAACGCTCAGGGACGTGGAGGGCGTGGATTTCGTGCGCTTCACCGAGGCGGACGTGATCCGCCACCCCCTGGTCACACGCATCGTAAAGGCCTATGACAATATGGAGCGTCGAAAGAAGGCGTCCGCGCCATACGAAAACGACGACTCGAACGAAGGAGGAGGTTGATCATGTCTGGGATGCTGGAAGTTACGGTCTCTGTCCCTTGCCAAGCGTGGCGGGACGCCATCGCCGACGTGGAGGGGGTCTGCAAGTCCGCCGTGGAGGCGACCTGTTCGTCCAAGCCGCCGTGCTCGATGGCCGAAGTCAGCATCGTTCTCGCGGACGACGCGTTCATCCAGAAGCTGAACCGCGACTACCGGGGCAAGGACGAGCCCACCAATGTCCTGTCCTTCACCGGCGACCACGGCCTGCCCGAGGTTCCGGGCGCGGAGATGATGCTGGGCGACGTGGTGGTGTCCTATGAAACCATCACCGCCGAGGCGAAGGAGAACGGCCGGGATATCAAGGACCACTTATCCCACCTCATTGTTCATGGCATGCTCCACCTGCTGGGTTTCGACCATCGCGACGACGAGGAAGCCTCGAAAATGGAGGAGATGGAGGTGTCCGTGCTCACGGGCATCGGAATCAACAACCCCTACAAATAGCGCCTCATGACCGACAGCTCAGGCAGTAGCGGGCCCCGTGGCAACGGGGCCAACGGCGAACACGCAAGACGAGGGATCTTTCGCGGCTGGGTCAACGGCCTTTTGAAGCCGCGAAACGGGGACGGCGCGACCCGCGACGCCCTCGAGGAAATCATCGAGGAGCGGCGCGAGGAGGAAGTCCCCCTCGACGAGGACGAACGGGCGCTCGTCGCCAACGTTCTGGACCTCCGCGACCGCACGGCCGATGACGTCATGGTTCCGAGAGCCGACATCGTCGCGGTTGAAATGGGACTCCCCCTTTCCGAAGTCGTCGAAATCATGACCCATGAGCGCCATTCGCGCCTTCCGGTCTTTCGCGAGACGCTTGATGACGTCATCGGCATGGTCCACATCCGCGACGTCCTGGCCTGGCGTGGCGACGACAAGGACTTCACACTCGCCAAGATCATGCGCAACGTTCTGGTGGTGGCCCCGTCCATGCAGGTGCTGGAGCTCCTTCTGGAAATGCGGGTCAAGCGCTGCCACATGGCGCTGGTGGTGGACGAGTTCGGCGGCATCGACGGCCTGGTCACCATTGAGGACCTGGTCGAGGAGATCGTCGGGGAAATCGAGGACGAGCACGACCGCGATCCGGATGGAGAGCTGATCGAGCGCGACGACGGCGCCTGGGACGCGGACGCCAGGGTGTACGTGAAGACCCTTGAGAAGCTGGTGGGCGAGCTGGTGGACCAGGAGGAGCGCGAGGACATCGACACCCTCGGCGGCCTGGTGTTCGCCCTGGCCGGGCGGGTGCCCATTCGAGGAGAGCTGATCACCCATCCCGCCGGAATCGAGTTCGAGGTGCTGGAAGCCGACCCCCGCAGGGTGCGCCGGCTCCGGGTCCGCAGGAACGCCGTCCCCGAAGACTCCGCATCCGAGGCGTGACGCCATGGACATGGCGGGGATCAGGGCGCGCGTCCTGGCTTGGAGCGGCTGGCGCGGACGCGGCCTTCTGTTCCTGTTGGGCGCCTTCGCGGCGCTGGCCTTCCCCCCAACCTACGTCGTTCCCGCCCTGATTCCAGGTTTCGTGGCCCTGGTCTGGACCATCGGCGCGTCCCGGACCAGGCGCGCGGCCTTCATGGCCGGATGGTGGTTCGGGTTTGGGCATTTCGCCGTCGGGCTGCATTGGGTTTCCCTCTCCATGCTTGTGGAGCCGGAGCGTTACGGTTGGATGATTCCCTTCGCCGTTCTGGGGCTCGGCGCCGGGTTCGGCCTGTTTCCCGCCTTCGCCGCCCTGCTCGCCCGCATGATCCCGGCGCGTGGCTGGGGCGCGGTCATGGTCTTCGCCGCGTCCTGGAGCCTGATGGAATGGACGCGCGGCTGGGTCTTGACCGGTTTTCCCTGGAACCTGATCGGAACCGCCTGGGCCTTTTCCGACGCCATGATACAGTTCGCGGCGCTCGGCGGAGTCTGGGGGCTGTCGCTCGTGACCGTCGCCGCCCTCGCCTCGCCCGCCGCCGTCCCCGACAACGTTCGCGGCGGCTGGCGTCCCGTCTGGATCGGGCTCGCGGTCCTGACGCTGATGTGGGCGGGCGGGGCCGCGCGGCTCGCCGGCGCCCATGATGGGACGGTCGAGGGCGCGCGCCTGCGCCTGGTCCAGCCCGCCATCCCCCAGGAGCGCAAATGGGAGCCCGGCCTCAGGTTCGAGCACGTGCTGACCCAGGTCCGCATGAGCGCGGAAGCGCCGGAAGAGGGCCGGCCCGCTCCCACCCACGTCATTTGGGGCGAGACCATGACCCCCGGCGTTCTGGAGCGAGAAAGCCGCCTGCGCCTCGCGGTCGCCGCGGCGGCCCCGTCGGGAGGCGTGGCCATCACCGGCGCCATCGCCCTGGAGAACCCCAGGACGCCGGAGCGGAAACTCTGGAACAGCCTCTACGCCGTCGATCCGAAAGGCGCGATCGCGGCGCGTTACGACAAGCACCACTTGGTCCCTTTCGGCGAATACGTTCCCCTGCGCGGAATCCTGAAGATGACCAAGATGGTGGTGGGCCCGGGCGATTACAGCGCGGGCCCCGGCCCGAGGACTCTGCGTCTGCCCGGCCTTCCGCCCGTCAGCCCCTTGATCTGCTACGAAGTGATCTTCCCGGGACAAGTCTCCGACCCGGACGATCCGCCGCAATGGCTGCTGAACCTGACCAACGACGCCTGGTTCGGCGAATCGACAGGACCATACCAACACATGGCGGCCGCGCGAATCCGGGCCGTCGAGGAGGGATTGCCGCTTGTGCGGGTCGCAAACACCGGGATTTCCGCCGTCGTGGACGCCTGGGGCCGCGTCGTCGCGTCGATCGGCCTGATGGAGAAAGGCGTCGTCGACGCGCCCTTGCCGACTCCCGCTGGAACGACGGCCTTCGCCCTGTTCGGGGGGCTCGCTTTTTTGCTTGCATTGGCGCTGATATTTACTTATGAATTAGTGTTGGGAATTCATGGGAACCGACAAAAAGCAACATTATCGCCGCCCTAGATCGACGGAGAGAAAGCATACTACTGTATGATTATCCTGTTGACCGGTCTTAGTTTTCTCTCTTATTGTTCGGGTGTTTCTCCACGGGGGGTGGGGGAAATGCGTTAAAGGCGTAGTTCTTATAATCTTGACGATACCGGATATTGAATTATGGCGGAAAATTCGACGACTCGCAGGGGCAGGCCCAGGGGAAAGACGCTCAAGGCGAACAGGTTGCCGCCGGGCGTGCCGAGCCCCATCGACATCCACGTGGGCAGCAGGGTGCGGCTGCGGCGCACGCTTCTCGGCCTCAGCCAGGAGAAACTAGGCGAATCCGTCGGACTGACCTTCCAGCAGATCCAGAAATACGAGCGCGGCGCCAACCGAATCGGCGCGAGCCGCCTTTATGAATTCAGCCGGATCCTGGACGTGCCTGTAAGCTTCTTCTTCGACGACATGCCGGACGCCATTCAATCCGGGGAAGCCATTCCCTCCACCGGATTCGAGGACGGATCCCAGGACGACTTCGCGCCCGACCCGCTGGCCAAGCGCGAAACGCTGGAGTTGGTCCGCGCGTACTACAAGATTTCCGACCCGGCCGTCCGCAAGCGCCTGTTCGAGCTGACGAAATCCCTTTCCGGATTCGACGGCGGCGAGCTTCCGGAAGGTGAAGGCGAAGGGGACGAAGACTAACGCTTCGCCCTCTTTCGCGACGTCCTGATTTTCCTTGACGTTCAAGGCATTCCTTGCAACAAGAGCCCCATCGTCGTCCGCGAACGCGGGCGGCGGTCGTGCATGGATTTGGACCGCTTGCCGGCACGTGAAAACAGGCGCTAAGTGGGCTCGCCGAGAATTCAAAGCCGGTGGAAGGCCCTGGGTCCATCACCTACGGACGTCCAATGCGGAGGGCATGAAGCCATGGCGATCGCCGACTACCTTTTCACCAGCGAATCCGTTTCCGAAGGCCACCCGGACAAGGTCTGCGACCGAATTTCGGACACCGTGGTCGACGCCTTTCTCGACGCGGACCCGGTTTCGCGCGTCGCGGTGGAAACGCTTTGCACCACCAACCTCATCGTGCTCGCGGGCGAGGTGCGGGGCCCGGCCTCCATCGACAAGCCCACCATGGAGCAGGCGGCACGCGACGCGGTCAAGGCCATCGGCTACGAACAGGACGGATTCCACTGGGAGAACGCTGACGTCCATGTTCACGTCCATTCCCAGTCCGCCGACATCGCCCAGGGCGTGGACGCCGCGGGAAACAAGGACGAAGGCGCGGGCGACCAAGGCATCATGTTCGGCTACGCGTGTCGCGAAACCGACGAGTTGATGCCCGCCCCCATCCACTATTCCCACGAAATCCTGCGCAAGATGGCGGAGGCCCGCCACGCCGGAAAGGAGACCGGTTTCGGTCCCGATTCCAAGAGCCAGGTGACGCTGCGTTACGTCAACGGCAAGCCGGTGGGCGCGACCTCGGTCGTGGTCTCGACCCAGCACGCCGAAGCGCTGAGCCAGGACGACGTGCGCGAGTTGGTCCGCCCCTACGTGCTGGACGTGCTGCCCGACGGCTGGATGTGCCCCGAGGAGGAATTCTACGTCAATCCCACCGGTCGCTTCGTCATCGGCGGGCCCGACGGCGATTCGGGGCTGACAGGACGCAAAATCATCGTCGACACCTACGGCGGCGCCGCGCCGCATGGCGGCGGCGCGTTTTCGGGCAAGGACCCGACCAAGGTGGACCGCTCGGCCGCCTACGCCGCGCGCTATTTGGCCAAGAACGTGGTGGCGGCCGATTTGGCGGACCGCTGCACCATCCAGCTCTCCTACGCCATCGGCGTGTCCAAGCCGCTGTCGGTCTACATCGACACCCAAGGCACGGGACAGGTGGACGAGGCCAAGCTTTCCGCCACCCTGCAGGATATGATGGACCTGAGCCCCCGGGGCATCCGCGAGCACCTCGCGCTCAGCCGTCCCATCTACGCCCGCACGGCGGCCTACGGACACTTCGGACGCGCGGCCGAAAGCGACGGCGGCTTCTCGTGGGAGAAGACCGACTTGGCGGCCGACCTGAAAAAGGCCTTCAACGGCAGTTGAGCGGACGCCCGGACCGACGCGAGCACGCCTTCCACGGGCGGCGTCACGGCCACCGGCTGCGCCCGGCCCGGCGGCGGTTGATGGAGGAGGTTCTGCCGAACCTCCGCATCCCCCTCCCCGACGACGAGCGCGCGCGCATCGACCCCGCGTCCCTGTTCGAGGACAAGCGCGCGGTCTGGATGGAGGTCGGCTTCGGCGGCGGCGAGCATCTCGCGGCCCAGGCCGCCGCCAATCCCGACGTGGGCTTTATCGGCTGCGAACCCTTCGTCAACGGCGTCGCCAGCCTGCTGAGCCAAGTCGAGGGCCTGGACAACATCCGCCTGTTCGACGACGACGCGCGCCTGCTGCTGCCCCGGCTCGCGCCAGACAGCGTCTCCCGGTTCTTCCTGCTGTTCCCCGACCCCTGGCCCAAGGCGCGGCACCACAAGCGCCGATTTATCAATCCCGCCAACCTGGACCTCATCGCGGACCTTCTGGTCGACGGCGGACAGTTCCGGTTTTCCAGCGACCACATGGGTTATGTCCGCTGGACGCTCGCGCGCGTCACCGCCCACCCGGCGTTCCGCTGGACCGCCAAGGGACCGGGGGATTGGCGCGAACGCCTGGCGGACGCGCCGCCGACGCGCTACGAAACCAAGGCCTTGGAGGGCGGCTCGCGCTGCGTCCATCTCGTGTTTCAGCGAACGCCCAGGACCTGATACAATCCTCGCGTGGGGAAGAAGACGCATGGCCGAATTGACTCAGGGATACCGGTTCTATTTCCTCGCGGGCGACATGCTCGCCTGCGCAACGACCGGCGGGCTGTCGGGACTGGCCGCCGCCGCCCTGGTCGAACCGGCCTGGGGCATGTTTCCCGGCATGCTGGCGGGCATGGCGATCGGCATGCTGATCGGAAACCTGACGGTGTTTTTGTTCACGCCCTTCTTTGGCGCGCTGGAAATCATGGTGTCCAGCATGCTCGCGGGCATGGTGGGCGGCATGGCGGTGGGAATGTGGGACGCCAAGGCCGACGTGAACGCCCAGACCGCGCTGTTCGCGGGGGCGGCGGCCGGGCTCGCCGCCCTGCTCTACGCCCGCGTCGTCACCGCAATAAAAAGCCGGGAGCGCGGCCGATGGACCTGAACGCGCAGAAAAAATGGGATTCCTTCGCCCCGCTGTTCGACCTGATGGGCGGCTTCGGCCCGGAAAAGCGCTGGGCCCCGTTCAAGCGCGAGCTGTTCACGGAGATGGGCGACGGGAACATCCTGTTCCTCGCCATCGGCACCGGCCTCGACATCGCGCAGTTCCCGCCGGGAAGGCGCATCACCGGCATCGACATCAGCCCCAAGATGATGGCAAAGGCCGAGCCCCGCGCCAAGGCCTACGACGGCGAGATAACGCTCCGCCACATGGACGCCCAGGAAATGGACTTCGAGGACGGAAGCTTCGACCAGGTCTTCACCTCGTGCACCTTCTGCTCGGTCCCCGACCCCATCCGGGGGCTCGGGGAAGTCCGTCGCGTGCTCAAGCCCGGCGGCCAGCTCCGCATGTTCGAGCACACGGGAAGCCACGTCTTTCCCACCAACCTGATGATGAAGGTCATGGACCCGGTCTGGCGCAACCTCGGCCCCTCCATGGTTCGCGAGACCGTGAACAACGTCCAAGCGGCGGGGTTCGAGATCGAGCGGGTGGACAACCTGTTCATGGACGTGGTCAAGGCCATCCGGGCGCGCAAGCCCTGAGGACGCGCGCCGCCCAGGACCAACCCTTTTTTGTTGCGCCGCGTTCTGCTAGGTTCGCTCTTCGTCTTGAGGAGTCAGGGGGGGTCCTCATGAAAACGATTCTGTTGGCCTTGGTCGTCGTCGCGGGTTTCGCCGGTTTCACGCCCGCATCCGCCGCCAACGCGGGCCTGTCCCACTATTGGCTGAAGCTCTGCTCGTCCGAGAAAAAGACGCAGAAGCTCATATGCTACAGCTTCATCAGGGGGTTCAACGGCGGCGCCAAGATGGGAAGCTCGCTGACGGTCATGAACACGATCACCCGGGTCGGCATGTCAAAGGGGTACAAGTCCATCGACGACGCCCTGAGCGACAGCCTCAGACTCACGACCGGATGCCAGCCCAAGCGCGTTTCCATCGACCAAATCAGAAAAAACTGGGTCAAGTACCTAAACGCCCACAATGACGACCTGAACCTTCCGCCCGCCGACACCCTGTCCCGGGCCTATCGTTGGGCGTTTCCGTGCAAGTAGGGCCCTTCGGCCCCACGCGCACTTTACCTCCGGGGCGATCCCCTATATCTCTTGGCCGAATTCGTAACCGGCCAAAACCTCCATGGACAAAATCATCGTTCGCGGCGCGCGCGAACATAACCTTCGCGACATCACCGTCGAGATTCCCCGCGACAGCCTGACCGTGATCACCGGGCTCAGCGGCTCGGGAAAATCGTCCCTCGCCTTCGACACCATCTACGCCGAGGGCCAGCGTCGGTACGTGGAGTCTCTCTCCGCCTACGCGCGCCAGTTCCTGGAGCTGATGCAAAAACCCGACGTGGATCACATCGAGGGACTAAGTCCCGCCATCTCCATCGAACAGAAGACCACCTCGCGCAACCCCCGCTCCACCGTCGGCACGGTGACGGAAATCTACGACTACATGCGCCTTCTGTTCGCCCGGGTCGGCGTCCCCCACTCCCCGGCCACGGGCCTTCCCATCGAAAGCCAGACCGTGAGCCAGATGGTGGACCGCATCGCCGCCATGGAGGACGGAACCCGCCTTCTTCTGCTGGCCCCCATCGTCCGGGGCCGCAAGGGCGAATACAAGAAAGAGCTGAAGGAGCTGGCCGCCAAGGGCTTCCAGCGGGTCAAGATCGACGGCGAGATGCATGACATCGAGGACGCCCCCGCGCTGGACAAGAAATTCAAGCACGACATCGAGGTGGTGGTCGACCGCGTGGTCGTGCGCGAAGGCGTGGAGCAACGCCTCGCCGACAGCCTGGAAACCGCGCTGGAGCTCGCAGACGGACTCGCCTTCGCCGAAAACGCCGACGACGGGGAGCGGGCGACGTTCTCGGCGCGCTTCGCCTGCCCGGTGTCCGGTTTCACCATCGACGAGATCGAGCCCCGGCTGTTCTCGTTCAACAACCCGTTCGGGGCGTGCCCGGCCTGCGACGGGCTCGGGACCGAGATGTATTTCGATCCCGACCTGGTGGTTCCCAACGACGCCCTGTCGCTGCATGAAGGCGCCATCGCGCCTTGGGCGGGCTCGTCGTCCCAATATTACGTCCAGACGCTGGAGGGTCTCGCCGACCATTACGGCTTCAAGCTGGCGACGCCGTTCAAGAAACTGCCCGCCAAGGCGCGCCAGGCGATCCTGTTCGGATCGGGACCCGAGCCCATCGCCATGCGCTATCGCGACCACAAACGCTCCTATGAGATCTTGAAGCCCTTCGAGGGCGTGATCCCCAACATGGAGCGGCGCTGGCGCGAGACCGACTCGTCGTGGGTGCGCGAGGAACTGTCGCGCTTCCAGACCGTCACCACCTGTGAAGCCTGCGGCGGCCATCGCCTGAAGCCCGAGGCGCTGGCGGTCAAGATCGACGGCCTGCACGTGGGCCAAGTGACGGAGATGTCCATCGAACAGGCGGGCGACTGGTTCGAGGCGCTGGAAGGCCGGCTGACCGAAAAACAGGGCGAGATCGCCCGCCGCATCCTGCGCGAGATCAACGAACGCCTGGGCTTCCTTCGCAACGTGGGGCTGGAGTACCTGACGCTCTCGCGCTCGTCCGGGACGCTTTCGGGCGGAGAGAGTCAGCGCATCCGGCTGGCGTCGCAGATCGGGTCGGGACTCACCGGCGTGCTCTACGTGCTCGACGAGCCCTCCATCGGTCTGCACCAGCGCGACAACGACCGCCTGCTCGCCACCCTCACCCGCCTTCGCGACCTCGGCAACACCGTCATCGTCGTCGAGCACGACGAGGACGCGATCCTCGCCGCCGACCACTTGGTGGACATGGGGCCGGGCGCCGGGCTTCACGGCGGGGCCGTGGTGGCCGAGGGAACGCCGAAACAGGTCATGGCCAACGCCGACAGCCTGACCGGCCAGTACCTGACCGGCGCGCGCCAAATCCCGACGCCGAAAAAACGCCGCAAGGGCAAGAAGGGACAGGCCGTCGTGGTCAAGGGCGCGCGGGCCAACAACCTGAAGGACCTGACCGTGGACTTCCCCTTGGGCGTCATGACCTGCGTCACCGGGGTGTCCGGCGGCGGCAAGTCGACGTTGGTGATCGAGACCCTGTACAAGGCGCTGGCCAGACGGCTGCACAAGGCCCGCCACCATCCGGGCGAGCACGACAAGATCGACGGCCTCGCCTTCCTCGACAAGGTGGTGGACATCGATCAGTCCCCCATCGGCCGCACCCCCCGGTCCAATCCCGCCACCTACACCGGCGCGTTCACGCCGATCCGGGACTGGTTCTCAAACCTTCCGGAATCCAAGGCGCGCGGCTACAAGCCTGGGCGGTTCTCGTTCAACGTCAAGGGCGGGCGGTGCGAGGCCTGCCACGGCGACGGTCTGATCAAGATCGAGATGCACTTCCTGCCCGACGTCTACGTGGAGTGCGACGTCTGCAAGGGCAAGCGCTACAACCGCGAGACCCTGGAGATCAAGTTTCGGGGCAAGTCCATCGCCGACGTTCTCGACATGACCGTCGAGGAAGGCCGCGAGTTCTTCAAGGCCGTACCATCCATTCGCGACAAGCTGGCGACGCTGGACCGGGTCGGGCTCGGCTACATTCACCTGGGCCAACAGGCGACGACGCTGTCGGGAGGCGAGGCGCAGCGGGTGAAGCTCGCCAAGGAGTTGTCGAAGCGCGCCACCGGCAAGACCATCTATATCCTGGACGAGCCGACAACGGGGCTGCACTTCGACGATATCCGCAAGCTGCTGGAGGTCCTGCACGCCCTGGTGGACCAGGGCAACACCGTCATCGTCATCGAGCACAACCTGGAAGTCATCAAGACCGCCGACTGGATCATCGACCTCGGCCCCGAGGGCGGCGACAAGGGCGGCCGCGTGGTCGCCGCCGGCCCCCCGGAAAAAGTCGCCAAGACCCGCGCCAGCCATACGGGATCGCACCTGGCGAAGAGGTTGTGAGACCGATTGGCGGGGATTAATCGATCACGGGCTTGCCACTGAAAATCCCCTCGTCGATATGGCGAATGCCCCAGAGCTGGCTGAACCAACTCGGCTTGCGTTCTTGGAGCGTGTAAGTATCCTTGCGTCCCTTCGCGATCCAGTCTTCGTTATTCTCATCATTGAGAATCTCGGAAACTGTCTCCGGGGACAGCGAGAACTCTTCGGCGATCCTTTTCGACGTGCGGAAATCATACTTTGGATTGGCCAAGGCCGCGAGAACCTTGCGTAAAGCTTTTTTATCGGGGTCGCCCGTTCCGTCGTCGTTGAAGGAAGAGTCGATCAGCTGGTCGCGGTTAATAAGATCCAGCAAGACGGTCCAGCGAATGAACTCCTCGGCCTTGCCGGTTCCAAATAGTTTCCAAGCAAGCCTTAGAACGCCACGAAAAAACCGAGAGCCGACCTGCTCCGCCAACAACGCTTTGAACACGGCGTTAACGCGCTCTTTGGCGCGCTCGATCATTGTTTCGACCTCGTTTCGAGTTACGCGCGGCCAATCCGGCACTTCAGGGGCTATAATAATATAGTCAAAATCCTGAATTACATAGTCTATTATTGGCAATATTTGGAACCTACCTCTTTCAATGTTTGATTCATGCTTATGCTTATTTTGACAACTGCCGTACCCCGAAGTCAGTATGTTGTTTGATTCTCCGCTTATCTCCAATGGAAGCGCAAAGTGGTTCTTGAGGAACCAATAGCAGTTGTAACGGCCGAGTTGATAATCGTGCCTGCGAAAGGCCTCGCTCAGGAATCCCCCGAACCCCCCAAGATGACCGCAGGCGATGCCGTGCTCTTCGAGAACATTGCGCTTATTGTAGCGCCTGGGCGCAACAAGATAGCGGCTGAACACATCTTTTCTCAGCGCGTTCGCCAACTCCCACGGTTTGAAGCGGGCCTGATGCTGGAACATCGGTATGATGGACTTGATCGTCTTGATCAATGAACGATCCAACGTATCGGCAATTTTGAACGGATAAGGCTCCGGGAATGGGTCGATCATTATGACGGCCCGCGAGCATTCGACGGGGTCGTTCTTGTTTGGCGTGGGGGGGGCCGTCATCAAGCTCCACCGCGCCAGTTCGAACGGCTCGTTATTGATTGAACCGCCATCAACGGCGACATAATCGACACGGTCATCACCGACAATGTCTTCTGGAAATTTCGCTTTCATCTTAAAATGTTGGCCATCCAATTCCTTGATGGGCCATTTCTGGTTATCATAATCATCGGCCACAACGCCTTCGATGGCGCGGGGGCTGAGTCCCACCGGAAAAGCGCCGCTGCCAAGGGCCGCCTGCCCAAACAATCCCCAGAGACCTGGATTGCCCGGGGAGAAGGTCTTCAACGTTTCGATATCAAGGTCGATTTTCGGACCATCGTCTTTGGCCCAGGGGGAATCAAATCCCGCGTCGTCGCCAAGCCCGGTAATGTTGAAATGAACCCGATCAGCGTGATTCTGCATAGGATAGCCTGGCTGTCCCTTGATTTTCATTGTGAATTCAATGTTGTATGGAACACCGCGAAGGTTGGACAGGGCCATGAAGATATGCAGGTTTTCTGAAATGTACGGCCTGCTTTTCTTGGAAGGAATTTTCCGAATGCCCGAGAGCGTTTCCTTAAGAATCTTATCCAACAAAGTTGTGTCCAACATGGAGGTCACGGGTTCCCCGCTCGCGAGATCCTCGGTTCCCAGAAGATCGGATTTTCCTTTCTCGTCCACGAACTTCGGCCGGACCACCCATGCATTGTGCAGGCGCGGAAGGTAGGGTTTGTTTCGATTGTTTTCGTTACGCTTGATCGGCTTGGCGTCCGCCAACGCGACAACGCCCATTGCGCCGGTCATGGCTCCAGCGGACGCGCCGGACATGACGTTGACGACAACCTTGTGCCTTGGAACATCAAGATTTTTCGCTTTCGCCCGCTCCCAAGCGTCCAACGCCTCCATCAAAAAGTCGAAAACACCGCCGGAATAGGCCCCGGCGGAAATGGCGCCGGCCATGGTCAGTCCGATTCTGAAGGTGTCCGCTTGGTTTCGCGTTTCGGTTTCGTTCGGCATCCCAAATCCTCCCCTAAAAGAATATCTTATTACTATTCATGAATCCATTTGGTGCGTGCAATGGATAATTATGTTTCATGATGAATTTAGAGGTCCGGGCGATAAACGGAATAAGGGCTTCCCCGCGTCTATTGAAACGGGACGCCCCTCCGCCGCGTGGGCTCGGAGGCTTGATCGCGCGAAGAATCGCGAAAACACTTGACCCCGGCGCTTCGTCCCGCCAAGAAGTAGCCGCCTTTCAATCCGAACCAGAGGGAGTTCATGGCGAAGGAAGACGTACTCGAGTTCACCGGCACCGTCACAGAGCTGCTGCCGAACGCCATGTTCAGGGTCAAGCTCGACAACGATCATGAAATCCTGGCGCACACGGCCGGCAAGATGCGCAAGCACCGGATCCGCGTCCTGGCCGGAGACAGGGTCAATGTCGAAATGACGCCCTACGACCTGACCAAGGGCAGGATCACCTTCCGATACAAGTAAGGCGCCATGTCCGCCTCCGGCGACACGCGCCTCGTTCTTGCGTCCGCCTCGCCCAGGCGGCTGGAACTGTTGGCGCAGATCGGCGTGACGCCGGATATCGTGGATCCCGCCGACGTGGACGAATCCCCCCTGAAGGGAGAGCTTCCCCGCGCGCTGGCCGAACGCTTGGCGCTCGCCAAGGCCGCGCGCGTCGCCGAACGCCATCCGGGCGCCTTGGTTCTGGGCGCCGACACCATCGTCGCCTGCGGACGGCGCGCCCTTCCAAAACCAAGGGACGCGGACGAAGCCCGGAAGTTCCTGCGCCTACTGTCCGGCCGCCGCCACCGGGTGCTGGGTGGCGTCGCGCTGGTCCGGGACGACCGCGCCATCAGCCGCTTGGTCGCCACCGCCGTGACCTTCAAGCGCCTGCATCAAGGCGAGATCGACGCCTACGTCGAAAGCGGCGAATGGGAGGGCAAGGCCGGGGGCTACGCCATCCAAGGCCTTGCCGGCGCCTTCGCCCGGCGCGTCAACGGGTCCTACTCCAACATCGTCGGCTTGGCGTTGTTCGAGACCGCGAACATGCTGAAAGGCATGGGATTCCGGGGACTGTTGGGGGCATAATCCCCGTATGTCCATCGACGCCATCCTGATCGACGCCCGCCCGGGCGAAACCCGCGCCGCCCTGATGGAGGGAGAGCGCCTCGTCGAGATTCTGGTCGATCGGGGCGGAAGCGTCGTCGGAAACGTCTATCTCGGCCGGGTGGTGAAGGTCCTGGCGGGCGTCCAGGCGGCGCTGGTGGACATCGGGTTGGATCGGCCGGGCTTCCTGGGCCTAGCCGAGGCGCGTCCGGCGGGCGTCGAGGGCGGACGCGACGCCATCAAGGACTACGCCGTCGAGGGGGACGCGATCCTGGTCCAGGCGACCCGCGACCCGTTCGAGAACAAGGGCGCGCGGCTCACCACCCGCCCGGCGCTCGCGGGTCGTTATCTGGTGCTGACGCCGGAAGAACCCGGCGTCCGGGTGTCCCGAAGGATCCATGACGCGGGCGCGCGCGAACGGCTGGAGCGCGCCCTGGACGGCGACCCCGGCGTCATTGTCCGCACCGAGGCGGCGAACGCGGACCCGGCGGACCTGTCAAAAGAGAAAGCGCGCCTGATCGAACGCTGGCGCGAAATCCGCGCCACGTCGCCGAAGCCCCCCGCCTTGCTCCACGCCGATGGCGATTCCCTTACGCTCGCCTTGCGCTTGGCAAGCCTTTCCGATTTGCGCCGCGTCGTCCTGTCCGATCCCACCGCTCTCGCCCGGGCGCGCGCGCTTTGCGAACGGGACGCGCCCGAGGCCCTGTCTTTGCTGGAATCCCACAAGGGGCCGGACCCCTTGTTCGAGGCCTTTGGCGTCGAGGACCAGATCGCCACGGCCCTCGCCCCCCGGGTCGGATTGCCGAGCGGCGGGAGCCTCTTGTTCGGCGACGCCCCGGCCCTCGCCTCCATCGACGTGAACACGGGCGGGGCGAACCATGGCGGCAAGGAGGAAACCGCGCTCGGGACCAACCTGGAGGCCGCGCCGGAAATCGCAAGCCAAGTCCGGCTGCGCAACGTCGCGGGCCTGATCGCCGTCGATTTCGCCCCCATGCGCAAGCGCGAGAACCGCAAGAAGGTGCTGGACGCGTTGAAGGCGGCGCTCGACGGCGATCCCCGCGCCCCCCGTGTCGGCGGTTTCACCCGCTTCGGCCTGGTCGAGATCACCCGGCGGAGAGACCACGACAGCCTGGCCAACACGCTCAAGGCCACCTGCCCCGTTTGCGAGGGCTCCGGGCTGGTTTCGTCGCCGGAAAGCGTGGCGCTCGACGCCCTCGCCCGATTTGCGCGCGAAGCCCAAATCAGCCCCGGCGCGACGCCGACGTTGACCGCGCCCCCCGCCGTGGTGGATATGTTAAGGGGACCGCTGGCCCCGGCGCGCCAAGCGCTGGAGGAGCGATTGGGCCGAACCGTCCCCCTGAAGGCCGACCCGGGCCTTCCGCCGGACGGGTTCGCGATCAAACCGTAAGGAAAAACCGCCATGGCCGACGACGACAACGTAATCCCCTTCAAGGGGCGGCCCTGCCCCATCTGCGGGCGGCTGGCGGTGAAGCGGTTCGATCCCTTCTGCTCGGAGCGATGCAAGGACGTGGACCTGGGCCGCTGGCTGACCGAATCCTACCGCATCCCGACCGAAGATGAGCCCGACGACGAGGACGGCGCGTTAACCTACCCGCATTTGGAATAGCCGCAAGCCGAGCAGTTGTCGCAGCCCTCTTGGCGGATCAGCGAGGGCTGACCGCACTTGGGGCACTGGCGGAACATGCCGGAAGCGCCCCCGCCTCCGCCGTCGTTGGCGGGGGCGCGCGAGGCGGCCTGGGCGGCGACCGCGGCCTGTTTCTCGACCACCGGCTCGCCGCCCTGCATGAACCCGGTCTCGATCAGGTGGCGTTCGATCACGCCGCCGATGGCCGCCAGCAAGGACGGCACGTACTTACCCTTGACCCAATGGCCGCCGCGCGGGTCGAACACGGCCTTGAGTTCGTCCACCACGAACGAGACGTCGCCGCCGCGCCGGAACACGGCGCTGATCATGCGGGTCAGCGCCACGGTCCAAGCGTAGTGCTCGGTGTTCTTGGAGTTGATGAACACCTCGAACGGGCGCCAGCGGCCGTCGTGGTGGATGTCGTTCATGGTGATGTAGAGCGCGTGGTCGCTTTCGGGCCACTGGATTTTATAGGTGTGGCCGCGAAGGGCGTCTGGCCGTTCCAACGGCTCGAACGCGCGCACCACCTTGGGCTCGGGCTTGGCCTTCTTCTTGGGCGGCGGCTTGCCGAAGGGAAGCTCCGGCTGCTCCTCGCTCGCGGGCGCGGGATCGGGCTTGGTCTCCAGCACCGCGCCGGTGATGTCGTTGGGCCGGTACGTGGTGCAACCCTTGCAGCCGAGATCGAAGGCCTGGAGATAGATGTCCTTGAAGTCCTCGAACGAAATGCCCTCGGGGCAGTTGATGGTCTTGGAGATGGAGCTGTCCACGTACTTCTGCATCGCCGCCTGCATGACCAAGTGGTCCCGAGGCGTCAGCGCCTGGGCGTCGACGAATTCCGGCGGCAGCGCCGCGCCCTCGCCCCGCAGGCGTCGGAACTGGCGATAGGCGTAATCGGTCACCTCCTCCTTCCGCCGCTCCCCGTCGGGAGTCATGACCTGGCGGGCGTAACGGAAGCTGAACACGGGCTCCAACCCCGACGAGACGTTGTCGGCGAACAGCGAGATGGTCCCGGTCGGCGCGATGGAGGTAAGCAGCGCGTTGCGGATGCCGTGCTCGGCGATGGCGTCACGGACGTCGCTGTCGAGGCTTTGCGCCGTCTCTCCGGAAAGGTAGGGTTCGGCGTCGAAAAGCGGGAATGCGCCTTTCTCTTTCGCCAGTTCCACCGACGCCAGATAGGCCTCCCGCCGGATCAGCGCCATCCATTGCTCCGTCAACCCCACGGCGCGGGCGTCGCCATAACGCGCGCCGCACATGATCAACGCGTCGGCGAGCCCGGTGACGCCGAGGCCGATGCGGCGCTTGGATCGGGCCTCGTTCTCCTGCTGGGGCAACGGAAAGCGCGAGACGTCGATCACGTTGTCCATCATGCGCACGGCCGTGCGAACCAGCTTGGCGCAGGCGTCCATGTCCAGTCCGGCTTCCGGGCCGAACGGATCGGCAACCAGCCGGGTCAGGTTGACCGAGCCGAGCAAGCAGGCGCCGTAGGGCGGCAACGGCTGCTCCCCACAGGGATTGGTGGCGCGGATGTCCTCGCAATAGGCCAGGTTGTTGAGCCGGTTGATGCGGTCGATGAAGATGACGCCGGGCTCGGCGTATTCATAGGTCGCCCGCATGATCCGATCCCACAGCGTCCGGGCGGAGACGCTTTTGTAGGTGGTTCCGCCAAAGCGAAGCTCCCACGGACCGTCCTGGCGCACCGCGTCCATGAAGGCGTCTGTCACCAGCACCGAGAGGTTGAACATGCGCAGCCGGCCCGGTTCGCGCTTGGCGTCGATGAAGGCCTCGATATCCGGATGGTCGCAGCGCATGGTGGCCATCATGGCGCCCCGGCGCGAGCCCGCGCTCATGATGGTGCGGCACATGGCGTCCCAGACGTCCATGAACGACAAGGGCCCGGACGCGTCCGCGCCGACGCCGAGAACCGGCGCGCCCTTGGGGCGGAGGCTGGAGAAATCGTAACCGATTCCCCCGCCCTGCTGCATGGTCAGCGCGGCTTCCTTCAGGCCGTCGAAGATGCCGGACATGTCGTCGGGGATGTCGCCCATGACGAAACAGTTGAACAACGTAACGTTCCGTTCCGCCCCGGCGCCGGAGATGATTCGACCCGCGGGAAGGAAGCGGAAATCATCCATCGCCTCGAAAAACCGGGGCTCCCACTGGGCGGGGTCGGACTCGGCCGCGGCCAGGACGCGCGCGATCCTGCGCCAAGTGTCCGTAACGGTTTTGTCCACAGGCCGCCCGTCGCCGGATTTCAGCCGGTATTTCATGTCCCAGATTCTTTGGGAGACCGAACTCAGGTCCGACATGGCCTTCAAAGTCCCGAATGTGGCGGAAAACAGCCGTTCGCGGGCGAATATCGCCTCTCATTTCATCGACGACACAAAGTGTAGGATTCGCCGCCGGAAGGGTCAACCGGAATGTTCTTATTATGTTTCCACCGGCTTTTCCCGGGAGCGTCGGATGAAAATCGCCTTGCCGATCCATTGGTTGAGGGGTTCTTGCACGGAATCCACACTCTGGGCGGGAAAACGATCCACGAAGTTATCCACAGGCCGGAACTATTCCGGAACGCCGCCCGCCTCTTCGACAAGGCGCGCCGTGGCGTCTTCGATTTGACGTTCGAGATCGGCCATGAACGCGCGCCGGTCCATGCCCTTGGGCATGGCGGGAAGGAACTCGAGAACGATGGTTCCCGAATGGATGTAGAAGCTGCGCCGCCCCCAATACAGGCCCGAGTTCAACGCCACAGGAATCACCGGCGCGTCGGTTCTTTGGTAGATCGCGGCGACGCCGGGATGATAGGGCGGATGGCTTCCGGGCGTGGTGCGGGTGCCTTCGGGAAAGATGATGACCTGCCCCGAATTCTCGTCCAGTTCGGTCAAGCAGTCGGCGAGCATTTGCTTGAGCGCGCTCGCCCCCCCTTCCCGATCAACGGAGACGGAGCCCGCCTTGGCCGCGCACCATCCCCACAGGGGAATATCGAGAAGCTCCTTCTTGAGCACGTAAATCGGCTCGGGAACGAGAATGGTGAAGATCCCCGTGTCCCAGGCCGACTGGTGCTTGCTGGCGAGGACAACCGGGCCCTCTGGCAAGTTGTCGAGCCCCCGGATCTCCCACCGAAGGCCGACGATCCATCGCATGCCCCAGCCGAGCGTGCGCATCCAGCCCCGCACCGCCGTCCTCATGACCCGGCGGGGAAACGGCAGCAACAGGCACATGAACAGCACCCACAGGGCCATGGTGCCGAAATAATAGAGATTGAACGTCAGGGACCTGAACCAAAGCATGACCGCTGGGTTTAATCACTTTTTGCGCCGCCGGACAACCGTTCCCAGTGGCTGAGGCTCAAATGTCCGATCCGGGCGAGGATGAGCTTGTTGTATTCGGTCAGGATCAGTTCGGTGGTGCCGGGCCAGGCCCACCATTCCGCCTGCTTGAAGTTTTTCGGAAACACGGGGTGGGGAATGATGCCCACTTTGGGCATGGCGCGTCGGAATTCCTGAAGCGAGCGCGGCATATGGTAGCTTCCGGTCACGAGCCGAAGCGAGGCGTAGCCGTTCTCGTTCATCCACGCCGCAGTCTCGGAGGCGTTGGCCACCGTGTTCTCGGCGTCGCCGATGCCGATGCGGTCCTCCAGACCCTCGGGCCCGCGCTCGGCGACGCGAAGCAGGGTCTTCACGTCCACCCCGCGATAGACGCCGGACACGAACAGCTTCTTCCCGAGGTCGCGGGACAGAAGGTCGAGCCCCGTCGCCACCCGACCGCTGCCGCCGGTCAGGACGACGATGGCGTCGGTCCTGCTGACGTCGTCCACGACCCGGTCGGGAAGGCTGGTCGCGAACCACACGAGCCCTCCGCCCCAGGCGATGGCCAGCAATCCGACGAGGTAGACGAATCGGAACAGGAACCGGAACGGGTTTCTGCGCCTGAAGCCGCTCATTGCTAGAGCATCCTGGCCAACGCGCGCAGCACGGTGACCTTGGCGCTGGCCGCGGCGATGGCGGCGACGCCCAAGGGCAGCAAGGCCAGAACCACCCATTGCCAAAACCCGAGGGTCAGGTGGGGCAGCATGCTTTCCGCCATCTTGCCCGCGAAGTGGTCCAAAGACATCAACGTGGGCACGCCGAGCCCAAGCCCCAACCCCCCGCCCTTGAGCCCCAGGAACATGGCCCGGGCCGCGAACTGGTCGGCGATGTAGTCGTCCTGGGCGCCGATGAAGTGCAGGACCTCGATCACGTCCATGTGGATGGCGAGGCCGGTGCGGGTGGTGAACACCACCGTTCCCACCGTGGCCAGGGCGATAAACGCCAGGATGGCCCCGGCCAGCGCCTGGGCGGAATGGATCAGGTCCAACAGGCGGCGCAGCCAAATCCGGTGGTCGTCGATGATGGCGCCCGGCGCCGCGCGCTGCAGGCGGTCGGTGATCATCGCCATGTCGGGATTCGAGCCAGGCCTGAGGTCCACGTCGACGAGCCTGGGCAGCGGCAGGTCCTGGGCGGCCAGGTCCTTGCCGATCCAGGGCTCCAGCAGGCCCAGAATCTGGGGCTGGGGAATCGATTCGGTGCGGATCACCTCGGGGATCGCGCGCAGCACGCCGACCACGTTCTTGACCCGCTCGTCGTCGCGCTTGGGATCGTCGGAGGCGGGAATCTGCACGGTCATGGTGGATTCGATGCCCGTGCGCCAACGCTCGGCCATCCCGTCCATGGCCAGAAGCCCGGCCACGGCCAGAACAGACAGGTAGACCATGAACCCGATGATCCACGGCAGAAATCGGCCGAGGTCGTCCCTGTCCAACGGCAGGTCGGTGCGGCGGCTTAGCTTGATCAGCCTCCACGCCTTCATTCGCCCCCCCCCCCCGCGGGTTTGGATTCCGCGCCGTTCCCTTGCGTCCTTTCGAGCCTGGTTCGAATCTGGCGGCCGCCCCGCTCCGCCGGTGGCAGCATCTCCAGATGGCCGTCGCCCAGCTTCAGGCGCGGATGGCCCATCCTACGCACCAACTGTTCGTTATGGGTGGCGATCACCACCGTGGTGCCGAGCCGGTTCAATTCCTCGAACAGATGCACCAGGCGATAGGCCATACGATCGTCCACGTTGCCGGTGGGCTCGTCCGCCAGCAGAAGGCTGGGCCTGGCGATGACCGCCCGCGCGATGGCGACTCGTTGCTGCTGGCCGCCGGAAAGGGTCGGCGGACGGGCGTTCATGTGGTTCTCCAGCCCCACCCACCGCAACAATTCCTCGACGTGGCGCTGGATATCGTTTTCGCGCACGCCCGCCACCCGCAAGGGCAAGGCCACGTTGTCGAAGGCGGTCAGATGACGGAGAAGACGAAATTCCTGGAACACCACGCCCACGCGGCGGCGCAACGGAGGGAGGGATTCGCGCTGGGTTTCGGCGATGTTGTTGCCGAACACCTCGATGATGCCCCGCGTCGGCTTCAAGGCCATGTACATCAAGCGCATAAGAGAGGTCTTGCCCGCGCCGCTCGGCCCCACCAGGAAGTGGAAGGACCCCGCGCCGAGCTTGAACGTCACGTCCTGCAGAACCTCGGGACCCAGCCCGTAGCGCAGGCCCACGTTCTCGAAACGGACGACGCTCGCTTGCTCTTCGGCTTTCACGATTTTCCACCTCCTGGGCGCGAACAATGACACGCCGACGCCTTTTTCGTCCAGGGTTTGCCGTCAATGTTGATGGCCCGCTTGCGTTATTCGGCGCAAAATCCTATAAACGCTGATACATCAGGGGTGGTGACGGTCCATGATAATTACTTGCCCGAACTGTACGACTAGGTATTCCATTGATCCGACCTCTCTCGGTCCCTCTGGAAAAACCGTTCGTTGCTCCAATTGCGGCACCAAGTGGCAACAGACGCCATGGCAACCGCCGCCCTTGCAGGCGACCTTGGCCCAGCAGCCCGCGCCCGTGGCGCCGCCGCCCCAGCCCGCGTTCGCGCCGCAGCCTCCGCAAGCCTATCCCGGATTCGCGCCGCAGCAGGCGCCGCCGCCGCAACCGCAGGCCTTTGCGCCGCCGCCGCCTCCGGCCTACGAGCAGCCCGCCTACGCGGCCGAGCAGGCGCCGCTTCCGCCTCCGCCGCCCCCCGCGCCGGAAGCCTTCCACGAACCGCCGCCCTGGCCCGAGCCGGACGAAGCCCCATTCCCGGAACCGGAGCCCGAACACGACCTCGATCTCGATCTTGATCTCGAGCCGGAGCCCGAACCGGAATTCGACCCCGCCCCCGCGCCGGAGTTCGAGCCGCTGCCGGAAGTCCCGCCCATCCCCGAGGAAGAGCCCATTTCCCAGGAGGACATCGACGACATCTTCCCGGTCGATGACGACCACGGCTCGGTCGATTCCATCATCGAGAGCCCTTATGAGGAAGAAGCCGACGACGATTTCGAGTTGGAGGATCCCGAGCCCATCCCCGAAATGCTGAAGTCGGGCGACCTCGATCATGACGACGAATTCGATGACGACGATGACGAATACGACGATGACGACGACGATGACGACGATGATGACGACGATGACGAATACGAAGACGATGACGAGTCGGGCTCGAAGCTGAAGTTCATCATTATCGGCGTCGTCGCGTTCATCCTGATCGCGATCCTCGGCGTGTTCTTCGGCGCCCGCGACATGATGATCGAAGCGGTCCCGGGCATGAAGGGCGTCTACGAGGCCATCGGCATGGGCGAGGAGCTCGGCGAGGGTCTTGAGTTCCGCGCCCTGAAGCCCGAACGCGACACCGACGCCGAAGGCCGCGACGTGTTGATCGTCAACATCCCGGTCGCCAACGTCACCGACGTCCCGCGCCCGATCCCGCCCGTGCGCGTCTCCCTTCTCACCATCGACGGGGACGAGGTCCAAGCCATGGTGGTCAAGGCGGAAATCGCCGAGCTGCCGCCGGGCGAGGAGCACGTGATCAAGGCGCGGATGGAGAACATTCCGTCCACCGGCCGCAATCTGTCAGTCACCTTCGTCGACCCCGCGTCGATCGGCGTGGAGGGCAAGGGCGACGCCGGTCAGGAGGGCGATGGGAACTGACGGGTTGGACGCGGGTTGTTCGGCGTTTTTCCGCCGTCCGCTCCCGTCACTTTCTCCTTGCCTCGCATCGGAGAACCCCGCTATTTTGCCCGTCCCAAATCTCACGGGGCCGTAGCTCAGTTGGGAGAGCGCGTGAATGGCATTCACGAGGTCAGGGGTTCGATTCCCCTCGGCTCCACCAAATTTTCCAAGGGGTTGGCTGCATGATCAGCCAGCCCCTTGCGCTTTTTCGGCTTAGAACATTGCCCATTGTCCTTTGACTGAGTGCGGAGAGACGCGAATGGTTCGCGCGCTAACCGGCATCATCGCCTTCACCGTTCTCCTCGTCCTCGCCGACCCGGCCCAGGCCGCCGAGCCAATTGGGGGCGTGACGCGGATTCAAGGGCGGGCCGAAGCCGGTGGACGGACGCTCTTTCGCGACGCCCCTGTGTTTCGGGGCGACGTTCTGCGCACGGGTCCGAATGCGCGCCTGGAAGTGACCTTCGCGGACGAAACGGTTCTGACCTTGGGCGAACGCGCCGACATCGCCATCAACGAAATGGTCTTCGATGACCGGCCTGGCGGCGCCTTGTCCCTGGCTTCGGGCGCGTTTCGATTGATTACGGGCCTCGCGCTCAAGACCAATCCCGACGGAACCATGGTGAACACGCCTGTCGGAACGATAGGGATCCGGGGCACGGATTTCTGGGGCGGCGGGATCGACGCGGAAGGGTTCTCGGTCTTGCTTCTGGGCGGGCGCATCGAAATCACCAACGCCGCCGGCTCGGTCCGGCTGGATGAGCCCGGCCTGGGCGTCACCATCGCCGTGCCCGACGCGGCCCCGCCCGCCCCCACCCGTTGGTCGGAAGAACGCAGGACCCGGGCGTTCGCGACCGTACTGTTCGAATAGGGGCCCCGCCATGGACTGGACCCATTCCCGCATCATGAGCACCGCCGACGACGGCGCGGCCGTTGTGGTCCTCGCCGACGACGAAGGATGGGACGCCTTCCCGTTCGGGCTTGACGGAGGCCCGATGGGCAACTATCCCGACCGGGAGCGGGCTATCGAAGCGGTGGAGGCGACATTGGGCGACATGGTGTGCTGCGTCGGGCATCTGGCGGAGGATTCGGACCGATGAGCCCGGCCGCCGTCCCCTCCCCTTGCGTCGAGATATGCCGCCTGGATCCGAAAACGGGGCTGTGCGTCGGATGCCTGCGCACGGGCGACGAAATCGCGGCCTGGGGCGCGGCGGACGACGACGCCAAGCGGGAAATCCTGGAGCGCGTCAAGGCGCGGGTGGCGAAGACCGCGAGGCCCCCTCAAACGCCGTCGCCTTGATGGGGGCGGGCTTTACGCCCCGCCTCCGCCGACATCCACGGTCACCATCACGCCGTCCTCGGAATCGCTGATCGAATAGCTGGAGTTGGCGCGGTCGTCGATGGTCACGTCCACGTGGTTCTGACCGACGCCGCCGACGATGTGAAGGTCGTTCCCGTCCTGGGTGATGGTCAGATCCTCGGACGAAAGCCCCTCGAACAGCAGCACCTCCTGGTGATCCAGGCCGACGATGGTCTCGATGTCGCCGCCGTGGATCACGAGCGTCTCGTCGGCCGCCACGGCGGCGACGTCCACATAATCGCCCATGTCGGTCAGGACATAGTTCAGATTGTCCTGCCCGTGCAGGACCACGTCGAACTGGCCGGCGCCGTTGTCCGCCGCCAAGGTGTTTTCCTCGCCCGACGGAAGATGTTCGTGGATGAACTGCAGGTCGGCGAGGCTATAACCCTCCAGCACCAGATGGTCGCCGACGCCGAAGTCGTTGACCTCGTCGGAACCGTCGCCCTGCTGGAAGACGAAGGTGTCGTTCCCGGCGCCGCCGGTCAGGATGTCGTTCCCCGCCCCGCCCTGCAGCAGGTCGTCCCCCTCGCCGCCGGAAATCGTGTCGTTTCCGGTCCAGCCGAGAAGCGTGTCGTCGCCCATTTCTCCGATCAGGGTTTCGCCGACCGACCCGTCGTCGTAGCTGGTGAGGTGAACGCCGGACTGGACCGATCCGCCGTTGCCGTCGGTGACGGTGTAGAGGAACTCGCTTGTCACCTGGACGCTTTGGGCCTGAGGCGTGAACTTCAGGCTGGTCAACTGCGCAATGGTCAGTTCCTGGCCGGTCACGACGGGCGTGACGCCGTCCGAGAGGGTCAAGCCGCCGTTGCTCGGCGTCTGATCGACGGTCACGGTCAGGGCGTCGCCATCCGCGTCGGTGGGCGCGGCGATGTTCAGGTTGACGGCGCCAATAGTGTCATGCTGGGCCAGAGTTTTACCGTATTCCACCACCGGCGCGTCGTTGACCGGATCGACCGTGACCGTCAGCGTCGATTGGACGTATGCGCTATTCCCCGTAAACGCTTCGACCGCTTCCGCCGTCACCGTAAGGTTGATCTGTCCATTGTAATCCTGTGGCGGAGTGAAGCTGAGGCCATTCAGTTGAGCGGCGCTCAGGGTCCAGGTGCCGTCGCCGTTGTCCGTTCCGGCGGAAAGCTGCGCGCCTGACGGGACCTGCCCTATCAGCACCGACAGGCTCTCCGAACCATCCAGGTCCGCGAGGGCGCCGTCGATATTCAGGGCAATGGCGGTGTCCTCGTCCCCTGTCGCCGGAGAAACGGACAATGTCGGCGTCGAGGCCAGAACGTCCACTGGGACCGTGACCGTCGTGGACGCCGTGGAACCGTTCGATCCTTCCTGGGTGGTCGCCGTGATCGACAGTTCGAAGTCGCCGTCGACATCGGCGCTCCAGACCCTCACCGTCAGGCCGTCGAGATCCTGCGGCGCAAGCGCCCAGGTTCCATCCCCATTGTCGGTTCCGGCAGACAGTTTGACGCCGATGGGAACGTTTTCCACCAACATCGACAAGGTTTCCGAGCCGTCCTGGTCCACAAGCGAGGCGGAAAGGTCCAAAGGAATTTCGATGTCCGGCGCGTTCGCCCCAACCTCGAACACGCTTCCATCGGGGCCGAAGCGCTTGGAGAAGAGATTGGAAGAACCGTTCGCGTCGTCGGATGTCCATGTCACGAGAAGACCGCCGTCCGGCAAAGAGGTCGCCGAAACGCCAATCGGATCGATCACCGCGTCGGAGTTGACCTGGAACTCTTCGCCGTCCTTGGAACCGTTCGCTTTATACCGTTGCCCGTAAACTCCCTCGAACGGGGCGCTCTCGTCCGTGTTGCACCAAAAAACGACGAACCCGCCGTCCGACAATGCGGCGACCGACGATATCGTCTGGTAATTGGCCTCCGTCGCGTTGACCAGGAATTCCCCGCCGACCTTGCCGCCATTCGCGTCGAAAAGCTGGCCTTGGACGCCATCGACATCCGCGTGCCAATCAGACCACGTTACGACAAAGCCACCGGTCGACAGCGTCGCTATGGAAGAGTACTTTTGGTCGCTGAACGACGTGGTGTTGATCTGGAACTCCTCGCCCACCAAGCCGCCACTCGCATTGAAGACTTGGCCATGGACGTCATAACTGGTCCCGTCATGGCTGTAGGAGCTCCAAGTCACGACAAATGCGTCGTTCGACAACGCGGAGATCGACGTATCGCGCTGATGCTCATCCGTGATCGTGTTGATCTGGAATTCCCCGCCCTGCGCCACGCCATTCTCGTCATAGCGCTGGCCATAGACACCCAGGCCGCTTCCGTCCTGGTTGTCGGAGGTCCAGGTCACGACGAAACCGCCGGTCGAGAGTGAAACAACCTCGGACTCGGATTGGAAATCCGCCGTCGTCGTATTGACCTGGAACATGTTTCCCGCAGTCGACCCATTGGCGTCGAAGCGTTGGCCAAAAACCTCCGCGCTGATCCCATCGTATTCATCCCAAGTCACCGCGAAACCGCCGTCCGACAAAGCGGCGACGGAGGGGCGATATTGACCTCCGATGGTCGGCGCGCCGACCTGGAATTCATCCCCAACGGACATGCCGTTCGCGTCATAACGCTGGCCGACAACCTCATGGATATCGTCTTTTTGGTTATAAGAACTCCAGACGATCACGTATCCGCCATCGGCGAGCCCGGTCGCTTCCGGATAATTGTTTTTGATGGAGGAAAGCGAATTCACCCGGGCTTCGGAGTAAACCGAGGCGTCGCCCAAGGTCGCCGTTACCGTCGGCGCGTCCGCGACGGCCGAAACATCGACGTCGATGGTCTTGGTGGCCACGCCGCCCTTGCCGTCGGACACCTGGAGGGTGAAGCTGTCGGCGCCGTTGTAGTTCGCGTTCGGCGAATAAGTCCAATCGCCGGTGGCGGAATCGATGGTGACGCTTCCGTGCTGGCCGTTGGCGTTGACGCTGAAGGTCAGGGTGTCGCCGTCCACGTCTTCGGCGCTCAGCGCGCCGGTGATGGCGGTGTCCTCGACGGCCTGGGCGGCATCCCGCAGCGGAAGCTCGGCCGTGGTCCAGGTCGCCCCGCCGATGCTTCCGTCGTTGCCGTTTCCGGTGGCGTCCGTTAGCGCCGCGCCGGAACCTTCGTCCGTCGGATAGTAGGCGACAAGGCCGTCCTCATCGCCTGTCGGGGGGGTGGCGATCAGCGTGTTGATTTCCGCCGCGCTCAGCGCCCGGTTCCACAGCTGGGCCTCGTCCATCTGGCCCTGTAGCAGATGAACATTGCCGTTGTTGTAACGGCCGAGTTCCATCGCGTTGGCGCTGGTTATGCGGGCGGTTCCCCCGAAGGTCTTCGAACCCGCGAAGTCGCCGTCGATGTAAACCGTCATCGTTTTCGAAGCGTCGTCATAGGTCGCGGTGATGTCGCACCACTCTCCCGCCGCAAGTGTCTTGTCGGTCGCGAAGGTATGCTGGGAGCTTCCGTCGCCCATGACCATGCGCACCTGGTTGGCCGAGTTGATGGTCAACGCGAATTCGGTCGTGGGATTGGATTGTCCATCGGCGGCGTTCTTAGAGACGATGGCCTGCTTTTCCCCGCTCAAGGAGGTCATCACCCGGGTGTGGAAGGTGAAGCTCGCGGAAAGGTCTGTCACGCCGGTGGTCGCCACGTCGTTCGAGCCGTTGAAGCCGAGCACGGGCGTGTCGGCGGTCACGCCGGTGATCTCGGGCGCGTCGTTGACCGCCGCCACGCTGACCAGCGCGTTGACGTCGGTGACGTGGACGCCGTCGGTGACCTGGTAGGTCAGGCCGATGTCGCCGTTGAAGTCGGCGTCCGGGGTGAAGGTCCAGGTCCCGTCCAGGTTGTCCGTCAGGCTTCCGCCGGTCCCCTCGAGGGCGACGGACAGGTTGTTCAGGGTCACCGCGTCCCCGTCGGCGTCGATGTCGCCGCCGTTGAGCAGGTCGGCCGTGGTGATGGTGACCGAGCCGTCGTCCTCGACCGCGTCGATCACCGGCGCGGCGATGGCGGGCGCCACGTTGACCGAGACGTCGAAGGTCTGGACCTCGGTGGTGAACGCGTCGTTGTTGGCGGTTTCGGTCGCCGACGCCGTCACCTTGGCGGTGAAGTCGTCCACGCCGTGGGGGACGTAGGCCTGCAGGCCCGCGAGTTCGTCCGCGCTCAGTTCGTAGCCGCGCCTGCCCGGCGTGACCTCGAACTGGCTCTTCATGATGTTGGTCCCCTGGGTCCAGACCATGGCGACGTCGCCGTTGGCCATGGTGGCGGTCTTGACCATGCTGCCGGGGGCGGAAGAATGGACGCTGATCAGCAGGGATTCCGAATTGTAGGACGGCGAGCCGTCGGCCTCGTAATAGCGCATCCACGGCCGATGGTCGCCCGGGAAGGACACGACGAAACCGCCGCCCTCAAGCGGGGCCACGTCGGGCTCGTAGCGGCTGTGGTTGATGTCCTCGTTGATCTTGAACACGTCGCCCGCCGGGGTCCCGTCGGCGGCGAACTTGCGGCCGAAGACGTCCCAGACATGCAGGGTGGAGCCTTCATGTTCGGCGTAATAGGCCTGCCACGTGACCACGTAGCCCCCGTCGGTCAGGGGCGTCATCTTGGGCTGGCCCGCGCCGTGGTCCAGAAGTCCGGCGTCGATATGGACCTCGCCGGTCTTGGCCTGGCCCTGGGCGGTGAAGGTCTTGGTGAGAACCTCCGCGTCCGGCTGCGGCCATCCGCTGTTGACCGGCTGCGAGGTCCAGGAGAACACGATGTCGCCGTTGTTCAGCTGAATCACGTCGGGCTGGATCTGAATGCCCTCGGTGGTTTCGTTGACGCGGAATTCGCTGGAATCCTGGGTCGGATCGACGGTTCCGTCCATGTGGACCTTCAGGCCCGCCGCGTCGAAGCGTTGAGCGTAGGCGCCGTAGTGCTCGCCGTCCTGCAAATAGGATTCCCAGGTCACGATGAAACCGCCGTCGGCGAGATGGGTGATTTCCCCGGCGTCCTGGCGCTGATAGGTCTCGGTGTTGACCTGGAAGGGCGCGCTCGCCTGACCGGTGTCGCCGTCGTAACGGACTCCCATGACGCCGTATTCGTTGCCGTCGCCATACCAGGAATTGAAGATAACGGTGAACCCGCCGTTCCCGTCGGCGGCGACCTTTGGAACCTGTTCGTCCAGGTTGGAATCGGAAATGACGATCTCGCCACCCACTGTCTCGTGGTTTTCGTTGTAGATCTGGGCGAAGATGTTTCCGCTGGGCGCGCGTCCCGACCAGACCACCACGTAGTTGCCGTCCGACAGCGCCGCGATGTCGGGCTGGATGTCGTTGCGGGCGCCGTCCGAGGTGACCCACGTCCCGGTATAGGCGGAATTCCCATTGGGATAGGTGGTGACGTTGGCGAGCACGGTCGGCTGATCGACGTAGCTTCCCGCGGGATTCCCCTGGGCGTCCCGAAGCTGCACGCCCGCCGGAACCTCGACGAACACGGTCAGTTCCTCGGACCCGTCGAGATCGGAAAGCGCCGCGCTGATTCCCGGCATGGCGACGGTCTGGCCCGCGATCGCGAAAACGTCGCTTCCTACGGTCAGGGTGGCGGTGTCGGCGACGGGGCTGACGGCGACGTGAATGGCGGCCTGGGCGTTGGCCTGGTCGCCGTTGAGCGCCTCGCTCGCCGTGGCGGTGACCATCAGATCGAAGTCGGAGCCGTCATTGGCTGGCGGCGTGACGGTGAGGCCAGGAATCTGCTCCGGCGTCAAGGTCCAGACGCCCTCCCCTGTCTGGGTCCCAGCCGACAGCGTAGCGCCCAGGGGCAGTCCCGCGATGGTGATCGAAAGGGACTCGGAGCCGTCAAGGTCGTTGAGCGCGCTCGAGATATCCAGCGCGATCGCCGTGTCCTCGTCGCCCGAAGCCAGGGCGGTCACGGTCAGGTCCGGCGCGTCGGCCACCGCGTCCACGTCGATGGAGAACATGGCGGGCAGCGACTGCCCTTCGGTCGAGGTCGCGATCAGGGTCCCGTCCACGGTTCCGGCCCAATCGGCGGGCAGGATGGCGACCAGGTTGGACAACGCGGCGGCCACGTCGTCGTGGGAGCCAGAAAGGGTCACCACGTCGCCCGAGACGGAAAGGACGCCCTGCGAAACCTGGGCGTCCACGAAGAACGTGGTCCCGGCGGGCAGGTTGGAGAAGGTTATCTCGGCGCTTGTCAACTCCTCGTCGAACTCGCCGTTCGCGTCGGTCACCCAGGCGGAGAGCGCGAGCGGAACCGAAAGCGGCGCGTCGGTCTCGGTTCCCGTCACCGTGTTGGCGCCGACATGGACGTCGCCGGTGGGGGTTACGGTCACGCCGAAGCTTGCGGTGGTCGCGGCCACGGCGCCGCTGTTGGTCTCCACCGACAGCGCGGTCACGTCCAGGTTGAAACGGCCAGAAATGTCGTCGGCGAAGGTCACGGTGAGACTGTCGAGGTCGGACAGGTCGGCGCCGGACAGCGCCCAGACGCCGGGAACCTGCTCCTCGCCCAGGGAAAGAGACGCGCCTTCGGGCACGTTGGAGATCAGAAGGGTCATGACCTCGGACCCGTCCGTGTCGGTCAGCGACGCCTGGATATCCAGCGCGACGGCCGAATCCTCCTCGCCCACGGCGGCCGAGACGGAGAGCGACGGAGCCGAGGCCGTGGTGTCCTGGACCACCGGTTCGTTCCGGCTCCCGTCGGAATTGCCGGAACCGCCGTCCGTGTTCCCGCCACCACTGTCTTGGCCGGTTCCCGTTGTCGTGTCGAGAAGGTCCACGCCTCCCTGACCGGTTGTTTCGCCACCGCTTTCGGTTTGGGTGGTCACCGTGATTTCGGGTTGATCGACGGGTTGCGCGGGTTCGGGGTCTGGTTCGCCTCCAGCGGCGGTGTCGAAGTCGGCGAGGTCCTCGGCGTCGGCGAGATCATCCTCGTCTTCGGTCTCGTCGGCGTCGTCGATTTCGTCCGTTTTGTCGGTTTCCTCTGGATCGAGCTTTTTCATACGCGCCGGGGGCTCGACGCCGTAGCGGCTGCCGGACGCGCTGTCGGGCATGGCGCCCAGGGCCTTGCCGTAGTCGCGCGCCACCTCGTCCTTGGACATCTGGCGCGGCTTTTCCGGGGGGGCCTCGGCGCTGACGATGCTGGTGCCCTGGTCGGGTTGGTTCAGGATGACCAGACCACCCTTGGTCTCGACCACCACTTCGCCGACGAAGCCGCCCCGCTCCTCCATCAGGGCGATGTCGACCTTGCCGTCCTCGCCGATGTTCAGGCCCACCTGGGTGCCGCGAATGCCGATGGTGGCGGTCGGGGTCTTCAGCGTCATGGCGTCCGGGTCGGTCTTGGCGATTTCGCCCGACACGAACGTGAACACGCCCTGGACCACGGACACGCCGATGTTTCCTTCCTGGGAGCCCGGGTCGTAGACCATCTCGTCCAGGACCATCTTGCCGTCCTCGGCCATGGAGAACGTGGTCTCGTCCGCCAGCACCACGCCGATGGAGCCGTCGTCGCCGGTCTCGAGCACGTCGCCTTGGTAGACCGGGTCGCCGACGTCGAGGGTCGTCTCGGACCCGTCGACGCGGATGACGCGGACCGAGCCCGCGATGGTCTCGACGCTGCCGATGGGCTGGGATTCGGCCGTGGGGGCGGCCTGGGCGTATTGGGCGGGGGCGATGGGACCGGCGAGGCGGGAAACCGTGTCGCCGTTCAGGCTGGCGCCGTCGGTGGTGGCGAGGTCGGGGGGATTGGCGGAATTGAAGTAATCCTCGACGCGGGTCTCGGAGCCGTCGGGCGCGACGATCACCAGGTCTGAGCCGTCCCTGTCGAAATTCGCGCCCCAAAAGGACATCCCTTCCGGAAGCGTCGCGACGCCGTCCGCGCCGACCGTAACGGTTACGTTATCGCCGGTGGCCGCGCCGCCGACGTTCGCATCGATTTTCGCCATGTTATTAATGCCATCCCAGAGCCAAACTCATGTCCGCGCATCGCGCCTAGGCGGACACCCCCATACAATGATATTTTGTTGTTGGGGTTCATAACATTCAAGAAAATCCGTCCACATCACCCCTTTGGGTGATATTCGGAATAATTCTTATTATTCATTCAAAGGGCCATTCCCGGCCACCGCGAATCTAGGCGCGCGAGTCCGAACCGGCGCGCGAGCGCGAAGGCCTCGCGCATCTCCCCCGCGTCCGGCCGGCGGGCGATTTCCGGATGGCGGCCCGCGTTGTGGCTGGGGCGGTACTGGCCCATGATGTTGACGTAGGTGTTCGGGGAAATGTCCTCGGCGATGAAGCGAAGAACCGCCTCGGTCCCGGCCAGCCCGCCGGGAAGCACCAAGTGGCGCGCCAGAAGCCCGCGCTCCGCGATCCCCTTCCCGTCCAGGACCAGGTCCCCGACCTGGCGGTGCATCTCCTTGAGCGCCGCCTGGTTGACGGCGGCGTAGCCCCGGGCCTTGGAGAATTTTCGTCCGACGGCGTCGTCGCCGTATTTCACGTCCGGCATGTAGATATCGACCACCCCGTCGAGCAGCGCCAATCCTTCGGCGCTGTCGAAGCCGCCGGTGTTGTAGACCAGGGGCAGCTCGAGCCCGTTCTGGGCCGCCAGGTTCACGGCGTCGAGAATCTGCGCGACCACGTGGCTGGGGCTGACGAAATTGATGTTGTGGCAGCCCTGGGCCTGCAGGGCGAGCATGATCGCCGCCAGTTCCTCGGCCCCGACCGCCCGGCCGTTCGGCGCCTGGGAGATGTCCCAGTTCTGGCAGAACACGCAGCGAAGGTTGCACCAAGTAAAAAAGATGGTCCCGGACCCCCGGGTCCCCCGAAGCGGATCCTCCTCCCCGACATGAGGGCCATGGGAGCTGACGACCGCCTTCTCCCCCGTCCGGCAGACCGCGCCCTTGACGCCTTCCAGCCGGTTCACCCGGCAATGACGGGCGCAGAGTACGCAATCCTCCATCATCTCCCGCGCCCGCGCCGCGCGGTCCGCGAGTTCGCCGGAGCGCATCGGCGCCAGATAGGCGGGTTCGAAATGGGCTTTGGTCATGGCGGGAAAAGCATATCACACCCGTTGACGGGAATGCCGATTTTGCCGAAGCTGAACGCGCATCGCTTGAGGAGAACCACGATGGCCGCCTCGCCCTTGAAACGGATGATTTGCAGACTGTTGGTCCTGGCGCTTCTGGGCGGCGGCTTCGCCCTCGCGGCCCGGGACGCCCAGGCGGGACCCAAGCGTCCCAGCGTGACCCGAGCGATCCAGCGCTCCGTCCAAAAGAATATTGAAATCAAGGTGAAGCGCATGCGCCTTAAGCTGAAGGTCGAGCGCAGCGCCGGGCCGCTTTCGGCCATGGACCTCGGCTTCGACGGACGCTTCATGGCCACGTTCTCCAAGGACGGACGGCTTAGGGTCTGGGACATGGCCCAGGGGCGGCAGATCCGAAAATCCACCAAGCTGAAAGAAGCGGTCCGGCAAATCCGCTTCCTGCCCGACGGCAAGCGCTTCGTGACCCTGTCCGACAAGGGCCGCGTGTTCCTGCGCAAGGCCGACGACGGGAACTTCGCCTTGGAGCTCGGCTCCCCGCAACAACCGGCCTCGGCCTTCGCCGTCTCCGCCAACGGGGCGTTCATCGCCATCGGCGGGCGCGACGGGACCATCCGCCTGGTCGGGCCGGACAAGAAGGCCCTGGCGACCTTTGGCGACGGCGGAGGCCCCATCACAGCCCTCGACGTCGGCGACAAGGGCCAGCACGCGCTGGCCGCGTCCAAGGACGGCGTCGCCATCTGGGAGACCGGAAGCGGCGCGGCCATCGCGAGTTTCCCGGCCGGCGCGGTCAAGGCGCTCCGCTTCGGCCGCAACGAGACCGAGTTCTTCAGCGCCGACGATAACGGTCGCGTCCGGTACTGGCGCGTGGACCAGGACGGCCCCGCCGCCACCCTGACGGGCGCCAAGAAAGACCTCGCCGCCATCGACCCGTCCAGGGACGGAAAAAGCGTTGTGGCGGCTGAGCTTGGCGGGCGCGTCCTGATGTGGAATCTGAACGCCCCATCCAACCCCAAGGTCATCGGCGAGCACAAGGGCGGCGCGACCGCCGCGCGTTTCGACATCGACGGGCGGCGCGTCATCGCCGCCGGGCGCGACGGGTTGACCCGGGTGTGGGACGCGGAGACCGGCAAGCCGCTCTTGACGTTGGTCTCGACCCAAAACGGCTGGGCGGTTATCGACGACGTCGGGCGCTTCGACGGTTCGGACCGGGCGCTCCGCAACGTGCAGTGGGCGAGCGACACCCAGGTGCTGTCAGTGGAGAACTTCAGCGACGATTTCTTCGAGCCCGGACTCCTGGCCAAGCGCCGCGCGGGCGAGGGGCAACTGCTCACCGCCCCGCAAATCTCTCTCACGGCCGATGGCGTCCTGCCGCCCCCCACCACCAAGGTCTCGGCCCCGGCCCAGGTCTCCATGCCCCAAAGGCGGGCCATGGACGTCAAGGTGGTCGCCAACAACGAAGGCGGCGGGATCGAGGAGGTGCGGCTCTACCACAACGGCAAGATCGTGGACCCGGAAAAGATCAGCACCCGCAATGTCCGCAAGACCGGCGACGGCGACACCGAGGCGGTGGAGTTGGTCTACCAGGTCCAGCCCATCGCGGGAGGGAACGTATTCGGCGCCAATTCGGTCAGCGAGGAGCGCATCGTCGGCATGCTGGGCGAGACCCGGACCGTGGTGGACGCCCCCGCCGTCCGCCCCACGCTTCATGTCGTCGTCGTGGGCGTGAACAAATACCGGGAGCCGGACCTGTCCCTCAACTACGCCCACATCGACGCCAAGGGCCTCATGGGCGCGGTCAAAAAGAACTTCGGCGCCATCTTCGGCGACTACCGCGCCTACGAGGTCTACGACGACAAGGCCACGGGCAAGGGCATCCTGGCCGTGCTCGACCGGCTGGCCAAGACAGCGCCGGAAGACGTGGTGGTGTTCTATTACGCGGGCCATGGGGAATCCTATAAGGACGAGTTCTATCTGGTGCCCTATGACTTCCCCCTGCCCTTCTCCGACGCCGGGTTGGTCCGTCATGGCGTGCCGTCGTCCGAATTGCGCAAGCGGATTTCCCGCATCGGGGCCGGGCGCGTGGTGCTGTTGATGGACGCCTGCAAGTCGGGGACGGCGGTGTCCGCGCTCCAGGACCACATGGACCGGCGCGCGCTCCGGCGCCTCGGGACCACCGTCGGCCTGCACGTGATCGCCGCCACGGCCAAGGAGCAGTTCGCCGCCGAACTGCACCACCTGAAGCACGGGGTCTTCACCTACACCCTGATCAAGGGCCTGACCGGCGGGGCCGACGGCGGGCGCAGGGACGGCAACGTCACGGTTCGCGAAATCACCCGCTTCGCCGAAACCCAGGTTCCCGAATTCAGCATGAAGTACGCCCGCCACCAGCAATGGCCGCTGGTCTATTCCCGGGGCCTGGACTTCACCCTCCACCGGGCGCGCTGAACAGGTCGGGCCAGTCCCGGACCCAGCAGCACTTGTGGTCGAAGCCGGGAATCGTTTTGACGCGAATGCTCTCGGAAGCGCCCAGACGGCGGACGAAGCTCTCCGCCACCAAGGGCGGAACCACGTCGTCGTCCTCTCCCACGAAATGGACCTGCGGAATCGCGGCGAGCCGCGATCCGGCGTCGACGGGATTGAGCGAGCCGGTCAGGGGAGAAACCTCGTGATGGCGGGTCCAGGCCGCGTGGTCCAGGTTGGCCGCGGCGGTCGCCAAGCGCGACACGTCGTCCCGCCTGGCCGCCAGCAGCGCGGCCATGGTCCCGCCTCCGGAATAGCCCACCAGGACCAACCGCGACGCCCCCGCCAGGGCCTTCAGTCGATCCACCGCCGCGTCCATTGATTGGACCGCGCCCTGGGAATAGCGATGGCTCGTCCAATGCCGCTTGTCGCAGGCGTCCGTCATCACGTATTGGCACGGCCGGGCCAGGTAGGCGGCAGCGCCCCCCTTTTGCGCCGCCGCGAGCTCCAGCGCCATGGGACGGGTCGGAGTCGGGTCGTTGGAGATCACGCCCCTCCGCGCCCACGCCCGTCCGTCCCCTTCAAGGTAGACGACCAGCGTGTCATTTTCGCCACTATTCTTGCGCAATCGCGCTAGCAGGACGAACGGCGCGGCTTCTATCCGCAAGGGAGTCCACCGTGGTTCTGGAGCGATATCGTTAAGGGCGGAGGTCCAAGAACCGCCCGTATAAGAACAAGACGTGGAATATAATAGTACTGCCGCCATGAATAATGACAATACGAGGCCATGACGCCTCAGTATTCGGATTTTATTAAATGGATTCCGCAGCTTTAAGAGTCCGCTAATTTTCACATTATCAAGCATCGTCTTTCCATGAAGTGATTGTTTTACGCGCACGCTGCAACCATCTCCAACGCCGAAGGCTTCGCGACTTTCGCGGGCCTCGAAACACCTGTTGCGCCAAACGCACAGCAGGGGTTAGTGATAAGGATCGTACCAGTTTCCGAAGGCTTGGATCAAAGACCGTGGAGGACGCCATGGAAATCGCAAGGACACGGACCACTTTCAAGATTTTGGCCGGAACCGCGGCCATCGGCGGAATCCTTTTCGCGGGACTGTCCGCGAACCAGGCCAACGCCTGCGTCAGCAATTGCGGCGTCACCGCCAGCGTCGAAAGCAAAGCCACCACGGATTCAGCCGAAAACACGACATTAAGCGTGACCACGGCCATCGGACAAAGCATCGGCGTGAGCGTCGGCGGCAGCGTTGGTCGAGCGGCGATGCGTGGCCGCGCGGCGCCCGGCGGACAGCGTGGCCCCGCAGCTCCCGGCGGACAGCGCGCCCAAACAGGTCTCGCCGCCGGCGACGATGCAGCCTCGTTCTCCGCGTGGGCGACGTTCGATTATCTTAATTCCGAGATCAGAGCTTGTTGCGGAATGGTCCGGGATTGTAGGGATTAGGGCAAGAGATGGGTG
>CAYFNC010000031.1:0-41023 GCA_964344345.1 uncultured Hyphomicrobiales bacterium | reverse complement strand
CACCATCACATCATCCCGTCATCATGAACAGGGCGGCTTCAACGGACGGACACCCCTTTGCCGCCATCGGCGTTCTGATTATAGCTGTCCCATGAAATGACGAAACCACCATCCGCCAACGCGGCGATGTCCGGATTTTCCTGCTCAGAGGCCGTATACGTGTTGACTTGTGTGACGGGGCCAAGCGTTACGTCATCGGCATTGATACAACGCATGAAAATGCCTCTGCCGTCACCATCGAGACCATTGGCGATCCACGTCACCGCCAAATTCCCGTCGGATAGCTCGGTAACGCGCGGGTGGATTTCCCACGATCCATGGACCTCGCTGATCAGTGTGTCATCACCGACAGGATTACCCTTTACGTTGAAACGTTTAGCGAAAATCGTATAAGTCGACCCCGCTTGATCGTCGGACGCCCAGGTGACGAAATATCCTCCATCGGACAAAGCCGTAATGCTTGGCCAAGCTTGATTGCTTGAGGTGAAAGAATTGACGCGAACCTCCGCACCCACCGGATTGCCGGTGGAATCGAAACGCTGCAAATAGATGTCCTGACTGGAGCTGACATCCGCTTCCGCAGTCCAAGCCGCCACAAAACCGCCGTCGGGAAGCGCTGCGATCTCCGGTTGCCTGCTCCAATCCATACCCCTGTCACCTGGGACGGGGGTCTCAAGCGGGGTGGAGCTCACTTGAAAGTCTAAGTTAAAACGATGCTGCGGCACCACATTGACAGAAATAGTCGCCAGTGCAGAAATACCTGCTTCGTCGATCGCACGAATCGTGAATGAATCTTCGCCGTAGAAACCTTGGCTAGGAGTGAATGAATAGGCGCCGTCAGCATTGACGGTGACTGTTCCGTTTGAACTCCCTTGTTCCAGTGCATAGGTCAAGGCCGCATCGTCTCCATCCGGATCCGTTGCTCGCATGCGACCTTCAACTAAACTATAATCTTGTGGAATTAGGATGTTTGCATCCGCCATTTCAGGCGGAAGAAAACCACTGCCGAGGTCTAAGACCGTATCGGCAAATTCGGCGTATTCCATATTGGTGATCGTGTCACTTCCTTCCGAAGCGTGACTGATCACAAAGGCGCCGCCCTCAAGAGAAAACGCATAGTCGGAAAGAGATCCGGAAAATACAGCCGTATCCGTACCCTCGCCGCCATCCAAAATATCATCACCGCCCCCTCCAGAAATTCGGTCATCACCCATACCACCAACCAATGTGTCATTCCCGACACCGCCAAAGAGCGCATCCCTGCCCTCACGCCCTGTCACGCTGATGGTCGCCACCATGGGGTCGTTCGAGCCACCGAACACTGATGCATAGACCTGGGCGTCACCTCCATTTGTTTGTCCGTCCTGCCAAGCCACGGCGAAACCGCCATCCGGCATGGCTGAGATTCTCGGCATATGTTCTTCCGAGGTCGTGAACGGCGCGATGTCGATCAATCCCCCGCTGAGGTTGCCGGAACCATCGAAACGCTGGCCACGGATCATGTTGTCAGCTTGTGATTCCCATGTGATCAGGAACCCACCGTCAGTCATTGCCGTTATGGACGGGTTGAATTGTTCTCCAGCGTAGTCAGCTATATTGACACGGAATTCGCCAGCAACGGGTGTCCCATCAGATTCGTAAACACGACCAGCAATGTCAAAATAAGCACCTGGAGATGGCGAATTGTCACCGTCTTTCCAGACCACGACGAACCGACCATTGGTCAAAGTTGCCGTCTCGGCATCCATTTGCGCATATTCAATGAATTCATGAACCTGGAACTCCGATCCTGAGGGAGTACCAGTCGAATCATAAAGTTGTCCAAAGACGCCATATGCGTCTCCATCCTGTGCGCCGGATTGCCATACCGCAACGAAGCACCCGTCCTCTAATGGCGTGACAGAGGCCACATGTTGCCAACTTTCCGTATAGGTGTTGACATGAAATTCTTCTCCAATAGGCCTCCCATCGGCATCAATTTTGCGCCCAAAAACGCCATAACCATCGCCATCCTGCTTCCACGACTCCCAAACCACCACGTACCCGCCATCGGACATAGCGACAACGTTGGGCCTTCGCTGGTTGGAATGGGTCTCTTCGTTGACAATCCCTTCGCCCGCAACTACTTCGCCCGCAGCATCATATCGTTTGGTGACGATCCCGTACTTGCTGCCGTCCTGAAACCACGACGCCCAGGCGGCGACGAATCCACCATCGGGAAGGGCGGCTAAAGACACCATGTCTTGATCGCCAAAAGTGTAGTCGTTGAGCTGGAATTCCTCTCCGATGGGATTCCCGCCCTGGTCGAACCGCTGGGCTAGCGTTTCGTAGCCATCGCCATCCGTCGTTTTCGACGCCCAGGCCACAACGATATCGCCATTGGCGAGAGTTGTGATGTCGGGACGCAGTGTCCAGTCATCGCTTCCGAGGGGATTGCGACTAGTCGTGTTTACCTGGAAAATCGTGCCGTATCGGGACGTCCCACGCACTTGGACCGAAACCAAACCGGATCCGACAGCCCCGCCGTCATCGGCGACCGAAAAAATGAAGCTGTCTTCTCCCGAGTATCCTGCCTCCGGCGTGTATGTGTAGGTTCCATCCGCATTCACGGTGACCGTTCCATGGTCAGGTCCCGTATCGAGACCGTAATTGAAACCGGCCGCATCGCTGTCGATATCCGTGGCTGTCAAGACTCCTGACGCCTCACCCTCCTGCGCCACGACCACGAGGCTTTCACTCCCCACCGGCGCGTCGTTCACGGCAGCGACGGGAACGTTCACAGTGGCCGTGACGACGCCGCCCTTCCCGTCATCAATGGTGTAATCAAAATTCGCCATTCCCGAAAAGTCGGCGTCCGGCGTAAACACAACCTCGCTCGCTTTAAGCTCCACCGTGCCGCCAACGGGGTTCCCGACCGAAACGATCTCCAAAGCGTCGCCGTCAGCATCGCTGTCATTGGCGAGCAGGGTGGCCAGGGAAATAGCGACAGAGGTGTCCTCGTCAACGTTGTAGGTGTCGGCGCCGATGACAGCGGCGGTATTGTCCCCCGCGACCCAGAGGTCGCCGTCGGAAAAACGCAGCAGCTCAACGCCCTGCAATATATCCGTGCCTTCACCGCCAGCCACCGTAACGGACTCCGCGTTGACGGTCACCGTATAGTCGGCCTGCATGCCGATGTATGTGGCGATATCATTGCCCGCGCCGCCGTCGAACACGTCGTCGCCGGCGCCGCCGAACAGCACGTCGTCGCCCGCGCCGCCCGACAAGGTGTCGGCACCGTCGCCGCCCACTAGGTTGTCGTCGCCGCCGCGCCCGTCGAGCACGTCGTCGCCGGCTCCTCCGACAAGCTGGTTCTCGCCCGCCGAGCCGGAAAGCTGGTCCCCCTGGTCCGAGCCTGTGACTCCCTCGATCCCTGACAGCACGTCGCCTTCCGCGTCGCCGCCGGAACTGGTGCCAGCTTCCAAGTCGACGGCGACCCCGGCGACGGAGCCCACATAGACAGCCGTGTCGCGCCCCGCGCCGCCTTCCAGAGTGTCCGCGCCGATCCCACCCTTGAGCACATCGTCGCCTCGACCGCCCCACAACCGGTTGTCGGCATCGTTGCCGAGTAGCACGTCGTCGCCGTCGCCGGCGAAGGCGTCCTCAATGACCGTGCCGGCGGCGATGTTGAGGGTATTGCCCGCCACCAGCGAGCCGATTTCGCCGGAAAGGTCGATGTAGGAATCCTCGGTGACCATCGAGACGTTGATGGCGTCGTGGCCTCCTGAATCGGAAAGCGTGCGGCGTTCCGACTCTCCCTCGCCCGTGAACACGGTGTAGGTGTCGGTATAGACGTAGGTGTCATTCCCGTCGGCCACGCCGCCGTAAAGATTGAGTGTCCAGGAGTTCAGTATACCCACTTCTCCGGATTCCGAATCCTCAACCTTCAGCTGCCAAGTCCCAACTCCGGACTCACCAAACGCGTTGGTTGTGCCGAAAGTGAAACGAATGCCGTCGGCCTCCTGGCCCAGGGACTCCGGGTCGTCCGGGTCCTTCTCCGGGCGGTGGACGAGCACGCTCTCGGTGCCCTCCGGCGAGATCAGGGTCACGGTCAGGTCGCCGATGCGGGTGTGGTCGATATCGAGCACCACGTCCACATGCTCCAGGTCGATGGCCTGGGAGATCTCCATGGACGTAGTCACCGAGCCGCCGTCGGGAATCGCCAGCCCCGGCGCGGCGGATGCGCTGACCGATTGCTCGTTGGCCCGGGTCTCCTGATCCTGCCAGGTCTCGGCCAGGCGCACGGCGCCCAAGGCATTGACCATGCCGAAGCCGTAGTCGTGGCTGTAATGCAATCCACCGCCGTTCCAGGTGGCCGCGCCGTTGGACGCCCAGCCCTCGTCGGACGGGTCGGTCAGGGTGGCCGAGCAGGCCAGGATTTTCTGGACATCCCGGTAGCCCAGGTTGGCGTTGGCCTCCAGCATCAACGCCACTACGCCGCTCACGATGGGAGCGGAATACGAGGTCCCCTGGCCGCTGCGGTAATCGCCCCCCAGGTTACCCGACGTGTCGTCATAGCCCAGGTCTCCCAGCCGGTCCGTCGATACGATGTCCATGCCGGGCGCGGTAACCAGAAGGTTGGCGCCGGGGCTCGAGAAATAGGCCGCATCGCCGTCCGACGACACCGCGCCCACGGCAACGGTGAAGCGGGTGCCGTTGTTGCGTTCGTAGTTGGAATCCCCGAAATCGTCGCGCTCGTTGCCGGCCGAGGCCACGAACACGGTGCCGAGCCCGCCCCGGCCGTTGGTGACCGAATGGTCCATGGCCGCCAGCATGGCGTTGTCGGCGTTGAGCGAGTCGTTGTAGGTCCAGAAGTTCCCTGAACTCCAGCTCAGGTTGGACACATCGACACTCGTCGAGCCTTGCAGCGCGTCAATGGCGCTCTGATGGATGCCGTCCTCCCCGCTGGTGAGCAGCACCCGCTGCCCGGTGATGGTGGCGCCGTAGGCCACCCCCACCACGCCCTCGCCGTTGCGCGCGCCCGCGATGATGCCGCCAAGGAAGGTCCCATGGTTCTCGTCCGGATTATCGGGATCGGCCGCCGCGTCGCCGTCCCCGTCGCGGTAGTCCCAATCGATGGAGGTGTCGTAGTTGGCCGCCAGATCAGGATGGAAATGATCCACTCCCTGATCCAGTATCCCCACCGTCACTCCGGTGCCGGTGTAGTCTTCCCAGACACGGAAGACATTGGCGCCTTCCAGTCCCCATTGGAACTGAAAATAGGGGTCATTGGGCAGCGGTTTCCCCACTGTCACGGTGACCGATGCCGTCGACTGGCTTCCGTGGCCGTCGTCCACCGTATACTCGAACGACGCTTCACCGGAAAAACCTTCTTCGGGCGTGAACAGGATGTTGCCGTCCTTGTCGAGGGTCGCCGTGCCGCTCTGCACCCTGCCGACGGCGACCACGTCCATGACGTCGCCGTCGTAGTCGTCGTCGTTGGTGGTGACGCCACCCGGGGAGATGCGAAGGGTTTCCCCGAAACCGGTCGAGAAGGAATCATCCTTCGCGAAGACGGGATTGTTTTCCCCGGCCAGGTGGACGGTGGAATCACTGAACCATATGCGTTCCACCCCGGTCAGAACGTCGGTTCCATCGTCCCCGTCGGCCGTTGCCTCCAGGTCGATGACTGTGGTGACGCCCAGGCCATCGGTGGTGACCTGGTAGTCGGATCGTTTGCCCGCGAAGGTGACCACATCGCTCCCGCCGCCAGCTGAGATGGTATCGTTTCCACTTCCACCCGTCAGAAGATCGTCACCGTCACCGGTCGTGATGGTATCGTCGCCGCCGCCTCCATCGACCGCCAAGCTGTCGGATGCCGTTGAGGTGAACACATCTCCACCATCGCCTCCGACAACCTGCTCCACGCTCGCGGCATCGAGATCAAGCGTGATCCCCGTATCGGTATCGATGAATAGCGCGTCGTAACCCGTGCCGCCGTCGATGACCGCGTCCTCAGCGTTTCCGAAAAGGACGTCGTCTCCGGCACCGCCCTGAAGGGTGTCGGCCCCGTCACCGCCGATCAGGATGTCGACGCCGTCGCCCCCGACCAGAGTGTCGTTTCCGCCACCGCCGGACAGCACGCCAGCTCCGACCGGGTTGTACAGATAGTCGTCGCCCGCACGTCCGATGACTTGCCCGTAGCCAGCAGAGCCCAAGTCGACCGACACCGGGCTACTCGTTTCCGCCACCGCGATAATGGCCCCTTCCGGTGTTTCATACCGGATGAGCCCTCCCTCGGGGCCGAGGCGCGTGAAATCATTCGGGCCGACCATCCACGAGACGCTGGCGGCGGAGAATACGCCGCCATCCGTCAGGGTGGCCGTGGTTTCAACATCGATGACGTTTCCGCCGTCGATCGGGCCAGGACCGTCCGTCCCGACGAGATCGATCGACGCGATGCCAAGATCGGTCAAAGAGAACAGTTCCCCGGCATCGGTCTCGCCGTCCTGGTCGAGGTCGCGCCATATCCTGGAGTCGATGAACTTATCGTCGCTTAGATCGAAAACTCCATCACCGTTGCTGTCGAACGCGGCAGCAAACGCCGACAGGTCATTGGAGGTGTTCGGGGCATGGCGGGTGAAGATCAACTCGTCGGCATGGTTGACCGTGCCGTCGCCGTCCAGATCGATGACGAGAATCCCGTCGTTGGCGGCTACCCATGCCGTATGTTCGGCATGGCCATCTGCATCAATGTCGAAAAACGCAGAGGAATCCGGCAGGTCGATCAATTCGATCCCGTCGCCATCCAGGTCGATTACGACCGGGGACGTCAGCCACCCCCATGCCTTGTTGATGGCCGATGTGACGGCTTTTCCGGCATCGGTGTGATTTCCTACAGCCGAGACCAATGCTCCAGCAGCGGTCCCAAGGAGAAGAATAGCTGTGGGAGCTAGTATGGGAGCAAGGACAACACCGATAGCAACACCCGCAATAACACTTGCCACCCCGACAGCGGCGACCCCAGCCTTTTCACCGGCTGGTGCTTGGTAGGTGTCCCAGGCGACGAATGCCGCCCCGGCAAGGGGGCCTCCGGCCTTCCGCAATATGTTGCTGGCCGTTATACGGGTTTTGCTCACACTCTCCGAAAGTGGATTGTAGGGATTGCTGGATACTGGCTGAAAGTTATACCTCGCCCGAGTCGTGGCTTTGTAGAACTCCGCTCCGGCGATGGAGCCAGCAGTCCCGGCAAAGGCATCTCGATAGATTTTTCCATCCTTACCGGCTTTAGTCAATAAATTCATCAGTGGGGATGGTTCGGGCGTTCCGGTAGAAGGAGAAGATCCTGGCTCGGTTGTAACCCGGATAAATCCCCCGGTTCCAGCACCGTCTGTCATGTCTTCTTCAGCCACTCGATCAGCCGACATCCCGTCCTCCTATCTTTTTCCATCTCACTTTCCACCTTATCGATGGAAACAAGACACAACCGTGCAATTGCACTCTCATGCGCGACGTTCACGCGCCAACCGAAATATCTCCCGGCAAATTCCGAAAAAAATGTAATAAAATGAAAGTGAAATAAGAAAAATGAAGCACGCCCAAATTAAGAACCAGAACGATATTGAAAGCACATAATTTGACATATCCTCGCCAAGTTTCTGGTAAATAGAAATTTCGTACGGCACACAAAATGTTCCACAAATAATTCCAAGTTCATAAGATACATATATAATAGACAATAAAAACGCACAAAAGAACATAGCCATAAATAAGTAAAATGAAATTCTCTTATCAGACGGAAAATTTGCGTGTAAAGATTGGCGTAACATAAAACTAAAGCACAAATTCGCAACAAGGAGCCACTCGATAGCAAGAAAGTTTGCGACTGCAACAATATGAAAATCTTTTGGTTCGATGTTAACCATTTTGGCGTTAGTCCGCGCCAAGTCACAAAAAAATCCAAACTGATTATTAAATACTCCTAGGGTTTCTATCGTCATATGCGCATGAAGATCAAAGCCATCTATGATGTTCATCAATCCGAATGCAATTAACGGCGGAAACGGCAACCAATACAACAGACCACTCGTCACCTCCTTGACGTCCCCAAGCCGCTCCAACGCCTCGAAGCAGGCAAGCGAGCCGGATTTTCGATCGGGAAGCATGATCATGACGGTGACGGCGATGAAATACACCAGGAGAACGATGGGAAAGGCGGATCCGACCAGCACAACAACCGTCGCCACCGCCGCCGAAATCCGGCCGTATCGGGTTCCGTAAAGGACGGAAAGTTTCCGCCCGTAATCCGCTAACCATTGGCGAATTCCGCCCATGCCTCCCTACCACTCCACCACGGCCGTCCCCGACCCGTCCGGAGCCGGTTGGATCGTTTTGACGGGCCTGCCCTCGAACACCTTGTCCTTCAGTTCATTCAACACCGCCTCGTGACCGCCGAAGGGCGCCACCACGTCGATCAGCCACAGACGGTCGCCCGCGTTCCAGTCCCCGGGCGCCAGTTTCCGGACGTTCGACGTCATGCGGGCCTCCGCGTCCTCGGTGAGGCGCGCCCAACTGGCGTAGGCGATGGGCATGCCGTCGCGGCGAAAGATGCGGAACTGCTTGAGCATCACCGGCGGCAGCACCAGCCATTCCAGGTCGGTGAGGAACAGGTGCTTGTGCAGGGGAGAATTCATCATCAGCCACGCCACCTGTCCCAGGGCGTCGCTGGGTCCCGACAGAAGCGGCCGTTGCGGCTGGGCCTGCTGGTCGTCGCTTCCATCACTCGCGGCCGTCGCCGTCGTCGCGGCGCCATCCTCCGTCTCGGGTCCGCCGGCGTCTTCCGGCGCGTCGCCGTCCTGCTGATCGGTTGCGCGATCGGTCATGGTTCCCCCCGCCTTGCGTTTCCTCTCGCCCGCCCCTCCCCAGGGCCTGGACCGTTCGAACGGGAGGTGTCATGGCCCTGGGCCGCCCCCTTTTTCCGAACGGACGCACCATAAGCATTGATTATGGTTGTGGGCAAGTGCGAAAATCGCGTGTTTGCACATGCGAAATATTATATGAATATTAAATGGACTCATGATATCTGAATAACATCCGCATATATGGTTATGCACCCCTTTCGCCCAAGCATCGGGACCGGGCGATTCCCGCGCCGCCCTTATAGGATCTCCTCCCATGGCGCGGAACGCCGCGGCCAAACCAGCGCGGCTCTCAGGGGGACTTTTTGCTTCGCCAGGGCCTCCGGATCGTGGTGGCGGGTGATGACATCGATCTCGAACGCCGGCCATTCGAGCGGCAGGGCGTCGAGAAAGATCAGCCGCCCCCCTTCCCCCGGGTCGTTCCCGGCCGGGCCTTCGCCCAGCAACTTTCGGGTCTCTTCGGGGCCGGCCCCGCACAGCCGGGCGCCTTCCCGAGCCAGGCCCTTGACCGAACTGCCCGCCAGCGCCGGCGCGCCTCGACGGACCGGCTTCGGAAGGCGTGGCCCAGGAAGATGACTCCGCCGTGGAAAAAGGCGGCCGTGACGAGAAAACGCATACCGGGATCTCCGCGAAACCAGTTACGGCAATTCATCCGCAGAGAAATATCCACACCGAACGGGCCGGATGCTACTTCTACGTTTGCGGTTTCCCGGTCATGGCCCGCCCGCCGTCTCAATGAGGCCCGACCCCGGAGGGTCGGGATGCCTCCCCACTCTGGAACCCACTGAAACAACAGGCGATTTCGGCCATGAATCGCGGGATCCCGAAATCGGGAGGGATCGGGGGGCGAAAGGCCTGCCGATCCGGTATCCCTGCACTCGATTTCGGGTTGTTTTTCAAGTTATTAACAAAATGCACGGGGTCCGGCGTCCTTTGGCGTGTTTTGCTTGTCATTTCCACACCCTTCAAATCATGCATGTTTGGGATGTTTCATGGCCGTCCCCCGCGCCACGGGCTCGAAAGGAATGCATACTATTGTGTGCAACGCCACGCCTTTGGGCTAATGGCGGAGAATTTCCGGCTGGCCGCGTCGCGGAAAAGCGCTACAATGGGGCCGTGTCCGCCCGAATGTCGGGTGAGACGGAGCGGAGAGGTGCTCGAACACCCCACCGCCCCTAACCAAACCACGCTGCTAGAGGAGCGAGGAATGGCTATCCACGACGATACTCCACCGACCGGTTTTTCCCAAGCATCGCCGAACCTAGGCGGCGACGGGATGATCGCGGCCGGGGACTGAGCGGGCGCCGGCGGGCCGGACCGGCCTCCGCGCCCACGTCCGGCCCGCCACCAAGCCCGCCGGTTCCCGGCCGCCTTCCGGCCGATGGAGACGCGATTTTCCGCCGCGTTCGCGGCCCTGATCGTCCTGTTTTCGGCGCTCGCTCCCCCGGCCCGCGCCGCCGACCCCCTGCCCGGGCCCTACGCCGCCGAGGTCCTGAGAATCCTCGACGGCGACACGTTCGAGGCCCGAATCCGGGTGTGGCTCGGATTTGACGTGGTGCGGTTGGTGCGCATCGCGGGCGTCGATGCGCCCGAGATGAGATCCAGCTGTGAAGAAGGGAGGAATGCCGCGCTGGCCGCGCGCGCGCGCCTGGCCGCCCTGCTGTCGGGCGGGGCGGTGGCGTTGACCGACATCCGCTTCGGAAAATACGCCCGCCGCATCGTCGCCGCCGTCCGCCTGCCATCGGGCGCGGACGTCGGCGAAACCCTGATTTCCACCGGCCACGCGCAGCCCGCCCGACGCGGCCGCATCGACCGTTGCCCTTGAAGGAGGCCCGTTCAATGCCGAGAAGAAAATCCACCGGCCCCGATCCCATAGACGTTCATGTCGGCGCCCGCGTAAAACTCCGCCGCACCATCCTCGGCATAAGCCAGACCGCGTTCGGCAAGCCGCTGGGCGTCACATTCCAGCAGATCCAAAAATACGAAAAGGGGACCAATCGCATCGGGGCGAGCCGTCTCTATCGCATGGCGGAGATCCTCGATGTTCCCGTGTCCTTCTTCTTCGACGGATACGCCGAGCGAACGCCCGCGTCCGGCGAAGGGCTGAGCCCGGACGCCCTGGCGATCGCCGGCATGGTGGAGCAACTGCCGAGCCCGAAAGTGCGCGCGACCATCAGGGCCTTCATCCAGTCCCTGGCCAAATCCTCGGCGCAGGCGGCGGAGTAACGTTGCCGCGAGCCCCTCTCGGATGTTACCGTCCCGGCATGAACGCCGTTCGCGGCAACATCGAAACCGTGGCGCGGATCATCTGCGAAGATAGCGTTCGGAAAACCTGCGGCGCCGAACAAGAACTCGCCGCCGTCGTCGATCGCTTGTGGCGCCGCGTCGCGGCCCAGCTCGAGGGAGGCCTGATCGACGAAACAGGCGAGCGGCTCATCCCCTATGATTTTCATCGGGACCTGGAGGTCTATACCGACTGGGTCCGGAGGCATCCCCATCGCAACGCCTTTGATTGACAGTAACGGCGGTCGGTCTTAAATGGCGCCGCCCGTCTTGAAATCCACCCCTGAAATCACTCCAAACTACACTTTCGATGGATTGCGCAACGCAACACGAAACACTCCTGACCATAAATCGCGACTCATTATACATCTTATGCAGCATATTATCATATGCACAAGCATGTTGTTGCTTGTATTTTGGCAATAGCTGGAATATTAGATTTTCCGAATACATCTATAGTTCCCAGTACGGTAGCGAACGATTCCGGAAGGCATCTCCCCATCGGCGGCTGCCTGGGAGTTCCTTCGCCGCAATCCCGAGTACCGGCGGGAATGGGACTCCCGCGCGCCCAAGTCGCGGGACCACGACCCGGCCTGCCCGTTTCCCTGTTATTTGCGCGGAGATGATGATCGCTACGCGGGCAAGTGGGGGCTTCTGGCTTACGCCGATCCCGATTATCCGCGCCCATCGTCTGGGCCGTTCTGGATTTCGCCCGAGACGCTTGAAGCGGAGATCGCCTCCGATGACGGCATGCCATTCCTGGGGGCATTGCTTGGGGCGGGAGCGATGCTGTCGGGGCTCAAGCTCGCGAACGACACCGTCTGCCTGAAGATCTGCCGCAAGCCGACGTCGGTGCAGCTTCTGCTCAGGAATGCAGGGGAGATGAATGAGGCCTCACCCATCTCGCTCCGCATCCCCTTCGGGCTGAAACTGCCGATCCACATGAAACGGATCGAAGACCTGTGGGGCGTCGCCGGAGGCGTGGTTTCGAAGAGAAAACTTCGACAGCAGGATTCGAAAATCCAGGAACAACTCCTGGTCCTGGACGGCCACCTCGACGGCAAGAGCCACCGCGAGATCGCCATCGACCTGTTCGGCCTTGAGGCCGTCGCCGACGAATGGAGCGGCGAAAGCTGGATCCGGAGCCTCGTCCGCCGCCGCATCCGCAAGTCCGTCACGCTGATGAAAGGCGGTTATCGCGGCCTTCTCGATGACCGGCAATGACCCGGGGGGTCGTTTTCGCGATCGCCGTTTTCGACCGTCCCGACGACCCAGCGAGATTGCTTGAATTGTCTCCATCGACACCGAGGAGACAGCGCCCATGGGCGATCAGGACAAGCAATACATGAACACCCGGGAAGCCGCCGACTATCTGCGGATCAGCCCCGGCATGCTGAACCGGATGCGCGTTCTGGGCAAGGGTCCGCGCTACGCCAAGCTGGGACGGCGCGTGGTTTACGACCGCGCCGACCTGGACGCCTGGCTGGAAGCGCGCAAGCGCACCCATTCCCTGACGGAGCTGAAGCCATGACGCTGCGTCCCGCGTCCGAGCGCAGCCAGCTCGACCTGTTCTCCTGCACCCGGGAGCCCGCGGGCGTCCGGGACTGCCAGGACCTGATGGCCTTTCCGTTCTTTTCCCTGGCCAAGGGAACCCGGATCAAACCGCTGGCCTATGACCGCGACGGCGTCTCCATTCGGGTCGAAGCCGTGCCCGAATACGGCATGGCGACCATCTGGGACGCGGACGTGCTGATCTGGGCGGCGAGCCTGATCGTGGACGCGCGCAACCGGGGCGTGGAAACCTCGCGGCTGATCCGGTTCATTCCGTATCAGTTCCTGCGCTTCGCCCACCGGCCCACGGGCAAGGTCGGCTACGAACGCTTCCGCGCCGCCCTCGACCGACTGCAGTCGACCACGGTCCAGACCAACATCCGCACCGGCGAGGACGACATTCCGGCCCGGCGGACGCGGCGCGTCCACCGCTTCAGCTGGATCAACGAGTGGCAGGAAATGACCGTCGCCACGGGCCACATGCGGGGCATGGAGATCATATTGCCCGACTGGTTCCACCAGGCGGTGCTCAACGACCGCCTGGTGTTGTCCATCGACCGGGGGTACTTCATGCTCACGGGCGGGTTGGAGCGCTGGCTCTATCGGCTCGCGCGCAAGCACGCGGGCAATTCGGCCGCAGGCTGGGGCTTCGGTTTTTCGACACTGCACGAAAAAAGCGGCAGCCTGTCCCGCTTCGCCGACTTCGCGCTCGACCTCCGGCATCTGGCCGGGAAACAGAGCCTGCCCGGATATCGGCTGTCGGTGACGTTCGACGCCGGAGGGAAGGAATGCCTTTGGATGAAGAAGGCGGATTGACGCGGTCACGCGAACAGGCGGCGGAGGTCGCGGGCGCCGTGGAGGACGCGTTCGATCCGGATCCCGTCGTCCGCGATCCGATAGAAGATCAGGTAGCTCCCATGCGGCGCGACCCGGATCCCCGGCCCGATGTTTTCGCGAAGGGGCGCGGACCTGGGCGCGGCGGCGATGCCCTCGAAGCGGGCGCGCATTTCCCGGATGAAGCTGACCGCGCGCCGGGGATTGTCCATGGCGATGTAGTCGCCGATCGCCTCGAGGTCGCTCTCGGCGGCGGGGGAAAGGATCGCCTTCATTCCCCGCCGCTCTCGGCGGCCATGCCGAGGTACTTCTCCTCCAGCCGGTCGAGCGCGTCGGAGACCGGCTTGCCCGGGCCGCTGTCGGCGCCTTCGCGGATCAGGGCGCGAAGCTCGTCCAGGGTCACGGCCGGGGGCTTCTCCGCGTCTTCGAGCAGGCGCAATCCGGCGCGGACCACCTCGCTTGCGTTGTTGTAACGCCCGCTCTTCACCTGGTCCTCGACGAAGCGCTCGAAGTGCTCTCCGAGGGCGTAGCTTCTGGGCATGGGAACCTCCGATCCTGCCTTCCTCGAGGATAGGGTGAAAGATAACTGTTATCAATTGTTATCCGCCCCGGCCTCCGATTCGCCGACCAGCCGCTCCGTCACGTGACGCTTTCGCGCCAAGAAACTTATCCTTGGTTCCTGTGGATAACCCTGTGGGCAAGTCTGTATCGTCCTCGTACTATCAGGCGCAGGGATTCGTACTATCGGGCGCAGAGATTCGTACTATCAGGCGTGCGTTATCTTGTAGAAGATTGAAACCATTCACGAATTCCCGCCCCAAAAAACTAAAAAAACTTTGAAAAAACTTGTTGCTGATGGGGCGCGGGAAAAATCCGGCGGAATCCGGACCTGAAAAAAATTTCCATGTTGTCTGGAATGGCATGGCGTTGGCTGGAGTTGCTCCACGTTGCCTGGATATGTTTAATTCATTGATTTCGCTGATTTTTTCTCGTTGACTCCCCCGCCCGTTCGGCCCTTTCCTTGGCCACGTTCCGACGCCGGCCGAGGGAGAGGCTCATGGGTTCAGACCGTCGTGATGGGGAGATGCGCATCGATGCGCGGGGTCCCGGGATCGGGTGCGATCCGGTTCTTCTGGTTTCCATTCTGTTTCTGGCGTTGGTGATCGTTCTTGTCGCCATGGGCGTGGCCCACGCCGGGACCGGCGGGACCGAATTCGACGAGGTCAACAACCGCATCACCGAGATGATCGAGGGCGGCGGCGGCAAGCTGGCCGCCGGGCTCGGGCTGGTTGCGGCGCTGGCCGCGTCCGTGATCCGCTTCAACATCTGGGCGGTGATCGGCGCCTTCGGGGTGGGCGCCATGGCCGGGTACGGCATGCCCATCGTCACCTCGTCGATCTCGGCCACCATCTGAGGCCCGCCCGATGGAAGCCTTCATGATCCCCAGACGCCTGGACGAGCCGGAACGGTGGATGTTCTGGACCGTGGACGAGGCCCTGGTGATGCTGGTCCCGACCATTACCGGCATGATGACCGGGTTCCTGATCGTCGGGGCCGGACTGGGGATCGGGATGTTCCTGTTCCTGCGCCGGATCAAGGGCAACGGGCAGGCCAACCTGGGGCTTTACGCGCTCTACTGGTTCTTTCCCAACCTGTTCGGCTTCCGCGCGACGCCGCCGTCCGCGATCCGGAGGTACGTCTGATGGAGACGGCGGCCCACAACGCGCGCCTGCACACGGTGACGGTGTGGCGGAATCTGCTTCTGGTCGGGATGGGGCTGAGCCTCGCCGGGAACCTGGTCCTCGCCGTGGCGATGCTGTCGCGGGAGCGGACCGTGGTTCTGGTCCCGTCCCCGGCCGGTCGGGTCTACAGCCTGGGCGCGACGGTGAACGCGGCCTACCTGGAAGACATGGCTCGTGACGTGACGCTGACCCTGCTCAACGTCCATCCGGGCGCGACCGCCTACGTCGGGGACGCCATCCTCAAGATGGCCCACCCGTCGTTCCACGGCGCGTTCAAGCGCCGGTTCGACGCCTGGATGGAGGAAGTGACGCGGCGGAAGCTTTCGACCGCGTTCTACCCCACCACCCTGACGGCCGATCCCAAGACGCTCACGGTGCGGATCACCGGGGTGCTGAAGAGCTTCATCGGCGAGGCCGAGGTGGATTCCGAGACCGTGGCCTATTCCCTGGCCTTCGACTACGCCGCAGGCCGCCTGACGCTTGCGAGCTTTCGCGAGGAGGAGGCCGGGGAATGAGACGTGTTTCCGCCATCGCGCTCGCGCTTTCCCTGGCCTCGCCCGCCCTGGCGCTGCAGGTCCGGGACGCCGGGGACAACGCCCGGATCACCGCCGTGGTCGCGGCCGGGGAGATCAGCCGCATCACGATCGAGGGCGACCGCGCGCGCATGGTCAACGGCGACCCCGCCGTCGACATCACCCACGACGAGATCACCGGCGACGTCTACCTGAAAGCCAAGGCGCCGCCGTTGACGAAGCCGCTGAACCTGTTCGTGGCCACCGAGAAGGGCTTCACCTATCAACTGTTGCTGACTCCAAAAATGGTTCCGTCGGAGCAGATCCTGATCCGCAACGGGAACGCGGCGGCGGGACCCGCCCAGGCCATGGAATGGGAATCCAGGACGCCCTTCTTCCAGTCCCTGATCGCGGTCATGAAGGCGACGGTGGGCGCGGGCCCGCTTCCCGCCGGTTACCGCCGCGAGAAACGGACGGGCTTCGAGGAGCGCATGGGCCCGCTCACGATCAAGCCGCTCCACACCGTGACCGGAAGCGCGCTCCAAGGCGCGGCGGTCGAGATCCGCAACGCCACGTCGGACTCGCTGGTGCTGTCGGAAAAGGCCCTGTTCGAGCCCGGCCACGCCGCGATCTATCTTCCCCGCCGCATCCTCGGCCCCGGAGAGAGCGTTCGAGCCTACGTGGTCCGCCGCCTGGCCGGAGGCGAGCAATGAGCGCGCGGCCCAACGAACTCCTGCAGCGGACCACGCGGCGCCAGCGCGGGGCGCTGGGACTCGCCGTCATGGCGGCCGGGGCCGGGCTCATGTGGTTCTTCGACGGGGGCGAGGACCCGGTCTCCAAGACATCCAAGGGCGACGACCGGACCACCCGCATCGTCGCCGACCTGACCCGGGGCGCAAGGGCGGAGCGCTCCTGGCTCGACATCTCGGAGGAACGGTTCAAGACCATGGAGGGGCGGCTGGAACGGCTCGAGGCCGAGCGCCGCGGCCTCGCCCAGGACAACGAACGTTTGGCGCGCCAAAACGCCGAACTGTCCGAGGACGCCAACCGCGCCATCGACGCCCAGGCGGGAGAGATTGATCGCCTGCGCGAAGAACTGGTGGCGCTCCGCGACCGCCCGGCCCCGCCGTCCGCGCCGCCGCAAGGAAATGCAACGCGCCCCCCGATGGAGAACCCGTTCGAACGGGCGCGAAACGGCCAGCCCAGGAGACCGGGCGAGCGGGACGCCAAGCTTCCCGGGCCCGCCGGATCGGCCGCCCTGGTGCATTTCGACCTCGGCGAACGCGAGGGCGGAAGCCGGGCGCTGTCGCTCTACGTCCCGGCCGGAAGCTACGCGCCCGCGCGGGTCATCGGCGGGGTGGACGCGGCGGTGGGCGTCAACGCCCAGGCCGATCCCCGCCCGGTGCTGTTCCGCATCACCGGCCCGGCCGTGAACGCGTCCCTGGCGGGCGATCGCCAGACCACGGAGCTTACCGGCTGCCTTGTGACCGGAGCCGCGTTCGGGGACCTGCCGTCCGAAAAGATCTACGTCCGCCTGCAAACCATGACCTGCTCGCGCCGCCCGGGCGAGGCGTTCGAGACCGAGATCCAGGGCTACATGGCGGGCGCGGGCAAGGCCGGGGTTCGGGGCTTGGTGGTGAGCCGGGAAAGCGACCTCGTCGCCCAGGCGTTCGTGGCGGGCGCGGTCGGCGGGATCAGCGGCGGCGTCTCGGAAAGCCTTCGGCCGCCCGTCACCACCACCGCGACCACGGTCACCACCGGAAACCGGAAGTTCGCCGACATGCTCAAAGGCGGGCTCGGCCAGGGCCTGGAGCAGGCCGGGGACCGGGTCTCCCAATACCTGATCAAACGGGCGGAGCAATACCAGCCGGTGATCGTCATGCAGGCGGGAACCGAGGTGGAGCTGGTGTTCATCAAGGGCGTGTCGCTTACGCCGGAGCGAAGCGCTGGGAGGGCCAAGAAATGAAACCGGTCATGATCATGGTCGTGGCGGCCGCTTTCGCTTTTCCGGCGCTGGCCGACGACATGGCCGACGTCCGCCGGGCGTTGTCCGAGCGCCTTCCCGACGCCGCCATCACGTCACTCGAGCCGACCCCGATCCCGGGCCTGTTCGAGGCGGTGATCGACGGCGAGCGCCTGTTCGTCGACAAGGCGGCGCGCTTCGCCGTCGTCGGGGTCTTCTACGACCTGGAAACCCACAACAGCGACCCGGAGGACGATCGATGATCCGGGCCGCGCTTGTTCTGTCATTTCTTCTGCTTCCCGGCTGCGCAAAGCTCGGCCTCGGCAACGTCTCGGGCGAATGGGACTGCGACGCCCAGGCGGGCCTGGGCTGCGTCGGCATCCGGGAAGCGGACGCCGCCGTCACCGGCAAGCCCCCACCTCCTCACGCACGCCAGAGCCAGGGGGCGGAGGCCGGAACGGCGGTGGCGGCGGAAGCGGGCGAGCCCTCCCCGTCCGCTTCCGCCGCGCCCTTCTCCCGGGTTCGGGAAGCCGAGGCGCTGGCCCGGGTCTGGTTCTATCCCTTCATCGACGAAGGGGGCCACTACCACGAGGGATCGTTCGTCCACGTGGTGCTGCGCCCGGCCGGTTGGCGGGCCGATCCCGAGCACATGTTCCCCGACATGCTCGAGGAGGCGTTGCCGTGATCGACGCCCTCAACGCCCGGATCAGCGCCATGTTCTCCGACGACCGTTTCCTCGAGCCCCACGGACCGCCGCCGGTGGACGAACCGGTCATCGGCCTGCTGCCCTACCGGGCCTTCGACGCCTCGGGCGGCCTGTTCGTCAACCGCTCGTCCTGCGGCTTCATGCTGGAGGCGGCGCCCTTGACCGGGGCCACGGAGCAGACCATCAGCCTGCTCACGGCGGCGTTCTCCGACAACATGCCGGACCGGTCCTCGCTGCAGATCATTTTCTGGGCATCGCCGCACATCGGCGGGATCCTGGACGAATGGCGCCTGGCCCGGGACACGGCGCCCGAGGTCTACCGAATGCTGGCGGCCAAGCGGGCCGGATACTTCGAGGGCGGCGGCTGGACCCCGCCGCTGGCCGGGACCGCCCATCTGCTTCGCGACTTCCGCGTCTTCGTCGCGGGCTCGCTCCCGGGGCCGCTGGAGAAGAACCGAAGCGCGCTCGCGGCGGCCAAGCGCAACCTGATCACGGCGCTTTCGGGCCTCGGCGCGCCGGTGCGCGAACTGGGGCCGGAGGCGTTTCTCGGCGTCCTGGACCAATGGCTGCGCCCGGAAAAGACCGACCGGCGCGAGCCGGTGAAATGGCGGAGCCTCGATCCCCTGCACCACCAGTTGAGCCATGGCGAAGGCGGCATCACGGTGCATCCCTGGCGGCTGGTGTTCGGCGGAACCCACGACGTCCGCTGCCTCTCGGTCCAGAGCTGGCCCGAGGTGTGGGCGCAATGGCAGGGAGGAGGCCTGATCGGATCGCCCTACAGCGACTTCCAGCGCATTCCGTGCCCGTTCCTGGTCTCGCTGTCGTTCACCGTCGGCACCGACACGTCGGACAGCACCCGGGCCAACCTCAAGGCGGCGCGATCGACCCAGCAGGCGGACACGGACCTGGCCCGCTTCCTGCCCATGATCCGCGAACAGGCCATGGAGTGGCGCTACATCTCCCAGAAGGTGCGCGAGGGCCATAAGCTGGCGCGCTGCTTCCACCAGATCATCACCTTCGCGCCCCTTAGAACCGGCGACGAGGCCGAGCAGGCGGCCAGGAGCCTCTACAAGGCCAACGGCTGGCGCCTCAGTCGGGACCGGTACGTACAGCTGCAGTCGTTCCTGAACGCGTTGCCGTTCTTCCCGTCCGAGGGCATGACCGACGAACTCCAGCGCCTCGGGCGCACCAAGACGCTGGTGACCTGGACCTGCGCCAACGTGGCGCCGCTCCAGGGCGAGTGGAAGGGCATGGACTCGCCCTGCATGCTGCTGGTCGGGCGCCGCGGCCAGCCGTTCTACTGGGACCCGTTCGCCAACCAGGAAGGCAACTACAACGTGGCCGTGATCGGCAAGTCGGGCTCGGGCAAGTCCGTGTTCATGCAGGAGCTGGTGGCGTCCGTCGCCGGGGCCGGGGGCCAGGTGATCGTGATCGACGACGGCTATTCGTTCATGAACTCGTGCCGTCTCCAGGGCGGGGACTTCGTGGCGTTCTCGGGCGAGAACGAGGTCTGCCTCAATCCCTTCAGCATCGTCGACGCCGACGCGCTCAACGCCGACCCGGAATACCGCGAGGGCGCGCTCACCATGATCGCGGGACTGGTGCAGCAGATGTGCCGGACCAGGACCGAAACCAACGACTTCGAGAACGCCCACATCGAACACGCGGTGACCCGGGTGTGGCGAGACAAGGGCGTAGACGGCGAGATCCACGACGTCGGCCTGATCCTGGAGGAGGCCGACGATCCCCGCGCCCGCGACCTGGGCCGCATGCTGCGCCCGTGCATGCGGGGCGGGGTGTTCGAGCGCTACTGGAACGGCCGCTGCACGCTCCGGATCGGCAGCCATCTGACCGTGTTCGAGCTTTCGGGCATCAAGACGCGCAAGGACCTCCAGGGCCTGGTCATGATGATGATGATGTTCCTGGCCTCCGAGGCCATGTACCACGGCGACCGGCGGCGGCGCGGGGCGATCGTGATCGACGAGGCCTGGGACCTGCTCCACGGCCCCGCCTCCAAGGCCTTCGTCGAGGGCCTGGCCCGGCGCGCGCGCAAGTACAACGGCGCGCTGATCACCGGGACCCAGACGGTGAACGACTACTACAAGAACGACGCGGCGCTGGCGTCGTACGAGAACACCGACTGGATCTGCTTCCTGGCCCAAAAACCCGACAGCATCAATTTCCTGAAGAACTCGGGCCGGATCGCGGTGGACGAAGGCATGGAGCGGGACATGAAGTCCTTGAAGCGCTCCGGCAGCCAGTATTCCGAAGTCATGATCCTGGGCCCCGGCGGCTACGCCATCGGGCGGCTGATGCTCGATCCCTTCTCGGTCAAGCTCTACTCGTCCAAGGCCGAGGACTTCGAGGCGATAAGGCGGCTCCAGGCGGACGGTCTTTCCCTCATCGACGCCGTCGAAACCCTGGCCCGCGAAGAAGGGATCGGGACGTGAGCGTCCGCGCGCAGATCGTCCTCGGCTTCGCGCTGTTGGCCGTGGGATTCTGGACCGGGCACATGGTGTCCGCCTGGCTGTTCCCGCCGCCGCGCATCGTAACGGTGGAGCTGAACAAACTGATCCATCCCTTCGTGGCCCGGACCGCCAAGAGCGGCGGGTCCGAGACCGAGCGCAAGGATCGGACCGTGGCCTTCGCCAAGCGTTTGCAGGACAAGTTGGACGATCTCGCGGCCCGGCGCAACCTGGTCATCCTTCCCGCCAACGCCGTGGTCGCGGGCGCGCCCGACGTCACCGGCGCGGTCCTGGAAAGGCTCGGGCCATGAAGCGGATCGTCGCCGCATTGGTCTTGCTCGCCTTCGGCTGGGCGGGCGTCGCCTGGCTTCGCGACAACGTGCGCCTCGCCTGGAACGAGACCGACAGCCTGCCCCAGGCCTTGTTCCTGGTCCGTCTGGGATCGCTTCCCGGGCGGGGCGACTTCGTAATGTTCCGGCCCCCGGAGCGCATCGGGAGCACGCTCCCGTTCGTCAAAAAGGTGGCGGGCGTTCCCGGCGACGGGATCGCGCTTCGAGACGGGACCGTCTTCGTCGCCGGCGCCCGCATCGGCAAGGTGAAGAAGAAAACCAAATCCGGCCGCCCGCTCCGCCCCATCGCGCCCGGGACCGTTCCACCCGGCCATTACTTCGTTTTCGCCGACCACGAGGACAGCTATGACAGCCGCTACGAGGAGGTGGGCCTTGCCCCTCGCGCTCGCATTATCGGCCGCGCCGTGGCCCTGTTCTGAGGCGCCCGCCCGCGACCTCGGCCTGCGGGGCCAAGCCTGGGAGATCCGCGAGACGGACCTCCTCGAACATCTCCGCGCCAAGGCGGCGGCCTGGGCCGGGAACGGAGGCCTTGACGCATATCGCAAGGAGGCCGAGCGCCGCGCCCGCCGTTACGTGGACTCCCCGCCCCCGGTCGCGGGCGTCGTCCACGCCGCCGAGGAAAAAACCCGCCTGTTCGATCCCTCCCTCACGGTCCGAACCGACATCCGCGACCACCAGGGAACCCTGATCGCCAAGGCCGGAACCCGGGTCAATCCCCTCGACCACATCACGCTATCTCTGGCGCTGGCCTTCATCGACGGCTCCGACGCCGACCAGGTGGCCTGGGCGCTGGCGTGGGGGCGGAAGAAAAAGATCGTCCTGGTCAAGGGCCCCGTTCTCGCGCTCATGCGCGGCCACCGGCGCCGTTTCTACTTCGACCAGAAAGGCCTCCTCATCCGCCGCTTCGCCATCACCGCCGTCCCGGCCACCGTGGAGCAGGAAGGCGACCGTCTTCGTATCCGGGAGTTTCCGGTCAAGGGGGAGGGATCGCGATGACGGTCTCAGACCAGATCGTCGAGGTCCAGGGACAGGGCCGTGGCCAGCTTCTTGAGGGCGGCGACAGAGCCCGGTTTCTTGCCGGTCTCGATCTCGGACAGGTACGCCGGGCTGATCCCGGCTTCCCGGGCGAGCTCGGCCAGGGTCATGCCGCGGTATTCCCGGAACACCCGCACGAGGTTCTCGCCCGCGAGCATGCGGTCCACCACCTCGGCGGGGAAGGATTCCTCGTCGCGGGTCGCGGCGTAAGCCGCCGCCGCCGCCGCGTCCTCCATCTCCTCGATCCGATCCGCGAGTTCGCGGACGGACGCGACCAGGCGCAGCTTGTCGATGGCGTCCGTGCTCGATGGGTTGCTTTTGAGAGCGTGGTTGGCGTGCCGTTCGATTACGTCCAGTTCGGTCTCGTCCAGGGGGTGGATGTGCGCGGTCATCGGTATGCGCCTCCTCTTGGGGCGATTTCGAATACTTCCAGGACGCCGGCCTTCGTGTCCACGACGTACGACACCCTGAGATCGCCGAAGCGCCTGCGGAACCCGTTCGGGACGCCCTTCAACGGTTTCAGGTTGTTGTCCTTCGAGAAAGGATCCGCCGCGACGGCTTCGATGCCCTTGCGCAAGGCCGCCTCCTTCTTGGGCTGCAGACGGCGGAGCGCCACGGCGGCGGACTTCTTGAAGACAACGTCCATGGCTTCCAGTGTATCGCTATCGGCGAATGGGCGGCAATCGGAAAATTCGCTGATGGCGAACGGTGGAGACGCCACGCCATGACCCGCCGCCTTTTCCTTATAGCGCCGGTCATTAGGAATGACCGGCGCCGCGCCCCTCAATCGCCGGGCGCTCGCGGGCTCCAGCGGTCCTTTTCAATGACCGCAGGGATCATCCTCTGCATCCTTCTCTTCACCGCTCCCGACCGTGCGGCCGCGTCGGTCTGCACCGGGTCGTTCGTCAATCCGATCACGGACATCTGCTGGGATTGCATCTTCCCGATCAGCATCGGCCCGGTTCCGGTGTTCGGGGACCGGCCGGATCCGCCCAATCCGGAGAGCATCATCTGCACGTGCCCGATCACGGTCCCGCCCTACGTCCGGGTCGGGATCAGCATCGGGTTCTGGGAGCCCGCGCGGCTGGTGGACGTGACCAAGCGGCCGTTCTGCTTCGTCAACCTGGGCGGGATCGAGCTCGACGCCGGGATCGGCATCGGCCGGACCAAGGCCAAGAGCCGGGGCGGACAGACCCACAACGCCAACTGGCACCTGCATTGGTACGTCTATCCTGTCTACGCGCTGTTGGAGCTGTTCACGGACTCGGTCTGCGTGTCCCATTCCGGGTTCGACCTCGCCTATGTCACCGAGCTCGATCCGCTTTGGCTCGACGACGAGCTGACGTTCCTGTTGAACCCCGAGGCGGTGCTGTTCGGCAACCCCGCGGCGCAGGCGGCGTGCGCGGCGGACTGCGTGGCGGCGACGGCGTATCTGCCGTTGGACCTGTTGTTCTGGTGCGGCGGCTGCCAGGGGTCCATGTATCCCCTCGGCGGCAACGTGTCCGCGCACGTGGGCTCGGTGCAGTCGGCGCTGATGGCGACCGAGCGCATGGCCTACAAGCTGGGGCGCGAGTTCGTGCTGCTGGGAACCTCGGGCGAGGAATCCCTCTGCCGGCCGTTCCCCCGCCCCGTCCTCAAGAAATCCGAATGGCGCACCCAGTTGACCAACCCGGTGGCGAGCACGTTCGGCCCCTTCGCCTGCAATCCCTTCGGCCGCACCTCTACCCTCTACGAGGCCGGGCGGGAATTGCCGGTGGCGGGAGAGGATTTCGGGTTTCTCATATGGAGGAAAAGAAACTGCTGCGCGCTATGATCGCTTTGTTTTTATTTGTTTTTTCCTTCCCATCCATGGCCCGGGACGACACCGAGGCCTGGATCCGGACCCTGCTCGGCAAGGCGGGACGGGACGCGGCCGGCCTCGAGCGCGAGGGCTGGGGCGATCCCGGCCGCATCCTTTCCATGACCCCGATGACGGCGCCGAGGCGGCCGTCCTTGCCGCCGCTCCTGGCGTTCGTCTCGTTCTCCATGCCGACCGCCTCCCTCGAGGCCCTCCTGGACCAGGTCCGGAAGGCGGGCGGAACCCTGGTCCTGCGGGGGCTGGTCAACGACAGCTTCCGCGACACGGCCGCAGCAATCGCGCCCTTCGCCGATAAGGGCGGGTTCAGCGTCGATCCCAAGCTGTTCGAGCGGTTCGGAATCACCGTGGTCCCCACCTTCGTCGTCGCGCCCGACGCGCACGATCCCGACGCCGTTTCCGGCAACATGACGCTTGGCGCCGCCCTCGAGGCGGTCGCGGCCGAGGGCGATCATCCGGGCGTGGCGCGGGCCCTGCTGGCGAAGCTGCGGGAGACCGGGCCATGATGGAGCGCGTACTGCCGTTCATCCTGTTCCTGCTCGCGGGAACCACCTTCGCCGATCCGCCGCCGGTTCCGGATGACACGCCCGGCTTCGAGAGCGCCGCGCCGCCCGAGACCGGCTACGCCCACGGCCGCATGGACGGGGACGCCGAGGCGCGCGCGCTCGAAGGCCGGGGCTATGACGGCGAGGCGGCCCGCGCGGTGATCGGCGGGTTCACCCGCCGCCCGGACACGCCCATCGACGAACGCGAGGACTGGACCGCCGAAAGCCGCCGGGCCGAGGAGACCCCGGGCGACTTCGTCACCATCATGAAGGATACGTATTCCGACTGCACAGGCGGAACCGCGACCGAGGGAACGCCCGGAGAAAATTACGTCCACGCCTGCGAGGCCCCGGCGGTCCGCAGCAAGTACGCCTGCCGCCAGGTTTTGGCCCCACGCTGCGCCGACCCCAGCCGGGCCTGCATGCGGCTGACCCGGACCGACACCGGCATCCTGCCGTTCCACTTCGACGGCGAGCGCTATATCTACATCGGCAACCGGGGCCGGGATTCCATCCGCGACCGCGGGCATCGCACCACCCAGCATTTCTACGTGGCCGAACTCCAGTTCATGGCCAAGCGCGAAGAGGTGGCCTGGTTCACCCTCGAGCGCCTGGAATACGAAGACTTCGTCGAGGTCACCTTCAACGGCGTCCCCGTGTTCACCGACCTGGACCGGCGCCAGTACGCGAAGGTCAAGACCTGCGGCGGCTGCCACGTGATCAACCGGCCGGTCTCGCGGACCCTGAACTTCGATCTCCGGCCCTATCTCAAGGACGGGCTCAACACCTTCCGGGTGCGGCTCACCGCCGTGGCGCACGGGAACCTGTGGCTGAAGCTCGACACCGACAGCCGCTGCTGCCTCGGATGGGACAACGATTGGGTGGAGACCTGCCGATGAGGTTTGTTCTCCCCCTTCTGCTCCTGCTGGCGGCGCCCGCCGCGAACGCCGCGCCGCCGGAAGGATGCGTCCCGGTCTCGGAGCGCTGCGTGATCGGCAAGGGGGAGCGGATGATCGACGGCTTCCGCGTCGCCCGGGACTGCTGGGAGAAGCGGGTGGTCTATGCGTGCCCCGATGCGCACCCGGGCGGGCCGTGCCTGCCGCTGTCCGACCACCAGGGCTGTTCCCGCACCGGGGCCGAATGCGTGGAGCGAGACGGAGACGACGTCTGCCTTCGCGAACGCAACACGTTTCGTTGCCGCGACCGCATCGCGGCGCCGGGCGTCACTTTGGAAAACACCGTCGCCGCCGCGCCGATGAAGGACGTGGACCAGCCGCTGCAATGCGGCAGCGCGCTCTATTGCCCGGACGGGAACTGCGACGACGAAAGCCCACCCAACGCCGACTTCGGCAAGGCGGCGTCCTGGATGGGGCTCTTGACCCGAATGGGCGCGGAGAAGGACGCGGACGCGGCGTCGCTGTTCCGGGGCGAGCGGCGCGAATGCGAGCGCTGGCCCTGGGGGACCAAGAACTGCTGCACCGACAAGGGCTGGCTGATGGACGCGTTCGGGTGCTCGGAGGAGGAAAAGACTCTCGCCCGGCAGACCGCGTCGCGCCTCACCGTCGCCATCGGCGAATACTGTTCCGACAAGGCCTTCCTGGTCGGCTGCGTCACCAGGAAACGGACCTATTGCGCCTTCCGCTCGAAGTTCGCCCGCATCCTCCAGGTCCAGGCCCGCGCGCAGTTGGGCGTCGGCTGGGGCGGGGCGGAAAGCCCCGACTGCCGCTCCCTGACGCTGGACGAGATCCGGCGGGTGGACTTTTCCAGGATCGATTTGTCGGAGCTTTACGGCGACATGCTGGGCTCGGCCCGGGTTCCCGATCCCGCCGCCGTCAACGCCGGGATCAAGGCGCGGATCGAGGATTATTACCGGGAGCGGCGCTGATGCGAAGGGCGGTCGCCATGCTGGTTCTCGTCCTCGCCGTCCCGTCCCGCGCCGAGGAGCCCGATCCCTGCCGGGAGCTCGGATGGCATTTCTACTGCGATCCCGAGGCGGAGGAAGAAAAGGAAGAACAGCCGGCGGTGAAGAAAAAGGACGCGCCGGGGCCTGTCGAGCGGATCGCGGCGATCCGCGAACGGCTGGAATGGCTGAAGGCGACGGCGATCCTCGATCCCTCGCCGGAGAACCTGGCGGACTACATCCGGTTCCAGCGCGCGCAACTGGACCGCGCAAGCGTGTTCTCCGACCAATGGCGCCGGGTGGTGTGGGGGAACCCGGATCTGGATTACGACCTGGTCCGCCCGACCGGAGCGCTGGCCAAGCGGGCGTGGCTGGACCAGCGGAAGGCGGCGGCGGCAAGGACGCTGGCCGAACTCGGGGACCGCTACGGAATGTTCTACTTCTTCGAGGGGGACTGCCCCCAGTGCCGGGCGTTCGAGACCGCGCTCGCGCCCTTCGCAATAAAACACGGCCTTCATGTCCTCGCCGTCTCCCTGGACGGCGCGCCCTCGCCCGCGTTCCCGAACGCGGTCGCGGATACGGGCCAGGCCGCCCGGCTCGGGGTCACCGGAACGCATCTTCCCGCCCTGGCCCTGTTCGACGCAATCCTGGGCCACGTCATCCCCGTCGGCTTCGGCGCGCTCGCCGCCGACGAACTGGAGCGCCGCATCCATGTGCTGACGCAAGTGGAGGTGGGCGATGATTACTGACTATAGGAACGGCGCACGAGGCCTTCGTTCCGATCATGGTCCCCCTTCCATCTTCCAGATCCTGTCAAGGTTGGGCCGAAGGCCCACCGCGCTTCGCGCGGCGACGGCCTTGACAGGGTCTGGAAGATGGAGCATCCGCAATGATCGGAATGAAGGCCGGATTCATTTCGGGTCCGGGATCACGCTTCTTATCACCTTACTTCTTTTTATCGCATTTCCGGCGAAGGCCGGGGAGGACCGATACGGGCTGGTGTTCGTCTACCGCGCCGACTGCCCGGCGAGCCGGGCGTTCTCGCTGTCGCTGAAGGCTGTTTCCGATCGGCTGGGGCTGACGGTTCTGCCCGTGTCCATGGACGGTCTGCGTTTCGAGGAATGGCCCGGAACCATCCGAGACGGAGGCCAAGCCGCCAAGCTCCGCATCACCCGCGTCCCGTTCCTGGCCGTATACGACATGGCGTCGCGCTCCCTCCGCCCCATCACCTTGGCCCATCTGCCGGAGCTCCCGCGATGACCAATAAGCGGGATCAAAGGGCCGCCGGGGCCACGGGGTGTCCCCGGCCTTATAATGCGGGGGGAGCCCCGCGACCCCCGCGCCCTTTGCGGGCATGGGCGGAGCCCATAAAAATCGCGCTCGCGATTCTCCTCTTCGCCGCCCCCGCCAAAGCCGACGTCGCCGGCGCCATGCGGGAGTTCTGGGACGGGATCGGGGTGTCCAACGCCACCGGCCCTTCGGCCTACGCCGGTCAATCGGCGGGCTATTACACCGGGGGCAATCTCTTCATGCGCACGCCGGGCCGGAACACCCAATTGGCCACGGTGACCCTGCCGTCGTACCGGGCCGGGTGCGGGGGAATCGATTTGTTCACGGGCGGGTTTTCGTTCGTGAACTCGGACGAGTTGGTGGCGCTGATGAAGTCCATCGGCAACAACGCGGTGGCCTATTCGTTCAAGCTGGCGCTCGAGACCATCTCGCCGATGATCGCCGAGCAGATCGGCGAGTTGCAGGACTGGGCGCAACGGATCAACCAGTTCAACATCAACTCGTGCGAGGCGGCCAAGGGCATCGTCGGCGGGCTCTGGCCCCGCTCCGAGACCGCGAGCCGGGTCATCTGCGAGGACCTGGGCAATTCCAACGGCGTGTTCACCGACCGGGCGGCGGCGAGGCACGGTTGCGGCGCCCAGGGACGACGGCGCAGCACGCTCTCGGGCGCCACCGGCGCCATGCGCGACCAGATCCCCGAAGACATCAACGTCGCCTGGGCGGCGGCGCAAAAGAACCCGCTGTTCTCAAGCGACCGGGAGTTGGCGGAACTGGTCATGACCCTGGCCGGGACCGTGGTGGTCCTGGCGCCCGCCGGCGACGACGATCCGCCGAGGTTCCGCTACTTCGGCCCCGGTGCCGGGGCCGACGCCCTGATCGCGGCGCTGCTGCACGGCGGGTCCGCGACCGTGAACCGGTGCGTGGATTGGGAGCGGTGCCTGAACGTGGACTCGGGCGCGACGTTGACGGTGGCGGAATCCGACGCCTTCGCCGCCCGGGTCCGGACCGTGCTGGAGGGCATCCAGGACAAGATCGACGGCGACGAACCCCTGTCGGCGAAAGAACAGGCGCTGCTCAACGCCACCACCATCCCGGTCTACAAGATCGTCAACGTGATGACGGCCTACCGGGGCGCGCTCGCCACGTTGTCGCTGCCCCAGTACGCGGACCTGATCGCGCTCGACATCCTGCACCGCTTCGCATCCGAGTTGATGGACGAGGCCGCCAAGGGCGGAAGCGCGCTCACCCTCGCCGACGACGGGCTGGTCCGGGAATGGCGAAAGGGGCTCCGCGACGCCCGAGGCGCGCTCCGGCGCAAGATGGCGAAAGCGTCGGGGAATTTTTCGCGCACGGTCGGCATCGTCGAGTCCGCCCGAGTGCTGGAGCAACACCTGATGGGGAACCTGTCCCAGGCCATGCGGGCCAACATCTCCTGGATCAGCGGCAGCGAATAGCCATGTACGAGGTCTTCACCCAGGGCGGCGGACCCTATCTGGTCGACATCTTCAACGCGGTGGCGGCGCTGGCCGGAGGCTCGGCGCTCGCCAACCTGATCCGGATCGCGGCCGGGTTCTCGCTCCTGTGGCTGATGTTCCAGACCGCGTTCGGGGGATCGTGGAGCGCGAACGTTAAGTGGTACGCAACCTTCCTCGCCATCCACCTCGCACTGTTCGCGCCCAGGGTCACGGTTCATGTGACCGACCGGCTGGACCCGGCGCTTCCGGGCGCCACGGTGGACGGAGTTCCTTACGGCCTCGCCGCGTTCGCGTCCATGACCAGCGAGATCGGCGACGGCCTCACCCGCCTGACCGAGGCCACCTTCAGCCTGCCCGACGATTTGCGCTACCAGCAGACCGGCATGCTGTTCGGCGCAAGGCTCGTGAAGGAATCCACCAAGTGGCGGATCACCAACAGCCGTTTCGCCGGGAACATGGCCCGGTTCGCCCGCCAGTGCGTGTTCTACGGCGTCCTGCTCGGAAGCATCGACCTCGACGAACTCAAGGCGGCGGGCGACCTTTGGGCGTATATGGAGAACACGGCGGGCTCGGAGCTCCGACGGTTCGAATACCGCGCGGGCGGCGCGGACGGGGAGACCCGCCAGGTGGTCTCCTGCGCCGACGGGATCCAGCTGCTCCGCGCCGAATGGCCGGAGGAGCTGGAGCGGGCCGTGGGCGTGTTCTCGGCCCGGCTGTTTCCGGGCGTCCCGGAGGGGACGGCCCGGGCCGAACTCCTGTCCCGGCTTCCCATCGCGCACGAATACCTGATCGGCGCGTCCCGGGACGCGGGCGCGATCATGCAACAGCATATGCTGATCAACGCCCTCGACGGCGCGACCGCTGGCTGGGCGGCGGAACTCGGCAACGCGGCGGCGCTGGAGGGCTACATGCGCGCCCGCGCCGACCTGCAGACCGAGGCGGTCTACAAGACCACAGGGCTCCAGGCGGAGAAGTGGGTCCCGATCCTCAAGATCGTGTTCGAGTCCCTTTATTACGGCGCCTTCCCCATCGCCCTGGTGATGATGCTGACCCCGATCGGGATCACGGTGCTCAGGGGCTACTTCTCGGGCTTCATCTGGCTGCAGAGCTGGGGGCCGCTTTACGCCATCCTGCACCGGATCATGATGGGCGAGGCGGCGGAGAAGGCCCGGGCCTTGGCGGACGGCGACATCGCCATGGTGACGCAGCTCGGCGTCCGCGCCGTGATCCAGGACACCTCGGCCATGGCGGGATACCTTTCCATGTCGGTTCCGTTCCTCGCGCTCGGGCTCATGTTCGGGGTCGGGCGCTTCGCCCATCTCGCCACCTCCATGCTGGCGCCGACGCAGCGGGCGGCGGGGATCGCGGCCGAGGAAGGCACGTCGGGCAACATCAGCCTCGCCAACACCAGCCTGGACAACCATTCCTTCCACACCATGCGCGGCCATTCGGTCCAAACCAACGCGCTGATCGACAGCGGCATGGCGAGCCGCCGCCTCGACGACGGGGCCATGGCGCACCGGGCGGCGGACGGAAGCGAGAGCGTGTTCAAGGACCGGGCGATCTCGGACCCGGGGTTCAGCGTCGCCTGGGGCTCGCGGGTGTCCCGGGGATTGCAGGAGCGCATGTCCGACGCCCGCTCCCACGCCGCCACCGAGGCCGAACGGGCGTCGGAGCATATGGGCTCGGCCATGGGCCAATCCCTCGCTTTCGGCAACGCGCTCGCCAACACCGCGGGCTTCAGCGAGGGGCGCGGGCTGGAGCAGCGCCGGTCGGTCTCGGAGGCGGCGTCCAGGATCAACCAGGCGGCGGAGCGCCTGGGCGAGTCCACCGGCTGGAGCCAGAGCCAGGCGCTCCGCATGCTGGGCCGCGCCTCGGTGGACCTGGGCACCCCGCTCAAGGGCCTGATCGGCAGCGGCGTCGGGCTCGGCGCCGGAGGCGAATGGAGCGCGGCCGGGGTCTCCAAGGAGGACTGGGACAAGACCCAAAGCGTCGCCCGGGAATACGGCGTGCGCGAGGGCTTCGAGCAACTCCGCGCCGCCTCCGAGACCATGCAGTTCAGCGAGGGCCAGAACCGGGCCCGGGAACTCCGCGACTCCATGAACGCCAACTTCACCGAGGCCCGCTCGGCGGAGCGGAGCGTCTCCGAAAGCCTGAGCCGCGCCCAGTCCCATGAACGGGCCTTGAGCGCGTACCGCGAGGACAGCGGCGGGTTCAACGCCAACCTGAGCCAGACCGCGCTCGAGATCGGGGCCGAGGGATACGGCGGCGACGTGGCCGAGGCCTACCGCGCGGCCAAGGCCGATCCCCGCCTGGCCCAGGGTTGGGCCGACGAGGCGGTGGAGCGCTATCTCGACGCCATGCCCCTGGGCGACGCGACGCCGGACGGAATGCAGGGGGACGTGTTCGGCCAGGGCGCCGAAGCGGCGCGGGGCCGGTTCGACGCGGGCGCGGACGATATCCGCGCCAAGGCGCCCGGCGACGCCATCGACGGACGCTCGGCGTCGCTTGCGTCCGGCGCCGCCGCGCTCGGCGGCCGGATGGCCAACGGCGCGGGCGCGATCCGAAGCCAGGTGGACGGCGCGGCGGCCGACGGAAGGCGTATCGAGGAGCGGGCCGGACAAAACGTGGCCGAGGGCGCCGCCCAGGCCGTGATCGAAGACCCCATGGCCAAGGCCCGGGACCTGGCGTCCAGGATCGGCGGGGGCAAGGATTAATGGCCGTTCCCCGTCACGATCCGCGCGCGGCCGGTCCTTGGGATCGACGAAAGAACGCCGAAGCGGACGGCCGCCGCCATGACCAGGACGAACATGGGAAAGATCGAGACCACGTCGCCGCCGGGGGCTGTCAACGCCGCCTCCAGGGCGATCACGGCGATCGCAAGGACGACGGCGGCAAGGAACTTGAACATGGCTTTATTCCCTTCTCTCGGGTGATGAACGCGCCCGCATCCCCTCCGACCTCTCACTCTTCGGGCATTCCATGAAGAACAACCCCCTGATCCGGGGCGGGCAGACCACGCTCCACGAACTCCGCATGTCGCTGCAGTTGGCCAAGTCGCTCGTTTGGATGGCCTTGGGCGTCGCCGTTCTGTTCCTGGCCGTCCGCACCGCGCTCCTGTTGACCCCGCACCAGGTCTATCTCTGGCTTCTCTGGCATTGGACCCGGTTCCTCTACGCGGCCTCGTTCCGCCAAAGCCAAAAGATCACGATCCATGACCGGGACTGGACGCCCTTTGTCACCGGGACCGAAACCGTCGTCACCCACCCCGACGTGATCGCGACCAAGGACGCGGTCGAGGCCGTCCTCCTGTCGGGCGTCGGTCTGGGTCTGGCGCTGGGATCGGCGGCCTTGGCCGCGGCGGTGGCGTTCTTCCTCTGGCGCGGCGCCCGGCTTCGCAAGAGCAAGCACCTTCGCGGCTCCCGCCTGCTGCCCGCGCCGGAGCTGGCCAAGCAGGTCCGCGCCTACAACAAGGGAAAGGACGAACCCTACGCCATCGCGGGCGTTCCCTATCCGGCGGGCGCGCCCAGCACGCATACGATAATATGCGGCACCACCGGGGCCGGAAAGACCACCCTGTTCATGGAGCTGATCGACCAGATCCGCGAACGGGGCGACCGCGCCATCGTCTACGACAAGATGGGCGGGTTCGTCGGGCGCTTCCTCGATGCCCGCTCGGACGTGATCCTCAACCCCTTCGACGCCCGGGCGCCGGGCTGGAGCGTGTTCTCGGAAGCCCGCAAGCCCAGCGACTTCGAGATGATGGCCAAGGCCCTGATCCCGGAGCAGAAGGGCATGGTGGACCCGTTCTGGGTGCTGGCCGCGCGCAACCTGTTCGCCCGCATCGCCGAAAGCCTGCAGCGCGAGGGCGAGACCGCCAACGCCAGCCTGGTCCACCGCTTGCTCAAGATCGAGCTCGGCGAGATGGCGGAGCTGCTCAAGCACACCTCGGCGGCCTCGCTGGTCGACGAGAAGAGCCCCAAGACCGCGCTTTCGGTCCGGGCCGTGATGACGGCCTATCTTTCCTGCCTGGAGCACCTGCCCGACGCCCCGGGCGCGCCGTTCTCGATCCGGGACTGGATCGCGGACGAGGACCGGGACGGGTTCATGTTCCTGACGTCCAGGGGCGACATGCACGAGAGCATCAAGGGGCTGGCGTCGTGCTGGCTCGAGGTCGCGGTCAATTCGCTGCTTTCGTTGGAGCAAAGCCGAGAGCGCAGGATCTGGATCATCCTGGACGAGGTCCCCTCGCTCCACAACATCCCGAGCCTGCAGCCCGGCATGGCCGAAAGCCGCCAGTTCGGCGGGTGTTTCGTATTGGGCCTGCAGGTGTGGGCGGCCATGCGCGACATCTACGGCGCCCAGGGGGCCGAGACCATCAGCGGGCTGGCCCGCACCCGGGTGGCGCTCAGCACGCCCGACAAGGCCACGGCGGACTGGTGCTCCCAGGCGCTCGGCAACGCGGAGAAGACCGAACTGCAGGAGACCCTCTCCTACGGCGCCCACGCCATGCGCGACGGGGTGTCGCTCGCGGCCCGGAACGAACTCCGCCCCATCGTGCTTCCGACCGAGATCATGGGCCTGGCGGACCTGGAAGGCTACCTGCGCCTGCCCCAGGGATTTCCGGTGACCCGGTTCGCGATCAAGCCCATGAGCCGTCCCCGCATCGCCAAGGCCTTCGTCGAGCGCCAATACGCGCCGCCGCCCGCGCCGGAGATGGCGGTGAAGGACGAGCGTGAAGAGGAGCTTCCGACTTCGGATGACGACAACGACGAAGAAGGCCTGATCTTCTGATGCTGTCGCTCTACGCCATCACCACGCCCCAGGGCATGACCACGTACTACGAGTCGGACGGCTACTACGCCCGGGACGACGCCCAAAAGACCAGCGCGTGGCATGGCGAGGGGGCGGACGCCGCCGGGCTCCGGGGCGAGGTCCGGCCCGAGGATTTCCAGCGCGTCCTCGACGGCGAGACCCCGGAGGGCAGGCGGCTCGGGCGCATGGTCGAGGGCGAGTGGAAACACCGCGCGGGCGTGGACCTCACCTTCTCCGCGCCCAAGAGCGTCTCGGTCATGGCCCTGGTGGCCGGAGACCAGCGCCTGGTCGAGGCCCACGAGCGCGCGGTCAAATCGGCCCTCGACCACGTGGAGGAAAAGGTCCTGGAAACCCGGGTCTGGGACGCGGCGGCCGGAGCCCAGGTCAAGGAGCGGGACCTGGACATGGTGGCGGCGCTGTTCCGCCACGAGGTCAACCGCAACCAGGACCCCCACCTGCACACCCACGCGGTCGTCGCCAACATGGCCCGCGCTTCGGACGGCAAGTGGCGCTCGATCGAAGGCGCCGGCCTGTTCCATCACAAGATGGAGGTCGGCGCGCGCTACCGGGCGGAACTCGCCATGAACCTCCGCGAACTCGGCTATGAGGTCGAGCGCACCCACATGGACGGGCGCTTCGAGATCAAGGGCGTTTCGGACGCCGCGCTCGAGGGCTTCTCCACCCGCTCAAAAGAGATCCGCGACGCGCTCAAGGACTACGACCACCCCAACGCCAAGACCGCCGCGCTCGCCACCCTCATGACCCGCGACCACAAGCGCCCGGCGGACCGGGACGCGCTATTGGCCCAATGGAGGGCGCGGGGCGAGGAGCTCGGGCTCGATCCCGCCCTTCCCGCGTCCGGCGCGTTTTCGCTTGAGCAAGGCGACGAGGCCCGCCTCGCCCGGGACGCGGTGGACTACGCCGTCCGCCATCTCGGCGAACGATCCTCGACCTTCAGCCTGTCGGACCTGAGGACGACGGCGTCCAGCCACGGCGTCGGCGCGTTCCGCCCCGCCGCCCTGGACGCCGCCATCGCCGCCGAGACCGAACGGGGCCGCCTGATCCCGTCCCGCCATCCCGAACATCGGGACCACGTCACCACCGAGCGCGCCGTCGCCACCGAACGCGAGACCATCGCCGCCATGCAGGCGGCCCAAGGCGCGGTCCGCCCGTTCATGGCCTTCGCCGACATCAACCGGGGACTGAAGGACAGCGTCCTGAACGACGGCCAGAAGAACGCGGTCCGGGCGCTGTTGTCCGGGACCGACCGGGTCATCGGGGTGCAGGGCTACGCGGGCGTGGGCAAGACCACCCTGCTCGACGCCGCGCGCGAACTGGCCGAAGGCGGGGGATACCGGCTGATCGGCCTGGCCCCGTCGGCCAGCGCCGCCAAGACCCTCGGCGAAGAGGCCGGGATCGCGTCCATGACGCTGCAGAAGTTCCTCGGACGCTACGAGGGCTACGCCGAGGGCCGGGGAACCGCCGAGGGCAAGCGCGCGGTCCGGGCCGAATACCGCAACACCCTGATCGTGGTGGACGAGAGCTCCCTCGCCGGGACCGAGCAGATGCGGAGCCTGATGCGCATCGCGTCCGAGATCCTGCCCGCCCGCGTGGTCCTGGTCGGCGACGCAAAGCAGCTCGACGCCGTGGACGCGGGCAAGCCCTTCGCCCAGCTCCAATCCCCAAATATAAAAGGAGGGGGCATGCGCACGCTCAAGGTGGACGAGATCGTGCGTCAGAAAAACCCGGACCTGAAGGACGCGGTCCACGCCGCCATCGCGGGCGACATCAAAAGGGCGTTCGAGCGCATCGGCGCCAACATCCTGGAAGCGGCGCATCCGGAAAAGCCGAGCGCCGAAGCCCGGGACAGGGCGCTCGCCGAAAAGGCGTTCGAGGCCTGGAAGGCCCTGCCCGAGTACATCCGGGACTCCTCCGGCGTCGCCGCTCCCACCCACGGAATCCGCGAAAGGATAAACGCCCTGGTCCGGGACGAACGCGCGCGCCAGGGCAAGCTCTCAGGCCCCGAGCTCGAGGTCCCAGCGCTCAAGTCCGCGGGCTACACCACGGCGGAACGGGGCCGGGTGGAGAACTACTTTCCGGGCGATACGGTGATATTCAACCGGGACACGGACACCGCCCGCCAGGGCGAGGTTCTCACGGTCCTGGGCCGGAACGCCGCCGCAAACACGGTGGCGCTCAAAAACGCCGCCGGCGATCCCATCCTCTGGTCGCCCCAAGGCCGTCGGGGCGCCAACGCCATCGACGTGCTCAAGACCGGTTCGGTGACGCTCCGCCAAGGGGACAAGATCCGCTTCACCCGCAACGACGAAAGCCTCGGCGTGGTCAATTCCGGGATCGCCGACGTGGTCGGGATCGACGCCTCCGGCGCCGTCACCCTGCGAAAGGAGGACGGCGGCGCCCTGACGCTGGACCGGGACGCGCCCGCGCTCCGGTTCATCGACCACGCCTGGGCCTCGACCACCCACGCGTTCCAGGGCCGCACCGTCGACCACATCATCGGCGTGATGCATGCGGACCATCCCCACCTCACCCACCAGAAGGCCTTCTACGTGGAGATCTCCCGCGCGCGCCATGGCGCCACGCTTATCACCGACGACCGCGAGCGCCTGGCGGAGACGCTGGAGACCCGGACCGGCGAGCGCATCGCCGCGCTCGAGGCCATCGACAAGGAGCCTGAAACGGCGCCCGAAAAAGAAACCGAACCGGAGTTCGGCAAATGATCGCCAGGAAACGCGTGCTCAGCCTCAGGACCACGGCCGACGACGTCGCGCTCATCGAGCAGGCCGCCGCCCAGCAGGGCGTCAGGATCAGCGCCTGGATGCGGGACGCGCTCCGCGAGCGGGCGCTCGCGGAGGTCTACGCCGAGGGCTCTCGTTTCCCCGGCAACCCGGGCGAGACCGCGCTGCTTCGCGCCGTGCTGGTGATCCTGCAGATCCTTAACCGCAACGTGGCCGAAGACGACCAGCGCCGTTTCGCCGAGCGCGCCGCCCGCGAGATCGCGCGGCTCAAGTCCGGAGAATGACCATGCCGTAGCCGCGCCCGCATTCCGCGCCAAGCCCGGCTAGGGAATAGCCGGGCGATAGCCGGTCCCTAGCCGTCGCCTAGGCGGCCCCTATTCCATCACTCGCCGTTCAATAGGAGAACCCCATGCCCGTGATCGCATTCGCCAACTCCAAGGGCGGGGTCGGGAAGTCGACCACCGCCCTGGTGCTCGCCCAGGTCTACGCCCAGGCCGGGATGCACGTCTCCCTGATCGACGCCGATCCCAACCAGCCCATCGGCCGCTGGCTCGGCAAGGACCCGGCCCGGGCGCCGGAGAAGCTCCACGTCTACCCCGGCGTCACCGAGGACACCATCGTGGACGCCATCGACGAAGCCGCCGGGCGCGATCCCTTCGTGCTGGTGGACCTGGAGGGCTCGGCCAACCTGGCGCTCTCCTACGCCATCGGACGATCCGACGTGGTGGTGATCCCCATGCGGGGCAGCCAGCTCGACGCGGACCAGGCGCTCCGGGTCATGCAACTGGTCCAAAGGGAGTCCCGGGCCTATCGCCGCGACATCCCCTACGTGGTGGTCTACACCTGCACCTCGCCCGCGCTCAGGGGCCGGGACTTCCGCCACATCGACAGGCAACTCGCCGAGAAGGGCGTCCCGGTGCTTCCGGTCGAACTGGTGGAGCGGGCCGCGTTCCGCGCCATCATCCAGTTGGGCGGCACCATCTACGACCTGACCCCGGCCGAGGTCTCCAACCCCCAGGCCGCGATCCGGAACGCCGAGGCGTTGGGCCTCGCGCTCGCCAAGTTCACCCACAAGAGGTATTCGTCATGACCACGCCCCGCGCCCGTCCGGGCCTGGAGCCCGATCCCGAAGACGACAAGCTCCCCGACTTCCAGCCCCGCGCCCGGCCGCCGGCCGAATCCCTGCTTCCGGCAAAACGGAGCGCCGAACTCTCGGGCTTCACCACCCGCCACGCCCGCCCGCCGGAGCCCGTCCTCGACGGCCGCTCCTTCAACCCGACCAGCCGCACCGCCCAACTCAACATCGCGGTCACGCCCGAGACCAGGGCGCGGTTCTGGTCCCTCGCGCGCGAGGCCGGGGTTCGGGCCGGGGAGGAGTTTCTGCTCCTGCTTCTGGACGCGCTCGAGGACCATGAACGTCGGAGGCGGCCGTAAACAATCGTATGACAGGGTGGGGCAAGCCCTTGAAAGCCAAGCCTAAAGATATGTTTACGGTTGTCGGACATCGTATTGTTGGCCGTAAACGCGGCCAAGGCCTTGATAACCCACGGGCATCGGGGCCGGCTACCGGGTAGCGACAGGTGTGGTATCTGTTTCGTCGTAGACGTCTTAGACTTTGGTCTGTTTTTGAATCCGTCTTTTGTTTTGAGCTTCGCGCCTCTTTTTCATGCTCAAGGTCCCACTGGGGGGACTGGCAGGGGGGAATATTGGTTGACTCTTTTGGTCTGGAAATGGCCTCATGGAGCTTCGGAATAATGAGTTCCGGAGGGCATTATCATTGTCCTGAAGGCAGGCGATCCATGGGGCAGGGAAGCGCTGACATGGTGGAAACATAAAACGTCTTCGGGGCCGTATTGGGGCTCCGAAGGCAATTTACATTGGCTCTGGAAGGGGACCATTCATTGATTTTGATGATGGCCGTCGCCTAGGAGTTCCCTAGGCAGGCATGGTTTCCAAAGGCGAAGCCTTTGGTGGGTCCGGGCGGAGCCCGCCCAACGGCCAAAGGCCGTCCCCTCTCCCGGACAAAAAAACAGCCCCGCCGGTGTCACCCGACGGGGCCTGTTGGGGTTCAGTCGAATTTCTTGGCCGGGATGCCTAAGGCGCGGGCCTTGTCGACCAGGTTTTCGGTGAGGCCGGTTCCGGGGAAGACCAGGACGCCGATGGGGAGTTGTTCGAGCATTTGGTCGTTGCGGACGAAGCCCGCGCGGGATTTTCCGTGGCGGTTCCAGTCGGGCTTGAAGACCACCTGGGGGGTCTTGCGGGACGCGGCCCAGCGGGCGGCGATGGCGTCGACGCCCTTGGGCGCGCCGCCGTGGATCAGGACCATGTCCGGATGCTTGGCGCGGGATTTATCGAGCGCGTCCCAGACCTTGGCGTGATCGGCGTAGTCCATGCCGCCGGTGACGACGATCTTGGGCCCTTCGGGCGCGAGGGAGAGCGTCTTCTTGCGCTCGGCGGCGGCGAGGAAGTCGCGGCTATCGATGACGGCGGCGGTGATTTTTTCCCGGCTTGCCTTGGATCCGGTGGCGGGCAGCCAGGCTTGGCCGGTGTGGGCGGAGAACAGGTCGGCGGCCGCGTCGCGCATTTGCTCGAAGGCGTCGCGGGCGCGGGAGGCGGCCTTTCCGCGGGTTTCCAGGCGTTCGAGCTCCACCGACTTGATCTCGGTTCCGTCCTGCTCGCGAAGGGCGCGGCGGATGTCGAAGGCGATGTCGTCGAAGGCCCGGTCGGTTTTTTCCATCATCCTCTGGAAGACGTTGACCGCGCTCCACATGGCGTCCGGGGCGTCGGCCTCCAGGCAGGTGTCCTGGAACAGGGCGCCCAGGATGTCGAAGATCTCGGTGATCGCGGCGGCGCTCTCATGGGCGTCCGGCAGGGGCCGGGGGTCTTCCTCGCCTTCCGGCGGGCGGGCTCCGAAGAGCTCCATGTTGGCCATGATCTCGGCGGTGGCGCTCTGTTCGGCGGTGTGGGTGTCGGAAAACATTGTTCTGGCTCCTCTTTTTATCCCGGGACCCCTTGGTCCCGCTCACGGGGGCTTCTCGGGCGGCGCTGGGGGCGGGGCGCACCCGAAGGGCCGGAACGGACGTGGAGGACGGCTGGGAGCGGCTTTTTTGCTGCGCGAGGAATGGCCGAAGGCCAGGGGACAAAAGCCGCGATCGCCGTTGCCCGCCGCCGCCCAAGCCGCCAAGCCCCCCTCGAGTGAGCGGGACCGATGGGACCCGGCGGTGAAGGGAAGGAGACGGATGGATTCCGGGACGCGCATCGATTATCGAACGGGAGGGATAGCGTCGAGTCCACACAGTGTGGAGTCCGCAGCGCGTTGGAAGCGGGACCCGGCCCGTGGTTACGGCTGATGACGTGGGGTCCGTATTATCGCGGGATCGCATCCTGGGCGGTGTTCCTGGGCCGTGGAGGCGAGGCTCGGACCGTGATGGAGTTCATAAAGGCCTCTTGATGCTGGAGGACCGACTGGGACGGTGGCGCGCCAAATCTCTGCAAATTGGCGAACGGACAAAGGTTGGTGGTGCAATACCGAAACCCGGAAAACGCCATGCCCCGCGCTCAATTGAAATCCGCGTGACCGGCGCTTGATTCGCACCCCCAAGGCATCTCCGCAGGAGCCAGGCCCCAACCGCATCACCCCGCCCATCTCCTTCGCATCAACGCCAACACCCAGGCATTCCGCGTTCTCCAAGCGTCCTTTACCAAGAGCATACCACATCCCTAGGCAACGCCTAGCCAACGCCTAGACGGCCAATAGCCAATACCTATTCGCAACCTATTCCCTAGGCGCGAAAGACAAGACGGGAGCCGTTGCCCCCTCTCCCGCGACGCCTATCGACCCAATAGGAAACGCCTAGCCGCCGGATAGCCGCATCATAGGCGCTTCCTAGCCCCTAGCTATTCAATAGCCGTCGCCTAGGCGCCGAATAGGCGATCCCTAGAGACCGGTTAGTCTCTTCATAGGCGCTACCTAGCGACTAACTATTGACTAGTTACGGAATAGATATTCCCTTCCTAGGCGGCGCCTAGGCGCAACCTAGCCGAAC
>CAYFNC010000030.1:0-41127 GCA_964344345.1 uncultured Hyphomicrobiales bacterium | reverse complement strand
CGAGCCCGAGCCGGAGCCCGAGCCGGAGCCCGAGCCCGAACCGGAACCAGAGCCCGAACCGGAACCAGAGCCCAAAAAGCCCGAGCCGCCGGAAGCCCTGAAGTCCATCAAGATCGCGCGCAAGCCCAAGCCGCCCGAACGCAACGATTTCACGTCGGTGCTGAAGACGCTCGAAGAGCTGAAGAAGAAGGAAAAGCCGAAGCCCAAACCCAAGCCCAAGAAGCCCGATCCCTCGTTCGAGGAGCAGATGGCCAAGGTGCTGGGCAAGCGGCCGAAGAAGCTGTTCGACCCGTCCAAGGCCGTGTCCGTCAGCGAGATCGACGTGGTCCGCCGCCAGATCCAGCGCTGCTGGAACCTGCCCGCCGGGGCCAAGGACGCCGAGAACCTGGTGATCGAAATCAAGGTGGTGATGAACCAGGACGGAACCCCCCGGGACGCCCGGATTCAGGACACCACGCGCATGCAGACGGACCCCTTTTTCCGCTCCGCCGCGGAAAGCGCGCTGAGAGCGGTCTTGAACCCGCGCTGCCAACCGTTCAAGCTGCCGCGTGAAAAGTACGCGCGTTGGAGAAACATGACGCTGGTCTTCAATCCGAGGGAGATGTTCGGACCATGACCAATACGATTAAGCCCTTTTTCATCAATGGGTTATTTGCGGCGCTCGCCGCCTTCCTGATCCTGGCCCCGGCCGCGCCCGCCAAGGCCGATCTGCGAATCGACATCACGCGCGGCGTGGTCGAGCCGATTCCCGTCGCCATCACCGACTTCGTCGGCCAGGGCGAGGAGGAGGAGCGGGTCGGCAAGGGCATCGCCCGGGTGGTGGCCGCCGACCTCCGTCGTTCGGGCCTGTTCAAGCCCATCGACCGCCGGGCCTTCATTCAGACCGCCCAGAACATGAAGGCGGTGCCCCGGTTCGGCGACTGGCGCGTCCTCAACGCCCAGGCCCTGGTCCAGGGCCGGACCGAGCGCATGAACGACGGCAGGCTCCGGGTCGAATTCCGGCTTTGGGACGTGTTCGCCGAGGCGCAGATGGTGGGGCTCGCTTACTTCACCATTCCCAACAACTGGAGGCGCGTCGCCCACATCATCTCCGACGCCATCTACAAGCGGATCACCGGCGAGGAAGGCTATTTCGACACCCGAATCGTCTACATCGCCGAAAGCGGTATCGCCACCAACCGGGTCAAGCGCCTGGCCATCATGGACATGGACGGGGAGAACCACCGCTTCCTGACCGACGGGTCCAACCTGGTGCTCACCCCCCGGTTCTCGCCGACGCTCCAGGAAATCACCTATCTGTCCTATTACGGCGGCATGCCCCGGGTCTACATCTTCAACATCGACACCGGACGCCAGGAAGTGGTCGGCGACTTCCCCGGCATGACCTTCGCGCCCCGCTTCTCGCCCGACGGCAAAAGCGTCATCATGAGCATGGCCAAGGACGGCAATTCGGAAATCTTCACCATGGACCTGCGCACCCGCACCGTGCGCCAGCTCACCCACCATTCCGCCATCGACACTTCGCCGTGCTATTCGCCCGACGGCAAGCGCGTCGTGTTCAATTCGGATCGCGGCGGGGCCCAGCAGATCTACATGATGGACGCCAACGGACGGAACGTGAAGCGCATCAGCTACGGCAAGGGGCGTTACGCGACGCCCGTGTGGTCGCCGCGGGGCGACCTGATCGCCTTCACCCGCATGCACAAGGGCCGGTTTTTCATCGGGGTCATGCGCACCGACGGCAGCGGCGAGCGCCTGCTCGACGAGGACTTTCTGATCGAGGGCCCGACTTGGTCGCCCAACGGCCGGGTGCTGATGTACTACCGCAAGCAGCCCAACAAGCATGGGGAAGCCGGGGCGTCGCTCCTGTTCTCCATCGACCTGACCGGCCATAACCTGAAGGAAATCCCGACCCCGCTCGACGCCTCCGATCCGGCGTGGTCCCCCTTGAATAAGTAATGGGGGTTCCATATAGTCTGACTAGTCGCCAGCGGCTGCGGGACGCCACCCGCGCCCGGGGATGGGGACGGCGCCCAACAAGGCGAGGCGCGTGAATCGAAGGTCCGTTGATAGGAGATAGTTTGATGCGCGTGAAATTCCTGTCCATTGTCGCCGCGCTCGCGCTGGTCGCCGGTTGCGAATCCGACCCGGAAACCGAAATCGGTGGCGAAAGCAGCGGAACGGTCGTCAGTTCTCCCAGCGGCTCGGCCGCCGTGGGCTCCGCCGGCGTCGGCGGCGCCGCCCTGAACGCCCCGGTTCCCCCGGGGACCCAGCAGGACTTCACCGTCAACGTGGGCGACACGGTCTATTTCGACTACGACCGCTACAGCGTCCGCGACGACGCCCGCCCGGTGTTGGAGCGTCAGGCCGCCTGGCTTCGGCGCTACCCGTCGGTTCGGGTCGTGATCGAGGGCCATTGCGACGAACGCGGCACCCGCGAATACAACCTCGCGCTCGGCGAACGGCGCGCCAACTCGGTCAAGGATTACCTGATCGCGCTCGGCGTCAACTCCAGCCAAGTGCGGACCATTTCCTACGGCAAGGAAAAGCCGGTCTGCGTCAGCTCGGACAGCGGCTGCTACGCCAAGAACCGCCGCGGCGCGACCAAGATCACCGGCGGCGCGGGAAGCTGATCCCACCCTTCGGACCGAATTCGGGCGTCTTTTCCCTCCACCATGGCGGACGCGGAAAAGACGCCCTAATTTCGCCTGAAACGTCCTGTAAACATTTTCCATGTATTCACTTGGCCTACGGATTCCGGGCGGCGCGGAGGTTATGGAAATGAAACGCTGGGGAAGGCTAGCCATCGGGGTTATCGCGGGCGCGCTCATGGCCGCGCCGCCGGCTTGGGCGCAGAACGCCGACCTTTTGACGCTGCTTAACCGTTTGGACCGGCTCGAGCGCGACATCCGCACCCTAAACATCCAGGTCTCCCGAGGCGTCAGCGGCGGCGAGGCGGCGCAAGCCGCGCAAGCCGCACAACCCCTGGCCCCGCCCCCATCCGGCGGCGTCGACAACGTCGGCCTGGCCCGCCTGTCCGTGCGCATCACCTCGCTGGAGGAGGAGGTCCGCTCCGCCACCGGACAGATGGAGGACCTCGCCCATCGCATCGAACAGGTGGGCGGCAAGCTGGAGAAGCTGCAAGGCGACATCGACTACCGCTTCAGCGCGCTCGAAAAGAAGACCCAGGCCATGGCGGCCCAACCCCGCCCGGCCGGAAGCCCCCAGGGCGTCAGCGCGGCCGCCCTGAACCAGGGCATGCCGCCCTCGGGCGCGCTTGGAAGCAAGCCCGGCGTTCTCGGCGCCATCTCCCAGTCGGACCTGGACGAAATCGAACGCCGCCAGGCGGCGCACCCGCCGCTTCCCGAGGAACAGCCGCAAACCGCCTCCGTCGCCCCGGACGGCGTCCTGCCCAAGGGCGCGCCCGAGGAGCAGTACGCCTACGCCTTCGGCCTTCTGCGCCAGACCCGCTACGACGAGGCCGAGGCCGCGCTGGAGGCCTTCATCATCCAAAACCCCGACAGCAGCCTCACCCCCAACGCGCGCTACTGGCTGGGCGAGACCTATTACGTCCGGGGCGAATACCTGACCGCCGCCAGCGCCTTCCTCGAGGGCTACCAGAAGGCCCCCAAGGGCGGCAAGGCGCCGGACACCTTGTTGAAGCTCGGCATGTCGCTGTCGCATCTCGGCAAGAAACCCGAGGCCTGCGCCGCCTTGGGCCGACTGCGCAAGGAGTTCCCCAACGCGTCCGCGGTCATCAAGTCCACCGTTGACCGGGAGCGCAAGAAGAACGAATGCCGCTGAGCGCGGCCGTTTCCAAGGACCGTTTCCAAAAACTCATGTCGGCCGTCGGACCGTTCGAGGACCGGCCCGCCGTCGCCGTCGCCGTTTCCGGCGGCGCGGACAGCATGGCGCTGACGCTGCTGGCGGACCGCTGGGCCCGGGATTTGGGAGGACGCGCCGTGGGCCTCACCGTCGACCACGGCCTGCGTCCGGAATCGGGAGAGGAGGCGGAAACGGTCGGACGATGGCTGAGGGCGCGCTCCATCCCTCACCACACTCTTTCCTGGACCGGAGAGAAGCCCGCGACCGGCGTCCAGGCCGCCGCGCGCGAGGCCCGGCATGGGCTGCTGGAAGACTGGTGCCGGGACGCGGGCGTCCTCCATCTGCTGTACGCCCACCACCGGGACGACCAGGCCGAAACCGTGTTGCTTCGCCTGGAGCGTGGCAGCGGCGCCGAAGGCGCGGCCGCCATGGCCCCGGTGGTCGAGACCGCCCATGTCCGCCGCCTGCGCCCGTTGTTGCCCATTCCGCGCTCCCAACTCGAAGCGACCCTCGGGGCAGAGGGCCAGCCTTGGGTCGAGGACCCGTCCAACCGCAAGCCCGAGTACGCCCGCTCCAGGCTCCGCGCCGTCGGCCCGGCGCTGGACGGCGCCGGCCTGACGGCGGAGCGGCTGGCGGGCCTCGCGAACCGCATGGGCCGGGTCCGCGTCGCGTTGGAAGCGGCCGCGGCTGAAATTCTTGGGCGAGGTTGCCGGATCGAGCCGTGGGGCGCGGCCGCGCTCGATCCCGGCGTTTTCGCCCGCGCGCCGCGAGAGGCGGGCGTCCGGGCGTTCGGGCGCGCCGTCGCCTGCGTCGGCGGACTCGCCTATCCGCCCGGTCGCGACGGGCTGGACCGGGCCTTTCGGACCGCCTTCGAGAACCATAGACCAACGACCGTCGGACGCTGCCTGGTTCGCCCGGAAAAGGGCGCCGTCGTCGTCGGACGCGAAGACCGGAACCTTCCCCCTCCCACCCCCATCGAGGCCGGGAAGGCGATTTTCTGGGACGGCCGTTTCAAGGTCCTGTGGTCGGGCGCGGAGATCGCAGACGTCCGCCCCTGGGGACCGAACGCCCTTCCCGGCCTATGGCTCCATGAGGAATTTCAAGGAGCTCCCAACCTAGGGTTTCAAGCCGAAGCCCCCCGTCCGCCCGGATTTATGGCGCGCTTCGAGCCCAGGATTCCGATGTCCGGTCCTGGTTTTTGCCTTGCCATGGGGTTTTGATCTATTATGTATTGTCGGGGGCGTTGGACCGCAGGCTAATGTCGGCGGCGGCGAACGCCCGGGGATTGGGCCGCCGAGGCGACGAAAGGACCGGTACGTGAATTTCAGCAAGAATCTGGCGCTTTGGATCATCATCGCGCTGCTCGTCTTCGCGCTGTTCAACCTGTTTCAGGGCGTGGCCCCCAGGAACGCGCAGGACACTCTGTCGTATTCGGAATTCCTGTCGCATCTTGAACGCGGCGACATCAAGTCCGTGACCCTTCAGGACGAACAGATCACCGGCACGCTGCGCGCCGGCGGCGCCTTCACCACCATCCGGCCCGAGGACGCCCAGATCACCGACCAGTTGGTCAAGAACGGCGTCGTCATCAACGCGCTGAAATCTGACGAGAACTCCCCGACGCTGTGGGGCATCCTGATTTCCTGGTTCCCCATGCTGCTTCTGATCGGCGTCTGGATCTTCTTCATGCGCCAGATGCAGTCCGGCGGCGGCAAGGCCATGGGCTTCGGCAAGTCCCGCGCCCGCCTGCTGACCGAAAAGACCGGCCGCGTCACCTTCGAGGACGTGGCGGGCATCGACGAGGCCAAGGCCGAGTTGGAAGAGGTGGTCGAGTTCCTGAAGGACCCCCACAAGTTCCAGCGCCTGGGCGGCAAGATCCCGAAGGGCTGTCTCTTGGTCGGGCCTCCGGGCACCGGCAAGACGCTGCTGGCCCGCGCCATCGCGGGCGAGGCCAACGTTCCGTTCTTCACCATTTCGGGCTCGGACTTCGTCGAGATGTTCGTCGGCGTCGGCGCGTCGCGAGTGCGCGACATGTTCGAACAGGGCAAGAAGAACGCGCCCTGCATCATCTTCATCGACGAAATCGACGCCGTCGGCCGCCATCGCGGCGCCGGGCTCGGCGGCGGCAACGACGAGCGCGAGCAGACCCTGAACCAGTTGCTGGTCGAGATGGACGGCTTCGAGTCCAACGAAGGCGTCATCCTGATCGCCGCCACCAACCGCCCCGACGTGCTGGATCCGGCGCTGTTGCGCCCCGGCCGCTTCGACCGCCAAGTGGTCGTGCCCAACCCCGACATCATGGGCCGCGAGAAGATCCTCAAGGTCCATGTGCGCAAGGTCCCGACCGCGCCCGACGTGGAGCCCCGCACCATCGCGCGCGGCACCCCGGGCTTCTCCGGCGCCGATCTCGCCAACCTGGTGAACGAGGCGGCGTTGCTGGCCGCTCGCGCGGGCAAGCGCGTGGTCACCATGGTCGAGTTCGAGGCCGCCAAGGACAAGGTCATGATGGGGACCGAGCGCCGGTCCATGGTCATGACAGCCGAGGAAAAGACCCTGACCGCCTATCACGAGGCCGGGCACGCCCTGGTGGGCCTGCACGTGCCCAAGCACGACCCGCTTCACAAGGTGACCATCATCCCGCGCGGCCGCGCGCTCGGCGTCACCATGTCCCTGCCGGAACGCGACCGCTACAGCTACTCCAAGGTCGAGATGGAATCCCGCTTGGCGGTGATGTTCGGCGGCCGCGTGGCCGAGGAACTGGTGTTCGGCAACGAAAACATCACCACAGGCGCCGGCAACGACATCCAGCAAGCCACCGACATGGCGCGGCGCATGGTGACCGAGTACGGTTTCTCGGACAAGCTGGGTCCGCTGCGCTATTCCGACAACGAGGAGGAAATCTTCCTCGGCCATTCGGTGACCCAGCGCAAGAACGTCTCGGACTCGACCGCGCGCATCATCGACGAGGAAATCCGCCGCATCATCGAGAACGCAGAGGAGACCGCGCGCCGCATACTCAACGACGAACGCGACGACTTGGAAAAACTGTCCCAGGCCCTGCTCGAATACGAGACGCTGAGCGGCGACGAGGTCAACGCCCTGCTCCGCGGCGAGGAAATCCACAGCCCCGACGAGCCTGAGGAGAACACCCCTCCGGGCGACGGCGGGCGACGGTCGGCGTCCGTTCCCAGCAGCGGCTCCAAGTCGCGCCCGTCCGGCGGCTTCGGGCCGGAGCCCCATGGCGCCGGATAGCATGCGGAGCTTCGCCGGAATCCCCCTTGACCGACCCAGGGTCATGGGGATCATCAACGTGACCCCCGACAGCTTTTCCGACGGCGGCGAGGCGTTCGCCGCCCCAGCCGCCATCGCGCGCGGCCGCGCCATGGCCGAAGCGGGCGCGGAAATCTTGGACGTGGGCGGCGAATCCACCCGCCCCGGCGCCGAGCCGGTGCCGGTGGACGTGGAACTGGACCGGGTGCTTCCCGTGGTCCGCGCGCTGGCGGAAGATGGCCTTTGCGTCTCCATCGACACCCGCCACGCCGAGGTCATGAAGGCGGCGATGGAAGCCGGTGCGCGCATCATCAACGACGTCACCGCGCTAACGGGCGACAAGGCCTCCCTTTCCCTCGCGGCCGCGTCGAGCGCCTGGGTGGTCCTGATGCACATGCGGGGCGATCCCCGCACCATGCAGGACGAACCCCATTACGACGACGCCCCACGCGAGGTTCGCGACTACCTCGCCGAACGCGTGGCCGCTTGCGAGGAAGCGGGCATCCCCTGCGACCGTCTCGCCGTGGACCCGGGAATCGGCTTCGGCAAGACCGTTGAGCACAACGTCGCCATTCTAAACCGGCTCGAGGAGCTACGCGCCATCGGCTGCCCGGTGGTGCTGGGGCTGTCCCGGAAAAGCATGATCGCGCGCCTCAGCCGCGACGAGCCGCCCTCGGACCGGCTGGCGGGCAGCGTCGCGGGCGCGCTCGCGGGCCTCGCGCGCGGGGCGGACATCGTCCGCGTCCACGACGTGGCCGAAACCCGTCAAGCGCTGGCGGTGTGGGAAGCCGTTCAGTCGGCGGCGTGATCTAACAGGAAACCTTGGCGTCGTATTCGAAACCGCGCTGGTACCAGTTGGGCTCGATATAAAGACCGATTTCGCCCGCTTCCTTGGCCTTCTTGACCTTGAACTCCAACTGCTGGCCCTGGGCCATGCGGAGCTTGCGGCTGATCAGAGGGCTGTCGTCTTCGGTCATCAGCACCTTGAGCGTGGCCAATCCGGGCCACTTGTTTCCGGTGTTGACCACGCGAAACATGGGAACGCCTTTCTTGCACGAAGTATAAACGGTGACGTCCACGGGATCGGTCGTCGCCGCGTCCGTTGCGGCCGCGCCGCCGAGGCAGGCGGCAGCGAACAAAAATGCTGTTACGTAACGGATTTTTTTCGCAAGCAGGGACATGCTGTCCAACTCCCCTTCTTGATGCCCATCGCAAACCAAGCGGTCGAAATGAAATTCCCCAATTTCACGACCGGTTGGAATGAAATTAACCACGATTCGGGTTTGTGTAAAGCCGTTTCGCACCCGCATAAAGACACTAGAGCATGTCGCGGCTAATGGGATTCACTCTTTCTTTCGTCATGGCCGGGCTTGACCCGGCCATCCACGTCATTTCCGTGGACCCCCGGGTCAAGCCCGGGGGTGACGCTGAGGGCTGGGCGAAACTCATTAGACGCGACACGCTCTATTTACGAGTACATGAAAAGCCGTGATTGGCGCGCTGTTTCTGTTTTCAACACAACGCGATCGTTGTTGCGGGACAACACAGACCGGGAAAAACACCGGGACCAGCGTCAATCCGCCGAGCAGTTCGCCGATGCGCAGTCGTCCAACAGGGGCGCGTCGGGAACGGCGGCGTTCTGGATTTCCTGGTTGATGAACGCCTGCTCGGCCGCGTCGCGCCGGCCAGTGACCACGCCGACGATGGCGATCCGAGCGAACGCGCCGTCCTCGGTCCCGGCCAGCAGGACCGCGCCGTCCTTGGACCAAGCCATGGCAGTGACCGGGCCGCCGCCCGGGGGCTTGGCGATGATGGCGTCGCCGGACGCGATGTCGCCGATGAGCACCGTGCCGTCGCTATAGCCCGCCGCCACGGACTTTTCCGTGGGATGGGCGGCCACGGACGTCACCACGCCCTCGAACACATAGCCGAACTCCAGCGGCGGCTTGCCCTCGGGTCCGCTGCCCTCGAACGACCAGATGGTGGCCACGTCGGCCCCGGCGACGGCCAGGTGGGACGAATCCGGAAGCCAACTCATGGCGCGGATCTTTGTGGGATAGCCGCTCATGCGCATGTCGCGATTGAGCGCCAGGCTCCAGCAATGAAGCTCGTTCTCCTGGGTCGCGGTGACCAGGAAGTATCCGTTGGGGCTCCAGCTCAGCGCGGTGTGGGAGCCCTTCCATTCGAGGGATTTCGCCGCGCCGCTCTCCAATCCCCAAAGCGTCGCCCCGTTGTAGCGAGACGCCGCCACCATGGCCCCGTCGGGCGAGAACGCGAGCCCGCTGACCGAACTGGGATGGTCGGGCAGTTCGTGGGTCCTTGCGCCCATGCGGTCGAAAACGAATACCGTCTTCCCGCAGGCGGCGGCGCGACGCCCCGTTCCGGAATGGACCGCGAGGCGGTCGATCCATTTTCCGGGTGCGCGGAAGACTTCTTTGGCCGCGCCTTCGGGCGAAACCGCCAGCAAGGCGCCCGCGTCGGTTCCGACCAGGAACCCTTCCCCGTCCGCGTCCGGCGCGATGGCGAGGGGCGCGCCGTCGAATTCCATGACGCGCTTGGCCCCGGCGCGGCCGCCGTCCCCGAACGCGACCATTCCGCCGTCTCCTAGAATCGCCGCGGCCGTCGAGCCATTTCCGTTATACGTCAATCCGACAACATAGGCGTCCAAATTGGAAAGCGCCGCATCCACGTCCGGCGAGGCGACCCGCGCCGCCGCGTCCTCGCCGGTCAGTTCATCGCGGCGCATGACTCGAACCCTTCCTTCAGCGCCGCGTTCTCCAGGTTGCGGCCGATGAAGACCAGGCGACTGTCACGCCGGTCCGAGGCCCAGGCCTCGCCCCAGGCGCTGTCCATGACCATGTGGACCCCCTGGAAGACATAGCGGTTGTCGTGGCCCTCGAGCGACAAGATGCCCTTGGTGCGAAAGATGTCGGTTCCGCGGGCCTGGATCAACTTGCGAATCCAACTGGAAAACTTGCCGGAATCGAGGGGGTCGTCGAGTTTCAGGGAAATGCTGGTGATGGTCTGGTCGTGCTCGTGGTCGTCCTCGCCGGTCAGCAGCTCGGGCTCGATATCGAGGATGCGGCCCAGGTCGAACGCGCCCCGGTCCAGAACCACGCCGAGGTCGATCTCCGCGCGCACGGTCTTGTGGACCTTGGCGTGGGGGTTGATGGCGCGGATGCGGGCCTCGACCGTTTCGGCCTGGACGTGATCGACCAGATCAAGCTTGTTCAAAAGGATGGTGTCTGCGAAGGCCACCTGCTCCAAGGCCTCGTGGCCGTCTTCCACGCGGTCGAGGAAGTGGCGGGCGTCCACCATGGTCACCACGGAATCCAAGCTGACTTTACGTTTTACGTCCTCATCTACAAAGAAGGTCTGCACCACCGGCGCCGGATCGGCGAGCCCCGTGGTCTCGATCAGGATCCCGTCCAAGGCGCCCTTGCGCTTGATCAGGGTGGAGATGATGCGAATCAGATCGCCGCGCACGGTGCAGCAGATGCAGCCGTTGTTCATCTCGAACACTTCCTCGTCGGCGTCCACGACCAGGTCGTTGTCGATGCCCTCGTCGCCGAATTCGTTGACGATGACCGCGTACTTGCGGCCGTGCCGTTCGGTGAGGATGCGGTTCAACAGGGTGGTCTTGCCCGCGCCGAGGTATCCGGTCAGCACGGTAACGGGGATTTTCTCTCCGCTCATTCCTCGAACTCCTTTGTCCGTGGTTATATTGGCGACGCGCCGTTGCGCCGCGGGGGACGCGGGACGATCCGTGTCGTCCCGCGCGCCCGATGCTCAGTAGCGCTTGTAAGGGAGGAATTTGCCGTTGAGCACCACGACCACGCGGTCGCCCGCCGGATTCTCCTCCTTCGAGATGTCCATCGAGAAGTCGATGGCGCTCATGATGCCGTCGCCGAATTGCTCCTCGATCAGAGCCTTCATGGCGGGGCCGTAGACCTGGATCAGCTCGTAGAAACGGTACAGCAGCGCGTCGGTGGGAACGGATTGGCCGAGACCGCCGCGATAAGGCGGCACGGTCAGCCACCTAGCCTCCTCGTCGGTGAGGCCGAAGATCTCGGCGGCCTTCTTCGACTCGGCCTCGTTCATGGCCATTTGGCCGAGAAGGGCGCAGGTGACCCATTCCTTGGCGGGGCCGATTTCCTTGGCGACGCCTTCCCAAGTCAGCCCCTTGGCCAGCTTGGTGGCGACGATCTTTTCGGTGACTTCGGCTCGGCTCATGTCTTTCACTCCTTGGCGATTGTGGGTTCAGGCGTTGACGGCGGCGGCCATGGGCTGGGCCGGGGCCGCGCCGTCGGCCATGGGGGCCGCGATGGGCGGATGCATGGGATCGTAGTCGGCCGACGCCAGCTCTTCCTTGAACTGCTTTGACCGGTTGACCAGGAACTCCAGCAGATGGTTGCGCATGGGGTAGTAGTTGTCGTGGTGGTGCATGTCGTGGCGGGTGCGCCCCCGGGGCAGGGTGTTCTCGACGATCTCGCACACCTTGGCCTCGGGCCCGTTGGTCATCAGCACGATCTTGTCGGCGAGCAGGATGGCCTCGTCGATGTCGTGGGTGATCATGAAGGTGGTCTGGCGGGTTTCCTGCACGATGGCCAGCGTCTCGTCCTGAAGCGAGCCCCGCGTCAGCGCGTCCAGGGCGCTGAACGGTTCGTCCATCAACAGAATCTTGGGCTGGATGGCCAGCGCGCGGGCGATGCCGACGCGCTGCTTCATTCCGCCCGACAACTGGGCGGGCTTCTTGTCCTCCGCCCCTGTCAGGTGGACCAGGTCGATGTACTTCTGGCAATGGGCCCGGATTTCCTCCTTGCTCCACTTGGGCCAGCGGGACTTGACCGCGAAGGCGATGTTGCCGATGGCGCTCATCCACGGCATCAGCGCGTGGCTCTGGAAGATCACGGCCCGGTCCAGGCTGGGGCCGTCAAGCTCGGTTCCGCCGACGATGACGTTGCCCTTGGACTGCTTGTCCAGCCCGGCCAGGATGTTCAGCAATGTCGTCTTGCCGCAGCCGGAATGGCCGATCAGGCAGACGAACTCGCCCTTTTCGATCCCGAACCAGATGTCCTCGAAGACGGTCACCGGGGCCTCGCCTTTCACGGGCGAGGGAAAGGTCCGGGCCAGGCCTTCGACGGAAATGAGGGGTCTTTGGATGGTCATGGAAATCTCCGGGATCGCTTTTATTCCTGGTAGGATACGAACCGGCTCGCCCAGGCGAGCGACAGGTCCAGCAGCATGCCCATCAGGCCGATGAAAAGGATGGCGACGATGACGCTGGTGATGGACAGGTTGTTCCATTCGTTCCAGACGAAGTAGCCGACGCCGGTGCCGCCCACGAGCATCTCGGCGGCGACGATCACCAGCCAGGCGATGCCGATGGAGATGCGCATGCCGGTCATGATGGTCGGCGCGGCCGCGGGCAGGATCACCAGCAGCGCCGTCCGCAGGCTTCCGACCTCCAGCGTCTTGGAGACGTTGAGCCACTCCTTGCGCACCGAGGCCACGCCGAAGGCGGTGTTGATCAGCATCGGCCAGACGGCGCAGATGAAGATGACGAAGACCGATGAAATCTCGGAATCCTTGATGGTGTAGAGCGCCAACGGCATCCACGCCAGCGGCGAAATGGGCTTGAGAACCTGGATGAACGGGTCGAGCGCCTTGTGGAACAAGGGCGACATGCCGATCAGGAACCCGAGCGGGATGGCCACGGCGGCGGCCATGACGTATCCGAGCAGGACCCGGGCGAGGGAAAAGGCGAGCTGGATGCCGATGCCCTTGTCGTTGGGGCCCTTGTCGTAGAACGGGTCGGTGACGTGATTCCACATCTCCGCCCCCACCTCGAGGGGCCCCGGCAACGCGGAGCCCCCCTTGGCGGTTTCCCCCATCAGGGCGGCGTATTCGGGATCCATGGCCGGACCCGTCGCGCCTCCGGTCTGGACGGCGAGATGCCATACGCCGGAAAAGGCGAGGAACAACGCGATGGACAGAATGAACGCGCGAACCTGTAACGAGACGGCCATGGATTCCTCCTTCCTACGTCCGCTTGATGGCGAAACTTTCGACGTACGCGTCGGGCTTGGCGGGATCGAACTCCTTGCCCATGATCACGTACTTCTTGCTGGTCTCCTTGGGCGGGGTCAGGCCCATGTCGGCCATCACCTTCTGCGCGTCGGTCGCCAGATAGACCTGCTCGGCGACTTTCTGGTAGTCGATGTCGCCCTTGACGTAACCCCAGCGCTTCATCTGGGACATGATCCAGATGGCCATGGAGTGGTAGGGGAACGGATCGAAGTCGATGCGCTCCGGCTCCTTGCGGACGTTGCCGAGACCGTCGGCGAAGGTGCCGGTCAGCACCTGGGCGACCACGGTTTCGGGCTGGTTCAGGTAGTTCTTCGGCGAGATGGCCTTGGCGATCTCCTTGCGGTTCGACTTGTCGGACGCGAACGTCGTCGCCTCGATGATCGACTTGAAGAGCGCGAGGAAGGTGTTCGGGTTCTCGTCGATGAACGCCTGGCTGGCCGCGAAGGCGCAGCAGGGATGGTTCATCCAGATGTCCTTGGTCAGCATGTGGATGAAGCCGACGCCGTCATAGACCGCGCGCTGATTGAACGGATCGGGGGACAGATACCCGTCCACGTTCTCGGCGCGGAGGTTGGCGACCATTTCGGGCGGCGGCAGCACGCGGATCTGGATATCCTTGTCCGGATCCAGACCGTGTTCGGCCACATAGTACCGAAGCAGGAAGTTGTGCATGGAGTAGTCGAACGGCACCGCGAACTTGAAGCCCTTCCACTGTTTGGGATCGCGCTTGTCCTTGTGCTTCAGGTGCAGCGTGATCGCCTGGCCGTTGATGTTCTCGACCGCGGGCATGGTCCACGGATTGGCCACCGAGCCCGAGCCCATGGTGATGGCCAGCGGCATCGGGGTCAGCATGTGGGCCGCGTCGTATTCGCCCGAAAGCGACTTGTCGCGACTGACCGCCCAGCCCGCCGTCTTGATGACGTCCACGTCCAGGCCGTACTTCTTATAGAAGCCCATGGGGTGCGCCATGATGATCGGCGTGGCGCAGGTGATGGGCACGAAGCCGACGTTGAGTTTGGTCTTCTCGAGCGCACCCTTCATCTCCGCCGCCAGCGCCTTGGCCGCGCCGAGGGGGAAAATCTGGGAAATCGCGGCGAGCGCCGCGCCCGAACCGACCGCGCGCAGGAAGGTCCTCCTGTGGGCGTCGGTGCCGAAGATGCCCTTGACCACCGCCTGCTCGACGCAACGCTCCAGCAGGGCGTCGGTGTCGTCATAGGACGGCTTGTCCTCCTTCACCGGGGTCGGAATGCTTGGCGCCGCGGCCTCGGGCGCCTCGTCGGTGGATGCGCAAACGAAGCGCGAGCCGCTCGCCCCGGCCATGGCGGCCTGGTGTTCGGCCATGTTCCTGTGCTGTCCGCAGGGACAACCGGTCCAAAGTATCGCGTTCGGATCGAAGGGATCGCTGAAAGCCCCCATCGTCTTGTCCTTTCAAACACAAAGCGCCCGAATCCGCTGCCGGAGCCATTCCGCTCCAACCGGTTTCGGACGCCTTTATCCGTATGGGGCCGTCTTTGGCTCCCTTTGGTTCGATCGCTGGACCGTCATTGGCCCTTGACCGGGTTTGGCCTCCCGCCCCGCCGTTGGGTGGGGAAAGCCGGCGCGGGTCTTTTCGCCGGCGCATTCGCCGGCGACGGCCGCCGCTAGCCGAGAATCTCCGTCGCGTCGATCAAGGTTTTGGCCAGATCGACCATGCGAACGTTGCGGTCCATCGCCGTCTTGCGCATGACCTTGTAGGCCTCTTCCTCGCTCAGTCCGCGCTGGCGCATCACGATGCCCTTGGCCTTCTCGACGAGCTTGCGCTCGGAAAGGGCCGCCTGGGCCTTGTCCAGTTCGTCGCGCATGCTGCGCGCCTGATCGAACTGGGCCGTGGCCAAATCGATTGCCGACCGCACCCGGTTGCTGTTCAGGCCGATGACGATGTAGGCGCTCACCCCCGCCGCCACCGCCGCGCGCATGCGCTCCTGCCCGCCTTCCTCGGTGAAAAGCGCGACGGGCCGGGGCGAGACGTCCTGGATCGCGCGGATGCGCTCCAGCGCCGCGTCGTCCGGGTCGGGAACGTTGACCAACACCGCGTCGGCCCGGTCTCGCTCGACCCTCTCCGAGGTCAGCTCGGACAGGGGGAACGAACCGGCGATCCCGTATCCGTTCTCCGTCAGCATCGCCTCGAACATGCTCCGTCTCTCCGCGTTGTCGTCAACGACGTTCACCTTCAAACCGGTAAGGGTCTTTATCCGCATTCTTCCGTCTTGGGTCCTGGCCCTTCCCTGGCGCGGCGCATACGTGGTCACGCAATCCATATGCCAGTTCAGGAAGTGCGGATTATTTGAACAAGATAAAGGGATTATGTGATTGCAGGCCGAGAGAGACGGCATGGATGCATAAATATTAATCGGCGGATTGCGCGCCGCCGCATCAACGCCTAATATTTAGGCATATCGCCCGCGCGGCGAACCGCCGAGCGGTTCGCGTTGCACGCATTCTGGGGACGGGGCGACATCGGCGCCTGGCAAGGACCTTACGTGACGGACTTCAGCGCATCGCGCACCGCGTCCGCGATGCCGGGTGGCTGCAGGCCGCGAACCTCGAGCATGCCGTCCTGGGTCCCATACTCTCCGGGAAAGGCGTCGGGAAGGCCGAGGCGCTTGACCCGGGTCTGGACGCCGTTGTCGGCCAGGCACTCCAGCACCGCGCTGCCGAGCCCGCCGATCAGCGTGTGCTCCTCGACGGTTACGAGCATGCGCGCGGACCGGGCGGCCGCGAGAACCGCGTCAGCATCCAGGGGCTTGATCGTGTGCATGTTCAACACCGCGCATTCCAAGCCCTCGGCGGACAGGACGTCGGCGGCTTGGAGCGCGCGGCCCACCATGATCCCGGTGGCGATCAGCGCCGCATCCGCGCCCTCGCGCAGCCGGATGGCGCGCCCGATCTCGAAGCCGTCGTCCGGTCGGGACACGACGGGGTCGCCGCCCTTGGCGAGGCGGATGTAGACCGGGCCCGGAACGCCCAGGGTTTGTGGGACGAAGCGCTTCATTTCCTCCGCGTCCGTCGGCGCCACCACGGTCATGTTGGGCAGGGCGCGCATGATGGCGATGTCCTCGGTGGCCAAATGGGTGGGGCCGAGCGGCGCGTAGACCACGCCGCCGCCGTTGCCGATCAAACGGACGGGCAGGTTATGCAAACAAAGATCCAGCGCCACCTGTTCGTAGGCGCGCCGGGTAATGAAGGTGGCGATCGTGTTCACATAGGGAATAAAGCCCTCCATGGCGAGCCCGGCGGCGAGACCGACGACGTTTTGCTCCTGCACGCCCTCCATGAAGAAACGCTCGGGGATTTCGTCGCGGAATTCGTCCAGCGTCCCGGCGCCGAGGTCGGAGCCCACGAACACCACGCGCGGGTCGCGCTTGGCCAGTTCGAACACCTGGTTCAGGCAGGTCTTGCGCATCGGTTCGCCTCCAGCGCCGCGTACATCTCGGCGATCTTGTCTTCGGGCATGCGGGACTTGTGGTGCCAGTCCGGGTCGTTCTCGGCGAAGGGCAGACCCTTGCCCTTGATCGTGCGGCAGATGACGGCGGTGGGGCGGCCGGGCTCGGCGGGGGCGGCGAAGGCGTCTTTCAGCGCCTCCACGTCATGGCCGTCCACCTCGCGAACGCCGCAGCCGAAGGCGCGCCATTTGTCGGCCAGGGGCTCCAATTCCTGGACGTCCGAGACGAAGCCGTAGGACTGGATCTTGTTGTAGTCCACGATGGCGTAAAGGGTGTCGAGCTTGTGCTTGGACGCCGACATGGCGGCTTCCCACACCGCGCCTTCCTGGATCTCGCCGTCGCCCATGATCACGTAGACGCGGCTGTCCCGGCCCTGCAGCTTCGCGCCCATGGCCATGCCCACCCCGATGGACAAGCCATGGCCGAGCGAGCCCGTGGACGCCTCCACCCCCGGCGCGTGGCCGTGGTCGGGGTGACCGCCGAGAATGGTTCCCTTGCGGCAAAAGCTATCCAGTTCGCCCAAGGGGAAATAGCCCGCGTCGGCCAGAACCGCGTATTGGGCGAGGCAGCCGTGGCCCTTGCTCAGGATGCAGCGGTCGCGGCCGTCCCATTTGGGCTCGTCCGGACGGTGGCGCATGACGTCGTCGTACAGGACCCGCATGATTTCGATCAGGGACATGGATGGGCCGATGTGGCCGCGCCCGCCGCCTTCCAGCGCGCGCACCACCAGCCTTCTCAGCGCGAGGGAACGTTGGTCAAGCATCGTGGGGGTACCTTCCAAGGGTCATGAGCATGGCGCGAGCCTTTTCAAGCTGGCGCGCGCGCGCGGCGTCGGCGTCGTCCGCCCCCGCCATGGCGCGCCGGGCCCAGCGTTCGGGCAGGAACTCGTTCAGGATGATCATGCACCAGCGCAGGCCGTACAGGGGATAAAGCAGGCGAACCCGAACGGAGAACCAGGGGTCCGCCGCGAAAATCCGGTCCGCGCGCGCCGCGAACGCCGTTCGTTGGCGCTCTCCCAGGACAAAACCCGGGTGCAAAAGGAAATCGCACGCCAGCTTGGCCGGATCGTCCCAGCCGAAGTATTCGAAGTCGATAAACGCGATGGGCCCGGCGACGCGCCGCAGCGCGTTGTGGAAGCCGAAGTCGGACGGGCTGAGGATGCGATGCTCGGGCGCGAGATCTGCGGCGAAATCGATTCCGGCGGACGCGTAGCCTTGCTCCGCCTTTTGGGTCAGGCGCATCAGGGCCGGTCGGAACTCCATCTCCAAGAAGGCGTGGAGATCGATCTGGTCCCGGACCTCGGACAGGCGGCGCAGCCGGGCCATGACCTGCTCCACCACCTCTCTTCCCGAAAGGCAGGCCTCGGACGCTTGGGGCAGCGCCCGGGCTTCGGGCGCGGCGGCGTAATCGACGAGGCGCTCGACGAAGGCCAGAGCGGAATCGAGATCGTTGTCGGAGGGCTCGGAAATGGGATCGCCCGCGATCCAACGATAGGCGGCGACGCGGTTGTCGAAATCGACCGCGACCGCCTCGGGCGCGGCGGGCTCGCCCTGGGCCGACAGAAAGGCCAGCGCGCCCCATTCGGCGGCCAGTCGGTCGCGGGAATCGCCTTCGGTGGCGGGGTAGGATTTCAGGGCGAAGGATTCGCGCCCCTCGCAGTCGACCTTCCAGACCGGATTGTTTCCGCCCGCGGAGACCGGAGAGACGGAAACCACCGGGCGTTCCAGCAGCGCCCCGGCCAATTCGGTCGCGCGCGCGAGAGTTTCGTCATGGTCTTTCGCCAAGGAGAGCACGCTTTATGTCCACCCACGTCCCGAACGCCCGAAAGGGACCCTCGGGCGATGGGCCCGGGGCGTACAGGATTTTTTCAACGTCGTTCGGAAATCCATTTTCGAGGAAAAGTTCTACCAAATCGTCAATGAAGTGGGTGCATTCCAGCGCCGCGATGCGCGCGATCTTGGCCTCGCGGTCGTCCTCGAAATAGACGTTGCCCCGGGGGACGGCGAGGCCGCCCGGTTCGAACAAGCCGAACGCCTCCAGCCAGTCCAGCGCCGCGTCCCGAAGGTTGACCCGGTCCGGGTCGTGGTGGCCGTACATGGTCTTGTGGCTGACCACGAAAACGGGGATGCCCTCGCCTCGGCATCGGGCCAGGAACTCGCGAACGCCTTCCATGGGCTCGGCCATGGGCATCAGCGCGCCGTAGACCTTGCCCTGCAGGCGTTGCCAGTCCAGTTCCCCCGACTCCCCCCGTGCGCGGAGCGCGTCGCGGATTTGGCGCTTGGTTCCTGAAAACCCATCGGGCAGCAGGTCCCTGGCCGCCTCGGCGAACACCCGGTCGTAGCGGATGATGGTGTTGTCCAAGTCGATTCCGATGCGCATTCCGTTGCTCATAACATGACGCAATAACGTGAGTGCATCACGATATGCGCCCGGGACGCCACTCTCCCTGGGGCCCGCGACGTTCAGGGTCTCGACGCCCGCAATCCAGTCCCCCAACCCATCAACATCCACGTCGCCGTCCAGATCGACAATCCGGACTGGACGTCCCAGCTCGCGCGCGAATTCGATGGTGAGCGCCGTGCCGCCTGCGGGCGCGCCCCGCGTGATGATCAGCGTCGCGTCTGAATCGCGGACGTTCAGGCGGGTGCGATTGGCGTAGTCCGCCGCCTCGGCCTCGCGCATGGGGTAGCGATCGGGAATGCGGCCATCCTCGGCCAGGCGCCCCCTGGGGACCCAGCCGCCGACGGGAACGCCGAGCTCCAGCGCCGCGTCCAGGGCCGCGCGGTCCACGCCGGTCTGCCCGCCGGACACCAACCGCGCCGGCCGCCGCCCCATGAACCGCCTTGTCAAGATCGCGCCGTCCGCCACTATCTGCTTCCGCCGATTTCCTTGCCCAGGGGATAGCGGTCGAGCCAGTCGTGATCAATATATGTGTTGGAACAGGCCTTGCGTTTCGAAACGTCGGGAAGTTTGTCGCAGGCGAGGCGTTTCTTCTTGATGGTTATGTATTGGAGCGCCTCGGTCTCCCGGTCCACGTCCGCCTTGGTCGGATTCGCGGGCGCGCGACCCACCTTGACCCGTGTCCACAGTGGAGTGCGCTTTTTCAATTCGACGCAAGACGCCACCGGATACCTCACCCCGTAATAGGAATGGCTCCGAGTCTCGCGCTTCGCCACCCAGGTCCCGGCCGCCTTCAGTTGGGACTTGGCGCGGGACGCCACCTGTTCGCGACGTTTTTCTAGGTATTCCTTGGTTTTCGCTAGACGCTCATCCTCGCTGATTTTCGCTTTTTTCAAAGCGCGCAATCTGGATGTCGCCGAACTCATCTGGTCATCAATATCCTTGTCGCATTTCTTGACGCGGTCGAAGGGAGTCAGTTTGGGATAGTTTCTAGCCCCCGCCCACGTCGGTTCGGAGAGCGCCAGGATGGCGAGGGCGAGGATAAGCGGAAGGCTGCGCGGCACAATGAAGCTCCCATCCATTCGTCCGGGAATTATAGATCGAAAAAAGGAGAACGGCGAGCCGTCGCCTCATCGCACCGGATAGTCGTCCAACCACCCGTAGGCCCGGTAGCCCCCAAGGCATTTGGCCTTCTGCTTTTTGTTGGCGAGGCGTTTGCATTTCGCCCGCGCCTTTTTGATCTTCAAATACTTTTTGGCCTTCGCAGCCGCGGCTTTATCGACGCTGGACGGTTCTTTCGGCGCCAAGGACGCCTTGATATCGGTCTCCAAGGGAATGCCGGGCTTCATCCAAACGCAGCCCGCGACCGCGTATTTTTTCCCATAAAATTGGTAATAGTGATAAATCGGCTTGCTGCCGGCCCATCGCCCGGCGGTCTTGTAATGGGCCATCTCGTGATCGACGACTTCCTTGTGCCGTTTTCTTAGGTACGTTTCGATTTTCTTTTTATGCGCGGCGTCGCCAACCTTCATGTAATTGTGCTTGCGCATGTAACCATAGAATTCCTTCTGGTCCGCCGCCATGTCCGCGCCGCAGCGCTTTTCCATTGACGGCGATTGCGCGAAGACCGGAATCGGCGCCAGAAGGCCGCCCGCGACGGCAATGCATGCGATAACACGCCTCATGAAAACAGCCCCATTGAGTTGCGTATAAATAATACATATTTTGCCTTATTGACTCAACCCAACGATCATCCCTTCTTGTGCGATATCGTCCGTGGCTGGTCGACGCGCCTCATCGCCATCCCTCCACGCCTCCGCCGCCTGCAAGGCGCAAAGCACGGCGTCGAGGCGGTCGGCGCCGGGGTCTTCGATCAGGATCTGGGCCAGTCCCCGGGGCAATCGCGCGGGCAAGGCCCGGACCAGCGCGGCTCGGCGGTCCCGGCGTTCGCCGACGGCCTGGGGCGGGCCGTCCTTGTAGCGCCGTCCGCCGATTAGCCTTTCGGCCATCAGCGCCGGATAGGCCTCCATCGCCACCCGCTCCGGATCTCGGCCCGGGGCCATGGGAAGGACGGACGCCCCTGACGCCAGCAGCCTCGGCGCGCCTTCCGCGAACATCAGGCCCACCGGCGGGCGGGTGACGTTCAGCGGGCTCGCGGCCCGCGCTTCGATGTCGGTCCGGCGCTTCAAGTCCTTGGCGCCTGGAGGACGGGGGGCCTTGAACCCGTTGACCGCGTCCCGGAACCCTGCGCGCCCAAGCCGTTCGACCACGGCGACGTACTCGGCCCAGGACTCGGGCCAGTTCATGGCGCGGACGAACGCCGTCGGCAGGCCAAAGGGAAAATCAAGGCCCGCCGCCCACGGCCCAGGCGAGGCCAGGAACGCCTCGAACGGACCGAAATCGGTCCATTCCCGAACCTCCTCGACAATAAGCGTCGCGCCGTCCAAGTGGCAGAACGCCGCCGTGATCGGCTTTTTTTGACCGGGGGCGCTGGTGAAATCGACGCCGACGAACAACATGGGATGCGGCGATCAGATCAGGCGGCCGTCAAGCATCACCTCGTCCACAATGCGCTTGGCCTCGATAATGGTCTTGTACCAGAAGACGGTGGACGTCTTGGGCGACGCCTCCACGTCCCCGGACTTGAGCGCGTAGTAGATTTCGCGGATGCCGTCCTCGATGCCGATCCTGGCGGAGAAATCGAGAACCCGGCGGGCCTTGTCGAACGACACCCGGTAATCGCGCCGGGCGACGTCGTCCTGGGCCACGTCGATGCGGACCTGGAACGGCATAATGTCGCGGACTTCGTAGGCGACGCTGATCATCTGGCGATTGTCGGCGCCGATGTTGAAAACCTGGCCGTCGACATCGCCCGCCTTGGCCGTCAGGACCAGAAGGACGCCGCGGCAGGCGTCGGAAACGTGAACTATGGGCCGCCACTGGCGACCGCCGCCGAGGATAATGATCTCGCCGTCCTTCACCGCGTCCAGGGTCATCCTGTTGACCACGTGGTCGAACCGCATGCGGGGCGACAGTCCGAACACGGTCCCGAAGCGAAGCGCGGTGGGGCAAAACCCCTGGTCGGTCATGCGCAGGATGTCCCCCTCGCACGCCAGGTTGCAGCGGGCGTATTCGGTTTGGGGGCTGGTGGCCGAGCCCTCGTCAAGGATCGAGCCGTCGCCGACACCCGCGCCGTACACCGCGCAACTGCTGGCGAGAACGTATCGGCCCACGCCTGCTTCCCGCGCGGCGCGGGCCACCGACACCCGGCCCTGGTGATTGATTTCGCGGGTCAACCCGGGATCGAGCGCTCCCGAGGGCTCGTTGGAAAGCGCCGCGAGATCGACCACCGCCCAGTGCCCGGCGCAGTCGTCCGGAGTGACGCTTCGGATATCCTTCCGGATCAGCGCGAGCCCCTCGACACCCTCGACCCTGGAAAGGGTTTCCACGCCAAAGAAAAAGCGATCGATGACGGTGACCCCGTATCCGGCGTCGAGCAGGGCCTCGACCAGGACGCTGCCGACGTATCCGCCGCCGCCTGTCACCATGACGCGCTTGCCGTTCATGTCGAATGCCCTCCAGCGGTTTCCAACCGCGACGGCGCCCTTCCCCTTCGCGCCATTATGACGCGATTGGGCGGATTTCTCCAGACTTGCTGCAATTTTCGGAAAGCCCGCTCAGCGGGTCCAGCGGCGCAGGCGACCGGCCATGATGGTCATGACGGCGAGGGCGAAATCGGGATTGTCACGCACCATCTCGCGGAACCTGTTGCGATCGACGGGACGGATGATGGAGCGGGTGAGCGCAATGGCGTCGGCGCTGCGGGGGCTTTTGTCGATCAGGGCCAGATCGCCTATGATGCCGCCCTTCTCGACGGTCTCGACCACTTTGTTCTCGACCCAGATCTCGATCTTGCCGTCAAGGACCACGTACATGATCTCGCCGGGATCGCCCTTGCTGAACAGGACGTCTTCGGGATTGAGGACAAGGTCCTGGGTTACGCTCGCCGGTTGGTTCATGGGTTATCTCTCCTGAAGGAGGCCTGGAATGGGCGCGATGATCGTACCCGATCCGTTGCGGATGTAAAGCGCCGGTTCATACCATGCGGCGTTTCGTGCTATGTAGTCGCCCAAGGGGTAAACCGTTGCCGAAATCAGGAGAATCCAAACCGTGACCGCACCGCTCGTCCGCCCATTCGCGGGCCTTCGCCCCGCGCCGGGCCGCGCCGCCGACGTGATCGCGCCGCCCTACGACGTAATCGACGTCAACGAGGCCCGCGCATTGGCCGAGGGGCGGCCGTGGAGCTTCCTTCGCGTCTCGCGCGCGGAGATCGACCTGCCCCCGGACACGGACCCCTATTCGGACGCGGTCTACGCCAAGGCGCGCGAGAACCTGGACCGCATGACCGACGAGGGCGTGCTCGTCCGCGACCCGGCCCCTTGCTACACCGTCTACCGCATCACGGCGGGGGACCACGTCCAGACCGGACTGGTGGTCGGCGCCTTGGTGTCCGAATACGACGGCAACCGGGTCCGCAAGCACGAACTCACCCGCCCGGCCAAGGAGGACGACCGCGTCCGCCAGATCGAGGCCGTGAACGCCCAGACCGGCCCGGTTCTACTGGTCCACAAGCCCGACGCGGCGCTCGACGCCGTGTGCGCTGCGGCGACGGCGTCCCCTCCGGACGCGGACGTGGCCGCCGAGGGCGGCGTCCGCCACCAGACCTGGACGGTTACGGAGCCGGGCGCGATCCAAAAAATCACCGACGCCTTCGCCGCCATGGACGCGGTCTACATCGCCGACGGCCACCACCGTTCGGCCGCCGCCTCCCGGGTCGCGGCCAACCGTCGCCGGGCGGGCGCGTCCAGCCCCGACGCCTCCCATCAGGCGTTCCTGGCGGTCAGCTTCCCCGTCGACCAGATGCGGATCCTGGATTACAACCGGGTCGTCCGCGACCTGAACGGCCATGCGGCCGAAGCGTTCGTGGACCTGGTCCGCCCGCGCTTCCTGGTTACGGCCCACGACGGCCCGGCGCGCCCCCCCGAACGCCACAAATTCGGCATGTTCCTCGACGGCAAGTGGTACCTGCTGGACCTGAAGGACAAACCGAGCGCGGACGCCCACCCGGTCGAGCGTCTCGACGTCAGTTTGCTGGCCGACGCGGTCCTGTCCACCACGCTCGGCGTCGGCAACCCGCGTCTCGACCCCCGCATCGACTTCGTCGGCGGCGCCCGGGGGCTGGAGGCGCTCGAAGCCCGCGTGAAAAGTGGGGAGTGGGCCGTGGCTTTCGCCATGCATCCCACGTCGCTGGACGACCTGATGGCCGTCGCCGACGCGGGCGAGGAGATGCCCCCCAAGTCCACCTGGTTCGAGCCCAAGTTGGCGGACGGGCTAGTCTCTCTCGTGCTGGACTGAGCCGCCCCCGTAAGGAGCGATATCCGGAACGCCCGGAATGCGCGGGTCGCTCACCCCGGTGGGACTGGGGAAACGATGGGAGGCGAAGCGCAAAGCCAACACGGACAGCGCCAGGATCAGAATGGCGACCGTAATCAGCACGATCCCCATGTCGGCCTCGACCTCGGGCCCGTTATGGTGGGTTCCGACGATCCCGACCAGCATGCGGGTCAGCGCCGTGATGGCGATATAGACAAGGAACCTGGCGGGCATGTGGTTGGTTTTGAAATAGATGCCGACCATGGCCCCAAGCTCCACGTAAATGAACAGGAGCAGGATGTCCTCCACCGAGACGTGGCCGGACGCGATCATCTTCATGAACGCCAGCACCGCCGCCCACACCACGGCGAGCCCGATGGCGAACAGGGCGATCATATGGAATACGCCGCTGACAAGGCTTCCGATCGCCTTGCCGTTCCGCTCGACGGAGCAACAGAGATCTTCGATGGAGTGTTGGGACGCCATCAGGCGGCTTACAGCTCGCCGGCCGTTACTTCATGCCAAGGCCCTTGAGGACCTTGTCCATGATACCGTCCTGCTTTTGCGGACGGCGGCGGCGGTCGGACGCCTTGGTGGTCACATGCTGTTCGTGCTTCTGCTTGGCGGGCGCGGGGGCCTGATGGTAGGGGTTTGTGTAGGAATACATAACCCGGTGGTTACCCTCGTCGTCCACCCTGTAATAGGTGACCTTGAAGAGTTTCTTATCGTACTTGCAGCGTTCGCGCGCATCGACCTCGGCATCGCGTTTGCTGTTGATGTCGTGGCTGATTTCCAGCTTGCCGTCTTTAAGCTGCTGGCCTTCCTTGCACATGTAGATCTCGACCGCCATGGTCTGATCCAACCCTTCCGTTGTTTCGACTTGACATCCAGAGTGTGATGGGATCACCCCAAGAAAGCAACTTATTTCTAAAATGTCCTTAACGCCCTGGATTTGTCGGAAATAGGAACCTTGGCTTATTTGGTGAAAGAGCTGTTCTATTCCCTGCAGGGGGAAGGCGTCCGAGCGGGCAACCCGGCGGTTTTCTGCCGTTTTTCCGGATGCAATCTCTGGTCGGGACGGGACGCGGACCGTAACGGCGCGGCATGCCGGTTCTGCGACACGGATTTCATCGGAACCGACGGCATGAACGGCGGAGTTTACGAATCGCCAGAAAAGCTGGCGGCCGCGGCGCGAGGGCTTGCGCCGTCCGTAACGGGGCGGACCCTGCTGGTCTGCACCGGCGGAGAGCCCCTGATGCAGCTCGACCCGCCCCTGATCGCGGCGTTCCGCGAGGCGGGCTTCGAGATCGCGGCGGAGACCAACGGAACGCTTTCGCCGCCGCCGGGACTGGACTGGCTGACCGTCAGCCCCAAGGCCGGCGCGCCGCTCGCCGCCACGTCGGGGGACGAGCTCAAGCTGGTGTTCCCCCAGCCGGGGGCCGAGCCGGAGCGCTTTGAAAGCCTGGGTTTCCAACACTTCCTGCTCCAGCCCATGGACGGCCCCGAGCGCGAGGCCAACACGGCGCTTGCGGCCCGATACTGCCTGGACCACCCCAACTGGCGGCTGAGCCTGCAGATACACAAGATTCTGGGTATCCCCTGAGCGGCGTTACTTCACGATCTCGACGATGCGCTTGCCCCTGGAGCCGACCATGCGGACCGAATAGGCCGCGCCCACCCGAAAGGCGTCGTAACGCGCCCGCGAATCCCGGTGAAAGGGGCCCCAGGTCTCGACCACCGGGAACACGCCCCGGTCGGTCTTGACGAAGAACTGGTCGCCCGAGGCGTCGAAGATGATGGGCGGGCGGCGTTCGAACTTGCCCACGATGCGGACCTTGACGACGTCGCCCTCGGTTTCCGCCACGAATGTTCCCCAGGCGAACAGTCCTACGCACACGCCGAGGAACAGGACAAAAATCGGATTCGGCGCGAACGCCATGGCGAACAGCTTCAGCTCCCAAACGAACTGGCTGAACGAAGAGACCTCGGGGTCCGTCGCGGCCTCGGGCGCCGTTTCGGGCTTGAAGGGGCGGGTCTTTCTCTCCCGCTCCCAGTTGGTTTTGGCCTCGGCGTAGGCGTCGCTCGCGGCCTTGGCCTCGGCCTTGGAGCGCAGCGCCGGGGTCTTCAGCTGTTGGTAGGCCGCGTGCACGCGCTGGAATCGCTCGGCGGCGCCGGGGTCGTTGGGGTGCAGGTCCGGGTGGGTCTCGCGGGCCTTGCGGCGGAAGGCCTTCTTGATCTCGCGCGTCCCGGCCTCCCTGGTCACGCCCAGCACGGCGAAGGGATCGTCGATCTTCATGGCGGCGCCCGTCTCGCTTTTCCGTCGGCGGCAGGATACCATCCCGACCCGCGTCCCCACCACGCCCAAGGATTCCATGGACCAAGAAGCCCCGACCGTCCTGTTGCCCGACGCGCCCGCCGTTGCGGCCGGAAGCGGCGGGGCCGCGTGGGCGTCGCCCCGGGGCGGATGCGAGACGGTCTCGCTCGGGGACGCGGCGGGCCGGATCGAGCGGGGGGCCGCGCCCTACGTCTGCCACGCCAAGGCGGCGGCCCGGCGATTGCGCCTGCAGCCGTTCGCGGCGCTGGACGTCTTGGAGCTGTTCGCCTTCGTCCGCCCGGCGCAATTCTGCCTGCCGACGCCGTCGGGCCTCGCCCGCGACCTCGGCCTGCCCCTTCCGGAAGGCCTGGAGGCCGAGGCCGAAACCTTGCACGCCGCCGCGCGCCGCCTTTTGGAAGAGCTCGCGAACGAGCCCGACGCCGGCGCCCGGCGGGCCTCGGTCCCCATCGCCTGGTCCATGTCCCGCGCCCGCTGGCCGTGGAGCGAGGCGGTTCTGGCCGCCCTCGGCGCCGTCGAATCGCCCCATTCCCGGAACGTATCCGAGGGCCTGAGGGTCTGGCTGCGGCTCAACGAGTGGCGGGAATGGGGGGCGAGCCCCGAGCCCGGAAGCTGGCCGGTGGAGCCGGTCGAGGCCCGCGCCCGTCTGGTTCAGCTTCGCGGCCCCAACGCCGAGGACAGGCCGGAGCAGATGGACTACGCCTCCGCCGCCTCCGCCGCCTTCGCGCCCCGGGACAAACCCGACCAGCCCCGCGTCGCCGTGGCCGAGGCGGGCACGGGGGTGGGCAAGACCTTGGGCTACATCGCGCCCGCCAGCGTCTGGGCGGAAAAGAACGACGGCGCGGTGTGGATCAGCACCTTCACCCGCAACCTGCAGCGCCAGTTGGACGCCGAGCTGGACAAGCTCTATCCCGACCGCGAGGACAAGGGCCGCAAGGTGGTGGTGCGCAAGGGCCGCGAGAACTATTTCTGCATCCTGAACTACGAGGAGGCGTTGGAGCGCGCCAACGCCAAGCCCCAGGACGCCGTGGCCTTGGGCCTCATGGCGCGCTGGGCGCTGAAGACCCGGGACGGCGACATGGTCGGCGGCGACTTCCCCGCCTGGCTCGGCGACATCCTGGGCCCGCGCATGACCATGGACCTGACCGACACCCGGGGCGAATGCATCTTTTCCGCATGCGTCCATTACCGCAAATGCTTTGTCGAGCGCTCCATCCGCCGGGCGCGGCGCGCCTCCATCGTGGTGGCCAACCACGCGTTGGTCATGGTCCAGGCGGCCATGGGCGGGGACGACGGGGTCTTGCCCGCGCGTTACGTGTTCGACGAGGGCCACCATCTTTTCGGCGCGGCGGATTCCGCCTTTTCCGCCCATCTGACCGGCCACGAGGCCGCCGAGCTTCGCCGCTGGCTTCTGGGCGCAGAGGAAGGGACGCGGTCCCGCAGCAAGGGGCTTCGCTCCCGGGTCGGCGACCTGGTCGCGGGCGACGAGGAAGGGGTCGAGGCGCTGGACGAGGCCCTTCGCGCCGCCCACGCCCTGCCTGGTCCCGCTTGGCGCCAGCGCATCGCGGGCGGCGCGCCGGTGGGCGCGTGCGAGTCGTTCCTGGAGATCGCCCGCCGGCAGGTGCTGGCCCGGGATCGCAGCAAGGGGCCCTACAGCCTGGAAACCGGCGCGCATCCGGCCATCGACGGTTTGCTGGAGGCGGCGGCCAAGCTCGAAGTCGCCCTCGCCCGGCTCGCCCGGCCCATGGACGCGCTTATTCGCTCGCTCACGGTTCTTCTGGACGTGGAGGCGGAGCAACTCGACACCTCGACCCGCATGCGAATCGAATCCACCTGCCGCACGCTGGAGCGCCGGGGCCTGATGCAGATCCGAAGCTGGCGCGCCATGCTGGACTCGCTCGCCACCGAAACGCCCGAGGAGTTCGTGGACTGGTTCGGGCTCGAGCGGCGCAACGGCTACGAGGTGGACGTGGGCCTTCATCGCCACTGGATCGACCCCATGGTTCCCTTCGCCGGAACCCTCGCCGGCCCCGCCCATGGATTGCTGGTGACGTCGGCGAGCCTCAGAGACGAGGACGGCTGGGACGGCGCCGACGTCCGCACCGGCGCGCGGCACTTCCCGAGCGACATCGAGCGCGCGGCGGTGGAATCCCCCTTCGACTACCCCGCCCGCACCCGGGTGTTCGTCATCGGCGACGTCAGCCGCGACAGCCCCCAGCAGGTCTCGGCCGCCTATCGAGAGCTGTTCCTGGCGGCGGGCGGCGGAGGGCTCGGCCTGTTCACCGCGATCCATCGACTGCGCAAGGTCCACGAGCTCATCGCGCCCGTGCTGGAGCAAGTGGGCCTCGACCTTCTGGCCCAGCACGTGGACGCCATGGACACCGGCGCGCTGATCGACATCTTCCGAGCCGAGGAGAACGCCTGCATCCTCGGCACCGACGCGGTCCGGGACGGGGTGGACGTGCCGGGACGCTCGCTTCGGCTCATCGTGTTCGACCGGGTGCCATGGCCCCGGCCCGACATCCTGCACAAGGCCCGGCGCGGGGCGTTCGGGGGCCGGGCTTACGACGAGATGATCGTCAGGCTGAAGCTGAAGCAGGCCTTCGGACGGCTGGTGCGCCGCGCCGACGACCGGGGCGTGTTCGCCATGCTGGACCGGGCCTTGCCCAGCCGTCTCGCCACCGCCTTCCCCGAAGGGGTCGAGGTCCGCCGGGTCGGATTGGCCGAGGCGGTGGCCGAGACCCGCGCGTTTCTGTCACGGTCCGGGGATTGACGCGCGCCCCGGCAAACACGACATTCTTTCCAGGGGATAATGGAAGGGAGCCGTCATGATCAGCCACCACGCCGCGCTCATTTACACCATGGTCCTGATGTCGGCGGCCGATGACGACATGTCCGACGCCGAATTGGGCATGATGGGCGACGTGATCCGTCACCTGCCCGCCTTCGAGGGATACGACCCGGGGCTGTTGCCCGACACCACCGAATCCTGCGCCGAGCTTCTGGACGACGAGCACGGACTGGAAAAGGCGTTGGACATCATCGCCGCCGCCCTGCCGTCGCACCTTCGCGAAACCGCCTACGCCCTCGCCTGCGACATCGCCGCCTGCGACGGGGTGATCCACGACGAGGAAATTCGGCTTCTCGACATGCTGCGCATCCGGCTGGGTCTGGACAAGCTTGCGGCCTGCGCCATCGAACGGGGCGCGCGGGCCCGGTTCGCCAAGCCCTGATTAAAGTCGCTTCATCCCCTCGGGGTGCGCCCAGGTCTTGAGATGCCTCCACCCCTCGTCCTTGCGCTCGAACAGGTAGGAGCGCCCCTCCTCCAACTCATGCCCGGCGAGTATCGCCCTAAGCGCGGGGTTCACCGTGTGCGTGATCATGTGGGTGTAGGGGTGGGTCGCCAAATGCTCATGGTACACTTCCTCGGTCGCCCAGTGGTATTGGCCCATGTAGCCTGGTAGCGAGCGTCCGAGCCCGATCTCGTAGCGGGTGATGACGGCGGACTCTCCGGTCCCGTGCGGGTCCATGATCGTCACCACCGCCTTTTCCGGCAGCACCGTGGCCGCCTCGGCCCCGACCAGGCGGTAATGCCGGATTCTCGGCTCCAGGTCGAAGCGCAGCTTGTAGGCGAACCCGACCGGCGCGATCAGGATCAGCGCGACGGGAACCCAGGCCAGCCGCAAAATCCAGTCCCGGCCCTCGCCCCAGCGCCGCCACAGCAATCCCAAGCCATAGGCCCCGAACAGCACCGCCAACAGCCCAAGGTGCATGTTGTAGCGCCAATACGACGCCACCCGGGCGGCGTCGTATTTCCCGAACTGGGCGATGAAGACGAACAGCAAGAACGTGTTGTACCCAAGGAACAAGGCCGCGATCAGAATGGACAGCCGGTCGAACGGCCCCCGGCATCGCCAGAGCCCCCTGAGGGCGAACCCGACCGCCGCCAGCATCAATCCGAAAAACACGCCCTTCTTGGACGCCACGCTCAGCATGGCCAGGACGATCTTGTCCAGGATCTCCCAGTTCCAGGTCTCGATCGGCCTAAGCACCGCCTCGGACTTGGCGGACAGTTCGGTAAGCAGGTGATAGCGCCAAAGCCCGTACATCGCGACCGCCGGAAGCGCCATGGCCGGAAGCATCCGAATCGCATCGGACACCCGGATCGCCGGATCGCGAAGCGCGACGACGCCGTATCCGAACAGGATGATCACGCCCAGCACCAGATTGGCCTGCTTGATATTGATCAAGACAGCGAGAACGAGGCCGAACTGCCAGGCGAGCGAGAACGCCCCCTCCCGGTCCCCGGCGGCGAGCGCCTCGAGAACCCGCCAGCCGAGAAAGGCGCCGAAGCCGACGCACACGGCCGTGCTGGGGTCGGAATACGCGGTCAGCACGATCTTCTGGACGAAGGTGGGGTTCAAGAGCGTCCCCGCCATCACCGCGAGCGCGGCCAGCGTCCAACCCTGGGGACGCGCCGGGTCTCGCCCGGCCCCGATCAGCGCCGCGCGAAGCGCGACGAACCCGAACGCGATCAAAAGCAACGGGTTGAACAGCCCCCCCGCGTTCTCCAAAAAGCGCCCGCCCGCGAGCGAGGACAGGTAGGGCAGGAAAATCCAGTTGTAGGGATAGCCCGGGAACGCCCCGCCGGTGACCACGCCCTCGCCCCTTGGGAAATCATGGTTCTCGAACACCCAGCGCATGGTCGGGACCCAGTGGGAGAACTCGTCCCATTGCGAGGCGACCATGGCGGACGCCATGACCAAAAGCGGCGAGGCCAGGATCACCGCGCGCCAGGCGCCCGGCGGCAGGGGCCAACGCTTGCGCTTGTAGGCGAGAGCTCCCGCCCCGCCCGCGCCCGCGAGCAGGCCCCCCGCGACCCAATGGAACGGAACGGACGCCAAGACGCCGAGCCCGGTGAAGGCGAAGCACGCCACCGCCCAACCATAGATCACGTGCCCCTCGGGCAATCCCCTGCGCCCGGCGACGGCGCATCCGATCAGGCCGAGTCCGGCCATGACGGCGAGCACGGCGGCGATGGCCAGGATCTGCCCCGGCCCGCCCGAAAAGAAATAATCCCAGTACCGCGAGAAAACGCCTTCAGCCATCGGTGGTCGCCAGCCGGTTGCGTCGGAGCACGTTGGCGAGCCCCATCTCGGCCCGCGATTCCTGCTTGCCGCTGAGAACGTTGATCACCATGCGGAACGGGCGCGCGGGCCTCGCTAGCCAGGACGTCCCATAGAACAGGCAGAGCGCCCAGAACCGGATGCGCTTCAGTTTCTTGTCGGAAAAGTTCTCGCAGTACGAAGTGGTGTGGGACGCGTCGGCGTAGGATCGGAGCGTGTCGTAGAACGCGTCGTCCAAGGCGACCTTGCCGTCCCGCTCCAAGTCGTCGAAAAGCTCGGAGCCCGGATAGGGCGAGAAGCCCCAGACGCTGAGATCGTGCGCGCCCGCCAGCGCCATCCGCGCGATGAAGCGGTAGGTCTGCCACACCTCGCCCATGGTCTCGCCCGGGAAGCCGAAGATGATGTTAGTCTTCACGTTCAGGCCTTCCTTGACGCATCCGTTGATGGAGGCGAGGAACGAGTCGGTGGAGATCTTCTTCTTGATCCGGGCCAGCACGGCGGGCGAGCCGCTTTCCGGCGAATACGAGATGTTGCGGCACCCCGACCCGTAAAGCGCCGCCGCGACCTCGCGGTCGATGGCCTCGGAACGGGTGCCGGACGGAAGCTGCCAGGTGATGTCGAGCCCGCGCTCCTTGATCTTGGCGCAGAAGTCCAAAATCCACTCCCGCTTCACGATGGCGGTCAGGTCGTAGAAATCGAAGTTGGTCGCGCCGTAATCGCGCATGTAGCCTTCCATCTCGTCCAACAGAAGGTCGGCGTCGCGCACGATCCAGCGCCGCCCCCACATGGCCGGGTTGGAGCAGAAGGTGCATTCATAAGGACAACCCCGGCTGGCCACCACGGGCATGGACCGGCCCCGGTTGACCCCGAACCCCTGGCCCCGGTCCAGGTACTCGGTGATCGGGGTCAGGTCCCAGGCGGGAGGGGCGACCTGGTCGATCTCCTTCTTTCGCGAGCGGCGCTCGGTGGTCTTCACCTCCCCGTTCGCGTCGAGATAGACCATGCCGGGAATCGCGGACGGGTCGAACGCGCCGGAGGCCACGGCGCGGGAAATCTCCACCGCCGTCTCCTCGCCCTCGCCCAGCGCGCCCGCGTCGAGACCGCTTTCGACCAAGCTGTCCCCGGGTCGGGCGGTGACGTGCTCGCCCCCACCGATGATCAGCTTCTTGGGGAAGCGTTCGCGGATCTTGACGATCAGCGCCCGGCACGCGGGCCATTCGAAGGAGAATCCGGCGTTGACGCCGATCCAGTCCGCGTCGTCGGGGATGCGGGCCGCGATCTCGTCCAGGCCGAGGCCGTAGATATAGGTGTCGTTGTCCCAGGGATGGCGCGTGTCCATGGATTCGCCGACGCCGTCGATGAAATGGACGTCATGGCCCTCGGCCCGCAACGCGCCCGCGACATAGGCCAGCCCCAGGGGGGGCGTGAACATGGTGGTGATGTTGTGGGCCGGAACGACGATCGGCGGCCGGATCAGGCAGATCTTCATGGCGCTTCGCTCTGGGAACGGGCGTGGGAAAGGTAATCGGATTCGCCCCAATGGAAAAGAAGGATTGCCGGATTTCTGTATCGCGGACGCGAATCGCGCTACAAACGCTTCATGAAGCAGGTGATCCAGAACACCCGCAACGGCGAATTGGCGCTTTGCGACGTTCCCGCCCCGGGCGTGGAGGCGGGAAGCGTTCTGGTGCGCACCCGGGCCTCGCTGATTTCCGCCGGGACCGAGCGCATGGTGGTGGACTTCGCCCGCAAGAACTTGGCCGCCAAGGCCCGCGCCCGGCCCGACCTGGTGCGCAAGGTTTTGGACAAGGCGCGCAAGGACGGCCTCGGCGCCACCATGCGGGCCGTTTTGGCGCGGCTGGACGAGCCCCTGCCGCTAGGCTATTCGGCGGCGGGCGAGGTGGTGGCCGTCGGCGAAAGGCTCGAAGGCGCGTTCCAGGTGGGCCAGCGGGTCGCCGTGGCCGGCGCCGGGCTCGCCAACCACGCCGAGATCAACGCCGTCCCCCGCAACCTGGTCGCTCCCATCCCCGACGACGTCCCGTTCGAAAACGCGTGTTTCTCGACATTGGGCGCCATCGCCATGCACGGGGTCCGGAACCTGGGGCCGCAGTTGGGCGACGTGGTCGCGGTGCTGGGCGTCGGGCTCCTGGGCCAGATCGCGACCCAGCTTCTTTCCCTTTCCGGGGTCCGGGTGGTGGCGTTGGACTACGATCCCTCGCGCCTGGAATTGGCGAAGACCATGGGCGCGGAGCGCGCCTTGAACCTGTCGGACGCGGGGCTTGAACAAGCCGTCATGGCCATGACCCAGGGTCTCGGTTGCGACGGGGTCTTGATCGCGGCGGCCACCGAGTCGAGCGAACCGTTCCAGACCGCCGCCGCCCTGGCCCGCGACCGGGCCAGGGTGGTTCTGGTCGGCATGACCGGGACCGAGCTGCCGTATCGCGAATTCATGCAAAAGGAGTTGTCCGTCGTCGTGTCCCGCTCCTACGGCCCCGGCCGATACGACAACGCGTTCGAGGGGCGCGGCGTCCGCTATCCCGAGGGCTGGGTGCGCTGGACCGAGACCGCGAACCTGGCCGAGTGCGCGCGGCTGATGTCGCCGTCGCCGCCCCGGTTCCTGGACGTCGGCGCGCTGATCACCCACCGGTTCGATTTCGACGACGCCGAAAAGGCCTACGAGCTTGTGACCGGAGGGGCCGAGCCCCATCTCGGCGTGGTGCTGAACTACGCGGGCGAGCCCAGGGCAGCCCCCGCCTTCCCCGCGCCCAAGGCCGCCGCCGGGAAATGCGTCCTCGGCGTCCTCGGCGCCGGCAACTTCGCGCGCACCGTGCTGCTGCCCGAACTGAAAAAGAACCGCGACGTAACGCTGCATACCGTGGTCACCCGCCGGGGGCCTTCGGCGGACAAGACCCGCCAGGCGTTCGATTTCGCGCAAGCGGACACGGACGTGGAGACGGCGCTATCCAATCCCGACGTCAACGCGGTCCTGATCGCCACCCGCCACGACAGCCACGCGGAGCTGACCGCCCGCGCGCTCGAGGCCGGGAAGTCGGTCCTGGTGGAAAAGCCGCTCGCGCTCGACCGCGCGCAGTTGAACCAGGTGATCGAGGCCCGCAACGGATCCGCCGGGTTCTTTCAGGTCGGCTTCAACCGCCGCTTCGCGCCCCTGGTCGTCCAGGCCCGCGACCGGCTGGAGAAAACCGCCGGGCCCCGCCACGTTCTTCTGCGGGTCAACGCGGGCGCGATCCCGGCCGAGAGCTGGATCCAGGACGCGGGCGAAGGCGGCGGACGCGTGCTGGGGGAGGCCTGCCACTTCATCGACCTCGCCCGCTTCCTGGTCGGCGCGCCGATAATAACGGTCCGGGCCGTGGCGGCGCGGATCGAGACCGGCGACGACGTCGCCATCACGCTGGCGTTTTCGGATGGAAGCCTGGGGACGGTCGCCTACACCGCGCTCGGCGACACGGCGCTGGCGAAAGAACGGATCGAGGCCTACGCGGGCGGGATCGCGCTGGTCATCGACGATTACCAATCGCTGGAAATCGCCGAGGGCGGCCGGGTCAAGCGGACCAAAGTCGTGGGCGCAAGAGACAAGGGCTTCGCAGGATCGCTCAAGGCCTTCGCCGCCGCGGTCAGCTCCGGCGGCCCCGCCCCCATCGATGAGGCCGAACTCGCCGAAACCGCGCTCGCCACCATCGCCGCCATGGAATCCTTGCGGAGCGGGGAGTCGGTCGATATATGATGCGCCGCCGGGCGCGAAGGGACGCTTATGGACGTAAACGCCTATTTCGAAACCTGCCTTGACGACCACGCCAAGGTTCTCGCCGAGACGCGAACCGCCGCGCGCGAGCCGTTTGGGCGCCTCGTCGCTCATTGCGCCGACGCCATTCGGGGCGGAGGCAAGGTCTTGTTTTTCGGCAACGGAGGCAGCGCCGCCGACGCCCAGCATCTGGCGACCGAGCTTGTTGTCCGCTTCATCCGCGACCGGGTCCCGATTCCCGCCATCGCGCTGACCACCGACACCTCGGCGCTCACCGCCATCGGCAACGACTTCGGCTTCGACGACCTGTTCGCGCGCCAGGTCGAGGGGCTTTGCCGCGAAGGCGACGTCTGCATCGGGATCTCGACGTCCGGCAACAGCGAAAACGTCATCCGCGCCTTGAACGCGGCCAAGGCCATCGGCGCGGTTGCGGCCGGGTTCGGCGGGCGCAACGGCGGGCGCATGAACGGGCTCGCCGATCCCTTCATCGTGGTCCCGTCCGACGACACGGCGCGCATCCAGGAAATGCACATCACCATCGGCCACATGCTGTGCGGCGCGCTGGAGCAGGAGCTCGAACTCCTATGATCGACCGATCCCACCTGTCCCCGATGGTGGAAAAGCTCAGGGACGTTCCGGTGTTGTGCCTGGGCGACGTCATGCTCGACCGTTTCGTCTACGGCGAGGTGGAGCGCATCTCGCCCGAGGCCCCGATCCCGGTGCTGCGGATACAGCGCGAGGAAGCCATGCTGGGCGGCGCGGGCAACGTGGCCCGCAACCTGTCGGCGCTCGGCGCCAAGGCCCACATGGTCGGCGTCAGCGGCGGCGACGACGCCGGAAAGGAAATGAGCCGGCTTCTGGATGGCACGCCCGGCGTGGTGGACTGCCTGGTCACGGTGCCGAGCCGCCCGACCACGCTGAAGACCCGCTTCATCGCCAACGGCCAGCAGATGCTGAGAAGCGACCACGAAACCATCCGACAAGTGGACGTCCGCACCCGCGAGCGCCTGATCGACACCGCGCTCGAGGCGCTGAAGGAATGCAAGGCCGTCATCGTGTCCGACTACGCCAAGGGATTGATCACGCCGCAGGTGGCCAGCCAGGTGATCGTCGCGGCCCGGCGCGCGGGCAAGCCGGTGATCGTGGACCCCAAGGGGACCGACTACGCCAAGTACGCCGGAGCCAGCGTGCTGACCCCCAACCGGCGCGAACTGCAGGAGGCGACCCGCATGCCCGTCATCACCGACGACGAGGTCACCGACGCGGCCCGTCGCCTGATGGACGACAACGACGCCCACGCCGTGCTCGCCACCCGCAGCCAGGACGGCATGACCCTGGTCACCTTCGACGGCGGCTACTCCCATCTGAAGGCCGAGGCGCGGGAGGTCTACGACGTCTCGGGCGCGGGCGACACGGTGGTGGCCGTGCTGGGCGCGGCTCTGGGCGCGGGGGTCCCGCTCGCCGACGCCGCCGCCATGGCCAACGTGGCCGCGGGCATCGTGGTGGGCAAGGTGGGCACGGCGGTGGTGTATTCCACCGACCTGATCGCCGGGCTCCGCCACCAGGACATCTCGGGCGTGGAAAGCAAGCTCGCGACGTTGGAAACGGCGCGCGAGCGCATCGGGATCTGGCGGCGCGAGGGCCTGAAGATCGGGTTCACCAACGGCTGCTTCGACCTTCTGCATCCGGGGCATATCTCTCTGCTGCGCCAGGCGCGCGCCGAATGCGACAAGCTGGTGGTGGGGCTGAACAGCGACGCGTCGGTGACCGGACTCAAGGGCGAGGGCCGCCCGGTCCAGAACGAGACCGCCCGCGCCGCCGTGCTGGGCTCGTTGGAAACCGTGGACCTGGTCGCAATCTTCGACGAGAACACGCCCTTGAACCTGATCGAGGCGCTGCTGCCCGACGTTCTGGTCAAGGGCGCGGACTACCGCATCGACCAGGTGGTGGGCGCGAGCGTGGTCCAGGAGAACGGCGGCCGCGTGGTCCTGGCCGAGCTCGAGCCCGGACACAGCACCACCGCGACCATCGCCCGGATCGGATAATCTGGCAAGCGGGCGAAAATTGGCGTATTCTCCGCCCTGAATTCAGAGCGTTGGCATAGAGAAGAAGCCGTCATGGGCCTGCCCCCCACCCAACAGGACAACGACCCCCGACGGATGGACGCCCTGTCCGCCGCCAAGGCGCCGTGGAAAAAGCATCCGGTCGACATCCGCATCTCGGTCCCGTTCTTCGGGGAGCGGTACTACATGACCATCGTCGGCGGCCGGGAAAAGCGCGGACGCGAGCGCGTCAAAAGCGAAGGGACCGAACACGCCCTGATGACCGCGTCCAACCTGGTCTTCATCATCATGATGGTTCTGTGGTCCGGCGTCGTGGTCTTCATCGCCGCCCAGCCGGTGATGATGCTGTTGGACCGGTTTTTCGAATAAGCCTTTTCGATTGGGAGCGGAACTGCGGGACCAGCAGCGTTAATAGGGACCAAACCATGACCGACGATGCTCTGAAGTCCTTCACCGTTCTCGTGGTCGACGACGAGGAATTCTCCCTGCGGCTGGTGGCCAGGGTGCTGGGGTCGCTTGGGGTGGAGAACGTGGTCACGGCGAAGGACGGGAGCGAGGCGCTCGAGATCCTGAAGGCCGGGGACCGGGCCATCCACCTGGTGATCAGCGATATCGAGATGCCGGTGATGAACGGATTCGAACTGGCGCGGAAGGTCCGCTACGGCGTCGCGCCGAAATACAAGGACGTGCCATTCCTGATGCTCACCGGCCGCGACACCGAGGACAACGTCCGCAAGGGCCGCATCCACCGCATCGACGGCTTCGTCGTCAAGCCGCCCAAGGCGGAGGTTCTCAAGTCCTTCGTGGTCAAGGCCCTGGGGCTGAGCTGAAACCATCCCGACACCGAACAGCGAACGGGCCGCCCAGGGAGTGGCGGCCCGCCCACTTGCTGCCGGCTGGTGTCGGCGAGGCTTTTACTGAACCACCTCGCCGTGGAGATTGATGTCGAGACCTTCGATCTCGACCTCTTTTTCGACCCTGAGGCCCATGACCATGTCGATGGCCTTCAGGATCACGAAGGTGGCGACGGCGGCCCAGACCACGGTGGCGACGATGCCCTCGACCTGGATCAGGATCTGGCCCACGTTGCCTTCCAACGCGCCCTTGGTCCCGCCGATGGCCTCGACCGCGAACACGCCGGTCAGGATCGCGCCGATCACGCCGCCGATGCCGTGGACGCCGAAGGCGTCGAGCGAGTCGTCGTAGTTCAAGGTCCGCTTGAGCCAGGTGGCGCCCCAGAAACAACCGACGCCCGCGATGATTCCGATGATCAGCGCGCCCCGGGGATCGACGAAGCCCGAGGCGGGCGTGATCGCCACCAGGCCGCCGACGGCGCCCGAAACCACGCCGAGCGCGCTCGGCTTCTTGTGCACCATCCATTCGACGAACATCCACGACAGCGCGGCGGCGGCGGCGGCGATCTGGGTCACGGCCATGGCCATCCCCGCGCCGCCGTTGGCGCCCACGGCCGAGCCGGCGTTAAAGCCGAACCAGCCCACCCACAGGAGCGAGGCGCCGATGACGCTCAGCACCATGTTGTGCGGGGCCATGTTCTCGGTCCCGTAGCCGTGGCGCGGGCCCAGGACCAGCGCCGCGACCAGGCCCGCGACGCCCGCGTTGATGTGAACCACGGTGCCGCCGGCGAAATCGAGCACGCCGTCACCGCCAAGGAAGCCGCCGCCCCAGACCCAATGGCAGACCGGGGCGTAGACCACCAGCATCCAGATCCCGAGGAACACAAGAAGCGAAGAGAACTTCATCCGATCCGCGAACGCGCCGCAGATCAGGGCGGGCGTGATGATGGCGAAGGTCATCTGGAAGGTCATGAACACGGTTTCGGGAATGGTGCCCGAAAGCGAGTCCACGTCGACGCCCATGAGGAACGCCTTTTCCAGGCCGCCGACATAGTCGTTGATGGCGCCGCCGTCGCCGAAGGCGATGGTGTAGCCCGCGATCATCCACAACACGCTCATCAAACAAGCGGCGGCGAAACTCTGCATCACCGTGGACAACACGTTCTTCTTGCGGACCATGCCGCCATAGAACAACGCCAGCCCCGGAATGGTCATCAACAGCACCAAGGCCGTGGAGACAAGCATCCAGGCCGTGTCCCCGGTGTCGAGCTTGGCGTCCTCGGCCAGCGCGGGTCCCGCGCTCGCGGCCAACGCCGCCATCCCAAGTCCGACCGCGCCGGCCGTTCGTCTCGCGTTGATCATCTCGTCGCCCTCTCTTCGCCAGAAATTCATAAATTCGGTCGCGGCTTTCGACCGCGTCCCTTTTGCTAAACCAAGAATCGTGCCAGTCGGCGGCGGACGGCCCGTTTCCGAGACTCCGGCGATAAAAGCCATTTACTTTCATGACAGTCCGCAACTCGCCAATGAACCCGGCCGCGCCGCAATGAGCCTTGGGGGCATAGGGGCGGGGCCGAGATATGTCTATTTTTTGACCACGGGTTAAAATTTAATCATCTCCGCCTTTTAAATTAGGCCTTGCTTATATAAGAATTTCATAATATAAGAGCTCGCCACGCAACGCTCCCGCGCCGACGGTCCGGCGCGGCAAGACGACCACGATAGATCGGCCGTGGCTTTTCCCGAAACGTTCAGGAGTATCCGACATGAAACGCACGCGAACGAACAAGGCCCTGTCGCGACTGGGAATTATTAGCGCCCTGTTGATCGGCCTGTCCGTCCCCGCCAACGCGGGACCGGAGACGGCGACGGCCAACTCGCCGCAGGAAATGGCCTACATCCGGCTGGTGATGAACATCTTCAAGCACCACTTGGTCGCCCTCGACGTCCTGACGGGCGGCGAGTCCCGGTACTCGGACAACGTTGTGCGCCACGTCAGCGCCATCAAGCACACCACCGGACTGCTGGACCACGTCTACCCCAACGGCCACGCCTCGCCAAGCGGCCAGCCCTGGCCGTGGGCGAACAAGGCGGAGTTCGTCCTGTTGGTCGATGGCGCCTCCGACGCCACCCAGCAGCTGGACCGCGCGGCCCGCAAATGGTTGGCCGACGGCGACAGGGGGGACTTCGTCCAGGCCATCGAGGTCATGAAGGACGCCTGCCGCGGTTGCCACAAGAACCATCGCGGCTGGCCCTGAGCCATCCCAAACGATCGTGACGCGACGGCGGGTCCCATCGGGGCCCGCCGTTTGCGTTCCGGAAAATTAGGACTCGACTTGACGCCTCGGAATTGCCACATATTACAAGCATTCACATTCACAAAGCGTTTTGCTGAGAAGCACTTTCCGACCCGGGGTGGAAATGAAATTTTTTTCCTCAATTGAGCTTGTTGCGGAATGGTCCGGGATTGTAGGGATTAGGGCAAGAGATGGGTG
>CAYFNC010000029.1:0-44889 GCA_964344345.1 uncultured Hyphomicrobiales bacterium | reverse complement strand
CCCATCTCTTGCCCTAATCCCTACAATCCCGGACCATTCCGCAACAAGCTCTATACTGTAAAACTTAACATTCGATTCATCAAGCAAGGCGCGGCGACGAAGCGTTACGAGCCGGATTTGACCGGCTTGATGCCCCAGATCCGCTCGGCGTAGGCGTGGATGGTGCGGTCCGACGAGAACTTGCCCATGTTGGCCACGTTCAAGATCGCCTTCTCGGTCCAGCCGTCCGGGTCGCGGAAGGCGTCGTCGATGCGCGCCTGGCAGTCCATGTACGCCCGGTAGTCGGCGAGCAACAGGAAATAGTCCCCGTGCCGGAGCAGGAGATCGACGACGCCCCGATGGCGTTCGGGGTCGTCCTGGGAGAAAAAGCCGTTGCCGATCATATCGAGGGCGCGCCGGAGCTCCTCGTCGCCGTTGTAGTAGTCCCACGGGTTGTAGCCGGAGACGCGCAGGTTGTCGGCCTCCCCGGCGTTCAGGCCGAAGATGAAGATGTTGTCGTCGCCGACTTCCTCCTTGATTTCGATGTTGGCGCCGTCGAGGGTGCCGACGGTGAGCGCGCCGTTCAGGGCGAACTTCATGTTGCCGGTGCCCGACGCCTCGGTCCCGGCGGTGGAGATCTGTTCGGACAGGTCGGAGCCCGGAATGACCATCTGGGCGGTGGAGACGTCGTAGTTGGGGATGAACGCCACCTTCAGCCTGCCGCCCACGGCCGGGTCGTTGTTCACGGTCTCTGCGATGTCGTTGATCAGGCGGATGATCTGCTTGGCGATGTGGTAGCCGGGCGCGGCCTTGCCGCCCACCACCACCGTGCGCGGGGGCAGGTCGTCCGCGCCGCCGTCGCGGATGCGGTTGTAGCGGGAGATTACGTGCAGCATGTTCAGAAGCTGACGCTTGTATTCGTGGATCCGTTTGACCTGGGTGTCGATCATGGACGCGGGATCGACGGCGAGCCCGTCCAGCCGCTCTCCGATCAGGCGGGCGAGCCGTTCCTTGCGCGCGGTCTTGGCGGCCTGGAATTTCTTTCGGAACGCGGCGTCCTTCGCCAGGGGGGCCAATTTCTTCAGTTTGGTCAGGTCGCGGGCCCAGCCGTCGCCGATGGCTTCCGTCACCAGGGCGGACAGATCCGGGTTGGCCTGAAGCAGCCAGCGCCTGGGCGTGATGCCGTTGGTCATGTTGATGAACTTGTCCGGGTTCAGCCGGTCGAAGTCCACGAACAGAGTCTGGCGCAAAAGCTTGGTGTGCAGGTCGGCGACGCCGTTGACCTTGTTCGAGCCCACCACGGCCACGTGCGCCATGCGGATGCAGCGCCGATCCTCGTCCACCATGGATACGTCGCGCTGCATCCAACGGTCGTCGGGATAATGGCGGCGGACGTCCTGCAGGAACTCGTGGTTGAGTTGGTAGGTCAGGTCCAGGTGCCGGGGCAGCACGTTTTCGAGCATCTCGACGCCCCAGGTTTCCAGGGCTTCGGGCAGTAGCGTGTGGTTGGTGTAGTTGAATACTTTCCCGATGACGCCGATGGCGTCCTCGAGGGAATAGCCGTGGACGTCGATCAGGATCCGCATCAGCTCCGGCACGGCCAGGGCGGGGTGGGTGTCGTTGAGCTGGATCGCGATCTTTTCCGGCAGCGCGTCCAGGGTTTCGTGGTCGCGGAGGTAGCGGTTCATGATGTCCTGGAGCGACGCGCTGACGAAGAAGAATTCCTGCTTCAACCGAAGCTCCTGGCCCCACATGGTCTGGTCGTTGGGGTAGAGCACCTTCGAGAGCGTCTCCGATTCCGTCTTGTTTCGGACGGCCTCGACGTAGTTGCCCTCGTTGAATCGGTCGAGGCTGAACTCCTCCTCGGCGAAGGCGCACCATAGGCGCAGGTTGGTCACGGTGTCGGTCCCGAAGCCGGACACGGGCACGTCGTAGGCCACCGCGGTCACGTCATGGGTCTCGACCCATTTCACCACCTCCTCGCCGCCGTCCTCTTCGTACTTAACCAAGCGGCCATAGAAGGGCACCTTGTAGCTGACGTCGGGGCGAGCGAACTCCCAGGGGCTTCCGTAGCGCAGCCAGTTCTCTGGATGCTCGATCTGCTGGCCGTTCTCGATGCGCTGGCGGAACATGCCGAATTCGTAGCGGATGCCGTAACCAAACCCCGGATAATCGTGGGTGGCGAGGGAATCCAGGAAGCACGCGGCGAGGCGGCCGAGTCCGCCGTTGCCGAGCGCCGCGTCGTGCTCCTCCTCCTCGATGTCCTCCAGGTCGTGGCCATGGGCTTCGAGGACCGTCTCGACATTGTCGCGGATTCCAAGGTCCAAGAGCTGCTTGCCCAGGCTGCGGCCGAGCAGGTACTCCATCGACAGGTAGTAGACGCGCTTGGCGTCCTTTTTCGCCTGCGTTCGGGTGGTGCGGATGTAGCGTTCGCTCAGCTCGCCGCGGATCAGGGCGGCCAGAGCCTGGAACCAGTCGCTGCGCGTCGCCTGTTCGGGGTCGCGCCCAACCACGTGGACCAGGTAGTCCACCATCGCCGCGTCGATGGCCTCGACGTTGTCGATTTTCGTGATCCAGGGCTCCTTGGCCGCTATTTTCTGGCGCACCACCATCCTTGCCTCCCCTGCGAGTCCCGACCGTATGTCGAAGGAGGGCGGCGTTTCTCCCATCGCGCGATGGCGACGGCGTCGCCGTTCCGCCCCTTCGCCTCCCCTCTTCGTGGGGAGCCGGTGAACGGGCCTTCATACAGCGCATGCGGTTTTCTGCCAAGCCCTGGACGCGGCCCTCGCGGCCAGGAAGGAAAAAAACGATGGAAACGGGCCATTTTAAGAATTGTTGGATTGAACGCGACGAAGGTTCGTGGCACTTTCGCACTCGCGAAGAATAAGAACCATTCTGCCCTGTCCCGATCGACAACGGTCACGACGCCGTTTTCCTAACCGGCGGTTGATTGGGGGCGGCGGGGCAGGGGGGCGCAAGACGACAGGAAAACTCGGAAATTCACTTTGGACAGAGGGGGGTCCCCATGAACCAAACCAGCCCTGCGCATACGGAAGCGGATCTCAACACCGCGCTCAAACACACTTTGGCCATGGTGCTCGCGGGCGGCCGCGGCTCCCGCCTGTTGAACCTCACCGACAGCCAGGCCAAGCCCGCGGTGCCGTTCGCCGGCAAGTTCCGCATCATCGACTTCACCCTGTCCAACTGCATCAACTCCGGCATCCGCCGCGTGGCGGTGCCGACCCAGTACAAGGCCCACTCCCTGATCCAGCACGTGCAGCGCGGCTGGGGCTTCCTGCGCGCCGAGCTTCAGGAGTTCATCGAGGTCTGGCCCGCCCAGCAGCAGATCGGCGAGGGCACCTGGTACCAAGGCACGGCCGACGCCGTGTTCCAGAACCTGGACCTGATCCGCGCCCAGATGCCCGAGTACGTTCTGATCCTGGCCGGCGACCACATCTACAAGCAGGATTACTCCAAGATGCTGGCCGAGCACATCGAGCGCGGCGCCGACGTCACCGTCGCCTGCAACGAGGTGCCCCGCGCGTCCGCCAGCGCCTTCGGCTGCGTCGACGTGGACACCGACGACAAGATCATCGGCTTCCTGGAAAAGCCGGGCGATCCTCCGGGCCTGCCCGACAATCCCGACATTTCCTTCGTCAGCATGGGCATCTACATCTTCTCCGCCGACGTGATGTTCGCGCAGCTCGAACGGGACGCGGCGACCGCCGGGTCCTCGCGCGATTTCGGCAAGGACCTTCTGCCCCACTTGGTGGAGCGTCAGGCAAAGATCTACGCCCACCGTTTCCGCAACAGCTGCGTCGGCGACCCCGGCCAGCCGGACGCCGATCCCTACTGGCGCGACGTCGGCACCGTGGACGCCTTCTGGGCCGCCAACCTGGACCTTTGCCATGTGACGCCGGAGCTGAACCTCTATGACCACGAGTGGCCGATCTGGACCTACCACGAGCAGCGCCCGCCCGCGAAGTTCGTGTTCGACGACGACGACCGCCGGGGCTACGCCGTGGACTCCATCGTGTCCGCCGGGTGCATCGTGTCCGGCTCCAAGGTGAAGGAATCCGTGCTTTTCAACAACGTGCGGATCAATTCCTATTGCGCCCTCGACCAGGCCGTGATCCTGCCAGACACCGACATCGGCCGCGGCTCGCGATTGAAGAAGGTCCTGGTCGACTGCAACTGCGTCATTCCCGAGAACACCGTGATCGGCGAGGATCCGGAAGCGGACGCCAAGCGTTTCCTGCGCACCGAAAGCGGCGTGGTCCTGGTGACCGCGAGAATGCTGGAAAACCTTTAACGCAAGGAACGCCCGCAACGGCCGACCGGCCACAGGCCGGCCGGCGGCCCGTTGCGTCACGGGAGGGAGCCGAAAATGCGCGTCCTGTTTCTAACCAATGAATTTCCACCCAACATCTACGGCGGGGCCGGCGTGCACGTCGAGTACCTGTCGCGGGAGTTGGCCAAGCTGACCCCGGTCGAAAGCCGAAGCTTCCACGAACGGAACGACGGGATCGAGGGGCTCGACCTGACCGTTTCGGGCATCGAGGCCGATACCTCCATGCTCCAGGGCTGTCCCAAACCGTTCGTCTCGCCTCTAAAGGCGCTGAACACCTGCCTGGCCTGGAATGGCCAGGGCGTCGAGGCCGACGTGGTCCACTGCCACACCTGGTACGCCCAGTTCGGCGGCATTTTGGCCAAGATCCTGTACGGCATTCCCCTGGTGGTCACCGTCCATTCGCTGGAGCCCTTGCGCCCCTGGAAGCGAGAGCAGCTCGGCCGCGGCTACGACCTGTCCACCTGGGTCGAAAAGACCGCTCTGGAAATGGCCGACGCCGTGATCGCGGTTTCGAAAAGCACCAAGGACGACGTGCTGGAGCTTTTCGACGTGCCCCCGGTCCGGGTTCCCGTGATTCCCAACGGCATCGACACCGACGAGTACCAGTTCGTCGAGGCGCCCGACGTGATGGCGCGGTACGGCATCGACCCCGAACGGCCCTACGTCCTGTTCGTCGGCCGCATGACCCGCCAGAAGGGCCTCTATTATCTCCTCCGCGCCATCAAGGACATCGATCCCCTGATCCAGGTGGTGCTGTGCGCGGGCGAGTCCGACACGCCCGAGCTGCAGTCCGAACTGGAAGGCATGGTCGCCGACGTCCGCTCCGAGCGCAACGGGATCGTCTGGATCCCCGAGATGGTGACGCGGGAGACCACCATCGCGTTGTACTCCAACGCCACGGTGTTCTGCTGCCCCTCCATCTACGAGCCCTTTGGCATCATCAACCTGGAGGCCATGGCCTGCTCTACCCCCGTGGTCGGCAGCGCGGTCGGCGGCATCGCCGAGGTGGTGGTCGATGGCGATTGCGGCTTCCTGGTGGACGCCCAGTTGTCCGAGGAGCCGCCCCACGACCCGGCCGACCCGGACGCCTTCTCGCGCGGGCTGGCCGACGGGATCAACAAGCTCGGCCGCGACCCCGACCTGGCCAAGAAGATGGGCGAGGCCGGACGCAGGCGCGTCGTCGAGAACTACAGCTGGGCCAGCATCGCCCAGCAGACGTTGGATTTGTACGAAAAGGTGCGTGACGGACGCCTCTTCTAAATCGGATGGGCGGCGGTGGCCGCCCGTTTCGACTGAGGGGGCCATTAGGGAGTGCGAACGGTGAGCGGTCCGAAAATCTACAATCTTTTTCCTCTTCTATGCGGCACGGCGAGGCAGTGGGAAAAGCACCTCGGCCGCGTTTCGGAAATGGGGTTCGACTGGGTCTACGTGAACGCCATCACCGCGCCGGGCGAGTCGGGCAGCACCTACGCCGTCCAGGACTATTACGCCTACAACCCGTCCCTGGTCTCCAAGACGGCCAAGGGCGACGGCTCCGCCGACGTCAAGCGCTTCGCCACCCGCGCCGCCAACGCGGGCCTCGGCGTGATGGTGGAGCTGATCATCAACCACACGGCCCGCAATTCGGTTCTGGTGGACGAGCATCCGGAATGGTACTTGCGCGACGAGCACGGCCAGTTGGTCTCGCCGGGCGGCTTCGATCCCACCGACGTGGGCCACGCCGCCAGCCGGGGCGACCTGGCCAAGATCAACTACGCCAATCCGTTCATCCACGACCCCGTGGTCGAATACTGGCTGGCCCTGATCGACCATTTCGTTTCGTTGGGTATCAAGGGCTTCCGTTGCGATTCCGCCTACCAAGTGCCGGTCGGCATCTGGCGGCGCATCATCCGCGAGGCCCGCGACAAGCATAAAGGCCTGATGTTCGTGGCCGAGACCCTGGGCTGTACTCCGGAAAAGGTCCAGGGCCTGATGGGGGCCGGGTTCGATTTCATCTACAACAGCTCGAAGTGGTGGGACTTTTCCGAGTCCTGGCTTCTCGACCAGTACGAGACCTATCGCCGAGTCGCGCCCACCATCTCGTTCGTCGAGACCCACGACACCGAACGCATGGCGGTCGATCTGGCGGCCCAGGGCGTCGAGGGCGCCGGCGCGCTCGAGGAGCGATACAAGAGCGCGTACCTGTTCGCCGCCGTGTTCTCCACCGGCGTTCTGATGCCCGTGGGTTATGAGTACGGATTCTCGAACCGGCTGCATATCAAGGACACCACTCCGGACGACTGGGAAAAGCCGCAGTTCGACATTTCCGGCTACATCGCCGAGGTCAACAAGATGCGCGCCGCCGTCCCCGCCCTGAACGAGGAGGGACCCCAGGAAATCCTGCCGCTGCGCGGGCGCGAGTTCATCGGCCTTCTGCGCCGCACGGCGGACGGGCTGACCGGGGTGATGACGCTGGCCAACCCCAACGACCACGCGGTCGACAGCGCCGACCCGGCCAAGATCCTGGAAGAGCTCGGCATGGACGCGGGCTCCATCCGCGAGCTCACGCCCGGCGCGGACCCTGACGCCATTTCCGCCTGGACCATCGACCCCCACGGCGTGCGCGTGTTCGCGCTCGACCCCGCGCCCCGGGCCGAGGGGCCGGCGGGCGGCTTCGCCTACATCATGATCGAGGCGGTGGAGCCCGAACTGGACGGCGGCCTGCATCCCATCAAGCGGGAAATGGGCGACACGGTCACCGTGACCGCCGACATCTACCGCGACGGCCACGACATCCTGGCCGCCGCCGTGCGCTATCGCTTCAAGGACCACGTGGCCTGGCAGGAAGTCCCCATGGTCAAGGAGGAGTTCGACGACCAGTGGGAGGCCACGTTCCCGGTCAAGTTCAACGGCCGCTACCAGTACGTGGTCGAGGCCTGGACCGACCGCTTCGCCACTTGGCGCGACGGCGTGGTCAAGAAGGTGGACGCGGGCGAAAACGTGTCCGTCGAACTGATCGAGGGCCGGAACCTGGTCACGGAAATCCTGTCCAAGGGCACGACCGCAGAGCAGGCGCTGAGCGAGCAGATCGACGAAACCTTCGAGGCGGGCGAAGAGGCCGAACGTCTGGCCCTGATGCTGTCCGAATGGGTGATGGAGGCGGTGGAGGAGGTCCCCGACCGCGAGGACGCGACCTGGTCGCCCAACGTTTTGGAGATCGTGGTGGACCGGCCCATCGCCCGCTACGCCTCCTGGTACGAGATGTTCCACCGCTCCCAGGGCAACGTGCCGGGCCAGGGCGCCAACTTCTATGACTGCATGGCGCGCCTGCCCGAAATCCACGACATGGGTTTCGACGTGGTCTACTTCGTGCCCATCCATCCCATCGGGATGACGCACCGCAAGGGCAAGAACAACAACGTCACTTGCCAGCCGGGCGAACCCGGCAGCCCCTACGCCATCGGCTCGGACGAGGGCGGGCACAAGGACATCAATCCGGAGCTGGGAACGCTCGAGGACTTCCGCCGCTTCGTGGACTCGGCCCGCGCCCACGACATGGAGGTCGCCATCGACTTCGCCATCCAGTGCTCCCCGGACCATCCGTGGCTCAAGGAGCATCCCGAGTGGTTCAACCACCGGCCCGACGGCACCATCAAGTACGCGGAAAACCCGCCCAAGAAATACCAGGACATCGTCAACGTCAATTTCTACAACGAGAACAAGGACGCGCTCTGGGAGGAGCTTCGCGACATCGTGCTGTTCTGGATCGAGCAGGGCGTGACCATCTTCCGCGTCGACAACCCCCACACCAAGCCGTTCATGTTCTGGGAGTGGCTGATTCGCACGGTCAAGGAGGACCACCCCGAAATCATCTTCCTGGCCGAGGCCTTCACCCGGCCCAAGATGATGAAGAAACTTGCCAAGCTCGGCTATTGCCAGTCGTATTCCTACTTCACTTGGCGCAACTACAAGCACGAGATCATCGATTACCTGGAAGAGCTGACCCAGACCGAGGTCAAGGAGTACATGCGTCCCAACTTCTTCGCCTGCACCCCGGACATTCTGCCCGAGATCCTGCAGGTGGGCGGCAGGCCAGCGTTCATGTTCCGTTACGTGCTGGCCTGCACGCTGTCCAGCGTGTTCGGCATCTACAACGGGTTCGAGCTTTGCGAGGGCGAGCCCGTCCCCGGCAAGGAGGAGTATCTCAACTCCGAAAAGTACGAATACAAGGTTTGGGACTGGAACCGGCCCGGCAACATCAAGGAGTACATCAAGCGCGTCAACCAGATCCGCCACGAGAACCCGGCGCTCCACGAGCTGGAGAACCTGCGCTTCTATCCCGCCAGCAACGACAACGTCCTGTTCTACGGCAAGATGACAGAGGATTTTTCCAACAACATCTTCATCGCCGTGAACCTGAACCCAAACGAGACGCACGAGGCCGTTGTCGAGTTGCCCATCTGGGAGATGAACATCCCCGACCACGTCCAATACGACGTGGAGGACCTGTTGACCGGGGAGCGGGTCAAGTGGCAGGGACGGACCCGCCATCTGCGTCTCGACCCGAACGCCAACCCCGTCGCCATCTATCGTGTCACGGCGCACGTATAGGCGTGGCGGGCCCTCCATGCGCATTCCGTTCTTGATCAATGGCTTCCGGCCATGTTCAATACGAACGGGTTTGCGTCGCCACGGCTAGGGATCGGGGGACAAGGTGAAGATCCGTTTCTGGGGCACGAGGGGTTCTCTTCCGTCGCCGATCTATTCCGAGGCGGTGACGGACAAGGTGAAGGCCGCCATCGCCGCCGCCGTGGATCAGGGCGTCCGGCCCGATGAGGTGGAGTCCTTCGTCGAAAGGAACCTGCCGTTTCATCTTACGGGAACCTACGGCGGCAACACCTCGTGCGTGGAGCTGATTACTGACGAGGACGAATACGTCATCTGTGACATGGGGTCGGGGCTCCGGGAGTTCGGCAACAGCGTGATCGCCGAGCACGGTCCCGGAAAAGGTAACGTTTTCCATATCTTCCAGTCCCATTTCCATTGGGATCACATCATGGGGTTCCCGTTCTTCACCCCGGCCTACATTCCCGGGAACCGGATCACGCTCTTCGGCTGCCACGAAAACATGGAGCGGACCATCGCCGCCCAGCACCACGCGCCGTACTTTCCGGTGGAGTACGAAATGCTCGGGGCCGAGCTCGATTACGTCAACCTGACCCCGGACGCGCGCCAGGAGGTCGGGAACTTCACGGTCCTGCCCACGCTGCAGCACCATCCCGGCGATTCCTACGGCTTCCGGTTCGAAAGGGACGGCAAGACGGTGGTCTACGCCACCGATTCCGAGCACAACCTGATGGAGGACGAGTCCCGCAAGCGTTTCCTCGAGTTCTTCCGCGACGCCGACCTGGTGATCTTCGACGCCCAGTATTCATTGGCGGACGCCGCGACCACGCGGGAGAACTGGGGCCATTCCAGCAACATCATCGGCGTTGAGCTGGTCAAGGAGGCCGGCGCCAAGCGCCTGTGCCTGTTCCACCACGACCCCATGGCGGGCGACGCGGTGCTGTCCGACCTCGCCGAGAAGACCGAACGTTACGCGGATCTGTTCGATCCCGACAAATCCATGGAGGTCCTGATCGCCTACGACGGCCTCGTCGTGGACGTCTGACCACGGGCCTGGAGGGGCGCCATGACGTTCCGCATGCGCCTGATCGTTCTAGTGGCCTGCCTTGTGGGCATGGCCGTCATGATCACCACGGCCACGCAAAGCTGGAACACGCGCCGCGTCATCCTTAGGGAGGCCGAGGGCAACGCCCGCTTCATCGCCGCCCTTCTCGCCCGCCAGGCCGCGGCGGGCGCCGCCGAGGTCACGGGCGACAGCGCCATGGCCAACGCCTTGCGCTCGTCCGCCGATTTCCACAACGTCTGGGTTCTGGACCGCGAGCTGGTTCCGTTGGGCGAGGCCCATCGGGAAGGCGCGCCCAGGGACGCCCCCGCGCCCGAGTACATGGAGAACCTGGTCCAAGCCATCAAGGACGGAAGCGCCAAGAGCGAGCTGGACCTGGACTGGCTGGTGGTGGCGGCGCCCATCCCGGGCCAGGGCGGAGAGGCCCTGGGCGGCGTGATCATCCGCTTCACCACGGACCGCATGCGCCAGGCCGTCACCGACCAGTTCCTGGCCGCCGCGATCCTGGCCTTCGCCGTCGCCGCGGTGGGCCTTGTGTTTTCGGTTCTTCTCGCCCGGTTCGTGACCGACCCGGTCGATCGCATGACCGAGGCCGCCCACGCGGTCGAGGAGCGCGATTTCGACCCCGTCATGCTGTCCGACGTGCTGATGCGCCGCGACGAAATGGGCGACTTGGCCCGCATCTTCCAGAACATGTCGCTGCAGATGCTGGCGCGCGAGGAGCGGCTCGACGCCCAGGTTCGCGCCCGAACCCGCGAGTTGGAGGTCAAGAACAGGGAGCTCGAGTCCGCCAAGCTGCGCATCGACAAGGAGCTGGAGATCGCCCAGGTCATGCAGCAGACCATCCTGCCAACCACCTTCCCCGCCAACGAAGGCTGGGACGGCTTCGCCAGCATGACCCCGGCGCGCGAGGTGGGGGGCGACTTTTATGACTATTTCGAGCTGGAGGACAACAAGCTCGGCGTGGTGGTCGGCGACGTGTCGGGCAAGGGGGTGCCGGCCGCGTTCTTCATGATGATCGCGCGCACCGTGATCCAGGGCATCGCCCGAACCGGCGCCACGCCCGCCGAAACCATGGCCCGGGCCAACGCCCTGTTGTGCCAGGACAACCCGCTGGAGCTGTTCGTCACCGCCTTTTACGGCATCCTGGACGCCAGGACCGGAGAATTCCGCTACGCCATGGGCGGCCATAACCCGCCGTTGGTGGTGCGAGGCGGCGGTGCGGTCGAAACCCTGCCGTCCACGGGGGGCATGGCGCTCGGCGTCATCGAGGACGCGACGTACGCCGAGCTTCCCATGGCGCTCAGGCGCGGCGACACCCTGTTCCTTTACACCGACGGCATCACCGAGGCGTTTTCGGCCGACGGGCGCGGGTTCGGGAAGGAGGGCATGACGACGTGTCTCCGCAACACCCAGCTCCTGTCCGTCCAGCAGCAGGCGTTGAAGGTTCTCGAGGCCGTTCACAATTTTTCGGTCGGAGGCGACCAGCACGACGACCTGACCAGCCTGACCTTGCGCTTCAACGGGCTGTCCACGACCTACGATCGCGAGGGCCGCCTGGTGCTGGAATTGAGCAACGACCTGATGGAGACCGGGCGCATCGGCGACATGCTGTTGGAGTTCGGCATCACCCACCAGATCCCCGAAAAGGCGATTTTGGACTTGAACCTGGCCATTGAGGAACTTTTTACGAATACATGTTCTTATGGATGGCGGGACAAGGGGGATCACACGGTGGAACTGACAGTGAGCGCGAATCCGTGGGCCGTCGTCGCCGAGATGGTCGACAACGCGCGTCATTTCAATCCGTTCGCCGAACCGGCGTCGCCGGACCTGGAATCCGGCATCGACGAAAGACCCATCGGCGGTTTAGGCTTGTATTTGGTTCGAACATTGATGGACGATGTCGCCTATCAGCGTCAAAATGGACGCAACCGCGTGACTCTGACCCGTTTGATTGGGGACGGAGAGTAAAGGGAGATCGAGTTCTTGCTCGACGTGGCCGAAAAGAAACAGGGGGAGATGATGGTGCTGACGCCGCGCGGCCGGCTGGACAGCGGCACGTCCCCCGATTTCGAGGCCATGTTGCTGACCAGGATCGCGAAAGGCGACGACCGCCTGATCCTGGACCTGACCGAGTTGGAGTACATCAGCAGCGCCGGGCTTAGGGTTCTGTTGATGGCGGCCAAGCGCGTCAAGGCCGTCGAAGGCCGGATCGTGCTTTGCGCGCTTCGCGAGAACATCCGCGAGGTCTTCGAAATCAGCGGCTTCTTGAGCCTGTTCGAGGTTCATGACAAGGTGGGGGACGCATTGGAATAGGGTCCGGGCCCCCATGATCGACCCCTTCGGACGAACCATCGCCTACCTCCGCGTTTCGGTCACCGACCACTGCGATTTCCGGTGCATGTACTGCATGGACGAGGACATGGCGTTCTTGCCCAAGAGCGAGGTCTTGACCTTGGAGGAGCTGGACCGCGTCTGTTCGGCCTTCGTCGGCCGGGGCGTCCGGAAAATCCGCCTGACCGGGGGGGAGCCGCTGGTCAGGCGCAACGTGATCGAATTGATCCGGTCCTTGGGCCGCCATCTCGAAACCGGGGCCTTGGACGAGTTGGCGCTGACCACCAACGGCAACCGCCTGGCCCGCCACGCCGCCGAGCTGGCGGATGCGGGCGTGCGCCGGGTCAACGTCTCCCTCGACACCTTGGACCCCGGAACCTATTCCGCCATCACCCGGCGCGGGGATCTCGCCCATGTCCTTGAAGGGATAAGCGCGGCGGAGGCGGCCGGGCTCGCGGTCAAGATCAACGCGGTGGCGCTGCGCGGCGTCAACGAGGGGCACGGGGACGATCTATTGAAATGGTGCGGCGCGCGGGGCTTCGACCTGACCTTCATCGAGGCCATGCCCATGGGCGACAACGACAACTACCGCGACGACCGCCACATGCCGTTGGCCGAGGTCCGCGCGGGGCTGGAGCGGTCCTGGACCCTGACCGACGTCCCCGACAGCACCGGCGGCCCCGCCCGCTACGCCCGGGTGGCCGAGACCGGAACCCGCGTCGGCTTCATCACGCCCATGAGCCACGGGTTCTGCGACGCTTGCAACCGGGTGCGGCTGACCTGCACCGGGCGGCTGTATATGTGCCTGGGACAGGACGACCATGTCGATCTCCGCGCCCCGGTGCGCGAAAGCGAGGGCGACGCGGCGCTCCTCGCCGCCATCGACGGCGCCATCGGCCGCAAGCCCAAGGGCCACGAATTCCAGCTCGGCGCCGAGACCCGGGCCGTGGCCGGGCGGGCGATGAACGTCACGGGGGGGTAGGGCCGAAATGCGCCTAAATGCGCATTTCGGCGGACGCGGGAAACATTTCAATGTTTCCAAGGACTAGCGACCAAGGGGGAGCGCAGCCGGCGCGGCGCGTGAGCGCCACTTCAACAAACTACCCATCCACCGGATCGAACAGTCGCATCCACTGGTGCGGATGGCCGAGGGTGGGGAGGTCGGCCAGAAGGCCAGGCAGCGCGTCCCCGAACCCGGCCGTGATCGAATACTCCAGATCCCGCGCCACTTTTCCCGTGAGAAAGGCCAGAACGGCGGCTTCGCCTTCGTCCAGGGTCTCGCGCCATTTGTCGGGATCGTCCTCGATCACGCCGTCCGACGCCGCCACGTTGTCCTTCCAGGTTTCGCCGGGCGCGATGGCTTCTGCGGCGGCTTCCGAGAACCGGACCAGGCACTTGGGGTCGAAGGGAGCGTCGAGGAAGCCGCAAAGGTCCTTGACCGTCCCTTCCGGGTCCGCCAGCAGGTCCTCGTAGCGCACCATGCGGCCCTCGGGCCGGGCGCCGATGGCCTGGGCCGCGCGGCCGAGCCGGTTGTACAGCCTGGAAAGCCGGATCAGGGACTGCCCGCGCCCAAAGGCGGCGATGTTGCTCGCCACCATGTTCCGGGGCTCGCGCACCATGCAGACGAAGCGCGCGTCCGGAAACGCGCCGATGATGTCCCGGTGGCAAAAAGCGTGGCGGGGAGTTTTTTCAAGGAACGTATCGGCGCCGTCCCGGTCGAAGGTCTCGACCAGGCGCTCGAAGACGGCGCGCCGGGTGGCGCGATCCGACAAGTCCTTGGGGTCCAAATCGATCCGCGCGCGCTTGGCCAGGCGCTTCGCGATCCTGCGGTGATCGGCCTCCCCTAGCCCCGAATCGGGCAGCCCCCGGGCGGCGAAGGAAAAGAAATGGGTTTCCGGCATGGGGAAATACGGCCCGTTGGCGCACAAGATGGACTGCATAAGCGTGGTGCCGGACCGCGGCATGCCGCAGACGAACACGGGACGGCGATAAGGGGGCGGCTCGGCTCCGGGGATGGCGTTCGGCATGGGGGCCCCACTGGCGATTGCGCGGACGGCGTAAAGCGTGTAGGGAAACCGCATGACATTCAATACCCTTTCCGTGGTCGTGCCCTGCTACAACGAGGAAGCCACCCTCGAAACCCTTGTGGGTCGGGTGTTGGCGGCGGATTCCTGCGGGCTCGAGTTGGAGATCGTGATCGTCGACGACGGTTCGCGGGACGCATCCGTGGAAAAAGCGCGCGCCATCGCGGAAGGCGATTCCCGCGTCAAGGTGCGCGAGCACGGCGTTAACAGGGGCAAGGGCGCGGCGCTCCGCACCGGGTTCGCGGCTGCCGGCGGCGAAATCGTCCTGATCCAGGACGCGGACCTGGAGTACGACCCCCACGAATATCCCAAGCTGCTGACCCCGTTTCTGGAGGGGCGCGCCGACGTTGTCTATGGCTCCCGGTTCCGTGGCGGGGAGACCCAACGGGTGCTGTTCTTCTGGCACAGCATCGGCAATCGGTTCCTGACGCTTTTGTCCAACATGTTCACGGATCTGAACCTGACGGACATGGAGACCTGCTACAAGGCGTTCAGCAAGGACATCCTGGACAGGATCGATCTTCGCGAGAACCGCTTCGGGATCGAGCCGGAAGTCACCGCGAAAATCGCGCACCTGAAGCCCCGGCCCCGCATCTACGAGGTCGGGATCAGCTATTTCGGCCGCACATATCAAGAAGGCAAGAAGATCAACTGGAAGGACGGGTTCCGGGCGATCTACTGCATTCTCCGATACAACATCCTCGGCTGAAGCTCATCCCTCCAGGATGGATTGGACCTTTTTGATCAGATCGACCTTCCGGTAGGGTTTGGAGATCAATTCGACCCCCTCGTCCAGGCGGCCGTCGTGGACCACGGCGTTTTTGGCGTAACCGGTGGTGAACAGGGTCTTGACGCCCGGCCGAATGCGTTCGGCGGCCTTGGCGAGTTCGTTTCCGTTCATGCTTCCGGGCAAGACCACGTCGGTGAACAAGAGGTCGATGCGGCCCGAGGCGCGGAGCTTGTCCAGGGCGTCGTCGCCGTCCACGGCCTCGATGACGTCGTAGCCGTGTCCGGCCAGCATGGCGGCGGCCACCTCGCGCACGTCGTTGTCGTCCTCGACCACCAGGATCCTTTCCGCGCCCTTGGGCGGGGCCGGATCGTCGTCGCCTAGATCCGCCTGTCCGGGCGAGTCCGTGGATCGCGGAAGGTAGATCTTGATCGTCGTCCCCTGGCCGGGCTCGCTGTAGATGGCGACGTGGCCGTGGGACTGCTTGACGAAGCCATAGACCATGCTGAGCCCGAGCCCGCTGCCCTTGCCGGTCTCCTTGGTGGTGAAGAAGGGCTCGAACGCCTGGTCGCGGATTTCTGGCGGCATGCCCTCGCCGTTGTCGCTCACCTCCAACAGGACGTATTCGCCGGGGACCACATCGGCGTGGAGCTTGGAATACTCCTCGTCCAGGAGGACGTTGCCTGCCTCGATTGTGAGGTCGCCGCCGCCCGGCATGGCGTCGCGGGCGTTGATGGCGACGTTGATCAGCGCGTTCTCCAACTGTGCCGCGTCCACGCTCACCGGCCAGACGGATGCGGGCAGGCTGTCGTGAATGGCGACGGTCTCGCCCAGCGCGCGCCGGAGCATGTCGAGCATGCCCGACACCAACTCCCCGGGATCGACGGTCTGGGGCTCCAGGGGTTGTTGGCGCGAGAACGCGAGCAGCCTTTGCGTCAAAAGCCCACCGCGTTCGACCGCGCGCATGGCCTTGGCGATATGGTCGAGAAGGGACGGGTCGTCCTTGGCGCCAAGCTCCATGAGCTCCAGATTGCCGAGAACGATGGCGAGAAGGTTGTTGAAGTCGTGCGCCACGCCCCCGGTCAGCTGCCCCACCGCGTCCATCTTCTGGGCGTGGCGGAGCTTGGCCTCCATTTCCAGGCGTTCGGTGATGTCCCAGAAGATGCCCAGCACGCCCCGGACGGCGCCGTTTTCGTCCTCGACCGGAACCTTCACCGTATGGACGGTCAGCTGCTTGTCGCCGTGGACGTAACGTTCTTCGAACTCCAAGGTTTTGCGCGCCGACATGACGCTCCGGTCGTCGGACCTGTATTTTTCCGCCAGCTCCTTGGAATGGAAATCGAAATCCGTCTTTCCGGGAAATTCCTTTGGATGGAGACCCATGTCCCCCGCGTAGCTTGCGCTGGCGAACACGTAGATCAGTTCGGTGTTCTTGAAGAACACTCGTTGGGGCAGGCTGTCGATCAGAGTCCTCAGCTCGGTTTCCCTGTCGCGTCGAGCCTCTTCCGCCCGCTCCCGCTCGACGATCGATTGAGCCAGGGTCCGGCTGTATCGGACAATGGTGCGATAGCGCCACAAGAACATGATGATGATCGATATCCCGAGCAGCCCGCCCATGCTCACGGCCACGCGGCGGATGGTCCAGAACGGCTTGGGGCGCCCGTACCATTTCCGATAGGCCGCGCCGTATTCCCGGGAGTTCACGAACGCGCGGATCGCCGGGTTGATGCGCGCGGCCAGGGCCTCGTCGCCCTTGCGCAGCAGGTATCCCCGCTTCAGCTCCATCAACGGCTTTCCAGCCACCTTGACGCGGTCCTCCAGGTCGAGCAGCCGCGCCTTGCGCAACAGGACCGGCTCGGGAAAGACGAAGGCGTCCACGTCGCCCGCGAGAAGCGAGAACAGGGCGGAATCGATGGTGGAGAACTGGACCAGGATGACGTCCTTGCGGCCCCGCAGCTTGGTGAAGGCCGCGCTTTGGCCGATCACGGCGACGCGGCGTCCGCCAAGGGATTCGATCCCGGAGATCTCGAAGTTGTCGGACCGGACGAAACAGGACACCGGGACGGTCTCGATCTCTTCGGAAAACAGGAACTCCCTTTCGCGGGCGGGGCTGATGCCGATGCCGGGGATGAACGAGGCCCGTCCGTCGCGCACCGCCTCCATGGCCTTGGCCCAATTGGGGACCACCAGATATTCGAGATCGAGATCCGTCGCGCGTTGCACATACCCAAGGATATCGACGGCGAAGCCCACGGGCCGTCCCTGCTTGTCGATGTCGTAGAGGGGGGGGAAGTCGTCGAGCACGGCGGCCGTGACGGCCCTGCGTTCCGGTTCGGCGTAAACCGGAAGCGCAAAGATAAGAGCCACGAGGATCGCAAGGATTCTGGACGCGGCCATTGTTTCCTCCCCAGTGCGATCATATCCAGTGGCGCGTTCTCCGGCAATCCTCGCGCGGCGTGATCGAACGATCGGATTGTCTTGACTTTTTGACCCGGATAACGCCTAAGTCGCCCAACGACACTCCCTCCATGATCGAGTTTTGATCGTTCGCCGGACGCGAGAATTCCCGACCGGCCAAGTTTTCACACGACATTTCTGGGCGTTTCGTTAGACCCGGCGGCCATTTGGCTTCGGGCCGAAAATGCTCGCATCTTGCTTGCGCGCTCACCGTTTCGTGGATGGAACGGCGAGTCATGACGATTTGATAGTGAAAGAACACGACATATGCCCGACTTCCAAGGCCTGAACTTGGCCCAACCCATCCTTCGCGCCATCGCGGACGAAGGTTATTCCGCGCCCACGCCGATTCAGGCCAAGGCGATTCCGCCGCTGTTGGAGGGACGGGATCTGCTGGGCGTCGCCCAGACCGGCACCGGAAAGACGGCCGCGTTCGCCCTGCCGCTGCTGCACCGGTTGTCCGAGGCGGGGGGCAAGGCCCAACGCCATCGACCACGCGCCCTGATCCTGGCGCCGACCCGTGAACTGGCGGCCCAGATCGGCGACAGCTTGCGCGTTTACGGCCGCCATCTGCGCCTGCGCCACGCCGTGGTGTACGGCGGCGCGTCGATCCGGCCGCAAATCCAGGCCCAGACCCATGGCGTCCATGCCCTGGTGGCCACGCCCGGGAGGCTTCTCGACCTTATGAGCCAAGGGCATGTGCGTCTCGACGCGGTCGAGACGTTTATCCTGGACGAAGCGGACCGCATGCTCGACATGGGCTTCATCAGGGACGTGCGTAAGATTTCCGCCGCCTTGCCAAAGCATCGCCAGACCGTTCTGTTCTCGGCCACCATGCCCAAATCGGTGCAAAGCCTGGCCGACGGCCTGTTGGACGATCCGGCGCGAGTGGAGGTCGCGCCGAGGGCGACCACCGCCGAAAAGGTGGAGCAGCGGGTGTTGTTCGTGCCTCGGGAAAAGAAGCGGGCGCTCTTGGGCGAGTTGCTGAACGACGAGCGGATCGAGAGGGTCTTGATCTTCACCCGCACCAAGCGCGGCGCCGACCGGGTTGCCCGCGACCTGCACCGCAACGGCGTCAAGTCCGACGCCATCCACGGCAACAAGGCTCAGAACGCGCGCCTCCGGGCTTTGAGGGCGTTCGGCTCCGGGAGTATCCGGGCGTTGGTGGCGACCGACATCGCCGCGCGCGGCATTGACGTCGATGGCGTGACCCACGTCATCAACTTCGAGCTGCCCAACGATCCAGAAAGCTACGTGCACCGCATCGGCCGCACGGCGCGCGCCGGCGCTTCGGGGATGGCGATTTCGTTTTGCGACCATGACGAACGCGGGCAACTGCGCGATATCGAAAAGACCATCCGCCAAAGCGTTCCGGTGTTCGAGGATCACCCCTACCACGCGCCCGAGATCGCCAACGATCCCGGCCAGGCCAAGCGCGGGGGAGGCCCCCAGCGCAAGAAGCCTCAGAACCAACGTCGCCGCAGGCCTGGGCGCACTCGCCGAACGACCGGCAAGGCGGCCTAACGCCCCGGAATCCGCGCGGTGAACCGCGCGCCGCCGCCGCTCCTGTTCTCGGCGATGAGCGTTCCTTCATGAGCCTCGACGATCTGGCGCGAGATGCTGAGGCCTAGTCCTGAATGGGTGCCGAACTTTTCTTCCGAGGGGCGTTCGGTGTAGAAGCGCTCGAATATGGCCTCCAGCTTTCCTTCGGGGATTCCGGGGCCGTAGTCCTCCACCGTCACCGCGACCCATCCCTTGACGCGTTGCGCCTTGATGCGCACCACGCCGCCCGGCGGGCTGAACGAGACCGCGTTGGCGATCAAATTGCGGAACACCTGGACCAGGCGGCCCTCCAGGCCGGGGGCGGACAACTCGCCGGAACGCGACACCTCCACAGTCGGCTCCCCGTCCTTGCGGGTCGCGTTGTGGGTGTCGGCCAGCACCGCCAGCATGTGGCCCAGATCCACCTTGGTCTTTTCCTCCCGGGACAGCTCCGCGTCCACGCGGGACGCATCCGAAATGTCGCTGATCAGCCGGTCCAGGCGGGTCACGTCCTCCTGGATGATGGCCATGAGTTTTTCGCGGCGCTCCGGGTCCTGCACCCGGGCGGCGGTCTCGACCGCGCTGCGCAGCGAGGTCAGCGGGTTCTTGATCTCGTGGGAGACGTCGGCGGCGAAGCGCTCGATGGCGTCGAGCCGGTTCCACAGCGCCTGGGTCATTTCGTGGAGGGAGTTGGCCAGGTCGCCGATCTCGTCGTCGCGGCCGGAAAGGTCGGGAATCTGGTGGCGGCGGGACTGTTCGCGCCGGACCAGGTCCGACGCCTTGGCCAGGCGCACGATGGGCCGGACGATGGTGCCCGCCAAATAAACCGACAGCATCATGGTGATGCCCATGGCCAGCGTGAACGCCCCCACCACACGCATGCGCACCATGAACAGGGCCTCGTCCATGTCGCGGGAGTCCTTGGTCAGCATCAAGGCGCCCAGAACCTGCTTGTAGCGCTGCACCGGCACCGCGACGCTGAGGACGAGGGACTTGTCCTGGTCGCGCCGGACCCGGGCGGCGTAGTCGCCGGTGAGCGCGCGGGCTACCTCGGAATAGTCGGCGGCGGTCTGCTCCGCCTTCTCCTCGTAGGGGTCCAGGGGCTTCTCGTCAACCAGCCACTCCACCGCGTCGTCGTAGTATCCGAGCATCGTGGCCGGGTCCAGGTCGGGAAGGATGCGAGGGGGGGGAAGCTCCTTCGCCTGCACCGGCGCGCCCGTCCCCGGCAGCGCCCGGCTGTCGGCCGTCAACGATCCGTCCGGCGCGAACAGCCGCGCCCGCGCGCCCGCCGTCACGGCCATTTGCCGCAAGATGGTGTTGACGGTCTGGGGCAGAAGCTGAGGGCCCGAGGCGCTTTCCGGCGCCACCACGGTCTCGCCCAGGGCCGCGGCCAGCATGGTGGCCTGGATGCGCAGCGATTCCAGCTCGGTGGTGATCAGCCCTCGGCGGTATTCGCCGAGATAGAGAACTCCCGCGACCAGGATGCCCAGCGCCAGGATGTTCACCGCCAGGATGCGCCGCGTCAGAGGCGACAGCGCGCGGCGTTCGTATCTGCGCCCGCCCTTGCGAATGGGTCAGTCCCCCCGATAGCGATAGCCCACCCCGTACAGGGTTTCGATCTCGGCGAAGTTCTTGTCGTGCATCTTGAATTTCTTGCGCATGCGCTTGATGTGGCTGTCGATGGTGCGGTCGTCCACGTAGATGTTGTCGCCGTAGGCCGCGTCGATCAGCTGGTCGCGGTTCTTCACGTGGCCCGGGCGGCGCGCCAGGCATTGCAGCAACAGGAACTCGGTCACGGTCAGGTCCACGGCCTCGTTTTTCCACCGGCATTGGTGGCGGGTGGGGTCCAGGGTCAACTCGCCGCGCTGCAGGATTTCCGCGTCTCCCTCGCCGGTTTCGGCGGACGGCTTGTCGCGGCGGCGGAGCACGGCGCGGATGCGTTCGATCAGCAGACGCTGGGAGAACGGCTTGGTGATGTAGTCGTCCGCGCCCATGCGCAGGCCCAGCACCTGGTCGATCTCGTCGTCCTTCGAGGTCAGGAAGATCACCGGCAGGTCCGAGGCGCGGCGCAGGCGCTCCAGAAGCTCCATGCCGTTCAGGCGCGGCATCTTGATGTCGAGCACGGCGAGGTCGGGCGGCTCGGCGCTCAGTCCCTCCAGCGCCTCGGCGCCGTCCACGTAGGTGGTGACCGCGAATCCCTCCGCCTCCAGCGCCATGGAGACCGAGGCGAGGATGTTGCGGTCGTCGTCCACGAGCGCGATGGCGTAGGACACGGGCGAACCCTCCGTTTCCGTCGATGGAAAAAGAATATCGCGCCCGCAACGCGAAAGAAAGCCGGATGCCTCATCCCCGCCTTGAACCCCCGCCCGCCCTTGCAGTAAGGTGCGAACGGGCGCCCGTAGCTCAGTTGGATAGAGTGTCGGCCTCCGAAGCCGAAGGTCACAGGTTCGAATCCTGTCGGGCGCGCCAATTTATTTCTGGAAACGATGAAAAGCCCTAAAACGGCCCCCGGAACGCCGTCACCTCCGTCGCCTCCACATGCCCCGGGTCCCAGTCCGGGCCGTTGGGGTTGGTCATTTCGTGGGCCTTGCGGGCGATGCCTCGGGCGTCGGGGTAGAACTGGTCCTCAAGCGGCCGGGTGGTGGGGCAGGGGACCTCGGCGAAGGCCATGCGGGCGAAACGGATTCCGTCCGTCCCGCTTTCGGCCACGCGCGCGATGATTTCCGCCGACAGGCCGCAGGCGGGCCAGTCGTTGTCCACCACCAGAAGCCTTCCGGTGCGCCTGGCCGAGGCCTGGATGGTTTCCATGTCCAACGGCGCCAGGGTCACCGGGTCGATGACCTCGGCCCCGACGCCGGCCTCGCGCAGCTTGTCTGCGGCCCTCAGCGCCTCGATCACCATGTGGGAGACGGCGACGATGGTGACGTCCGCGCCCTCTGTCAGGACTCGCGCCTTGCCCAGGGGCTCGGCGAAGGGCGCGTCGGGGACGAGGCCGCGATTGCGGTACAGCATGCGGTGCTCCACCACGATGACCGGACCCTCGTCGCGGATGGCGGCGATCAGGCATCCCTTGGCGTCGTGGGGCGTGGTGGGGGCGACGACCTTGAGCCCCGGTACATGGGCGAAGAAGGAATAGAGCGACTGGCTGTGCTGCGCGCCCTGTCCCCAGCTTCGCCCGATGGAGGCGCGGACCACCATGGGAACCGACAGCGCCCCGGCCGAAACGTAGCGGTACTTGGCCGCCATGTTGACCAACTGGTTCATGCACAGCATCAGGAAGTCCATACGCTGGTGGACATGCACCGGACGCAGCCCGGCCATGGCCGCGCCGACGCCGAGCCCGGTCATGGCGTCCTCGGACAAGGGCGTGTCGAAGCAGCGGTCCGGGCCGTATTTCTTGTGCAGGTTCAGCGTTGTGCCGTACTGCCCCAAGGGGTCGTCCACGCCGAGGCCATAGACGAACACCCGGTCGTCCCGGACCATTTCCTGGTCCAGCGCCTCGTACATGGCCTCGCCGTAGCTGCGTTCTCGGCTAGAAATGGGCTTCGAGCTCCTCTGCGGATGGGAACGGGGAGCGCTCCGCGAAATCGAAGGCGTCGTCGAGGGCCGCGGCGACCTTCCGTTCGATCGCCTCCCTGGCCGCGTCATCCACCATGGCGGCGACGCGTACGAGAGAATCGTTTTCGACCCAGGGCGCCATCTCGGACCGGCCGCGGTATCCCAGCCGCCAGTCCTCGCCAGGACCCACGTGCTCGCGCCAGCGGTAACAATCCGCCTCCAGCAACCGCGGTCCGCCGCCGCCCCGGATTTGGGAGACAAGTCCGCGCGCGGCGTCGTACACGTCGAACGCGTCGCCGCTTTCCACCCGAAGCCCAGGAACGCCCAACGCGCGGGCGCGGCCGACGATCCCTTCCCCGGCCATGCGGGTCTTCTGGCGGGAATGGATGGCGAGGTCGTTGTTCTCGACCACGAACAGGATCGGCAGGCTCTTCAGGGCGGCGAAGTTGAGGGATTCGCTCCACACCCCTTCGTCCACGGCGCCCTCGCCATGGAAGTTGACGGTGATCGCGTCCTCGCCCCGGTATTTCTGCGCGAACGCCCATCCCATGGCGTTGGGAATCCCGGTGGCGACGATGGCGGACGTGACCGGCATGTTGATGTCCGGATGGCCCAGGTGCATGGAGCCCGCCTTGCCCCGCCCACAGCCGGTCTCCTTGCCGAACAGCTCCGCCGCCATGGCGTTCGGGTCGCCGCCCCGGGCGAGGTAGAGGGCGTGGCCGCGATAGGTGCCGAAAACCGCGTCCCGGACCTCCAAGGCCTCGCACACGCCGACCGAGACCGCTTCCTGGCCGATGGACAGGTGGATGGGGCTCTTGACCTTGTCGGTGGGATAGACGTCGGCGACCCGCTCCTCCATCCGCCGGATCAAGAGGAGTTTTTCGTAAAACCGTTCCGTCAGGCCGTGATCCAAGCGCACCTTCCCCCATGGGCGACGCCGCTCATGGAATGTTTAGAATCTCGTGGCGATAATAGCCGCGCGAATTCGCTTTTGGAACGGTTCGCCGAACGATTGTCCGGATGTCTTTTCCAGCTTGACCCATTCTCGAAAGAAGATCCGCGTATGAACGGTTTGGACGGCATCGACGTTTTGGTCCTGGCGGGCGGGCTGGGGATGCGGCTGCGCTCCGTCTTCCCCGACCGGCCAAAGGCGTTGGCGCCCATCGCCGGGCGGCCGTTTGTCGACCATATGATCTCCGGGCTCGCCGAGGCGGGGGCCGGGCGCGTGGTTCTGTCCCTGGGATGGAAGGCCGAGATGGTGACGGCCCACATCGAGTCCGTCGTCCGGCCGATAGATGTCGCCATGGTGGTCGAGCCCGAGCCGCTGGGCACCGGGGGCGCGGTCCGATTCGCCATTCCCCATCTCAAGGGCGAGCCGGTCTTGATTGTGAACGGAGACACTTGGCTGGACGCGGACTTCGGAGCTTTCCTCGCCGCCCATCGCGCATGCGGCGAGCCCATTTCCATCCTGTGCGCTTCGGTGGACGATGTTTCGCGTTACGGCAGGGTGGACATCAACGACCGGGGAGAGGTCGTGGGTTTTTTCGAGAAGGCCCCCGGCTTTTCAGGACCCGGGGCGGTTTACGGCGGCGCGTCGTTGTTTTCCAGAGACGGACTGGACGCCCTCGCGCGGTCCGAGGGGGCGTCGCTCGAACGGGATTTCTTCGAACGCCTTCCCGCGGGCGCCATTCATGGCCATGTCTCGGATGATGCGCGCTTCGTCGATATCGGCACGCCCGAGGGCCATGCGGCGGCGCAAGGGGTTTTCCTAGGATCGTCAAGACGTTATAAGCGGGCGAGATAACCTGGACCGGCCGAAGAATGCGCACTCCCAACGAAATCGCGGCCACGTTGAGCCATTTGGAGAAAACCGGCAATCCGGCCGAAGGCGTTAGGCTATTGGCGTCGGCGAATCTCGAGGAAGCAGCCTTGGCGCAGGTGTTGTCCTCGGCTTTCGCCTTTGGCGCGCATGTGGTGTGCTGGGGGACGATACAGAGGCTTTTGCTCAATTCAAGGCATCCCGTCATTCTCTGCATCCACTTCGCCTTGGCCGAGATGATGGAGCAATACGACCTCGCGCGGGAGAAACTGGCGGAAATGCCGCGCGCCTTGACGTCCGGCCACGACGAAGCCTGGCGCATGGGCATGTTCAACTGGTTCGAGCCGGCCTTTTCCCGAGCGGTGATCCGAGCGGCTAGGCGAGACGACTGGGACATGGTTCGGTTAGCCGGGGACTTCGCGAAGGCTTGCGCGCCGTTCGCCCGCGACATTTTCGACGCCGGGAAAACGGATTGGGGCGACGCGTCGGTCGATCTTCTTGAACTGCTCCCCCCGCGCCCGCCGGAAGAGAGGACGCCGCGCTCCGTGCTGATCGCCATGCGGGCCAGGCTGTTCCCGGACCCCGCGTCGCGGCGACTGGACGAAGGACGGAGGATCGGCCACGCGATGCGGGAATACGGCTGGCGTCCGCACTTCATCGACCTGACGCTTTTCAAGGACGAGGACAAGGACGAGGACAAGGACGAAAACGAGAACGAAAACGAGGACGAGGACGAAGAACCCCTGCGGACCGAGCTGGAGCAGGTCGTCGCGGCCTGCGAAAGCGACGGCGCGATGGTGATCGACGCCGAGGCGCTTCAAGACGTTATCGATCTTCCGGATTTCCTTCGCGGGCTGCGAAGGCGGCGCGCGGAACTGAAGGTGGTTCTATTGTATTTCGACCCCTGGGAGGCCACCACCTGGGGCAAGGTCGCCGCCGCCGCCGCCCATTGCGACGCGGTCTGGAGCCCGTATCCGAGTTTGCCGGTTTGGGACGAGCCGGTGTTCCAAGGGCGGATGATTTTCAATTTCTGGCCCATCGCCGGGAAGCTAATTCCTCCGGAAAGGAAATTGGCTCCGCCCATGACCTTCATCGGCAGCATCACGCCGGTGAATTGGTACCGGGCTTTCTGGATGGAGACATGCAGGCGGTCCGGGATCGAGGCGGAGTTTTCGATGTTGACGCTCAAGGAGGACGACATCGACCCCTTGGACAGTTTCGGCCGCTACATGCGCCGCATGGCGGACACGGGGGTCGCGCTCAACCTGTCCATGCGGAAGGGCGGGGCGCGCAAGTTCACGGGCCGGACGATGGAGGCCCTGTTCGCCGGGACCCTTCTGGTGCTCGAACACTCGGAGGACACCGACCGTTTCCTGGTCCCGTGGGAGCATTACGTTCCCTTCCGGACCATCGGCGACCTCGAGGACATCGCGAAGACCCTGCGGGACGAGCCCGAACGCTTCGAGCCGATCCGCCAAGCGGGCCACCGTTTCGTTTGCGAACGCTACGGCGACGAGGCGGTGATCGGCCACCTGGACCGGTTTCTATTCGGCTGACTTGCTTGGCTTCGTTCCAATGAAGAAGGACCGTTCGTCATAAAGGCGGGCGAGGGTTTCCATGTCGTCTTTGGAAAAGGGCGCGTAATCGCAGGCGCCGGCGTTCTCGTCCACGTGTTCGGGCCGCATCATGCCCGGGATGACCGTGGATACTCCGAGCGACGACAGGCAAAAGCCGAGCGCGAACCGCGCCCGGGTCTGCGCGTCGCCTTGGCCTGGAAGCGCCGAGGCGAACAGGCGTCCGGCCTCGACCCACGTCTCGATCTGTTCTCGGGGCCAGGCGCTTCTGTGGTCGGACGCGTCGAAGTCCGTTTGCCCATCAAGCCGTCCCGATAGAAACCCGAAGCAAAGCGGCGTGCGCGCGATGATCCCGACGGCCCGCTGCCGCGCCAGGTCCAGCAGGCCGCAAGCCCGCGCCCGCTGGTCGGCGAGGTTGAGGTTGACCTGGATCGCCTCGAACCCGAATTCCTCGATCGCCGCGATCCCCTCCTCGGGCGCGTTGACGGAGATTCCCGCCGCGCGGACCTTGCCCTCGGCCTTCAGTCGCGCGAGGGCTTCCATGATGGACCCGTCGGCGCGCAGCCGGTCCAGCGGCGGCCCGTGCAACTGCAACAGATCGACGTAATCCGTCCGGAGTCGCTCTAGGCTGCCCTCCAGCGACGAAGCGATCTCCGGGCCGGTGAACGCGGGCGTCTTATAATCTCGCATCCCCGCCTTGGTTGCGATCACAACCTTGTCGCGCTCGCGCCCAAACGCCTGGCCCAGAAGGCTTTCGCTGTGGCCGTCGCCGTAACAGTTGGCGGTGTCGTAGAAGGTGATCCCTCGATCGAGCGCGGCGCGGAGAGCGTCCAGGCTGATCTTGTCGTCGCTCGGGCCATAGGACGTGGCGCCCGGCGTCGCGCCGCCGACGCCCCAGGCGCCGAAGCCGATTTCGGAAACCGCGATTCCGGTCGCGCCGAGGAGACGGTATTTCATATCGCCTCCTTCTCGGCGACGCCGCGATACATGTAGGCGCCTTTCTTGTTGCCGTACCAGACCACCTCGCGGCGCCAGTCGTCGATGTCGGGCCACGCCTCGGCGTCCCGGTCGATGGCGTACACCGTCGGTTTTTGCTCGACGCGCGCCGGACGTCCGGCGAGAACGCCGCGATAGAACCGCAAGACGTCATGGCCGCAGCGGACCTCGATCTCTCCCGTCGCGCCGGGACGGCTCAGCATGGCGCGGTTCAGGGCGACGGCGTCGGACAGCAGGGCGTGGTCCATTGGCTTGCCCGCGTCCTCGCAACAGCGCGCGATTGCTTGCGCCGCCTCGTCGTAGAAAACGTCCAGTCGGTCCTCGACGGCGAGCTTGATGTAAAGGTATTCGTCCACCGGCCAATAAATCCCGAGCCAGTCCGGGGCGTGGACGAACTCGGGGCCGCCCTTTTGCAGCGCGCGCGCGAAGGTCCACATGAAATCCGCGACCTCGTCCAGGACCGGCGCGTTGGGCGCGAGGAACGACTCGATTAAGGTCCGGTGGGAAACGCCTGTGGTTTCCCTCGCGGCGATCAACGGGATCTGCAGGATCTTGTCGAAGTGCAGGAACGCGGTCATCCACGAAAACGCCCGGACCCGGACCCAGTCCTGGGCGGGCAGGGTGTTCGTTCCGACCACGAGGGTCTGGACCTCGACGATGGCGCCTTCGCCGTCCTCCTTCATCCCGTGGGCGTTGATGATCGGCGCGTCCGCCAATTCGAACCCGTGGCGCGCCTGATAGGCTGGGTCGCCCATTTCCGCGTTGGGCAGGATCGAAAGGTTGTTGAACTGTATCCGGTTGTGCTGGCCGCCCGCGATCAGGTCGGACACGCCCTCGACGAAACTGTCGTAGGTCTCGCCGGGCAGGCCCAGGATCAGGTCGCTGAAGGTCTCGACCCCGTCCCGGGTGAAGCGGTGCTGTAGTTCGGCGTAGCTTTCGAGCGAGATGTTGCCGCGCTTGGCGTTGGCCAGCGCCTCGGGATTGGCGCTCTGCATCGACAGGGCCACGCCCTTGTTGAGGCCCGCGTCCGAAAGGATGGTCTGGGTCTCGTAGGCCCGCTCGGTCGCGTTCTTGGTGTTCTGGACCGACAGCGCGACGGGATAGCCGGTTCGGGCCTTGGTTTCGGCGACGAAGCGCGCGATCTCTGCGTCGCGGGGCAGGATGCCGAAATTGGCGTCGCAGGTGAAGATGAACTCGATCCCACGCTCGGCGAACCATTCGATCTCGCGGCGCAGCCGGTCCATATCGAACCGCAGCACCTTGGACTGGACCGCCGAACCCCAGTCGCAGAACGCGCAACTGAACGGACAGCCGCGGTTGGTCTCCCAGAGGCCGATCCAGTTCTCGTCCGGATGCTCCGCCATCAGCGCGTCGAAGGCCCCGTTCAGGTAGGGCGAGGGGATTTCGTTCAGGTCCTTGATCCAGGCTCCCCTCGGGTTGTGGCGGAGCGCGCCGTCGGGGCCAAGGTGGGAGACGCCCGCGATCCCGCTCCAATCCCCGTCCCGGCCGGCTTCGAGGAGCTCCAGGAACGCGCGCTCCCCCTCGCCGTGGACAACGACGTCGACGAAGAGGTGTTCGCCGAGGAACGCCTCGGCCCTGTCGGGGATCTGGGGGCCGCCGAAAATGACGAGGGTTTCGGGTCTTGCCGCCTTGACCGCCCGCGCGATCGCGAGCGAGAGGCGAAAATTCCAGACGTACGCGCCGAACCCGACCACGTCGGCGCGCACCATATGGCGGGCGGCGTCGTCAACGGGCATGCGCTTGTGGATCGGGGAGAGGAATTCATAGCGTCCCGGCTCGCGGGCGTGGCGCTCCACGTATCCTTGGATCAGTCCCGCCACATATGGGAAGTAGCCGTAGCCGGAAAACCCGGTGTTGATCTGGACCAGGCCCACCGTGACCGAAGGCTTGTTCAGCGGAGCCAAGGGACGCTCTCCAGCTCCATCGGCGCGCCGTCCCGGGCCATGGAGCGTTTGGCGGCGTCGACCATGGATTGGGACAGCCAAGCGGCGTCCAGCGCGGCGGCGCTGTCGTCGGGGTTGATGTTCTCCACGAAATGGACGGCCTGGGCGTGGAACATGTCGTCGTTGGTCAGTTCGGGCTCGCTAAGGGTTTCGACCGTCCCTCCAGCGTAGTCCTCGAAGGTTAACACATTGCCGCTTTTGTCCCATTCGACGCAGCCTTCGGTTCCGGCGATGAAGAATCCGCGCCGGTTGCGCCGCTGCATGAAACAAAGCCGCATCCCGGCCGCGAACCCGTCGTAGTGGAGGGTCAGATGCGCCGTGTCCTCCACGTCCATGGGATGTTCGGACCAATTGCCCCCGACGCAGCCGATCCGCCGGGGCGCGCCGAAGAACCAGGCGCAGAGGTCCAGTTCGTGGATTTCCGTTAACAGGACCCCGCCGCCGAGGTTCGCGTGGCAGGCGTAGAGGTTCCGGAAATCCTCGAACGGATGCCAGGCCGGGATGTAGGACGCCACGTTGAAGGACGCGGAGAACACCCGGCCGAGCCTGCCTTCGTCCAACAGGCGCTTCACGCGGATGAAAAAGGGATGGAACCGGCGCTGAAAGCAGACGTGGAAGCAAAGCCGGTTGGCGAGGATCGTTTCGCGAAGCGCCGCGAAGCCGTCAAGCGAATGGGACGCGGGCTTCTCGACGAACAGGTGGACGCCGCGCTCCGCCGCCTTTTGCATCGCGGGCATGTGCAGCGCGGACGGCGTCGCCACCACCGCGAGGCCGGGGCCGTCCGCCAGCGCGGCGTCCAGATCGTCGAAGGCGTTAATCCCGTAGCGCGCCTCCACCGTCTGGCTGTCGTCCACGGTGAAATCGGACTTGAGCAACGGCGTCTTGCGCATGACGCGGTGCGCCGTGCAGGCGACGTCCGGCAGGATGCCGCGAAAGATGCGCAGATGCCGCTGCCCCGCGCCGCCGAGGCCGAGAAACAGGATCTTTTCCGGCTTCAATGTCCATACCCCTTCAGTCGTCCATGTACGCGCCCGCCATCTCCGCCGCCAGCTTGCCCGATTCCGCCGCCGCTTCGAAGGTGGGATAGATCATGTAGTCCCCGGCCAGGAACACCGGGCCCTTGATGGTTTTCCAGAGCTTCGCCAACCGGCCGTGCGCGCCGGGCGTCATGACCGGGTAGGCGTATCTGTGGCGGTGCAGGTCCCAGCCGGTGATCCGGTCACGGGCGCCTGGGAACAAGCGCTCCAGGTCCTTGAGGACCCGATTGACGATTTCATGATCCGGGAGCTTCAACAGTCCATCGTTCACGCTTTTGGGGCCGACGTAGACGCCCATGACCGCGCCCGCGCCCCGCTTGCCCGTCTTACGCTGGACCCAGGTGGCGTCGTAGATGTCGGTGAAGAACCAACCGTCCGGAACCGCGAGATCGAAGGCCTTGTCGAAAATCGGCGTGTCGCTGAAAAGCGCCACGGTGGCGTAGGGGGCGTAGGGGATTTTCTTCAGGATGTTGCGTTGCTCCTGGTCCAGTACGCGTTTGCCGATGCGGAGCGCCACCGGCGCGGGAACGGCGAGGACGACGGCGTCTGCCTCGATGCGGTGCCTGCGGCTATCGTCGTCAAGGTAATCGACCAGGACATCATCCCCGTCCCGGGTGACGCGGGTGGCGGTCGCGCCGAACCGGACCGCCGGGCCCAAGGCCTTGGCCAGCGCGTCGGTGATTTCGACGACGCCTCCGGGAAAGGAATAGGAGCCGGAAGACGAATCGCCGGGGACGTCAAGGTCGTCGATGTCCTCGATGGGCTCCCAATCGCCGAAATCGAAGGCGGCCTCGGGCAGGATGGCGAGGGCCGACATCTCGTCCAGACTCGCCCCGAACAGCCCTCGCGCCGCCACGTTCAGGCGGTCGTGGAAGATTTTCGGAAGCTTCAATTCCCCGAGCCATCGCCGCGCCGTGATTCCGTCGAGGCGGGCCATGGGGCCGCCCGGGCGAAAGCGGGGAAGCTCCCTGTATTTCGGGGCGAGCGCTCTCACGGCGGCGGCGAAGCGGTTCAGCGCCTCGATCCCGCCCAGGTCCGCATAAAGCCTCGCGATGGCCGCCTCGCCGATATGGAGCCGCCCGCCGTAATAATGGGCGTCCATGGGGGCGGGGATTTCCGTAGGCTCCAACTCCAGCTCTTCGAGAATTTCCTCAAGCGCGCCGTCGGGGCGGCCCAGGTATTCGGTCCCCTTGGCGTAGGTCCAGCCCCGATGACGGCCCGAAACGGCCCGTCCGCCCGCGCGCGTTTCCTTCTCCAGCACCACGACGTCGTAATCCTCGGACAGGTAGGCCGCCGCCGCCAGCCCCGCGATCCCGCCGCCGACCACCACGACTTCGGTCTGTTCGGCCGAAAGGGGGCGGGCGAGGGCGATCGCCGCAGCGAAGACCATCATCGCCATCGGAATCGATTTCGGCATCGAACGCGCTCCTTTTCGAACGTGGCGGCAATGGGCCCCACGCCAAACCCCCATCGCAAAGGGCCCGCCCAAAATGGGACGGGCCCAAGCGCTATAGAACGGAAGCCGTTCTATTTCGTGTTCATTCCCACCAAGGACTGGGTGTAGGCGATGAGGTCCGCCGCGACCTGGCGGTCGAGGACCCGGAGCGCCGGCATTTCCTCCTTGGGATGGCCGTTCAGCACTTTGTGGAGCGCGTTCCAAGGATCGCTTCGCGCCACGTCGCCCAAGGGGGTCATGGTGGTGATCTTGCGCCCGTCCGGACCGTGGCACTTGTTGCAGATGGCGCGATAGAACTTCTTGCCCTTGGCCTTGTCGCCCTTGGCCTTGGCCGTCGCCGGGTCGATGTGCTTGTCCATGTCGACTTGGCCCTTGCTGACGAAATTAGCGAGGTCCAGAAGCCCCCGGTCCTCGATCACGTCGCCGTAACGGTGGGTTTTGTCCGTCAGGACCGCAATGATCTTTTCCGGCGCGGCGCCGGCCATGCCAGCGATCCCCTTCATGCCGAGAGCCGTCGCGCCCTTGTAGTCCCAGCCGTGGCAGGTGTGGCAGCGCCAGTTGACGGCGGGCTTGTTGGAGTACGCCTTGCCCGGGGGATAGGTCGGGTGGGACTTTCGAGGCGGGGACAAGCCAACTTCCTTCATCCAGTTGTCGTAAAGCTGGCCGCCGCGAACGATGGAGGGCAGCGGTTCCTCTTTCGGCAGGGTCTGGAGGTAGGCCATGGTCTCCACCATGCGGGACACGCCGAGGACGCGCAGCGCGGGCATGTTTTCGCCCGGATGGCCGTTGAGAAGCTTGTGCAGGGTCTTGCGCGGCTTCTCCCACGCGGTGCGGGCCAGCGGCAACAGGCCGCCGAGCCGGTCGCCGGACACGCCGTGGCAGGTGACGCACATGGTCTTGTAAAGGGGGATCTGCTTCGCGCCGTCCCCCTTGGCCTTGCCGGTCGCGCGGTCGATGTGCGCGTCCATGTCGACCTGGCCCTTGGCGACGAAGGCGGCCAGGTCCTGGAAATCCATGGGGTCCATCAGATCCCCGTAGCCATGTGTCTTGTCCTTGAGCACGGCGATGATCGCGGCCTGGTCTTTCCCGGCCGCGCCGTCGACGCCCTTGATGCCGTGCCGGCCCTTGTAATCCCAGCCATGGCATTCGGCGCAGAGCCAGGTCCGCGCGGCGGAAACGTCGGCGGCCTTTTCGGCCGGGAAGGACGGATGGCGGATGTTCCTGGGGTCCTCGTCGATCTCCAGGGCCCAGTCGTCGTATAGGCGCCCGCCCCGATCGACGGAGGGCTCGTGGGCGTCCATGGCGAATGCGGACGGGGCGGCGATGATCGCCAGGGAAAACAGCAGGGCCGATCTTTTCCCGGCCCAGGCCAAGCGCGAAGCGATGATCTTCAACATGTCCTTCTAGCCCCCCTTTGGCTTATCGGTTAGTTCCGAAGGTTACGACATGTGTTGTTCTTTTTTGGATTAAGCGCTCGTTGAAGCCAACCCCGCCGTCTCCATGGTGTCCAACGCCCGTTCCAGGAGCGCGCGGCAAAGGGTGACGAACAAGGGCTCGCCATGGGCCAGCAGTTCGCCGGTTTCGTCGGACTTGGCGAAGTGGCGGATGATTCGGGCGCGCTTTTCCAGCGGCTGGTAGGCGTCGGACTTGGCCTCGCCCAACTCGGCGTCGCGGATGAAGTGGACCATGAAATAAATCATGGACCGGGTCTCCACGTCGGCGTTGTCGAGCAGCCGGTTGAACAGGCCCCTGGTGATGACGAAGCATACGGTCTCGCCCACCGCCGTCGCGGTGGCGAGGCGGGGCATGTCGGCGATGACGCCCATTTCCCCGATGATGGTTTTGGGCGTCCGCAGGCCGAGTTCTTTTTCCTGGCCCCCGACCTTTCGCGTGATGCGCGCCGCGCCGGATTTCAGGATATAGGCCTCTCCGGCGCGGTCGCCCTCGCGGAACAGAACCTCGCCGTCGTCAAGGATGCGGTAATCGACGATATCGGCCGTCATGGTCGGACCCCCACGTTGTCGATAAGCCTGGCGCCCCCCAACCACGCCGCCGCCAGAACCCGGGCCGGACGACGGACGTCGTCCACGGGCTCCAGCGATTCCGCGTCGCGGACGCATAGATAGTCCACCGATTTGAAGCCCGCGTCCAGAACCTCGGCCATGGCCTTGCTTTCGGCCGCTCGAATGTCCCCTCCCGCCCGCGCGGCGTCGGCGACCGCGATGATGGCGCGGTTGAGCGCCGGGGCGATGGCGCGCTCCTCCTCGTTCAGGTACGCGTTGCGCGACGACATGGCGAGCCCGTCGGCCTCGCGCACCGTCGGCGCGCCCTCGATGCGGACGGGAATGTCCAGGTCGCGGGCGAAGCGCTTGATGACCTGAAGCTGCTGGTAGTCCTTTTCCCCGAACACGGCGACGTCGGGAAGGGCTTGCAGCAACAGTTTGACCACGATCGTGGCGACGCCGGAGAAGAACCCGGGCCGGTGCTCGCCCTCCAACACGTCGCCGATGCCGGGGACGGACACTTGGGTGGCCGAGCCCTCGGGATACATCTCGCCCACGGCGGGCGCGAACAGAAGGTCGGTCCCGACCGAGGCGAGAAGCTCGCCGTCGCGCTCCTCGGTCCTGGGGTAGACGCCGAAGTCCTCGTTCTCGCCGAACTGCTTGGGGTTGACGAAGATGGTGGCGACGGTCTTGTCGGCGATGGTCTGGGCGTGGCGGGCCAGCGACAGGTGGCCTTCGTGCAGCGCGCCCATGGTGGGAACCAGGCCGACCGCGGCGCCGCCGTCGCGCCATTCCTTGACCCGGGCGCGAAGCTCGGCGACGGTGCGGACGGTGTCGAGGGCGGCGGCCATGGTCAGCCGCCCTTCGCCTTGGGCTTGAAGCAGTGCTCGTCGCCGGGGAAGGTCCGCGCCCGGACCTCGGCGGCGTAGGCTTCGGCCGCGCGGGAGATGTCCTCGCCCATCTCGGCGTAACGCTTGACGAAGCGGGGCTTGAAGTCGGCGAACAGGCCGAGAATGTCATCCGAAACCAATATCTGGCCGTCGCAGGCGGCGGACGCGCCGATGCCGATGGTGGGGACGGGAACCGCCTCGGTGATGCGGCGGGCGAGCGGTTCGACCACGCCCTCGACCACGATGGCGAAGGCGCCGGCGTCGGCCACGGCGAGCGCGTCGGCGAAGATGGCCTCGGCCTCGGCCTCGTCGCGCCCGTGGGAGCGGAAGCCCCCCGCCGCGTGCACCGACTGGGGCAGAAGCCCTACGTGGCCCAGGACCGGGATTCCCCGCTTGGCCAGGAAGGCGACGGTCTTCGCCATCTCGACCCCGCCTTCGAGCTTGACGCCCGCGACCCCGGCTTCCCGCATCACGCGGGCGGCGTTTCGGAAAGCGGATTCCGGCGATTCCTCATAGGACCCAAAGGGCATGTCGACGATGACGCATGCCTTTTCCGAGCCGCGCATCACCGCCTGGGCGTGCAGGATCATCATGTCCAGCGTGACGCCCAGCGTGGTGTCCATGCCGTAAAGCACCATGCCGAGCGAGTCCCCGACAAGCAGCATGTCCACGTGCGGGTCCAGGAACCGCGCCATGGGCGTGGTGTACGCGGTCAGGGTCGCCAGCGGCTCGCCCCCCTTGCGGGCGCCGAGCTCCGGGACGGTCGTGCGTTTGACGCGGACGGGCGCGCTCACGGTCTTCTTCCTCCCCCTTCGGAAAACCGGCGGTACACTATTACACCGTCCGTCCTTTGAACAGACTCAAGGGGTTTGTTGTTTCCTCCCCTCAGGCGCTTTCCATCAGCTTGTCCAACTCCTCGTCGGACATGGCGCGCCAGGCGCCGCCGCTTTCGCGCCGGTCCGGGCCCTTGTAGCGCGGGTCCTGCCTACGGCGGCGGTCGGGGCCGAAATAGTTCGGGCTCTCGATAAAGGGGCGGGGGTGCGCGATGATCGAGGCGATGCGGCTGTACAGCGACTTGGCCGTCAGCGGCTTGGCCATGAACTCGTTGACGCCGGCGTCGCGGGCCTTGGTCACCTTCGTGAGCTCGGTGTGGGCGGTCAGCATGATCATGGCGACGTAGGGATTGGGGCTTTCCTCGCCCTGGCGGACCGTCTTGGCGAACTTCAGGCCGTCCATGCCATGCATGACCCAATCGACGATGATGATGTCGGGCTGGAATTCCTTGAGCATGTCGAGGCCTTCCTTACCCGAAGTGGCCTCGTGCACCTCGCGCACGCCAAACGAGCCGAGGACGCTTCGCACCATGCTGCGCATGTGGCGGTTGTCGTCGACCACCAGGAAACTGACGTTCTCGATGTTGTATACGGGATCCAGCATCGCCTTCACCTGGCCCCCGGCCGCCATCGCCAAGGCGTCGAACCGTCCGTCCCGCCTGTCCGGATTCGACGCCTCCCATCATTATTGCCGATAAGACGAAGATGACAAGTCATTGGGTGGGCGACGCGCGGGCGCGGCCGGCGGAAATCGGCCGCGCCCGGCGGGAGTCCTCAGGTCGCCAGGTGGCTTACGTCGATTTTTTCATGGGCGCCGTCGCAGAACGGCGGGGTCTTCGTGCTCTTGCACCCGCAGATTTCCACCGGGCCGGTGAAGCGCGCGGTGAATTCATGGGGCTTGAACGACGTGCCCTCGTGGGACTTGTCGTCGCAGTACGGCTGGGTCGTGCTGCGGCCGCAGGTGCACCACGAATACTTCTCCCCTTCCTTGACCTGAACCTCGTAGGCCCCTTTCTGGGCGCACATGGGGTGTTCCATCGGACTCTCTCCATATGATGAACAATATGCGTTTCATATGGCGACGGCGTTTCGAGATTCAAACCGCCCATGAACCAAAACCGAAAAAAGTTCGCGGCGGCGAAACTGCGGCGCAACATTTGAGTCGACTCACAAAATAGTAAACTACTATAATGCGGATTATGTGGTTTGAATAAGGAACTATATGCACTTATTCCAATATTAATACAAATCAAATTGATGCGTTTATCATAAAGTGGGATGCGATTGGAAGGCCAAATGACCATGGAGAACCCGGCCCAAGGCTGTCCGCGTTGCGGCGGCGGTTCCTTTCCGTGCGCCTGCGCCGAGGAACTGCTCGACAAGGACGGCCCGTTCGACGAGGCCTACCTGCTGCATATGGCCCACGTGCTGCGCAAGACCGCTTACAAGTTGGACGGATCGACGCCGCTCAGGGGCTCGCGCCGGGCTCACGTTTCGGAGCTGATGGCCCGGGTGTCAGAGGTCTTCGACGCCATGGCCCAACGGCGCTCGGCGAGCGCCGCCTAGAACTTGAACACCGAATCGGCGTCGGACCGGGCCGCCTTTTTTTTCTCGATGGCGTCCTGGACGCGCCGGATTTCCGATTCCAGCTCCTCGATGTATTCGCCGAGCGCCTCAATGGACATTTCGTCCAGGTTTTTCGGCTGGGGCTTTTTCTTGCGGGGCTCAAGCTCTTCAAGGTCCATGGGGCGCCTCCTCGGTGCTGTCGCGTGACGCAGTGTACCGGATTGTTTGACCACGGTCTTTAACGGGCTGTATAAAGGTCTTCGGAAGCAAGCCGCAATCCGGAACCGACCGGCGGGGGCGCGCCCGCGCCGCCGAACAAACAAGGTCGCTTCCGCGCAGGGAAATTATGGTTGGGTAGGGAACACATGCCGAAGCCTCTGATGCCCAAGGCGACGGCCGTATGGCTCGTCGAAAACACCGCCTTGACGTTCGAGCAGATCGCCGAGTTCTGCGGCCTGCACATGCTGGAAATCCAGGCCATCGCCGACGGCGAGGTGGCCATCGGCATGCAGGGCCTGGACCCCGTCACCGGCGGCGAGTTGTCGAAGGAAGAGATCGAGCGCTGCGTCAACGACTCCACCGCCCAGCTCAAGGCGTTGGAGCCCACCATTCCCCAGGTCACGGCCAAGCCCAAGGGCGCGCGCTACACGCCCGTGTCCAAGCGCCAGGACCGGCCCGACGCCATCGCCTGGCTTTTGAAAAACTATCCGGAAATGTCGGACGCCCAGATCTCCAAGCTGATCGGCACCACCAAGCCGACCATCAACGCGGTGCGCGACAAGACCCATTGGAACGCCCCCAACATCAAGGCCCGCAACCCGGTCTCGCTCGGCATGTGCTCCGAGGACGAGTTGGAGAAGCAGGTCGCCGTCGCCCGCGCCCGCGCGGGCACGGTCCACGGCCCGGCGCCGACGACGCCCGCGGAATCGGCCCCGCCGCCGCCGCCGCCCGCGCCCCCGGCCCCCAAGGCCGAGCCCGACGCGGAAAGCGTGTTCGGGCCGACCCCGCCGCCGGAGCCGCCGCAGGCCGAGCCCGACGCGGAAACCGTGTTCGGACCCGCCCCGAAGTCCGGGGACGGCGAGACCTCGTCCGAGTCCTGATTGACCGCGCCGAAAAAACGCTCCATCACCATCGCGGGCCACGCGACCAGCGTGTCGCTCGAGCCCGAATTCTGGGACGCGCTCCGCCAAATCGCCGTCGAACGCCGCCTCTCCCTCGCCGCCCTGATCACCGAAATCGACCGGGACAGGACGGGGAACCTCTCCGGCGCGCTTCGGGTTTATGCGCTGGAGTGGTTTCGCGAGGGGGGCCGATAGACCTTTTCAGGCGCAGCGCTTCAGGGGGGGGGCGGAAAGAGGGCGAAAGAGGGTGAAAGAGGGTGTTCGGTCAGGTGTCCCAGGGCCCCCTCCCGGGATTCTCGGAATTACCACCCCTGAATTACACTCCTTGCTAGAAATTTACACAGATATCCACGCCGTATGCGGGACCACGCCGTCTCTGTGAATCTTTTGTGTGGATATTCGATAATCTACATATAAATATTAGAATATTAATTGTAATATATGCAAATCTTTTAATAAGAAAGCAAGAAAAGCAAATAAAGGGCGCATACGTGTATTGTTTATCGCTGTTTCGTGCGTGCGCGACATTCCCGCATCAACAGCTCTCTTTCGCACCGCTACCTATGGAGAAACACATAGACTCTTAAAAGGTGTTTATGTACAATAAATAAACTTTTGTGAATAAATCGAATGGTATCAACAATCTGGGCGGGCTTTTCGTTAATGGTTGAGGCGCCAAAATTTCCATCATTCCCATATACAGCGGCGGCAATTTCCGCATTCATTGTGGTTTTCGTTGGATCGATCGCGGTGAACTTCGTGGCTGCGCACCTTGCCTCGCATGACATGGAGAAATCCGCCGAGCAGGCTTCGTATGAGCTGAATTACCAATTGAATAAGTTTCATAAAGCATTCGATGTCCTGCTTTCCGCAACGAATGGAGCGAAGCCGCCTCAAGCGCACAATCTACTTAGCAGCGCCAAACGCTCCCATGGTTTCGTGAAACAAATCAGGCGGTTTGACGCCGGCGGAAAAATCTTGCTCACCAGCGACGGCGATGTAGGCCCATCCAGGCCACTTGCCCCTGGGCCCCACCCGGACTGCGGCGCGCGATGGAGCGCCTCCAATGGCGTTCCGGCTTTCACGGCATGCAGGCAAGACGGAAGCGGATTGCAGGCGATTCTTTCTCCGGAAAAACTACTGAGCCCCGCGATATTTTCGAAATCCGATGGACGAGGAGGGCTGGCGCTCCGCGGGGCGGATGGAACGATTTTGGCGCAAACCGCCGATTTCAAGCCCATTGGAAACCATGAATCCGTCAATGGGGAAGCCCAACTCGCAGAGACGCCGCTTGTGATCGAAGCCGTGTCCGAACCTGGCTACAAAGACCGTGTTCTGTGGAATCGCGTGATCCCTATCGCCGCGCCAATTCTGCCGATCCTGGCGGTCTTGGCCACGTTGCCCATGGTCTTTCGCTTTTTAAACCATCTGCGGCAAACGCATATCGACCTGATCGGACTGATTGAAATAATTCGATTGGAGAAGGAAATGCCGAAACGTGTCATGGAAGCTTTGTCGAATGACGAACTCAAGGTTCATTACCAACCCATCATCGATCTCAACGCGGGGAAATGCGTGGGCGCGGAGGCTTTGTTGCGCTGGTTTCCGCCAAGCGCCGCCCCGGTCCCGCCTGACGAGTTCATCCCAAAGATTGAAAATAGCGATCTTATTTTTCCCTTGACCGACTGGGTCTTGGAAACCGTCAATCGAGAGTTGGCCCCTCTGTACCGAGGCAATCCTGACCTTCGGGTAAGCGTCAATTTGGTCGCGCGCCATTTCGGCGACGCGAATATCCACAACACCATCGCCAAAATATTCGATGGCGGAGGCCAAGGCGCGGGCATTAATGCGTCGCAGCTTGTTCTCGAATGGACCGAACGGCAAGTCCTGGATGATGAAAACCAGAACGCCGCCCGTGTCTTGATGCAGGGACTGCAAGGAATGGGCGTCAGGATCGCCATCGATGATTTTGGACAAGGCGCCAAGGCATTCGCAAATCTTCAAGGATTTCCAGTCGATTACGTAAAGATAGACAAGGAATTCGTCGACGTCATTCCTTCGCCGGGCGGCGCGAAGGCCAACCCGCCATTGATTGATGGCATGATTAAGATGCTCAAAATGCAGGGAAAGTTAATAGTGGCTGAAGGCGTGGAAACAGAATTTCAAAAAGATTATTTGGAGGGTGGCGACAGGAAAGTCGAGTATGCCCAGGGTTACTACTTTGCAAGGCCAATGTCGGTGCTTGAGTACTATGCGTTTGTTTATAATTTCAACTAATGATGCTCTGTTTGTCAAAAACCGGAGGGTGAAATGCGTGGAAATTTCTTGAAGTCAATGTTGGTGGTTTTTGTTCTGTTCGGTCTCTTCTTGTTACCGGACTTGGCGTTTTCGCAAGAGACTCCCTTGAGAATCGGGGCGATCTCGACATGGGGGAAAGCCAAGCTCGGAAACGGCCATTATGACGCCCAAGACGGGCTTTGGTTCTCTCCCACGGGATCGGACACAGCTGACGCCATGGGGATCAATTTCCAATACATGACGGCGCCGGCGACGTGCGGAAAGATCATTGTCGTTTCCGAGAATTCACGTCGACTTTCTCAAGTACGGAGTAAGCTCTTCAAATTTGTCTACAATGGAGAGACGATTCAATCGAATGCGCACAAGCACCCAGAAGATCCAAACTTCGTTAGAATCGTCGATTTAAGGTTTGAATACAATCTTCCGGTCGCCCTGAAAAAAGGGGATGAAATAAATAGAATAACATTCACCTTCTGGAGGGCGACGATCACGGATCCCGGTCCGGCCGGTGACAGGCTGACGTTCAGGATGTACTGCGCTCAATAAATCATCGGCATTTTACCGGGGGGAGCTTCCCATGGCCAAGACGTGGTTATCAAGGAGAGCGCTCTATGCAAAGAGCGGCGCATTCATTTTCATGGGCGTCCTCGCTTTCGTTTCCACTGGTGTTTGCGCGCCGGCGAGGGCGGACGAAAAAAAGGAAAAGAAGGAATGCGTCGATAATTATTGGGCGGACCCTGGGAACGCGCTCGACGTTTACTCCGGCGGAGGCTATTTCGACGCAACAAACGAGAATTTCGACTCGATTGGAAGATATTACTGGGCAAAAGGCCGTTTCCGCCCCGTGTGCGTGACCATCGGTGAATGGACCATTCGTTTGGGAGCAATGGGGTACGCCGCCACGGGAGGAGGCAAGGTCGACCGCTCTTCGTACAAATGGGACAAGGCCGCCGTCGGGCCCAGCGTTTCCGTATCCCACGGCAAGGGCGAACAAACGCAAGAACGATACGTCACGCCATACACCATTGATATCGATGTCGGCATCGGGAAATCCTGGGCGCATAGCCGCAACGGAATGTGGCAAGGACGGCAATACGACGGCATTACATACACCGCCGTCCATTTCGACAAGGCCCACCTGGAAGGGGAAAAAGGAAGCAATTTCAAGACCGGATATGACGTTGCTTTCGAGTTCGAATATTCCGAACCCTGGGACCCGTCCAGCAAGGCCACTTGGGACGACCAGCCAACCGGCGCCCTGATCGGAAACAAGCGGTCGATCGATGGAATGCTTTCCGCAGGTGGTTTCTCGTGGGCGCCGTTCGGAGGGGAATTCTCGGTCATTCCACGCGTGAACGTCGGTTCAGGGCGTCAATGGGAATCGGATTGGAGCTATTTTCATGTTGGCCCGGGCCTGCTGTTTCGGTACGGCGAATACAATCTTTTTAACGTGAACGTGGCCAATTGGCGTAAGCATTTCGAGGGCAAGGACAACAGCATGCGCTGGGCGGACGTTTCCTTCGATCTGGGGTCCATGTACTGCGCGCTCAGCGGCTCGCTTGGAAATGGATGCGATTGAATAATATCCAGGTATTTCCAGGGGCGATTAGGGCGCACTTCAAGGAGCGCCATATCTTTCGCGCTCCCTCGCCCTCCCCCAACCGCCCCCCTCCCGCCGCATTCCGGCCCAAATCCCGCCATAGTCCCGGCGCATGCTATCGCTCGAAGGCTCAGACGCGGGAGACACCATGATGCGCGCCAATTCGTTCCGGGCGGCCCTTATCGCCGCCATCGCCGTTTTTTCCCTGTCGACCCCGGCCCAGTCGCTGGAGCCCAGGATTCAGATCGACAAGCCCGCGATCCTGGAAGGGGAGGCGGCGTCGGTCTACGTTCTGGCGCGCTTTCACGCGCCGGACGATCCCAAGGCCGCCGTCGACCGTCCGCCGTTGAACCTGGCCATGGTGCTGGACCGGTCCGGGTCCATGGCGGACAAGGGCAAGATCGCGTACCTGAAGAAGGCGGCGGGCATGATGGTGGACGCGCTCCAGCCCCGGGACCGGCTGGCCGTGGTCGAGTACGACGACCGCATCACCGTCTTGTGGCCGTCGGCCCCGGTCGAGGCGCCGGGCATGGTCAAGGGCCTGATCGAGGAGCTGGCGCCACGGGGCTCCACCAACCTGGCGGGCGGCATGATGCGGGGCGCGGACGAGATCGCGCCCCACGCCGGCCGCGACGTTCTCACCCGGGTGCTGTTGCTTTCCGACGGTCTCGCCAACGAGGGCGTGACCGACCCCTATGAAATCCGCCGCCTGACCCGCAAGGCGCGCGAAAGGGGCGTGCGCGTCTCCACCCTCGGCCTCGGCCTCGACTATAACGAGGACCTGATGCAGGACATCGCCGAGACCTCGGGCGGGAATTACTATTTCATCGAGGGGTCGAGCCAGATCGCCGGAATCTTCGCGCGCGAGCTGAAGACCCTGTTCCGCACCATCGCCCGCGACCCGGCGTTGGAGTTCGAGGCCACCGACGCGGTCCGGGACGCCCAGGTGTTCGGGCGCGAGGCCGACAAGGACGCCAAGGGCGTGGACGTGGCGCTGGAGGATTTCTACGCGGGAGAAAGCCGTTCGGTGCTGATGCGCCTCGACGTCGGGCCGAAAAAGCCCGGCAAGCTCGCGCTGGGCGAGCTGCGTTTCACCTATCTCGACGCCAAGGGGAGCGAGAGGAAGCGCTTCTCCGCCCCGATCGAGATCCTGGTCACCGCCGACAAGGCCGAGGTCGAGGAAGCCGCCAACCGCGAGGTCCAGATCGAGGTCGCCCTGGTCGAGGCCGAGCGCGAGCACGAGGAATCCGTCCGTCTGTTCCAAAAGGGCGAGCACGACGCGGCCCGCAAGCGCATGCGGGCCATGGCGGACAGCCTGTCCAAGCGCAACGCCGCGCTGAACGACGCCCGTCTCGCCGCCAAGATCGAGGCGTTCGACGTCGAGCAAGAGCAGATGACCGACGCCCTGGCCGCGCCCGAGGCGGCGGGGATGATGCAGTCCTACATCAAAAGCTCCAAGCAGCGGCTCTACCAGGCGTCCAAGGGCGCAAGAAGCCTCTACATGCTCCAGGAAGGCGACAAGGGTCCCGAGGTCGAGAACCTGCAAAAGGCCCTGGCGTCCGGCGGGCACTACAAGGGCCCCATCGACGGCGTGTTCTCCCCCGACGTCGGCGCGGCGCTTCGGGCCTTCCAGGGCGAGAACGACATGGACGTCGATGGGGTCGCCGGACCCGCGACGCTTCGGGAGTTGAAGCTGTATTGAGCCGCGTCGGCGCGCCCGGGTTCAGTTTGGCGTTCCGGAATCGGCGCCGTTGGGCTAGCATCGAAGGAAAAAGGAGCATGGGCTTATGTCGGCCCATCGGCCGTCTTGAGGGAGGCTGGGAAACATGGATGGGTGGGAAGCCCACAGGTCTCTGAGGCACATCAATCTGCTCGGCGCCGTTCCACACCAGATGCTGGAGGAATTGGAGAGCGCCTGCGAATGGATGCGGTTCGGGCCGGACCAGATCGTGGTGGATCGCAACGACGACACGTCCGACGTCTATTTCATCGTCAAGGGGCGGGTGCAGGTCCTCGATTTCGTGCGCGGGGGGCGCGAGGTCTCCTTGGTGGAGATGGGCGACGGCGAGACCTTCGGCGAAATCTCCGCCATCGACAAGAAGCGTCGGTCGGCCCGGGTGCGGGCCATGCAAAGCACCGAGGTGGCCCGCCTCGGCGCGGATCTGTTCCGCGAAACCTTGATTCGGGTCCCGGACATGTCCGTTGCGCTGCTTCGGCTGTTCGCCAACAAGGTCCGCTCCCTGTCGTCCAGGGTGACCGCGCTCAGCAGCCTCAGCTCCCACCAGCGGATCTACCGCGAGCTCCTGACCATGGCCGAGCCCGACCCGTCCGGCGCCGGAAGCTGGATCATCAACGGCCTCCCCGGCCACGCCGAAATCGCCGAGCGCGTCGACACCGAGCGCGAGGTCGTCGCCATCGCCCTCGGCGAACTGGCCAAGGAAGGCATCGTCGAACGCAAGCTCAGAACCCTCATCATCAAGAACTACGCCCGGCTGCAGGCGTTGGTGGATATGTGAGGGGCTCGTTCGCGCGTGTATGGACGAACTGGAGAACCGTTCGTGGGATCGCTTGAACAAGAAGTTGGTCTTGAATTCTTCCTTGCGGTAGGCCCGCAGCCACGACGTGTCTTCGGGCGAAACCGGCAGGTGTCCCGCATGCACGGCGTCCAGCAGTCGCCTGCCCGCCCTGCGGTGTCCCATTTCGGCGGCTTTCAACAGCATGTCCAGGCCGCGCTTCCGCCCCGCCGAATCGACCCAACCTCCGAATTCGCCGCCCGACGGGGTGGCGTAGCACCCATGCCTATTCAACGCCGCCTTGGTGTTCGCGGCGTCATCTGTTCGACGTTGTGGGTCTCGCCCACGGGCATTCTCAGTCTGAACCTATACATAGTCATGTCTCCTGGTTTGATGCGTCAAAGTTCAGCGCTGGGGCGGAAAAAATTAATCTGCCACGGCGATAATTATTCTGCCGTAGCTCGTAACACCGGCAAAACCCCGGGCGGATGGCTTCAGGGCGCGGCGACCATGTCG
>CAYFNC010000028.1:15709-47027 GCA_964344345.1 uncultured Hyphomicrobiales bacterium | reverse complement strand
ACCTTGAATCACAACCAATTCATCCGATTCAACAAGTTTTTGGACGGACACTTAATTATCCCGACGGCCGCGACCGCTCGCCCCGATAATCGACTCTCTTACGCCCGCCCCTGACATCTCCCAAGTCCGCCGACGATACCCTACTCAGGAATAGCCCCGGAACAGTCCAACCAACAACGCGTCCAGCCTGAGAATCAGCTGGTCGGTCATTTCGCGTTCGAAGCCCTCGCGGTTCGTGGCGCGGATGCGGCTGAAGCGGAACTGGGGGCTCAGGGCCCGGACCACGTAGTCGCGCAAGGTCTGGCAAATGATCTCGCGGCTTTGCTCGCGCGACACGCCCCAGGTCTTGGTGTGCCAGACCAAGCGCTCGTCCACTTCCTCCGTCGGGAAATGCCAATACTTGATGTCGCTGAACAGCTCGGCGAAATTTTCGGACGAGAGGATTTCCAGGGCCTCCAACAGCGTCACGCGAAGAACGCAGACGCCCTCGAAATCCTTCAAATCCTCGGTCAGCACGCCGTGCCGGAACGGAGTGTCCGCATCGAAGCCGCCGATTTCCTTGCAGAACAGGCCCTTTTTGACCAGGCGGTTCATCTCGGCCTCGGTGACGGGGCGGAAATCGGGTTGCCTGTTGGCCTCTGGGTGGGTCGAGAGACGTGGGACAACACGGACCAGGGGCGCCAGGGCGTAGCTCCCGTCCTGGCATATCCGCGCCAGGTTTCCCATGGCCGCCGCGGCCCCGGTGATGCGGGGATGCTCCGGGTCCGAGGGGTCGCCGCCTAGGATCAGAACCAAGACGTTGCGGCGCCCTCCCTTATAGGGAACGGGCGCCGGGCGGATCTGGCAATCGTCGCGTTCGAAAATTTCATGTTTGCCGACGAAGGCGCCGGACTCCTTGGCTTTGTTGAACGCGAACTCGACAAAGCCCCGATCCTCGTCCGTCAGGTTCGGGCGCGGGCGCTGAAAGATGATGCCCGCGATATAATGGGCGAAATTGGCCGCCTGATTGAGCTTGAGGGACGGGCCGAAGGCCAGGTAATGGGCGGCGACGGCGGCGGCGAAGCTGTCTCCGCACCCCGTATCCTCGCGCACGTTGGGATCGACCTCGATGGAGTTCTCTTGGATAAGGGGGGAATAGACGAACTCCACCCTGCCGCCCCGGGCCTTGCGGGCCAGGGACGCGCCCTTCGCCCCGTCGGTGATGAGAACGTGGTTCGCTCCGTCCTCGAGCACGCGGCGGCTGATCTCGCGCGCGTACATGACGCGCAGTTCGCTGGCGTCCTTGTGCTTGCGGCGCAAGGGCTCGAAACCGAAAAACTGGGCCGCCTCGGCCAGGTTCAGGCTGACCACGTCGGCGATGGACAAAAAGTGGCGGTACTCGGTATAGAGCTTTTTCAACTGGTTGCCGCCGACCAGCCAAAAGACCTTCAAGCCCTTGTTCTTGAGCTTACGCTCCATGATGAGGTCGAATTTCTTGGAATCGGCGGGCTCCTGGCCAATGAAGATGAAGTCGTCGCCGTTGCCCAGGAAGTCGTGCTCCGATCGCCATAAATCGATATCGTCCGTGTCGAAGGTCGGGCCGCGTTCGGTCAGGATCAGTTTTTCGAATCCTTCGCCGCGGAAAATGAGAGAGCTTCGCGAGCGGCCGGGAACGATGGTTCCGGGGAAGGTGTCGGCGGCGTCCTCCCACGTCAGGTAGTCGATGCGCTGGCGCTTCGCCTTGCGGCCCCCCACGCCCTTGTCTTGGAAAACGTCGAGGATAATCTCGAGGTCCTTGGACAGGTTGCACAGGCCTCCGCCCAACGTCCGGGTGAAGGGGCCCGCGTCCTTGTCGGAAATCGAAAGCGTTTCCTTGCCGGCCAGGTCCAGAACGACTTCGTAGCCATCGTCCTTTGGCGTTCGGCTGATGGAATCAACCGCCACCTTGACCGCGTCGGGGGCGCGTTGGCGGATTTTCTCCAGCGTCCCCTTAAGGTCGTCGGAAAGATTGCCCGCGAACAGGTCGATGGTTTGGGACCGCACAAGGGATATCAGCACTCGGTCCGGGTGATGATTGATTCTTGCGATGGCGGCATCGCGTTCGCTGTTGTCGGGTTTTGCGCTCATCGGCCATTCCCTCATGTGTGTTGTCGTTGCTTGCGCCGCTTGCGGGCCAGGTGGGCCGAAAGGCCCCGCCATCAATCGCGCTCCGCCGTTTCGAATGCGGGGAATGAAGGATGGGCCCCTGTTTCAGGTTGCATTATCCCAAAAGAAAAATGGCTCCGCGACAGTGTCATGCAGAGCCTCCGGTCCGTGCAAATCACCCCTCCATGCGCAACGCCGATCTGAAAAGTTACTGTTGATCGCACCGTTTTTCAACCGCGAGCATGGATGCGGCGCATCTGGCCAAAATTCCATCGGCAATACCGGGAGCAATTCCAGTAATTCCAGGGACGCCTTGCCTTTAATTTCCATCCCAGTTCGTACAACACGCTTGCGCCTTTGTCGTCATGACGAAGACAGGGGGGCGTGCGGAATTCGCGCTCTTTTTCTGGAGCAAAAGCCCAGCGCAAGGTCCGAGTTGGCGCAAATCTATTTCTTTGCCCTGATGGCCGCCTCGCAAGCCTTGGCGGCCCACTGGATCAACGTTTCCGGCTCTTCAAGCACGTCGGCCGGGGTTTCATAGAAGTTGAGCTTGCGGCTGTTGTCCTTGCCGTATGCGTACTGCGGCATTCCCTTTTCGATAAAGTCCCCGATATTGCCGTCGTCCACTTTCAGCCAAAGCGACCCATGTTTGATTTTGGCGAAGGCGGCGCCGTTTCGAAGAATGGCGGTTCCTCCGAACATGTTTTTTGTTTCGAACTCTCCCATGGCGCCGAGTTGGTCCAACACGTAATCCCTGAATTCCGCGTCTCTTGGCATTCAATGCTCCTTTGATTTCGATGATCGCCGGGCAGAATTGGCGTTCGTCCCTCGTGGCCCTCGCCTTGCAATCCGAAAGCGCCACTTTGTTCTTTTCTGAATGAACGTTTAGATATATTGGTTGCGTGAAATTGTCAACAGAGTGCCGCCCATGGGACGCAAGAAAAGCTACAACCGAGACGAACTGGTCGAGAAGGCCATGGATATTTTCCGCGATCACGGCTTCGCGGGCGCTTCGGCGGAGACGCTTGTCGCGGGCCTTGGGGTCAACCGCTTCAGCCTTTACGCCGAGTTCGGCAGCAAGCAAGGGCTGTTCGACGCCGCGCTGCAACGCTACGACGAACGGGTTGTGGGGCGGAGCTTCGGGCCGCTGGAGTCGCCGGAGGCGGGCCTCGACGAGGTCCGAGCCCTGCTTGAATTCTACGGTTCGTCGGGCGAGGGGCCCGCTTCGGGCCGTGGGTGCCTGCTCTGCAACACGGCGGTGGAGTTCGGCCCCGTCGATCCCAGCGGCGCGGGGTTCGTTCGGCGGTACTTCGAGCGTCTGTCCGAGGCGTTTTTCACGGCCCTAGACAACGCGCGCGACAGGGGGGAATTGCGCCGTTCCGCGGACCCGCGCAAGGAGGCGAGCTTCTTTACGTCCTCGGTGCTCGGCATGTTCGTCATGCTGCGGGCGAAGGCGCCGCCGGCAGCCATCGAAAGCGCCGCGCTGGTCGCGATCGATCACCTCGAGGCGCTTCGGGTTTGAGCGGCGCGGCGCCTAAGGGCCGGTACGGTTCGCCTCATACCGCGTCACGAACCCGACGGCCCGCGCCTTCGCGTCTTCGATCGTCTTCGCGTCTTCATAACAAAACAGCTCGGCGGATCCGAACATCCTGTCGGCGATATCGGTTTCCTCGGCCACCCTGAAAGCGCCCGCTTCCAGGCAGTCGATGGTGATCCGGGCCTGTCCCCCAACCTTCAGGATTTGGATCTGTGCGTCGTCGATCACGAATTGCAGGCCGCGTCCCGTCCCGTATCGCGCCTGCAATTCCAGGCCGAATTCCTTCATGGGCTCGAAGAAACGCGTTCTTTCGTCCTCCATGCCGCTTCAGCCCTCTTCAGGCCCTCAGACCGCCGTCCCTCCCACCGTCAGCCCGTCGATGCGGATGGTCGGCTGGCCGACGCCGACGGGGACCGACTGGCCGTCCTTGCCACACATGCCGATGCCGGGGTCCAGGTCCATGTCGTTTCCGATCATGGACACCTTGGTCAGCACGTCGGGGCCGTTGCCGATCAGGGTCGCGCCCTTGACCGGCGCGCCGATGCGCCCGTTCTCGATCCGGTAGGCCTCGGTGCACGAGAACACGAACTTGCCCGACACGATATCCACCTGCCCGCCGCCGAAGGTGACGGCGTAAAGGCCGTTGTCGACCGATCGCACGATTTCGTCCGGGTCCTGCTCGCCCGGCAGCATGTAGGTGTTGGTCATGCGCGGCAGCGGCGCGTGCTGGTGGCTTTGGCGCCGGCCGTTGCCGGTGGACGCCCCGCCCATCAGCCGCGCGTTCATGCGGTCCTGCATGTAGCCTTTCAGGATTCCGTCCTCGATCAGCACGGTGTTGGCCGACGGCGTGCCCTCGTCGTCGATGGTGATCGAGCCCCGACGGTCGGGGATGGTCCCGTCGTCCACCACGGTGACGCCGGGGGAGCCGACGTGCTCCCCGACCAGGCCGGAAAAGGCGGATGTCTTCTTGCGGTTGAAGTCGCCTTCGAGCCCGTGGCCGATGGCCTCGTGCAGCAGGATCCCGGGCCAGCCGTTGCCCAGCACCACCGCCATCTCGCCCGCGGGCGCGGGAACGGATTCCAGGTTGACCAGGGCTTGGCGCAGCGCCTCGTCCACCACGCCCTTCCAGTGTTCGGGCTTCAACATGTCGTCGAACAGCATGCGCCCGCCGCCGCCGTGGGAGCCGGACTCCATGCGTCCGTCCTTTTCCACCACCACGTTGCAGCCCATGCGCGCCATCGGCCGGATGTCGCCCGCGTTCAGCCCGTCGCCGCGCACGATGCGCACCGCCTGCCACTGCCCCGCGAGCGAGGCGGTGACCTGCTTGACCCGGGGGTCGAGGGCGCGGGCGTAGGCGTCCATCTCGGCCAACAGCGAAACCTTGTCCTCGAACGGAACCAGCGCGAGCGGATTGTCGTCGACGTAGAGCCTGGCGTTGGTCCCCGAGGGCCCCTCGGCCAGCGCGCCCGAACGGCCGGCGCGCACCGCCTTGACCGTGTCGGCGGCGCGGGACAAGGCGGCTTCGGAGAGTTCCGACGCGTGGGAATAGCCCGTGGCCTCCCCGGATACGGCGCGGAGCCCGAATCCCTGCGTGGTGTCGAAGCTGGCGCTTTTCAGCCGTCCGTCGTCGAACGCCAGCATTTCGGTCTGGGCGTACTCCATGAACAACTCGCCGTCGTCCATGCCCGACATGGCGTCGGCGACGATTCCCTCGACCCGGCCCCGGTCCATGCCGGTCCGGTTGAAAAACAGATCCTCGGTGGTGGACAGATCGCTCATTGATGGTTCCGTTTCGTCCTTGCGTTGACGGCTATATGGGGCTTCGCGGGCGTCGCCGCCAGGGTTATCACTTGACCTTGATCACCACCAGGGTGGCGTCGTCGTGCTGGGGCCGGGGGCCGCGGAACTGAATCACCGCGTTGGCGATGGCGTCGCAGATCTCCTGGGCCGGGCGGGCCGCGTTCTCGCGCACCAGGGCCTGCATGGCCTCGCGTCCGAACATGCGCCCTTGGTCGTTTCGGGTCTCCCAGATGCCGTCGGTGCCGATGGTGACCACGTGCCCGGGCTTGAAGCCGTCCCACATGGTCTCTTGGTAGGTCCAGTCCGGCTCGATCCCAAGTGGGATGTCCGGGCCCCACATTTCCTCGAACGCATCGGTCTCTGGGTCGTAGAGAACCGCCGGTTCGTGTCCGGCGCTGATCCAGCGGAAACTGCCCTCGCCCGCGTCGAGCACGCCGTAGAACAGCGTCATGAACCGGCCCTGGTGGGTGTCCTCGGACAGGTGGCGGTTGATGTCGGTCATCAGTTCGGACAGGCTGCCCGGCTGGTGGGCGCGGCTGCGTAGCAACGCGCGCGCCGTGGTCATCAACAGCGCCGCCGCCACCCCGTGCCCGGTGACGTCGCCGACGGCCACGCCGACGCAGTCGCCGTCGAGGCGCGACAGCTCCAGGAAATCGAAATAGTCGCCCCCGGTCTCGTCGCAATAGATGCTTTTGCCCGCGATGTCGAAGCCGGGGATTTGGGGCGCCTCGACCGGAAGCAGGTGTTGCTGGACCTCCATGGCCAGCGACAGGGCCTCGCGCAGCTTGATGCGATCGCGGAGCTTGGGGATCATGGTGTTGAAGCTGTCCGCCAACTCCTCCAACTCGTCGCCGGTGTGGATTTTCGCGCGCGCGTCCAGGTCGCCGTCGGAAATGCGCCGCGCCAGTTTCGTCAGCTTGTTCACCGGCCCCAGGAACGAGCGCGAGCCGATGATGGACAACAGAACCACCACCACCCCAAACACGCCGACGCTGGTCCAGCCCACGGCAAGTTGATGGTCGGCGTATTTTTGGGCCTTTTCCTCCGCCACGGCCGCCCGGGCCCGAATGTCGCCCATGGGGAGCGCCAACGCGATCTGGAAACCGGTGGTCTTTTCCCGGCCCGCGACGCGGATCACCTCGTCCCCGTCCTTGGCTTCGGGCCCCCGTCTTGCGATTTCGCCGCCCTCGCCCGAAAGGGTCGCGGACAACAGGTGCGCCCAGGATTTGGGAAGCGGCAGGGCGTTCAAAAAGGCCCTGGCGTCGAGTTCGCGGGCCGTCTCCTCGCCCCCTTCCTCCAGCGCCACGGCGGCGATCGCGCCGGGCTTGCCCTCCGGCGCCTCCCAGCGGATGCGGCCATTGGCCCCGCCCGCGCGGAGCGCCATTTCCGTGATTCGGACCTCCCGCTCCATAAGCCGGATTGCGCTATCCAGCGCCAGGTCGAGCTCGGCCCGGGCGCGTTCCGCCAACAGCGCCTGCTGGTCCGCCACCATCTCGCGGCCGAGCGCCTGGGTGGTCTGGCGGTCCAGGAAGCTGATGAGCAAAAGCGGCGGCAGCGCCACCGTCAGAAGTATGATCACCAGCTTCTTGGAAATGGACATGGGGCCCCCGGGGAATTTCGCCCGTGGTTATCGCATATCCGGCCGGTAAGGGAAATTCGGAAAGGAATCTTTAAAGGCTTCCGGTCCATTATGCCCCGATAGAGCATTTCTCCAGTCCGCCGAGGGAATTTCAGCCATGTTGCACATGCCCGGAAAAGGCAAGAAGGTTTGGGCCGCAGGCGTCTACAACCGCATCGTCCGCGCGCTCGTCAAGCAGAACCGCAGCCACAGCCAACTCGACGACCGCTGGGCCGACGACCAGGTCCAGGAAATCCTGGCCAGGGACGAAGGCGAGGCGCGCGAGGCTCTGGAAAGCCGCTTCCCGCCCGACGCCGGTTTCGTCGTTCACTTCCTGACCGTGGCCCGGGCCTGACGAAAAAATCCTGGACGACGTCCCGGTAAAGGCGGACTCTCCCTCCCCTGTACTGGCCCGCCGAAGGACTGGATTTTTCGAGTGTGCGGACTCGCCGCAATCTACGCCTACCGCGACGCGGCGTCCCCCGTCGACGAAGAGGAGCTGACCCGCATCCGCGACGCCATGGCGGCGCGCGGGCCGGACGGGTGCGGACAATGGACGGCGGACGACGGTCGGGTCGGACTTGCTCACCGCAGGCTCGCCATCATCGACCTCTCGGACGCGGCCGCCCAGCCCATGGCGCTGGAGGACGGACGCCACCGCATCGTCTTCAACGGCGAAATCTATAATTACCAAGCGCTCAAGGACGATCTGGAAGCCCGGGGCGAGCGGTTCCGCACCACGTCGGACACCGAGGTGGTTCTCCGCCTCTACCGCCTGGAAGGCGAACGCGCGCTCGAAAAGCTTCGCGGCATGTACGCCTTCGCCATCTGGGACCAGGAGAGGCGCGGCCTGTTCCTCGCCCGCGACCCATTGGGAATCAAGCCGCTTTATTATTGCGACGACGGCAAGACGCTCCGGGTCGCCTCCCAGGTCAAGGCTCTTCTGGCGGGCGGCGTCGCGGGGGACGGATGGGACGCGGCCGGGCACGTGGGCTTCCATCTCTTGGGCTACGTTCCCGAGCCCCATACGCTCCACGCCGACATCCGCGCCCTGTCCGCCGGAACCTCCATGTGGGTCGACGCGGGCGGCGCGCGCGAACCGCACCCCCATTTCTCCCTTTCCCCACTCCTCGCCGACCCGCCCGCGCCCGTTCCGTTACGGGACGCGCTGCTCGACAGCGTCCGCCATCACCTCGTCGCCGACGTGCCGGTCGGGGTGTTCTTGTCCGCGGGCCTCGATTCCGCCACCATCTGCGCTCTGGCGTCCGAATGCGCGGGCGCGGGGCTCGAGACCGTGACCCTCGCCTTCGACGAATTCTCCGGGACCGAACGGGACGAGGCGCCCTTGGCCGAGACCGTCGCCGCGCATTACGGGACCGACCACGAAACCCGCCGTGTCCGGGGGGCCTCGTTCCACGAGGCGCTATTGGAGCTTTTCGCCGCCATGGACCAGCCGACGGTGGACGGGGTCAACGTCTTCTTCGTCGCCCGGGCGGCGCGGGAGCGGGGGTTGAAGGTGGCGCTCTCGGGCCTCGGCGGGGACGAGCTGTTCGCGGGCTACGACACCTTCCGCCAGGCGCCGAAACTCGCCCGGATCCTTGGCTGGGTTCCCGGGATGAAGGCCATGGGCAGGGCGTTCCGGGTCGCGAGCGCGGGCGCGGCCGCCAGGCTCGCGTCGCCCAAGTACGCGGGCCTGTTCGAATACGGAACCACGCTCGAGGACGCCTACCTTTTGCGCCGGGGCCTGTTCACGCCCTGGGAGCTGGCGGACATCCTGGACGGGGACATGCTGCGCGACGGGCTCCGCGAGCTCGACGTCGCCCGGCGCATGCGCGCCGACTTCGCGGGCGTCCAGACGGACCGAAGGAAAACCACGGCGCTGGAGGCCGGATGGTACATGCGGGGCCAGCTTTTGCGCGACGCCGACTGGGCCGGGATGGCCCATTCCCTGGAAATTCGCACCCCCCTGGTGGACGAGACTTTGTGGCGGAGCGTCGCGGCGCTCGACGCCTCCAAGGCCGACATGGCGGCGACGCCCGCGACGCCGTTGCCGGACGCGGTCCTGAACCGGGCCAAGACCGGTTTCTTCGTTCCCGTGCGCGAATGGCTGGAAGGGGAGACGGGCGGCGGCGCGCGCGGCCTGCGCGGCTGGGCCCGGCGGGTGTACGGCGCGGCGCTGAACCGGGAGGCGCCGGACGCGGGCGGCTCGTTCCGGTCGTTGGTGTCCTAACCCGTCAATGACAGCAGATATCCCGCCGCGACCGCGACGGGAACCGGGATCAGCGCCACCTTCCACGCCAGCCCGTAGCGCTCATTGATGAACAGCCGCCAGCCGCCGACCACGGTGGTCACGCAGGCGGTGGGGAAGAAGACCAGCATGGCGATGGTCACGGCCATCAGGGTCGTGGCCGCGTCCCCGGCCTCGTCGTAGGCGGCGAACATCCAGGGCAACACGAATCCGTTGACCACGCCCAAGACGAACCAGAGCGCGGTCAGGAAAATCAGCAGGACCAGAACGCGGGTTCGCGTGGCCATGGCGGGCTCCAGACATGCGAAACCGCCCCGAGGCGCGACCCCCACGGGCGGTTCAATCCTTGCGAAAAGACGGGTCGGTCGGGCTAGAAGCCTTCCCGCTCCAGGCGCTTGCGCTCCAGCTTGCGGGCGCGGCGGATGGCCTCGGCCTGTTCGCGGGCGCGGCGCTCCGACGGTTTTTCGTAGGCGCGGCGCAGTTTCATTTCACGGAAAATGCCCTCGCGCTGCATCTTCTTCTTGAGGGCCTTCAAAGCCTGGTCGACATTGTTGTCGCGAACGATCACTTGCACGGGTAACGCAGTCCTTCCTGTTCTTGAATAGACGACATTGTCGGTCGGGCGGCCGAAACCGCGCCGGAAAGCCGGAGTCATAACATAGGGAAGGAGGGCTGTGAAGGCCCATGCCGCAAGACGGGAAAAAAGAAAAGGCGGCCCCGCGCCCTTGCCATGGGGTGCGCTATTGGCTAATCCATTGACCGTTACAGGGAGCGCGCGCGGATGACCGGCAAGCAAAAAGGCGACGCGGCCGGCGCGGAAAAGTCGAAACGCCTGAACAAGGCGCTTCGGGACAACCTGGCCAGACGCAAGGCCCAGGCGCGCGCCCGCGCCGACGGCGCCGAACGCAAGCCGCCGAAGGACAAGAACGCGTAACGGGTTGCGCGGATCGGAGTAATTCATGGACCGAATCCACATCAGGGGCGGCAAGCCGCTCGCGGGGACGATTCCCATCAGCGGCGCCAAGAACGCGGCGTTGCCGCTCATGGCCGCGAGCCTGCTGACGGACGAGCCCCTGCGGCTTTCCAACATGCCGCACCTGGCGGACATCGCCACCATGGCGCACCTCTTGGGCGTCTTGGGGACCGTGGCCGAGATGAACGGCGACGCGCCGGGCGGGCACACCGGGCGCGTATTGACTCTGACCACCAAGGACATCGCCGACACCACCGCGCCCTACGACCTGGTGCGCAGGATGCGGGCCTCGGTTCTGGTTCTGGGGCCGCTTGCGGCGCGGGCGGGCAAGGCGCGGGTTTCGCTGCCGGGCGGCTGCGCCATCGGCACCCGGCCGGTGGACCTGCACCTGAAGGCGCTGGAGGCCATGGGGGCCGAGATCACGCTCAGCGAGGGCTACGTCCAGGCCGACGCGCCGAACGGGCTGACCGGCGCCAAGATCGTCTTTCCCATGGTCACGGTGGGGGGAACGGAAAACGCGCTGATGGCGGCGTCTCTGGCCCGGGGCGAGACCACGCTGGCCAACGCCGCCAACGAGCCCGAGGTCACCGACCTGGCCCACTGCCTGACCGCCATGGGCGCCAAGATCGACGGGATCGGCACCAACACGCTCCGCATCCAGGGCGTCGAGCGTCTGCATGGCACCGAGCATCCCGTGGTCGCCGATCGCATCGAAACCGGCACCTACGCCATCGCCGCCGCCATCACCGGGGGGGCGCTGGAGCTTAGGGGCGCGCGCATGGACCTGATCGGGGCGTCCGCCGACGTCATGCGCAAGGCGGGGATCGCCATCGAGGAGACGGGCGGCGGAATCAAGGTGTCGCGCAAGAACGGTCCGATCCAGGGCGTGGACATGATGACCGAGCCCTATCCCGGCTTCCCCACCGACATGCAGGCCCAGATGATGGCGCTGATGTGCGTGGCCGAGGGGGCCTCCATGATCACCGAGACCATTTTCGAGAACCGCTTCATGCACGTGCCGGAGCTCTGCCGCATGGGCGCCGACATCAATGTTCACGGCGCCTCGGCCATCGTGCGCGGCGCCCGCAGGCTTTCGGGCGCCCAGGTGATGGCCACCGACCTTCGGGCGTCGGTCTCGCTCGCGCTCGCCGGGCTCGCGGCCGAGGGGGAGACCGTGGTCAACCGGGTCTATCACCTGGACCGGGGCTACGAGCGGTTGGAGGAGAAGCTGGCCGCCTGCGGGGCCGACATCGAACGGCGAAAGGGGGAGTAGGCCCGGTGACCTCCGCGCTCCGCCGCCAGTTCCTGACGCTCGGGCTTTTCGCCCTGCTGACCATGGCGGCGGGGGGGCCGATCTTCCTGATCTCCGAGGGGCTGGGGCTGATCTACTGGGGCGTGCTATTGGTGTTCTGGGCCGGGCTGATCATCATTCTGCTGATGCGCATCCCGCCCAAGCCCAAACCGCCCAAGGAAGAGCCCGCCGAGGAGGCCGAGGAAGAAGAGCCCGCGCCCGAAGAGGACGCCGAGGAACCCGACGAAGAACCTCTCATCGAGGAGGGCGAGGCGGAGGAAGTGGAGGCCGAGTCCCCCGTCGAGGAAACGCCGGAAGACGTCGCGGAAGAGGACGAGGCCCCCGAGCAGGACGAAGCCTCCAAGGAAGAGAAGCCCGACTAACCCCGGCCCTCAGCCCCAGTGCGCCACCAGGCTCCGTCGCCCGTAATGGGTGGCCAGGAGATTGATCAGCTTGGAATAGCCCGAAAGCTCGTCGGTCGAAACCACCCGGCAATGGCCGCCCTCGCGGTTGAGCTCGCGCCGGTCGCGCCACGCGGACAGTTGCTCGTCGTGCCAATAGAGGATCCCGGCGCCCGCCATGGGGTGGTATCCGATTACGGCGTAGATGGCTTTGTCCTGGTTCACGCGCATTGTTCTTACTCTGTCCTGGGGTTGATGGTTTCGAACGATTCCTTTCGTTTCTTCCGGAAGTTCCGGGTCGTCCTCTCGGTTATGATCGGGGGAGAGTGATTCTCGTTCGCATCCCCGCGATCCGCGTCGTCCCTTCGACGCTGGATTCGAGTCTAGCGGGTTATGGTCAACAAGCCGTTAACGAAGCGAAACGATCACGACAGAAGGGTCTCGATGGCCGGAAGGGCCTCCTCGGCCGGAAGATCGACGAACGCGTCGCCGTCCAGCAGCGGCAAGGCGGTCCAGCCCTGGTTGACGCAGACGACCTTGGCGCCGCTGCGGCGCGCCTCGGCGGCGAGGGCGGCGGCGGACGAGATCCCCATGCGGCTGCCGACGATCAGGAGAACGCCCGCCCGCCCCGCCAGCGCCATGGCCTCGTCCCAGGCCCCGGGGTCCAGGTTCTCGCCGATGGCGATCACGGCGGGCTTGGTTTGTCCGCCGCACCGGGGGCATGGGACGCCGCCCTCGGCCCAGGCGTCTTTCTCCGGCCAGCCCCCCCGCCAGTCGCAGACGAGGCAGCGGACGCGGCGGATGTCGCCGTGCAGGGGGACGACCCGGCCCGATCCCGCATCCTGCTGCAGTCCGTCCACGTTCTGGGTGACGACGCCGGCCAGCCATCCGCTTTTTTCCAGCTTGGCCAGGGCGTCGTGGCCCGGGTTGGGGGCGGACGTCTCGGCGACATCCCGGAACCGGGCGCAGGACCGCCAGTAGAGCGTCCTGGCCTCGGCGGATTCGACGAAATGGGGATGGGAGAATTCCTCGGCGGGCGCGTCCGGGTCCAGCCAGTCCGACCCTGTGAAATCGGGAATGCCCGAAGCGGTTCCGAGCCCCGCCCCGGTCAGGGCCACGGCCGGGCGGTTCTCGCGCATCGCCTCGACGGCGCGATGGACGCGGAAGTCCAGGACCGCTTTGCCGTAAAGCTTGGCGACGACCGCGAGCGCCAGCCACGCGGCGATGTATCCGGGCGCGAGAAGGGGGGGGAGCGGCAGGACGGCGGTCCAGGCCAGCCAGATGGCGGCGGCGCCGAACCCGGCGGCGAGACCGGCCCTGGCCCCAAGCCCCGACCCCGCCAGAAACACGCCGTACACCCCGAAAACCGCGGGCGCGGCGTTAAAGGCCCAAAGGGGAAGCGGACCGAGGGCGGCGACGAGCGCGACCAGGGCCATCATCAACGGCAGCGCCCTCGCGCGGACCGACGCCAGAACCGCGAGAATCAGGCAGACCGCGAGGGCGGCTCGCGCCTCTTCGAAGGGCGGGGAGGGAGCCGGAGTCCAGAAAGGCTGGCCAAAGGCGTCGAACACGGCGGCCGACGCCCAGGCCGTCAGGACGGCGGCGAGCGCGAGCGGGGGAAGGCCGCGCTTGACGAACGCCCGTCGGATCGGCGCCTCCACGGCGACGCAGGCGGCGACCGCGCCCGGGAACAGCCACGCGGCGGGTCCGCCCGTTTCCAGCGCGCTTCCCCACATGATCCCCAGGATCGCCGAATTCACCCCGCCGAGGCCGACCCGCCCGAACTCCGCGTCGGCGCCCCGGGTCCAGCGGTAAAGGCACGAGCCCAGCGCCGCGCCGAACAGCGCGCCGACGGCGCTCCAGACCGAAATCAGGGCGATGGCGGCGAGAACCAGCGCGCCCATGGCGGCGGAGCCGGAAAAGGCGATTTGGCCCAGGGACCGGAACGCCACCGCGACGGGGCTTCGGGCGGGATCAAAAATCCGCATCGGGACGGCGCAGGCGTTCGGGCACGGCGTCGCGGGCGAACACGTCCCTCCAGGTCTCGCGTCTTTGGACGGCCTCGGGCCCGTCGGGGCCCAGCATGACGGTGGCGGGGCGGGGCTGGATGAACTGCATGGACTGGGTCTGGCAGTAGGCGCCGACGTTGGACACCGCGATCACGTCGCCCGGCGCCAGCGGCGGCAGGTTCGCCTTTTCCCGCACCACGTCGATCTGCATGCAGAGCGGGCCATAGACCGTCACCGGCCGCTCGTCCCCGTTCGCGGACTCGGCCGCCAGGGGGTGCTCGTACCATGCGGCGGTCGGCAGCAGGTTGACGCCCGCGTCGACGACCACGGCCGGGCCCTTGTCCGGGATGTCCTTGACGGCGACCACGGTGCAGGCGAGCTGGACCGCCTGGTCCACCAGCGCCCGGCCGGGCTCCAGCGCCAGGATGGGCGGGCCGTCGAAGTCGTCCAGCGCGTCCATGACCGGGGACAGGATCTTTTCGGCGAAGGGGGCCAGTTGATTGCCGCGTCCGCCCTGGCGGCCCTCGGGGTCGAAGACGGATTTCAAACGGTTGTCGGACGGGAAGCCCCCGCCGACATCGATGATGGTCGGAGCAAGCCCCAAGGACCGGGCGGTCCGGTTCAGCCGGACCAGAACCTCGGCCGCGCGGCCATGGACGTCGGGGTCGAGAAGGAACGTGCCCGCGTGGCAGTGCAGGGATTCCAGCGCCAGTCCTTCGGCGGCGGCGATCCGCTCCAACGCGCGCACGGCCTCGCCCGCGTCGAAGTTGAAGCCGAACCGGGTCCATGCGTGGGCGCCGTTCTTGAAGTTCACCCGGATCCCGATCCGGGCCGTTCGCCCCAGGACGCGCGTCAGCTCGTCCAGGGTCTCCAACTCCCCGAACCCGTCGGCGTGGATCAGGGCGCCGTCCTCGATGGCGCGGGCCAATTCGTCGCGGGTCTTGTGGGGGCCGTTGAAGACGATGTCGGCGCCCGGGACGCCCAAGGCGCGGACCATCTGGTACTCCATGCCCGACACCACCTCGGCCATGGCGCCCTCGTCGAGCATGACGGCGACCACGGCGGGCAGGTAGTTGGTCTTGACCGAATAGGCGATGCGGGTCTCGATCCCCGGCGCCGCGAAGGTGTCGAGGAAGGCGCGGTAGCGGGCGCGCAAGACCGCCTCGGAGACGACGAAAAGCGGCGATCCGAACTCCTTGGTCAGCGCCGCCAGGTCCGGCGCGCCGTCAAGGGTCTCGGTCGCGGACAGATCGAACACCGGATGTTTCCTGGGCGACCAGGGGTCGAGCCGCTTCAGGCTTGGCGTCTCGTAGGGGCGGCGGTCAGCGGGCGGCATGGTCGAACCACTCCTTGGTCATCAGGCGCGCCATCTGGGAATGGGGCACCGGAATATCCTCCATTCCCGTGAACCACAAGAGGCTCCGGTCCGGCGCGGCCTTTTTCGGCGTCCGGCCGTCCAGGATCGCGAGCGCCGCTTCGGGCAGGTTCACGCCCGCCCGGGCGCAGAAATTGATCCATGCGGGGTATCTGGGGTTGACGTCGATCAAATGAAACCTTTCGCGCACGGGGTCGCGAATGAATTCCGCCTCCATGGGCCCGGTCCAGCCGATGCGGGCCGCAAGCTCGGAAAGGCCGGTCATGACGCCGGGCGGATCGGCCACGGCCGCGCCCCAGGTGTTTCCCCGCTCGCAGCGCAGGATTTTCTTGATCGCCATGTGGGCGGCGATCTCATGCGCGGGATCGCAGACCATGGCGACGGCGAACTCCGCGCCCGACACGTACTGCTGGGCGAGTTGGACGTCGTTGCTTTTCAGCCGCCCGGCGCGGAACAGAGCCAGCGCGTGGGCCTCGTCGGACGCGAGCTTGCTTCCGGCGATCGCGCCCTTGATGGCCAAGGGGTATCCCAGCGCGCGTCCGGCGTCGCGGACGTCGTCCTCGCTCCCGAGAATGCGGGTTTGCGGGATGGTGAATCCGTCGAAGTCGCCGAGATCGGGGAAGCGTTCCTTGCCGCGCGCCTTCAAGGCGTCCGGAGACGGAACCAAGGCGCGGATCCCGATCGCGGCCAGATCGTCCGCCACGTCCGCCAGCCGCGCCACGTCGCCGTCAAGGCACGGGATCACCACGTCGAGGCCCATGCGCTTGCGCGCCGTCTCGAGAATTCCGACCAGTCGGTCTCCCGTCGAGTCGTGGGGCAAAAGATGGGCGGCGTCGAACAGTTCGGCGCGATGGGCCGACGTGTCCATGGGGCCTTCGACCAGGGCGGCCAGCTTGGACGCGGCCCCGGCCCGACGGAGGCTCCGGGCGACGCCGAGGCCCGGCAGAATGATCTCGAAGGCGCTGACGCCGGTGATTCCGACCACCGGGCCGGACGGGTCGGGGGCGGGGTCCGGATTGTCGCTCCGCTTGGCGCGGACGCGAAGGGTCAGGTCCTCCATGGCGTCGGCCTGGATTGTCGTATCAACCGCGTCGCGCATGTAGACCGCCCCCGCCATTCCGCTCGTCCGCTTTTGGCCCGGCTCCAGGATTTCCTTCAGGTACAGCGCGGGCAGGTCGTCGCCCGCGAAGGCGGACAGAAATATCCACGACGGGAAGCGGCAGTTGATTTCCAGAAGCGCGAGCTTTCCGGTCTCGCGGCGGCGGATGAATTCCAGCTCCAGGGGACCGCGCCAGTCCAGAAGCTCCAGAATGCGCTCGCTCTCGGCGATCAGGTCCGGGTCGTCGACGGAAACGCCCACCACGCCCTTGCCGCGCTCGTTGACGCCGAGCTTGCGGACCGGCAGCCGCCCAAGGCGATCACCGTCGGCCCCCGCCAGCATGGCGACGACATACTCGTCGCCGTCCACGACTTCCTGCAGAATCACGCCGCCGCCCCACCGGGCGTTCAGCTTGGCGGCCTCGCGCCCGGCGGCCTCGTTGTTCTCCACCCGGACCGCGTCCGCCACCAGGCCCTTGACCATCAGGGGATAGCCCATGCGCTCGGCGGCGAAGGGCGCGTCGGCGGGGTTGAGCACGTGCAGGGTCCGGGGCGCGGCGATGTCGTTGTCCTGGCAAAAATAGGGCAGGGCCCCCTTTGCGGCCTGGGCCAGGCTGGACGGGTCGGGAAGAAGGGTTCCGATCCCCTTGCGCTTCAGCCGTTTGGAAAGGCGCGCGAAGGTCGCGATCTCCAAATCGAGGCAGGGGAGCAGGGCGTCGATGGACCTTTGGCCGTGGATATCCAGGATCCTGTCCAGGACGGCGGCGTCCCCGTCCGCGACGGGCGCGGCGCGGAACAATTCGTCGGCGACGCCGGGCAGCCACGCCCCGTTGGTCCAGGGGTCGTAGCACAGCCCCAACACGTTCAGCCGTCCGGACCAGGCCCTGCGGATGGCGCGGATCACGGCGGTTCCGGGCTCGGGATTGTCTAGGCCGCCGAGACCGGTGACGGCGATTGTTGCGTCAACCTTCATCGACGAGCCCCATGCCCTGAAGCTGGACCAACAAGGCGTCCACGTCGTCGGACGCTTGGTCCCGGTCGATTTCAAAAATTTCGGCGAGGCGGGCGGCGACCTCTTTGACGCCGTCGCCGTCGGCGAGGCGGGCGAGCGCCTCCCACGCCGTGGCGTTGCAGGCGAACATGGCGCCGGTGTGGGTGTCGATCAGCATGCCGCCGTCGTCCGCCGTTTCCAGCATGGCGTGGGCGGCCAGTTTCCGGGTCAAGGACGCGCTCCTTTCGCAAGCCCCAACCCTCGCAAGGCGTCAGGGTAATCGGGATACCTTTCCAAAGCCTTTCGAAATTCCCGTTCCGACAGCGGAAGCTTTCCCTGGGACAGCAGGGCGTATCCAAGCCCGGTCCGGGCGTCCAGCCAATCGGGGTGCGCAATCAACAGCTTTGTGAAAATACGCTCCGCCTTCAGGTGATGTCCGGTGTGCTGATAGGACCAGGCGAGGGTGGATTCGGCGTTGTAGACCACGGGCCATTCCCGGTTGGTCCCCGGAATGGGGATGGATTCGGTGATGGCGGCAAGCGGGACGGGCTCGTGGCGGCGGAGCGCGTCGAGTTCGGGAATGGCCTCGGCGTAGCGTTTCATCCGGAACAGGGCGAAGGCGCGCCCGCGCCGGGCGTTGAGGCTTTTTCCGCCAAGGCGCAGGTAATCCTCGAAGCGCTTCAGGGCGGGTTGGTTGTCGCGGGCGAAATACAGGCCCCAGCCGAGCCCGGCGAGAATTTCCAGCTTGGCCATGGGCCGGACGGCGAGGGCGTCGGCGAACCGGTCGGCCTCGGCCGGGTCGAGGGAGATGGCGAGCTTGGCCCGCGCGGCCCCCAGCGTGGGCTCGCCGAGCGCGGTTTCGACCCTGGCCAACAGCGACTGGATCGCGGCCGATTCGGGATAGGCCTGCTCGCCCCGGTAAAGGATCCGCCTGGCGTCGTCCTGGCGACCGACCGCGATAAGGGCGTCGGCCGCCGCTTCGAAGGCGCTCGCGCCCTGATGGGGCTGGGCCGAGAGGGATTCGGCGAAGCGCATCGCGGCGGCTTGGTTGTCGCCGCGCTCCAACGCAAGAAGCGCCAGGCCCCAGGACGCCATGTAGGCGTCGGAAGAGTCCGCGAGCGCGGCCTTGAACGCCTTTTCGGCGTCCCGGCCGCGTCCCTTGTAATAGTCGATCCAGCCGAAGCCTTCGTTGGCGAACGCGCGGGCCTCGGGGCCGCGCTTGGCGACGAGTTGGCCGTAGAAACGCTCCGCGTTCCTCTCGTCGCCGTTGTGCAGGAACTCCCAGGCGAGTCCCAGTTCCGGCATGGCCCCCCGCCGGGCCAGAACCAGCCCGGCCCGCGCCTTGGCGTAATGGGGGTCGATCCCGAGCGCGCGCTCGAAGGCGTCCTTCGCCTTTCCCGGGCGACCTTGCGCCAGAAGCGTCCAGCCCAGCCCCTCCTCGACCGTCGGGTTGCGGTCGATCCTGGCCTTGTCGCGCAGGGCGTGGAAGGTTTGCGCCGCCCTTGGATAATAACCGGCGAAATAGTCGGCCCAGGCGCCGGCGGCGAGGGTTCTGCGTTTTTTGGCGATGGCGATCAGGCCCCGGGCCGCGCCGATGTCGCCCGGCGCGATCTTTCGCGCGCGGTCGAAGGCGCGCCGGGCCCCGACCAGATGCCCCTTGGCCAACAAAACGTTGCCGAGTCCGACGTAATACAAGGGATCGTCGGGATGGGCTTCGATCAGGTCTTCGTAGGTCCGCTTGCCGACGTTGACGTCGTTGACGCTGATAAGAATGGAGCCGATCAGCCCGGCGAGGCCGTGGTTGTGCCGGACGATGCGCGCGCCCTTGACGGCCAGGTCGAGCGCTTCGTCCTTGTCGCCGCGCTGGAAGGCGACGCGGGCCAGCCCGTCGTAACAGAAATGGCACGAGGCGTCCCGGTGCAGACCGCGCCGGAAAAAGCCTTCCGCCTCGTCCAGCCTGCCCTGCTTCAACCGGACCCAGCCCATGCCGACCTGGGAATCGGGACGCTTGCCGCGCCGTCGGCTATTTGGGGAGGACAGGCTTGTGTCCTCGACGCCGAAGTAATGCTCGGCCTTTTCGAAGTCCTCGCGTTTCAGGGCGAGCCAGCCCAGGGCGTCGTTCACCAGAAAGACGTTCCATCCGTTCGCGCGGCTTTCCGCCGTGGCGAGGCGTCTGGACGCCTCGTCGTAGCGTCCGGTCTTGATGTAGCTCCAGGCGAGGCCGAGGGCGGCGTCGAGCGTTCCGGGGCTGGCCCTGTCCAGCCGTTCGAACGCGATCTCGGAGTCCTGGTAGCGGTCCAGCATGAATTCGCTCCAGCCCAGCATCTTCAGCGCGTTCGCGTCGTCCGGGTCCCGCGCCAGGGCCGCACTGGCCATATCCCGGGTTTTCACGTAATCCTCGCTGGCGAAGTTGCTTTTCAGCGTTCCTTCCGCAACGGTCTTCAAGTCCTCGAATTCGCATCCCCAAAGGCCGAGAAGGGCGGCGAGAGCAAGCGCGGGCGCGGCGCGGCGCCTATGCGCCCGCATGCTCGTCCCTCAGGATGGATGCGAGCACGCGGTCGACCCAGCGGCCCTGGCGCCAGGCGTCGTCGCGCAGGCGGCCGTCGATCGCGAAGCCCGCCCGTTCGTGCACCTTGGCGGCGGCGGCGTTGGGGGCGAGGTAGTCGGACGAAATCTTGCGCAGCCCCAAATCGACGAACCCGACCTCCACCACCCGTTTGGCGACGGCGGTCCCGAGTCCCTTGCCCCAGAAGGCCTCGTCGCCGAGCACGATATAGAACCGGCCCACGCCCCGGGCGGCGTCGAAGTTGCTGAACCCCGCGAGTCCGACGAAATCGCCACCGCAGTCCACGGACCAGGTGGCCCAGGTGTTGCGGTAGGCGAAGGCCTCCACGTCCGAGAAGATGACCGGGCGCTGGGCGTCGTCATCGAGCCAGCGCCGGACCTCGGGCCGGGCCAGGAACCCGACGTAGGCCCACAGGTCTTCGTGGGTCGGAACCCGTAAATCGAACGGTGGATGGGACGCAGTCATGGCCGATTAATAACACGTTCAAATCCGCCGCCAAAAGGGCCTATAGTTGGTGCGGACCGATGACGCGGGAGACTGGAATGCTTCGAAACGCCTTGTGGGCCTGTCTCGTCCTGCCGTTGGCCGCGACGGACGCCGGGGCGGACGTCCTACGCGTTCGGGCCGGGGGCGCGGGCGGCGACGGCGCGAGCTGGGGCGCGGCCATTCCCTCGCTTCAGGCCGCCCTGGCCAAGGCCCGCGCCGGGGACGAAATCTGGGTCGCGGCCGGGACCCACCTTCCGACGCAAGGAAGCGACCGGAGCGCGAGTTTCGTTCTGAAGGAGAACGTGGCGCTTTACGGCGGGTTCGCCGGGAACGAGCAGGAGCGCAAGGAAAGGAACTGGCGCGCCAACCGGACCGTTCTCAGCGGCGACATCGGGCGCAAGGGCTACGCCCTGGACAACGCCTACCACGTGGTCCAGGGCGCGGACGGCGCCCGGCTGGACGGGTTCGTGGTCCGCGACGGGTACGCACACGGCAAGCCCCAGGCGGCGAAGAAGAAATCGACCGACGCCAAGGCCCTGCCGCGCCAGGCGAAAAGCCCGTCGAACTGCCGCAGCCTGTCCGCCTCGGCGAAAAAGCTGTTCGCTTGGAGCCCGCCCAAGACCACGGGGCGCGGCGGCCTGTCGAGCATGCGCGAGCGCCGAAGCGCCGGGACCCAACACACCACGCCCTTCGCCATCCTGTCCCAAGGCGTCGGCTCCATGGCCGGGGGCGGAATCGTCAACTTCCAGACCTCGCCCGTCATCGCCAACACCGTCATCGTCGCCAACGTGGCTGGAAAGGGCGCGGGCATGTACAACGCGGGCGGGGCGACGCCCTATATCGTGAATACGGAATTCCGCGACAACGTCGCCTTCATGCGCGGCGGTGGCATGAGCAACGACCTGCGCTCGAGCCCGGTGATGAAGAACGTGCGCTTCATCGCCAACCGGTGTTACGGCAAGGGGGGCGGAATCTACAACGACTTCTCCAGCGCGCCCCGCATCGGCAACGGGCTCTTCGTCCGCAACCACGCCATGCGCGGCGGCGCCATCGGCAACGACGGAGGCTCCAGCCCCATCCTGATGCGCGTCACCATCGCCATGAACACCGCCGACGATCTCGGCGCCGGGCTCTACAACGGCTCCTACGGTTACGGCCGGGGCGGGGCCAACGCGCCGGTGCTGCACCGGTCCATCGTCTGGGGCAACAAGGTCGAAAGCGGCCCCGGCGAAATCAGCGACTGGCACGAAAGCGAGGCCGTGGTCTGCGAATCCATCGTCAAGGGCGGCTATCCCGGGACCCGGGTCCGCAAGACCGATCCCCTGTTCGGGAACCCGGCCGAGGACGACTTCGCAAGCCCGACCAAACTGGGATACCGGGGGAAAGCGCCATGAACGCCAAGGCGGTCTGCATCTTCTTGGGGGCGCTTTTCTTGGCGGCGCCGGCGGGGGCCAAGGTGATTTACGTCGACGCCCACGGCAAGTCGATCAAGGTCGACGGCAAGTCCTGGCGCACGCCCTACCGCAGCCTGGCCAAGGCCCTGCTCGCCGCCAAGCCCAACGACGAAATCTGGGTGGCGCGCGGAACCTACTATCCCACCCGGACCGGACGGCGCAAGGACACGTTCAAACTCAAATACAAGGTCAGCATCCTGGGCGGCTTCGCGGGCGGCGAGACCGCGTCCAGCCAGCGCGACCCGGCCAAGAACAAGACCGTCCTCAGCGGCGACATCGGGCGCAAGGGGTACGCCCGGGACAATTCCTACCACGTGGTGACCGGCTACACCCTGGCCGTGGTCGACGGGGTGACCATCACCGGCGGCTACGCCAACGGGCGAAAGATGAACGGCAAGGGCGGCGGGGTGCTCAACCCGGCGAAGGCGTCGCCCATCTTCCGCAACTGCGCCATCGTCGGCAACCAGGCGGTCGAGGGCGGGGGAATGTATAACTATTACTATTCCTGGCCTCTGATCGAGAACTCCCGCATCGCCAACAACAAGGCCAAGTTCGGCGGCGGCGTCGTGTTCCGCGACGGGTCCCACGGCAAGCTGGACAACACGTTGGTCGGCAACAACGAGGCCACGTATCGCGGCGGCGGCGTCTTGATCGATTACGGCGCCTCGCCGATCATCAACAACACCGCGTTCAAGGGGAACGTGTCCGGCGGCCACGGCGGCGCGATCTACATCGACGACCGGGCGTCCCAGATCGGCCACACCAGCCCGCTGATCGACAACTCCCTGTTCTCCGGCAATCGGGCCAAGCTTCGGGGCGGCGGCGTGGTCGTCTTCAACCGCGCGACGCCCACGATCAAGAACTCCAAGTTCGAAAAGAACCACGCGGGAACCCTGGGCGGGGCGCTTGCGATCGAACAATACGCCTCGCCGGTCATCGCGACCTCCGCCTATGTGGGGAACGCGGCGGGCCAGGGCCAGGCGGACGCCTATCTCGACAAGACGTCGGCCATTCGCGCCGAGGCGGCCAAGAAATAGGCGGTGGGCGTCAGCCCTCGCCCTCCGCCTTGTTCGGGCAATCGGGGTTTGGGCAGTGCACGTAGAGATACAGGACGTGGTCCTCCAGCTCGAACCCGGCCTCCTCGGCGATTTTCCGCTTGCGCTCCTCGATGACCGGATCGTGAAACTCGATCATCTTGTCGCATTGCAGGCAGACCATGTGGTCGTGGTGCTCGGCGTCGGTCAGCTCGTAGACCGCCCCGCCGTCCTGGCAGCGGTGGCGCTCCAGAATGCCCGCGTGCTCGAACTGGGTCAGGGTGCGGTAGACCGTGGCGAGGCTCATGTCGTGGCCCTCGGCCATGAGCTGCTCGTGCAGTTCCTCGGCCGTCAGGTGCTTGTTCGCCTCGACCGAAAAGATTTCAAGGATGCGGATGCGCGCAAGCGTCGGGCGGAGCCCCGCTCCCTTGAGGTCTTTCGTGTTCGTCATGACGAGACGCCTTCCCTTTGTCCGCGTCATTTCACTGTCCCCGGCTCATTGGACACCAGAAGGGGAAAACTGGCAAGGATTTCCAATGCTTATTAAGATTGACACGCAGTTTCAGGCCTAAGCGCCCAGTATTCCGGCACTTGCCGCGGGTATGGAGAATTAGCACAGCCTAATATGAAATAAATTCTCATTTTGATAGAGTATCGCGACACAAGAACGTATCGCATTTTCTTGGAGGATTGTTATGTTCCCACCTCCCACGCAGGGGGGTGCGGTCAGGAATATTTATTATGATTTTAAAATTAAAATATTGTATCAACAAATACAACAAAACGATTTATTATTAGAATTCGGCCTGAAAAAGCATTTCGACACCAAAACAGATATGAATCGGCGTCGTTATTGGGCAATCGCTCGACATGTTCATGAGGTCGCGCATGGATGCGGGCCCATGGGGATGTTGCATTTTGAGCACAATGGTGGATTATTCTAGGTTAATACAAGCGCCTTGACTTGACCATGGGTCGGCGCCGTTTCTATTTTCATGACGGGTGGAGGAGAAACGAACGGTGTGGCGAACAGACAATCTTGGGCGAAAAAACGCGGGGCAAACCCGACCCAAGATCGAAAGCAGGAGAGAGAGAATAATGCGCAACCTGAAGATTGGACTGTACGCCTCGACGGCCCTTGTGGCTGCCGGCCTGCTCGCCGCCCCGGCTTCCGCCGCCGAGCCGATCACGATCACCGTCGGCGGTTTCATGGAGCAGTGGGTCGGCTGGGCCGACAGCGACGGGGATTACGAGCGGGCGACGAACACCGACGTGTCCACGATGGACCAGAAATCCGACACCGAGATCATCTTCACCGGCTCGACCAAGCTGGACAACGGGATTTCGGTCGCGGTGGTGGTGGAGCTCGAGGCGGACAACCCGCAGGGCAACGCGGGCAACAACATCGACGATTCCTATCTTGAGCTCAGCTCGGACATGCTGGGCCGTTTGATGATCGGCTCTGTGGCGTCGTTGACCGACCAGGTCCGCCACTCGGCGCCCGAGGTGGGGATCGAGAATCAGGACGGCGACTACGGCCTTTGGATCCCGGCTCCGGCGACCTTCACCGACTACGCGGCGACGTACTGGAACATCGGCAACGGGAACCAGATCGTTTACTTCACGCCGACGTTCTACGGGTTCACGCTTGGGGCGTCGTACGCTCCGGACATGTCGGGCGGCGCGGACGGACAGGCGCAGCCGGCGCAGCCGACGCAGAACTCGGCCTTCTCCGTGGCCTTGACCTACGACGCGGAGATGGCGGGTGTGGCCATCGGGCTCGACGGCTCGTGGGGCCGGATGAACAGCATCTCGGGGACCATCTACGCCCAGGAGGCGATCCAGGCCGGGATCAGCCTCGGGTTTTCCGGCTTCACCGTCGGCGGGACCGCCCTTTGGCTCGAGGACCGCGGGTACAACCCCGGCGTGGCCTCCAACGAAGGTTTGAAGTTCGAGGTCGGCGCGTCGTACGAGACCGGCCCCTACGCGGTGAGCGTGAATTATTACCAGGGCGAGAGCGAAGGGTCGGTGGTGACGACCGGCGAGGACGATGTCGGCTCGGCCATGGTGTCGGGCTCCTACAACATCGGCCCGGGCGTCGACGTGAAGGGTTCGATCTTCTTCGTGGACTACGACGGCGAAGCCTCCGGCGACGCCAACGACAACGACGGCTGGGGTCTGGTCGGCGGCGTCGTGGTCGGCTTCTGAGCCCCGCGTCATTCTTGATTTCCCGGCCCGGGCCGTTGTGGCCCGGGCCGTTTTTGTCTGGCGGCCCGCCATCCGCCCACCGGGGCTTGTATCCGGACGCTTCAAGGCATACTCTTCGGTCGCTGACAGATGCGAGGTCTATCATGCCCAAGATTGCGCGCGTTCTTATCGTGTGTCTCGCCGCCGCCTTTTCCCTGGCCGCCCATCCCGCCCTGGCGTTGGACGAAGCGACCACGCGCAAGGACCACGACGACGGCTACACCGTCGAGGAAATCCTGGAAAAGGCCACGGGCTTTTTCGGCGAGACCACCAAGGGACTCGCCAAGGCCGTGCAAAAGGCGTTCGAGGACCTGGGCCGCCCCAACGCCTACATCGCGGGCGAGGAGGCCAGCGGCGCCTTCATCGTCGGCGCCCGCTACGGGCGTGGCGAGTTGGAGCGCAAGCTGGGCCCGGGCATGAAGGTCTTCTGGCAGGGGCCGTCGGTCGGCTTCGACATGGGCGGCAACGCGTCCAAGGCCTTCATCCTGATCTATAACCTGGAAAGCAACGAACAGCTTTTCCAGCGCATCCCGGGCGTCGAGGGCTCGGCCTATTTCGTCGGCGGGGTCAGCATGAATTACCTGCAAAGCGACAAGCTGATTCTGGCCCCGATCCGCACCGGCGTGGGCCTCAGGCTTGGGGCCAACATCGGCTACATGGACTTCACCAAGACCCATTCCTGGAACCCGTTCTAGTCCGTCCAACAATCCTGGACGGGCGTCCAGGATTGTTGCGTCTTTTTTTGGATTCCTCCCGCTCCCCCATCGACGCAGGGACGGGGGACTCTTTCGTAACCGCTTGATTTCAAACTCCAAGCGTATTTTCCGGATTTTTTGATAAAATTGGCACGTTATTTGATAATTAACCGAAAAAATGACCGGGTATGACGCCGGTCACATTGGCGGAGCAAGAAGTCGTTCTAATATTTCCATGGTCCTCATTCCAGACGGAATCCGGGCCGAAGGAAGGAGAATGCCTTATGACCGCCGAGAGCCGCGAGACCCCTAACCGTTCCTCCGAAAAGCCCGCCAAGACGGACTCCGCCCCTCCGCTGGACGAAGAAGCCGCGATCGCTGCGCGGGCCGCGGCCGGGGAAACCCTTGAGCCCGATCCGGTCGAGGACGTCGAGGATCTGGAACTTGAGGCCGAAGGCGCGGACGACGGCGAGGAATCCCTCCTCGACGCGGAAATCGAGGACGCGGAGCTCGCGGAACTGGTCGATTTCGACACCGCCGCGGGCGGCGCGGACGCGAGCCCCAAGGATTACGCGCCTTCTCCTTCCCGCCCGACCGAGGTCACGGTTCAGCGCAACGTCGCCGTCGAAGGCGAGCCCGAACCCGAATCCTTCGACCTTTATGAATACGCCCGCGCACAGCAGGGCCGCGAGGAAACCGAATCCCCAGAGGAAAGGGCCGACGACTCCGAGTCCGAGCGCGTGGACGACGTCGCCGCCCCGCCGCCCCAGGAAGAGGAAACCCCGGTCCTGGTGGAAATCGAAGAGGGCGAGGAGGTCCCCGAAGCGGCGTTCACGCCGTCGGACCCCGGCTTCGCCTCCCAATGGCATTTGCACAACACCCAGTACGCGGGCGTGGACCTCAACGTTTCCTCGGTGTGGGACGACTACACCGGCGAGGGCGTGACCGTCGGCATCGTGGACGACGGCGTGGACTACAATCATTCGGATCTGGCGGCCAACTACCGCCACGACCTGGACTGGGACGCGCGCGACGGCGACGGCGACGCCTTCTCGTCCGCTTCCGACGACGGCCACGGCACGGCGGTCGCGGGCGTGATCGCGGCCCGCATGGACGGCCAGGGCGCGGTGGGCGTGGCCCCCGACGCCGAAGTCGCCGGGCTGCGCATGGGCTACGGTGCCGACGGCTCGCTTGGCCAAATCCTGACCCAGATGACCAACATGGCCAACTTCGACGTGGCCAACAACAGCTGGGGCTTCGGCGGGTTTTTCTACGACAACTTCGATTCCGCCACCTTCGCCGCCCACGGCGCCGCCATCGAGAACGCGGCCGCCAACGGCCGCGACGGGCTCGGCACCGTGGTGACCTTCTCGGCCGGCAACGGCTATTACGATGGCCAGGACGTCAACTACCACAGCTTCCAGAACACGCCCTACACCATCGCCGTCGGCGCCATCGACGAGGACGGCTCGGTCGCGTATTTCAGCACCCCTGGCGCGGGCGTTCTGGTCTCGGCCCCGGGCGTGGGCATCTACACCTCCGACCGGGTGGGCGCGGACGGGTACGTTGACGGCGATTACGTTTCGGTCAGCGGAACCTCGTTCTCCGCCCCCGCGACCGCGGGCGTGGTCTCCCTGATGCTGGAGGCCAATCCCGAACTCGGCTATCGCGACGTCCAGGAGATCCTCGCCTATTCCGCCAAGAACCCGACCACGTCGGACATCGGCTGGCAGACCAACGGCGCGACCAACTGGAACGGCGGGGGGCTGACCTTCAGCCACGATTACGGCCACGGGCTGGTGGACGCCCACGCGGCGGTGCGCCTGGCCGAGACCTGGACCGACCAGCACACGTCGGCGAACCTGCAGACCATGACCATGTCGTCCGCCCCGGGCATGGCCATCGCCGATTTCGCGCCGGTGTCCGACACCATCACATTCGCCTCGGGCATGGAAATCGATCATGTCACGGTCACCCTCGACATCGACCACAGCTGGGTCGGCGACCTGACCGTGGACCTGACGTCGCCGGACGGCACCGTCAGCCGTCTGCTCGCCAACCCAGGCTGGGGCGGGACCAGCGGCGACATGCCGGTGTTCACGCTGGACAGCGTCGCCAACTGGGGCGAAAGCGGCGAGGGCGACTGGACGCTCACCGTCAGCGACGGGCAGCAGTACGACTCCGGGACCTTCAATTCCTGGAACCTCACGCTTTGGGGCGACGCGGCCAGCGACGACGACGTCTACATCTACACCGACCAGTGGTCCCGCCACGGCTCCGAGGCCGCGCGCCAGACGCTCACCGACGACGCCGGGACCGACACGGTGAACTTCGCCGCCATGACCGGCGGCGTCACCTTCGACATGACGCCCGGCGCGGCCAACAGCCACGACGGCTCCCCCATCGCGCTCGGCGCGGCCACGGTGATCGAAAACGCCGTCGGCGGTGACGGCGCCGACGTCTTCACCGGCAACGACGCCGACAACGCGCTGAACGGCATGCGCGGCGACGACAGCCTCGCGGGCGGCGCGGGCGACGACATGCTGCAAGGCGGTCGCGGGAACGACGCGCTCGACGGCGGCGCCGGCTCGGACGCGGCCCTGTTCACCGGCGCAAGCTCCGAATACCAGATCACGTCCAACGGCGACGGAACCTACACCATCGCCGACAGCGTCGCGGGCCGCGACGGAACCGACGTGGTCACGGGCGTCGAGATCGCCCGCTTCGCCGACGCCGACGTCCAGCTCAACACCGCCCCGGATGCGTCCGACGCGACCGCTTCCGGAAATGAAGACGCGGCGATCACCGGCCAGCTTTCGGCGACGGATGTCGATGGCGACGCGTTGACCTATTCCCTGGCGGACGGCGGCGCTCCGAGCAACGGCTCCGTCACCGTGAACGCGGACGGGTCCTACACGTACACGCCCGACGCCGACTTCAACGGGACCGATACGTTCACCTATTCGGTCAGCGACGGCAACGGCGGGACCGACACGTCGACGGTCACCGTCACTGTCGCCGCCGTCAACGACGCGCCCGAGGCCGCGAACGCGACCGCGTCCGGTGACGAGGACACCGCCATCACGGGCCAGCTTTCGGCGACGGACGTCGATGGCGACGCGTTGACCTATTCCCTGGCGGACGGCGGCGCTCCGGGCAACGGTTCCGTCACCGTGAACGCGGACGGGTCCTACACGTACGCGCCGAACGCCGACTTCAACGGGACCGATACGTTCACCTACGCCGTTAGCGACGGCAACGGCGGGACCGACACGGCGACCATCACCGTCAATGTGGCGGCCGTCAACGACGCGCCCGAGGCCGTGACCGCGGCCGCTTCCGGGAATGAAGACGCGGTCATCACGGGCCAGCTTTCGGCGACGGATGTCGATGGCGACGCGTTGACCTATTCCCTGGCCGACGGCGGCGCGCCCAGCAACGGTTCCGTTACCGTCAACACGGACGGGTCCTACACGTACACGCCCGACGCCGACTTCAACGGGACCGATACGTTCACCTATTCGGTCAGCGACGGCAACGGCGGGACCGACACGTCGACGGTCACCGTCACTGTCGCCGCCGTCAACGACGCGCCCGAGGCCGCGAACGCGACCGCGTCCGGTGACGAGGACACCGCCATCACGGGCCAGCTTTCGGCGACGGACGTCGATGGCGACGCGTTGACCTATTCCCTAGCTGATGGCGGAGCCCCGGGCAACGGCTCTGTTACGGTCAATGCGGATGGCTCCTACACCTATACGCCCAATGCGGATTTTACCGGCTCCGACAGCTTCACCTACGCCGTCGACGACGGCAATGGCGGAGTTGATACGGCTACGGTTTCCGTCACCGTCGGCGATGTCAACGACGCTCCCGAGGCCGCCGACGCCTCGGCGTCGGGCGACGAGGACTTCGCCATCACCGGTCAGCTTTTGGCGACGGACGTCGATGGCGACGCCCTGGCCTATTCCCTGGCCGAAGGCGGCGCTCCGAGCAATGGCTCCGTCACCGTGAACGCGGACGGGTCCTACACGTATACGCCCGACGCCGACTTCAACGGAACCGACACGTTCACCTATTCGGTCAGCGACGGGAACGGTGGGACAGACACCGCGACGGTCACCCTCAACGTGGCCGCCGTCAACGACGCGCCGGTGGCCGACAACGCGGCCGCGTCCGGAGCCGAGGACGCTTCCATCGCCGGGCAGGTCGCGGCAAGCGACGTTGACGGCGACGCGCTTTCGTTCGCGTTGGCGGACGGCGGAGCGCCCGCCAACGGGTCGGTCACGGTCAACGCGGACGGGTCCTACGTCTACACCCCCAACGCGGACTACAGCGGCGCCGACAGCTTCACCGTAGTGGTCTCCGACGGGAACGGCGGTCAGGACACGGCCGTGGTCAGCCTGGCGATATCCGGGGTCGCGGACGCGCCGAGCCTCGCGGTTTCCGACGCGGACGGCGAGGAAGGAACGGCCATCCCGCTCTCCATCGCCTCGGCCCTGACCGACACAGACGGCTCCGAGAGCCTGTCCGTAATCGTTTCCGGCGTTCCCGAGGGCGCGACGCTCTCGTCCGGGACCGACAACGGCGACGGGTCGTGGACGGTGAGCGAACTCTCCGGCCTGACCCTGACCCCGCCCGACGGCTTCACCGGCGCCATCGAGCTCACCGTCGCGTCCACCGCGACCGAGTCCGACGGCGACGCGGCCACGACGACCGCTCCCCTTACGGTGACGGTCGAGCCCGCGGCGTCCGACAACCTCATCCTCGGCACCGACGACGCCGAGACCCTGCGCGGAACCAGCGGCGACGACCACATCCGGGCCCTGGCCGGAAACGACCGCCTGTACGGCTACGACGGCGACGACGTCCTCGAAGGCGACGCGGACAACGACTACCTCATCGGCGGCGCGGGCGCGGACGAGCTGTACGGCGGCGACGGCAACGACCGTCTGTACATCGACGGCGACGACACCGTTATCGATGGCGGCGCGGGTTACGACACCGCGTATGTCCAGGGGACCGGCGGGGTCAACCTCGACCTCGCGGCGTCCAACCTGGAAACCGTGGTCGGCAACGCGGGCGACGACGTTCTCGACGGGTCCGGCCTGACCGAGGCGGCGCGGCTCTACGGCAAGGACGGCAACGACGCGCTGGCAGGCGGGTCGGCGGCGGATCGTCTGTACGGCGACAACGGCGACGACGTCCTGGATGGCGGCGACGGCAACGACTACCTGCACGGCGGCGCGGGCGCGGACGAGCTTCGCGGCGGCGACGGCAACGACCGTCTGTACATCGACGGCGACGACACCGTTATCGATGGCGGCGCGGGTTACGACACCGCGTATGTCCAGGGGACCGGCGGGGTCAA
>CAYFNC010000028.1:0-15609 GCA_964344345.1 uncultured Hyphomicrobiales bacterium | reverse complement strand
TCGATGGCGGCGCGGGTTACGACACCGCGTATGTCCAGGGGACCGGCGGGGTCAACCTCGACCTCGCGGCGTCCAACCTGGAAACCGTGGTCGGCAACGCGGGCGACGACGTTCTCGACGGGTCCGGCCTGACCGAGGCGGCGCGGCTCTACGGCAAGGACGGCAACGACGCGCTGGCAGGCGGGTCGGCGGCGGATCGTCTGTACGGCGACAACGGCGACGACGTCCTGGATGGCGGCGACGGCAACGACTACCTGCACGGCGGCGCGGGCGCGGACGAGCTTCGCGGCGGCGCGGGCAACGACCGTCTGTACATCGACGGCGACGACACCGTGGTCGATGGCGGCGCGGGTTACGACACCGCGTATGTCCAGGGGACCGGCGGCGTGAATCTCAACCTCGCGGCGTCCAACCTGGAAACCGTGGTCGGCAACGCCGGGAACGACGTCCTCGACGGCTCGGGCCTGGCCGAGACCACGCGGCTTTACGGCCGCGACGGCGACGACGCGCTCACCGGCGGGTCGGCGAGCGACCGGCTGTACGGCGACAACGGCGACGATGTGCTGGACGGCGGCGCGGACAGGGATTACCTGTACGGCGGCGCGGGCGCGGACGAAATCCGCGGCGGCGAAGGCAACGACTACCTCGTCGGCGGCGAAGGCGACGACGCCTTCCTGTTCGGTATCGGCGACGGCGACGACCGGGTTTTGGACTTCGGCATCGGCGACACGCTCCGCATCGAGGGCGTGGACGCGGACGACGTCTCGATCCAACAGAACTTCGGCAGCGTCACCGTGATCGTCGGCGCCGACGGCGACAGCGTCAACCTGCGCAGCCTGGACGAGACCAACGCCGGCGGCTATTCCGTGACCCAGGAGGAGGACGGCTCGGTGGTCGTTTCCATCGACTCCGGCGTCTGATCCAAAAAGCGCTGGACAACCAGCGGCGGCGGGCATAACCCTCAGGTCATGTACGCCTATATCGTCCGCAGGCTGCTCCTGATCGCGCCGACATTGTTCGGCATCATGCTGCTGAACTTCGTCATCGTTCAGGTGGCGCCCGGCGGGCCGGTGGAGCGGATGATCGCCCAGATCAAGGGCCACGACGTCGGCGCCACCGCGCGGGTCAGCGGCGCGACCGGGCCCGAGGCCGCCGCCAGCGCGGCCGCGACCGCCGAGGCCGGATACCGGGGCGCCCAGGGACTCGACCCCGAATTCATCGCCGAGATCGAAAAGCAGTTCGGATTCGACAAGCCCGCGCACGAGCGCTTCATCCACATGATGGAAAGCTATCTTCGGTTCGATTTCGGAGAGAGTTATTACCGCGACACCGCCGTGCTCGACCTGGTGCTGGAAAAGATGCCGGTGTCCATTTCGCTCGGGCTTTGGACCACGTTGCTGGTTTACTTGGTGTGCATTCCCTTGGGCGTCTCCAAGGCGGTTCGGGACGGAAGCCGCTTCGACGTCTGGACCAGCGCAGTGGTGGTGGTGGGCAACGCGATCCCAGCGTTCCTGTTCGCCATCCTTCTGATCGTGGTGTTCGCGGGCGGGCGGTATCTGGACTGGTTCCCCTTGCGCGGCCTGACGTCGGACGGGTTCGAGCAGATGGATACGCTGGGCAAGATCAAGGATTACTTCTGGCACATCGCCTTGCCGGTGGGGGCGTTGGTGATCGGGTCCTTCGCCCAGCTCACCATGCTGACCAAGAACTCGTTCCTGGAGGAGATCAACAAGCAGTACGTGACCACCGCCAGGGCCAAGGGGCTGGCGGAAAAGCGGGTGCTGTACGGCCATATCTTCCGCAACGCCATGCTGATCGTGATCGCGGGCTTTCCCGGCGCCTTCGTCGGCATCCTGTTCACCGGCGCGTTGATCGTCGAGATCGTGTTCTCGCTCGACGGCCTGGGCCTGTTGGGTTACGAGGCGGTGATCAACCGGGACTATCCGGTGATGTTCGGGACGCTGTTCATGTTCACGCTGGTGGGCCTGATCTTGAACCTGGTCAGCGACGTCACCTACCACATCGTCGATCCCCGCATCGACTTCGAGGCCAAGGGGGGCTAGACGATGAGGGTCACCCCCATGACGGCGCGAAGGCTGGCCGCGTTCCGGGCCAACGGGCGGGGATACTGGTCCTTGTGGATCTTCCTGGTCCTGTTCGCCGCGAGCCTCTGCGCCGAGGTCATCGCCAACGACAAGCCGATCCTGGTGCTGTATGGCGGCCATGCCTATTACCCGATTTTCCAGGAGTATCCCGAAACCGTTTTCGGCGGGTTTTTGGAGACCGAGGCCGACTACGCCGATCCCGAGGTGGAGGAGATGATTCTGGACAAGGGCTGGATCCTGTGGCCGCCGATCCGGTTCAGCTTCGACACCGTCAACTACCGCCTGACCGTCCCGGCGCCGGCGCCGCCGTCGGACATGAACTGGCTCGGCACCGACGACCAGGGGCGCGACGTGGCCGCCCGGGTGATCTACGGCTTTCGGGTTTCGGTGCTGTTCGGGCTCGGGCTGACCATCCTCAGCTCGATCATCGGGGTCGCGGCGGGGGCGGTTCAGGGGTACTTCGGCGGCGCGACGGACCTGTTGTTCCAGCGCTTCATCGAAATCTGGTCGGGGCTGCCGGTGCTGTTCGTGCTCATCATCCTGTCCAGCATCGTCGAGCCCAACGTGTGGTGGCTTCTGGCCATCATGCTGCTGTTTTCGTGGATGGCGCTGGTCGGCGTGGTGCGGGCCGAGTTCCTGCGCGCGCGCAACTTCGATTACGTCCGCGCCGCCCGGGCGCTTGGGCAGAGCGACCGGGTGATCATGTTCAAGCACGTGCTGCCCAACGCCATGGTGGCGACGCTGACCTACATGCCGTTCATCCTGAACGGGTCGATCGTGACCTTGACCGCGCTCGATTTCCTCGGGTTCGGATTGCCGCCGGGCTCGGCGTCGCTGGGCGAGCTGCTGGCCCAGGGCAAGGCCAACCTGCACGCGCCGTGGCTGGGCGTCACCGCGTTCATGGCGCTTTCGGTGATGCTGAGCCTGTTGATCTTCATCGGCGAGGGGGTCCGCGACGCCTTCGATCCCAGAAAGGCCCGGGCATGAAGCACCTGTTGGAAGTCATGAACCTTTCGGTGTCCTTCGGCCATGGGCCCAAGGAAATCAAGGCCGTGGTCGATTCGTCCTTCCACATCGACAAGGGCGAGACCGTGGCGCTGGTGGGCGAGAGCGGTTCGGGAAAATCCGTCAGCGCCATGTCGATCATGAAGCTTCTGCCCTACCCGGCCGCCTGGCATCCCCAAGGCGCCATCCGCTTTGACGGCGAGGACCTGATGCACGCGCCCGAGGACCGCATGCGGGAAATCCGGGGCAACCGCATCGCCATGATCTTTCAGGAGCCGCTGACATCGCTCAACCCGCTGCACTCCATCGGCAAGCAGATCATGGAGGTCCTGCTGGTCCACCGCCGGATGAAGAAGCGCGAGGCCCGCGCGCGGGTGGAGGAGCTGCTCTGCCGCGTCGGGTTGGAGGAGGCGACGAAGCGGCTGAACGCGCTGCCCCACGAATTCTCCGGCGGCCAGCAGCAGCGGGTCATGATCGCCATGGCGCTGGCCAACGAGCCCGACCTCCTGATCGCCGACGAGCCGACCACGGCTGTTGACGTAACAATCCAGGCCCAGATCCTTAAGCTTCTGGACGAGCTGCAGCGCGACCTGGACATGGGGATCCTGTTCATCACCCACGATCTCGGCATCGTGCGCCGGATCGCGGACCGGGCCTATGTGATGAACAAGGGCTGGATCGTGGAGCAGGGGAAGACGAACGAGCTGTTCGACAATCCCCGCGACGCCTACACCCAGCGCCTGCTCGCCTCCGAGCCCAAGGGCCGTCCCGACGCGCCGAACGGCGAAACCGACCCGGTGATGAAGGCCGAGGACCTGAAGGTCTGGTACCCGATCAAGGCCGGGGTGCTGAAGCGCACAGTGGACCACGTCAAGGCGGTGGACGGCATCGGGCTGGAGGTCCGCCGGGGCCGCACGCTGGGCGTCGTCGGCGAAAGCGGATCGGGCAAGAGCACGCTCGGCCGCGCCCTGTTGCGGCTCGAAAAATCCGAGGGCGCCATCGCCTTCGAGGACCAGCCGATCCAGGGGCTCAAGCCCCGGGCGATACGGCCGCTCCGGCGCGAGATGCAGATCGTGTTCCAGGACCCCTTCGGCAGCCTCAGCCCCCGGCTTTCGGTGGGCCAGATCGTGGAAGAGGGGCTCCGCGTCCACAAGATGGGCGGCGGGTACGACGAGCGGCGCACGCTGATCGGCAAGGCGCTCGAGGAAGTGGGGCTCGAACCCGAGATGCAGGACCGCTATCCCCACGAATTCTCGGGCGGGCAAAGGCAGCGAATCTCCATTGCCCGCGCCCTGGTCCTGAAACCCCGGTTCATGGTGCTGGACGAGCCCACCAGCGCGCTCGACATGTCGGTCCAGGCCCAGATCGTGGAGCTTCTGCGCGATCTGCAGAAACGCCACGACCTGGCCTACCTGTTCATCAGCCACGACCTGAAGGTGGTCCGCGCGCTCGCCCACGACGTGGTGGTCATGCGCAAGGGCCAGGTGGTGGAGCAGGGCCCGGCCGAACGGATCTTCGCCGCGCCCAAGGAGCCCTACACCCGCGCGCTCATGGCCGCCGCGCTCGAATTGAAGGCGGACGAGACCGGGGTGGTGGAAACGTGATGTGACGGCCCCTTGTCGCGCCCGTGCTTGACACGGGCATCCACGCGGTCCAGCGTGCCCGCAAGGCCGAAACGCCTGTTCCGTGGATGGCCGGACCAAGTCCGGCCATGACGTTTCGAAGTTTGTTGCGCTTGAGGGATGGGGAGCATCATGGCCAATCGCGGCGTCCTCTATATGGTCTGGGGCGATTTCGACCGGGACGTCCTGGAGCGCTCCCTCGCCTCGCTCAAGGAATTCCATCCCGGCTGGCCGGTCCATGTGGAGGAGATGCCCCAGGGCGCGTCGCTCCTGGACAAGGCCGGCATGCTCGACATCACGCCGTTCAAGGAAACCCTGTTCCTGGACATGGACACGGTGGTGCTGGACAGCCTGGACTTCGGGTTCAAGCAGGCGCGTCGCTTCGGGCTCGCCTGCTCGATTTGCGAATGCCCGTGGGCCCGGCGCTACGGCGGGATCGAGGGGGAGATGGTGGAGTACAACACCGGCGTCCTGTTCTTCACGCCCAAGGCCAAGCCCGTGTTCGACGCCTGGAAGAAATGCGCCGCATCCGTGGATTCCAGTATCCTGTTCGAGCGCGGCGGCCAAGTCTTCAAGATGCCCCTGAACGATCAGGCCGGGTTCGCCAAGGCGGTGGACGACACCGGCTTTTCCCCGTTCGTGCTGCCCTACAACTGGAATTTCCGGCCCCAGTGGCATAAGACCTGGTTCGGTCCGATCAAGGTCTGGCACGACTACGAGCCCGTGCCGGACGGCCTGAAAGAGCATAACAGACGCCAGGCCGAACCCGACGCCCTGATCCAGTTCTCCAGCCTGACGACGGGCTCGTGACGAAACCGTGAAAACCGACTACACAAACGGCGGCGGGGTATGCTAGAAAGCCGAACCTTCCTTGGGGCGTAGCCAAGCGGTAAGGCAACGGGTTCTGGTTCCGTGATCCCAGGTTCGAATCCTGGCGCCCCAGCCATTTTCCAATTTTCGGTTTGGCCTCAGACGTTGACGATCATGCCGTCGGCGAGGGATTGGCGGTAGGCCTTGACGGCCGGGACCGCGCCCGCCGCCAGCCCGGCCGCGAACACCAGGCCCAGCACCGCCAGGTCGCGCGGCCCGGGCGGCCCGAGCGTCAGGTAGAGCCCGTAATGGGCGTCGATGAGCGGCCGCGCCGCCAACAGGCCCAGGTGGAGGAAGGCGAGGCCGACGGCGACGCCCGCCGCCGTCAATAGCCCGGCCTCGGCCACCAGCATGGCGAAGACGTGGGCGGGACGGGCCCCGACGGAGCGCAGGATCGCCATCTCGCGCCGCCGTTCGTTGAGGCTGGACAGCAGCATGGTCAGCATGCCCAAAAGCCCCGACAGCACCACGAAAAGCGAGATCGCGCCCAAGGCCGCCTCCGCCGTTCCCATCAGGTCCCAAAGCTCCTGAAGGGCGACGCCGGGCAGGATCGCCAGCAGGGGCTCCCCCTTGTATTCGTTGACCGCGCGTTGCATGGCGAAGACGCCGAGTCGGCTTTCCAGTCCGACCAGGACGGCGGTGACCGACTTGGGGCGAAGGGACATCTTGCGGACGTCCTCGGCGTCGACGGCCACGCCTGGAACCCGCGCCCCGCCCTTCCAGTCGATGTGGATGGCCTCGATGCCCTCGAGGCCGACGTGGACCGTGCGGTCCACCGGCGTCCCGGTCTTGGCGAGGACGCCCGCGACCCGGAACGGCTTGTCGTCGTGCTTGGAGAAGCCCTCGGCGCCCAACCCATGGGCGACGACGATGGGATCGCCGAGTCGATAACCGAGGGCCTTGGCCACGTCCGCGCCGAGAACGGCGTCGAAAACGTCGTCGAAGGGACCGCCCGCCGTGAATTCCAGGGGTTTCTTGCGGCCGTATCGGAAATGGCGGAAATAGTCGCCGGTCGTCCCCAGCACCCGATACCCCCGGTGCGAATCCCCAAGGGACAGGGGGATGGTCCAGGCCACGCCCGGGCGCGCCGCCAGGCGTTGGTAACTCCGCCAGGAGATGTTGTTGGTGGCGCTCCCGATCCGGAACACGGAATAGAGCAATAGCTGGGTCGAACCGCTGCGCGCGCCGATGATCAGGTCGGTTCCGGAAATGGTGTTGGCGAAGCTGTCCCTGGCCCCGGTTCGGACCTTCTCCACGCCCAGCAACAGCATGACGCTGACGGCGATGGAGAACACGGTGAGCGCCGCCGTCGCCCGGCGATTGCCGAGGCTTCGGAGCGACAGCGAAAGGATCGGCGGCCAACTCACGACGGCGCGCTCCCGGCCCGGTTGATGTCGGACAGGGCGACGGAGCGGTCGAACGCCCCCTGCAGGCCCGCGTCGTGGCTCACGAACACCAGGGTCGCTCCCGCCTCTTCTGTCTCGCGGAACAGAAGGTCGAGAAAACGGCCGCGGCTGTCGGCGTCCAGCGACGAGGTGGGCTCGTCGGCGATGATAAGCTGGGGCCGTCCGATCAGGGCCCGGGCCACCGCGACGCGCTGCTGCTGCCCGACGCTGAGCCGGGAAGCCCCGCGCCCCCGCAGCCGGTCCGCGTCCAGCTCCATGTGGGCGAGCAGGCGGCGGGCCTCCGCCTCCAGGCCGCCCGACGCCTCCAACGCCCGTTCGCGGCGCGCGCGGGAGAATCGGCACGGCAGCAGCACGTTGTCGACCAGGGACAGGTAGGGCACCAGATTGAACATCTGGAATATGAAACCGATGTGGTCGGCGCGGTAGGCGTCGCGGCGGGCCCCGGAAAGCCTTGGCATGTCCTGGCCGAGGATGGCGACGGAGCCGCGCTCGGGCGTCGCCACCCCGCCCAAGAGGTTCAGCAAGGTGGTCTTCCCGCTGCCGCTGGCCCCCTTGACGAAAACCCGCTCCCCGGCCATGACCCGAAAATCCGCGATGTCGATGACCGGTGGCTCGTCCGGGCGCCACCGGAAACGGACGTCTTCGAGAACGACGGCGTGTTGGGCTGCTTCGGTTTTCATTTCGCCGCGATCGGCCGTCAGAATTTCATGCGAGGGTTCGACGCCGTCAGCTCCGCCGCGCCCTGGCCCTTGGGCGTGATCCAGCGAGCCTCGATCTCCCGCGCCGCCGGGAAGGTCTTGAAGAAGCGCGTTTCCAGATGGATGAGCGCGGCCGGCTCGGCGCATTCGAAATGGTAATGGGCGCGGAACTCGGCGTGCGCCTCTTCGTCGTCGTGGCCGTGGTGGTCGTCGTGCTTCTCATGCTCCTTCTTTTCGTGCTCATGTTCGTGATCGTGGTCCTCGTCGTCCTCGATCAGGGACGATTCGACCTTCGCCTTTTCGAGCGCGCATCGGGCGTCCTTGGGGGGCGCGAACAGATCGGCGCCGGCCTTCAGGCGCGCCACCGCGTCCTTGACCGCGGCCTTCTGGTCCGGGGTGGTGGGCGCATGCTCGAAGCCGACGATGTCGGCGCCCGGCGCGATCAGCTCGATTTCCAGCGCCCGTCCCTCGATGGCGAGGTTGAGTCTGGCGACGCCGTGTTCGTGGGGGCCTTCCTCGGCGAACCCGTTTGCGGCGAAGGCGAGGATCGCCGCGCCAAAAAAGGCTCCTTGAACGATGGCGCCCGGTCGGGTCGAAATGATTCTCATGTCTTGTTCCTTTCCGATTTCAATGGACTGTCCTTGGAGCAGGCGCTGCAAGAGCCGTGGATTTCGATGGCGGCGGCCTTCGGCCGGAAGCCCGTTTCCCGCGCCCGCTCGTCAAGGCGTTCGGCGATCGCATGGTCCGTGAATTCCTCGGCCGAGCCGCAATCGTCGCAGATCATGAACACGGTCGATCCATGGGAGTCGTGGCTATGGGTGCAGGCGACGAAGGCGTTGAGGCTTTCCAGCCGATGGGCGCGGCCGTCCTCGATCAGCCGGGCGAGGGCGCGATAGACCGTCGGCGGCGCGGAAATGCCCGAGGCGCGAACGGCGTCGATCAACTGGTAGGCGGTCAACGGCCGGGCGGCCCGCTTCAAGGCGGAAAAGACGGTCTGGTGGTTGGGCGCGAGCGCCCGCGTCGCGCGTTCAGCCATGGGGTCGGCCCTTCATCGCCAAGGCGAAGACGAACCGTATGTTATAATATACGGTTCGTCAAGACGCCGAACGCCATGGCGTTCGGCTACGCCCGCGAGCAGGCTCTATCTCTCGTAGGGCTCCAGCACGCCGCTATTCACGGCGTATCCGGCGTTGATGTCCGCGGCGCCGTCGACCAGGGACAGCTCCTTCCTGGTCTTGGCCACCGAAAGGCGGCCGTTCACCCAGACCGGGTCGAACAGGTCCTTGGGGGCGTAGGGCTCCTTGGCGCGGACGTAGACGATCTGGTTCGGCGGCGGCGGGGGCACGTGGATGCAGGCGCCGACGTAGGGGACCAGCAGGAACTCGCTCACGGCGGCCCCGGAGAACTCCAGCGGCAGCGCGTAGCCCGGAATGCGGACGTCCTCGCCGTCCAGCGCCTCGACGACGAGCGCGTTTCGCCTGGCGAGTTCGCGGAGGTATTCCTTGTCCTGGCGCAGAAGATCCTCCACGTCCACGCCGTCCGCGCTCAGCTTGTCGCGCAGCTCCTTTTCCGCGTCTCCCTCCTCGGTGTCGAGCTCGATGCCCTGGGCCTTCATCCGCACCATTTCGGCCAACCAGCCCATGTCGCCCTGCTGCTCTTCCGACAGTTTCTTGAACGGGTCCGCCAGAGGCTCCATCCGGGGCAAAAGGTCGTCCCACTTCAATACCCTGATCCCGTCGGCCAAGCCGACGGACGAAAGGCAAAGAAGGGTCGCGAGAACAAGGAAAGCCAAACGCATGACAGGCGCCGTCTTGGTTATGTCCGCCAAGTCTTCAAGGTGGCGCCGGGCATGGCGGGTGTCCACTGGTTTTCTCCTTCCAACCCAAGGAACGACGCGAACAAGAGACGAGCCGGTTGCCTATACGCGACGGAGCATCGCCTTGCGAGACGCTTCGTCTGTCGGCGGCGTTGGCGGTCACTCGGCTGTAATTTCATTTTTTTCCGGTTATCCAATAAGATACACCGGGCATGGGACGCCGGGCGATTCGCCCGAGCCTTTCGACAGGAGGGAACGATGGACGAAGAACACTCGAAAAGCTCTTGGCGCTACGACGACCTGATCAACACCTGCCTGGGCTGCGACCCCATTCCCACGGCCGTGGTCCATCCCTGCAGCCGCGATTCCATCCGAGGCGCGGCCGAGGCGGCCGAGGCCGGCTTGATCGCTCCCATCCTTTACGGCCCAGAGGCCAAAATCCGCCAAACCGCCGAAGAGGCGGTGGTGGATATTTCGGAATTCGGCATCGTGGCCACCGAGCACAGCCACGCGGCGGCCGAGGCCGCCGTCGCCGAGGTCCGTTCCGGGAAAATCGCCGCCCTGATGAAGGGCAGCCTGCATACCGACGAACTGCTTGGCGCGGTCATGAACCGGGAGCGCGGCATCCGCACCGAGCGGCGCATCAGCCACGTGTTCGTCATGGACGTGCCGAGCTATCCCCGCCCGCTCCTGATCACGGACGCCGCCGTCAACATCAATCCGAATCTTCGCGACAAGATGGATATCGTCCAGAACGCCATTGATCTCGCGCACGCCCTCGACATCCCCAAGCCCCGGGTGGCGATCCTGTCGGCGGTCGAGACGGTGAATCCGGACATCCCGTCCACGCTGGACGCCGCCGCGCTCTGCAAGATGGCGGACCGGGGGCAGATCGTCGGCGGGATTCTTGATGGGCCGCTCGCCTACGACAACGCGGTCAGCGAGGAGGCCGCCGAGACCAAGGGCATCGTCAGCCCGGTGGCCGGGCGCGCCGTGATCCTGCTGGTTCCCGACCTGGAGGCGGGCAACATGCTGGCCAAGCAGCTATCATTCCAGGCGCACGCGGACAGCGCCGGGATCGTGCTGGGCGCCCGCGCCCCCATCATCCTGACCAGCCGGGCCGACAACGTGCGCACCCGCATGGCGTCCTGCGCCGTGGCCGTGCGCTTGGTCGAGGCGCGCGGGAACGCCTCCGCCGTCGTGGTCGGGGAGTAGCCGGGCATGAGCGCCATCCTGGTCATCAATGCGGGCTCGTCCAGCTTGAAATTCAACGTCTTCGGCGTCGATGGGGCGGGCGAGCCGGTCCGCCTGATCAAGGGCCAGATCGAATCCCTGCACGCCGAACCCCGCATGAGCGCGAAGGACGGCGACGGGGCCAAGCTGGCGGACGAGGCTCTTGGGTCCGAAGGGCGCGGCCACGAAGGCGCGCTGGCCCATCTGCTGTCCTGGCTGGACCCGGCGCTGGGCGAGCGGACCGTGACCGCCGCCGGACACCGCGTCGTCCACGGCGGCGACGCCTTCACCGCGCCGGTTCTTGTTGACGAGGACGTGCTGGCGAAGCTGGAGGCGCTGACCCCCCTCGCGCCCCTGCACCAGCCCCACAACATCGCGGGCGTCCGCGCGCTCGAACGGGCGTTTCCCGGCCTGCCCCAGGTGGCGTGCTTCGATACCGCCTTCCACGCCACCAAGCGGGCCGAGGCGTCTGCGTTCGCCCTGCCGCGCGAACTGACCGAGGCCGGGGTCAGGCGTTACGGCTTTCACGGCCTGTCCTACGAATACATCGCCTCGGCCCTTCCCGACGTGGCGCCCGAGTTGGCGCGGGGCCGGGTCGTGGTCGCGCATCTGGGCAGCGGCGCCAGCATGTGCGCCATGCGAGACGGACGCTGCGTTGATGTATCAATGGGCTTCACCGCCGTGGACGGCCTGCCCATGGGCACGCGCTGCGGCGCGCTCGATCCCGGGGTGGTGCTCTACCTCGCCCGCGAGAAGGGCATGGCCCTCGATGACATCGAGACGCTGATGTACAACCGCTCGGGTCTCAAGGGGGTGTCCGGAATCTCCAACGACATGCGCGAACTCGAGGCCAGCGCCGACCCCCGCGCCCGCGAGGCCATCGACCTGTTCGCCTATCGCATCCGCCAGACCACGGCGGCCCTCGCCGCCGCCATGGAGGGGATCGACGCCTTGGTGTTCACGGCGGGCATCGGGGAAAACTCCGCGTTTATCCGGGGACAGGTCCTGGAAGGGCTCGAATGGATGGGGATCCAGTGCGATCCCGACGCCAACGCCTCTGGCGAGACTAGGATCAGCCGCGAGGGCAGTCCGGTCGCCGCCCTGGTCGTGCCCACCAACGAGGAGTTGATGATCGCCCGGCACGTGCTGGCGCTGCGTCCGGATTGATTGCCGCAGAGGGTCAGGCCCCGCCCTTGGTCCTGACCGTTTCCGGCCCCCGGAACAGCCAGGCCGTGGCCAGGGCGTAAAGCAGCCACCGGATGTAGGCCGGAAGCCATTGCACGACCTTGAAGCGGCTCGGCTTGTCCGTGCGCTCGTACCATTCGGCCGGGACTTCGTCGACCTTCCAGCGCAACCGGTGGGCCTTGACCAGCAACTCGATGCTGAAGGTGAAGCCGGTGTCCGATTCCAGGGCCACCGTGTCGAGGATCCGGCGGCTGAACAGTCGGAACGCATTGGAGCCGTCGCGGACGGGAACCCGGCCGAGGATGTTCAGCGCCATGGCCCCGCCTATGGTCACGGCGTTCTTGAACCAGGGACAGCCCACCACCTTGCCGCCGGGCGCGAAGCGGCTGGCCGCCACCACGTCGCATCCGTCCTTGAACTTGGCGACCATGGCGTTGACCACGTCGGCGTTGAAGTCGTCGTCGGCCATGTAGACCACCACGGCCGGGGCCGTGGACGCGTCGAATCCCGTCAGCACGGCGCCGTGGGGGCCTTGCCCCGCGTTCTTGACCGGGACGACCTCGAGCCCCTCCGCGTCCCAGGTCTTCAGGGCCGCCAGCGTGTTGTCCTCGTCGAAGTCGTAGCAGATCAACACCCGAAACGGCGTCCGCACCCGGGTCCGAAGCGCCTCCAGCGCAAGCAGGATGTTCTCGCCCTCGTTATAGACCGGGATGACGATGTCCAGTTCCGGCTCGGTGGCGGGGGAGGTCTGCGTCATGGGCTCCTGACGGGTCCGGGGGTGGGGCGCAAGGGCTAACTATTCCCTGGCCGGAACGGTGTCAACGGCATTCGGACGGATGTCAGGGCTGAACCCCGTTCTCGAAGAAGTTCCAGATGTCGATGACCGGCTTGCCGCGCGTGTCCAGGTCCTTGTAGGCCCCGTGGGGAACGCAGAGGATCAGGAGGTCGCTCCGATCCAGCACCTCGTCGAGCGGCAGAAGGTCCGGGTCCACCGTCACCAGGGGATCGGTGCAAAGGACCTCTCCGGCCACGATGGCCAAGTCCTTTTTCACCTTGTAGCTGAGGGACGCCCGGATGTCGTCGCTGTCCGCCTTGAACGCCATGCCGAGAAGCCCGACGGTCATGTCGCCCAGGGGATATTTCTGGCGCAGCCGCTCGATCAAATAAAGGATCAGCCCCTCGTTGACCAGCATGGCGGCGTGGCCCAGGTTGAACTGGTTCCGGGCGAAGGCGGCGAGCTGCATGGTGTCCTTGAACAGGCACGGCCCGCCGGTGAAGCCCGCCACCGGCATGTCCTTGGCGCGGGGATAATTGTGGGTCATGGCCTCGAGAACACGGTAGTAGTCCACCCCCGCCGCGTTGGCGATCATGTAGAACTGGTTGGTGATGGCGAACTGGATGTATCGGTAGGTGTTGTTGAACAGCTTGGCGAACTCCGCCTCCATCGGCGTGACCTCGACGATCTCGGGCGCGATGACGCCGAGAAGGTCCCGAGCCGAGGCGAGCGCTTCGGCCGACGTGGCGCTCACGATCTGGGGCATGGAGCTGAGTTCGCGGATGGAGTGGCCCTGAACCACACGTTCCGGGCAGAACGCCACCGGAAAATTCCGGCCGATCCTTTCTAGATAGCCGTGAAGCCAGTCGCTGGTGCCGGGAAACACGGTCGAGCGCAGCACCAAAAGCGCGCCGTCCGCGAGATGGGGCAGAAGATCGTCGATGCAGGTCTTGATCGCCTTGTGGACCGGATTGAGGAACTCGTCCACCGGCGTGCCGATGGTGATGACCACCGATTTCGCCCGGCCCACGTCCTCGATTCGCGACGACAGATGGAGCTTCCCGGAGGCGAGGGTTTCCTTCAGCAAGGGCTCGGCGTCGAACTCCAACGCAGGCATCTCGCCCTTCGAGATCGTCGCGAGCGCCGTCTCGTTGATGTCGTAGACCAGGACGTCCAACCCCTTGTGCGCGAACGAGATCGCGAGCGGAAGCCCCACATGCCCCGCGCCCCCGACCACGGCGACGTCGATGGGGGCGTTATCCGCGAGTCGGAAGCCGGAAGAATCGGGGGAGGGGCTGGTCAACGGATTGAATCCTGGGCCGAAGACGGGATTTTGGAAAGACGCGCGGACCCTATCACGAACCTTGGCCCCGTTCAATGCGCCCCAAATAGGCCGCGAGCATTTCCTCGGCCGTCGGCAAGGGCGCCATCGCGGCCATCCGGTCCACGTTGATATCGTAGCTGGTGGTCAGCAGGTCCTGGTGGAAATCGTGGTCCATTCGGCCCGTCGCTTCCGCCGCCATTTCCAGAACGCGGGCGACGGTTATGGACCGGGCGCACGTGACGTTCACGATCCCCGTCGTCCCTCCGTCCAGAAGGCGCCACAGGGCGTCCTCCACCGTCGCCAGTTCAATCAGGGACAGGGTGCTTTCCGGCGTCTGGCGGATCGGCAGGCCGTTCAGGGCGTCGTAGACCGGGTTCTTCTTCAGGCCCGGACCGATGACGGTGCCGAGTCGCGCGACCAGGGGGCGTTCCGCCTGGTGCAGGACCAGAAGCTCGGCGAGGCGCTTGTGAAGTCCATAGGTCTCGAGCCCGGAAAGGTCGATGGCCGCGTCCTCGCGGCTGCCCTTCCTCTCGCCGCGTTTCTCGCCGTAGACGTCGATGGTCGAAAGATAGACGTAGGTCCCGGCGTCGATGGCCGCCAGCCGCTCGGACACCGACAGCACGTTGGCGACAAAGCTCTCGTGCGGGTTCTGGTTGGCCCGGAACCTGCGCGAATCGCCGTTGGCGTCGATGACGGCGTCGAACGCCTCCTGGGGCGGGGCGTCGCCCCGGCCGAGCGCCGCGGCCTGGACGCCCCGCCGCTCCAGCCCTTGCATCAGATAGCCTCCGATGAAGCCGGAGGCGCCGACAACGGCGACCTTCACGGCTTGATCCCGGGCTCGGGAAGGGGAACGATGAACTTGCCGCCCTGCTTGATGAAATCCGCCTTCTCCAGGAAGAAGTCCATGTAGTTCCAAGCCAATAGCAATGCGTGGCTGACCCCGAGCGCGATGAAGGCGTCGTCGTCGATGATGGGGATGTGGGTCCCGGGCGTGACCTTACCGATTTTCAGGTCGTTGTTGTCGCTGACCGCCATGATCGTTTCCGGTCCGAGCCCCAGGTAGTTGAGCAACGTATTCCCCTTGGCGGGCGCGCAGAAGGCGCCGACGGTGCGCCCTTCGGCCCGAAGTTCCGCGACCATGGCCAGGATCCGCTCCTTCACCTCGGCCACTTGCTCGGCGAAGCGATGATAGGGCGCGGGATCGGTCACGCCCCAGGCGGCCTCGTCGGCCAGCATGGCGGTGATGGAGTCCTCCGTCGGATGGGGCGCGTCCTTCAGGCAGACGAACAGGCGCAGCGCGGGACCCGACGCGCCCACCGCCTGGCGCTCGACCCGAAAGGCCCGAAGCCCGACCGATTCGTACAGGTGGGCGAGCGGCGTCAGCGCCAGGTAGGACAGGTGCTCGTGGTAGATGGTGTCGAAGTAGAGCTTCTCCAGCATGTCGTGGAGATAGGGGAACTCCAATATGAACACCCCGTCGTCGGCCAGGAGATTCCGCGCGCCCGCCGCGAAGGAGCGGATGTCGTCCACATGGGCGAAGACGTTGGTGGCGGTGACGATGGCGGCCCCG
>CAYFNC010000027.1:0-48631 GCA_964344345.1 uncultured Hyphomicrobiales bacterium | reverse complement strand
TACTTGCAGTACTTGTACCCGATCTCGACGTTGCCGTCGCGGGCGGCGCGCTCCAACGCGATGACCGCCTCTTCGCTGGTCGGCGGAACCTTGCCGGTGACGCGGGCGGCGTCGAGGATTTCCTCGACCAGATGATGGAGGGACGGGTCCTCGCCCACCATCCGGAACCAGCGCAAGGCCTTCTCGTCGCTTTGCTCCACCCCACGGCCGAGTGCGTAGTATTCGCCCATCGTCATTTGCGCGTTGTAATCGCCCTTCTCGGCCATGTCCCGGAACAGGGCCGCGGCTTTGGCGAGGTCTTGCTCGACACCCAACCCTTCGGCGTACATTCCCGCCATGTACGCCTCTGCGCAGTCCAATCCTGTTTCGGCAAGAGGCTGGAATATCTCCGCCGCTTTTTCGTATCTTCCCTGATCATAGAATGCGAGCCCGTCATCGCAATCCTGGGCTGCGCAGGCTTGGAGGGGAATGGCGAAAGAAATCAGCAAACTAAAAAAGATCGCTTTCGTCATGAAAAACTCCCGAGAGGTTTCTGGCCACAGAAGAGGCATGCAAAACATCAACTGCGGCCAGCTATTAGATTACCATTGGGTGCGAAGGGATGCTAGCTGGTGTTGTTCTTGCAACACCTCGGCAGCATCGTGTTGATGCCTTCGCACATGTCGGAGCACTTCCGTCTGTACGCTACATCGGAATTATCCTTATATTTAAGGTTCTTCCATTCCTTTTTGCGCTCGTTGCACTTGTGAACGACATTGTCGCCGTCACGAGCGTAAAGTCTTCGCGTACAGTGCCATCTGGAGCCAATGCCAAGCTCTCCAAGATCGCATTTTGTCTTTCCTCTGCAGCCAGGATAGTACTTGTTCATGACTTGATTGTCGGCAGGCTCATTCTGAGCTGCATCGCCACCGCCATACAACGCCTCGAAACCCTTGCGGATTTCGGCGTTGTACGACTCGTACTCCGGATGGGACGAGTCCCAGTGGCGGCGGTCGTTCATTTTGTCGCGAAGGACATAGTAGCCGTCAAGCTCCGGACGATTGCCGTTGATGGTCATCGGAAGAATCCTTTCGTTTCCGAAGTTGAAAAAAGGGCCGCGACGCCGTGCCGCGGCCCTTGGGCGATGGCCGGACGGAGTCCGGCCGCATCGCGCGCGCGGGATTGCGCGGCGCGAATTCGGGTTTTCAGTGAATTTGGATGGGTTCGCCCCCGACGAGGCGGGTGGGGGTCAGGGGATCAGCGACTACGGTCCCTGGACAGGTTGTCGGGGCCTTCCAGGCATTCCGGCCCCTCCTTTGTTCGCGGCCGCGCGGCTAAAAGCCTCGCCGCATGATTTCCGCCTTTTTCATCGCGCCCGCCCTGTCGATGGACGACAGCACCGTTTCCACCGACGCCACGTTGGAGGCGTCGGACACGGTTCCCACGCAATCCTCGAACAGCAAGGACCCATAGATTTTTTTAAGATATGACAGCTTTGATTGTTGCGTGAAATGTTCCAGGGCGACCAATATCTCCGCGCCCTTCTTTAAGTCCATCTCGAAAACTTCCCCATGAAGATAGAAGTATCCAAGAACGCAAGACGACAGCAAACTTCCGTTCATGGAAGATTGCTCCAATAGCGTCCTTGCCGACGCGGCGTTTTGTTCGACGCCCTTTCCAACGGCCGTCAAAACGCCAAGAATCGAGGCCGCCTGGTTGTCGCCCTTTTCGTGGGCTTTCCGCGCAAGCCTCGCGGCCTGTTCGTAATCGACAGGGACATGCCTTCCGATTGCGTAATACTTTGACAACAGCGTCATTGCGTCGACGTGGCCGTTTTTCGCCGCCTCTTTTAACCACTTCACCCCTTCCGGAATGTTTTTTTCGACCTCATCGACATTGCCAAAAAATAACCTTTTTTCATGAATAAGGTAACCGTCCTGCAAAAGAAGCAAAGACAAACGATACTGCGCGCCCGGATGTCCTTTGTTCGCGGCGTCCCTGCACCAGTCAATCACCCCACGCAATGGCGCTTCTTCCAGCTTGTAGTCCGATTGCCTGCAAACCCAATATGTGGCGTCGATGTTGTCTTTTGAAACATCCTTCATGACGTTGAACAGGCTTTCGATGTTGTCGACTTTCCGGGCGCCTAGGATTTTGAAAGCTTCGAGCGCATGATAGGCGTGCTCGTTCCCTCGCTTCGCCGCCGCTTCGTACAACGCCATGTATGATCGCCGATCGTCCGCGCCCTCGCCGGCTCCGACAAGCAAATCGGCGAGACCGGTTTGCGCCCACAAATGCCCGCTTTTCGCTGATTTCTCATACCAGTATCTTGATTTTCCAATGTCCTCTTTTAAATGGTATCCATTTTTATATGTATAACTAATGATAAACTGAGCGAACACATCGCCTTCTTCCGCGTATTTCAATAACTTCCCAACGGACTTCTCGTGATTTCCAAGGTGATAATCCAGCGCGGCCTTGGCGTATTCCTGCCCCATTGATTGATTATGCGAACATAACAGCGTGAGGAAAGCCGCGAAAATTATGCGCAAGACCTTGGCCATGGTTACGTCTCCGCTACGTTCGTTGAACAACTGACCGACACGCGCATGGCGCCAAAATTTCCATGGCGTGTCAGCCAGCTAATTCAATATTGAGTTGCTATGCGTCCACCATAAATACACTCCTTTTCGTGTCGTGGGTAGACATGATGCTCGCTTCTTTTCACGTCCATGGGGAAGACGGGCCGCGACGCCGCGACGCGGCCCTTGGGTGAAGGCCGGATCAAGTCCGGCCGCATCGGGCGCGCGGGATTGCGCGCCGCGAATGGGGGGTGTTGAAGGACAGAAGAATCAGCCGTTGGCGCTGAACTCGGTGGTGACCGAGAGCAGCGTGAAGGGCAGCGGCGTGTCCTGTTCGATGCGCCAGAGCGGCTCGGTTCCGTCGTCGCGCCAGCCGTAGGCGCGGACCAGCTTGTCGCCGGAGTACGCGGCGGGGGGCGCATCGAGCACGTCGTCGCCGAAGCGCTTGAACGGCACCGGGGTCAGGCCCTTGCCGGTGTCGAGGTAAAGCGCCTTGGTCTCGTGGAGCCGAAGCGACAGCGACACGAGACGCACCTTGCCGCCGTGGGCCGCGCCCTGGGTCTCGCTGTAGGACAGCGGCAAGGGCTCGACCACGTGGCTGAAGGCGAGGCCGATCTGGACGTCGGAGGCGGGCTCGTCGAGGGTGACCTCGCCCTGGTCCACCACCGCGTCGGCGCGCACGGCGCCGTCGGCGAGAACCTTGACCGTCTCGCCCTCCAGGTGGTCGAGCCCGGACCAGGTCGCCGTCGGCGTCCCGCTGGTCCCGGTGAGCCCGGAGTCCACGTAGAGGTCCTCGTCGAACACCTCGATCAGCGTGTCGGAGCCGCGCTCGACCAGGGCGTAGGCGTCCTCGCCCACCAGGGCGATGGAGCGGAACGACCCGCCGGTCTCCTGGATGGTCCAGGCGGTGACCTTTTCCGAGCGGAACATGGTCACGGTGCCGAGCGTCCCGTTGTTCATCACGACATGGAACAGGCGCCGACGCTTGTCGAAGTCCTGGTCCTGGGGCTCGTCCATCACGTGCGCCGTCAGCATGGCGAGGTCGGCGGACTGGTAGGCCTGCTCCACGTCCGAGAACAGGAATTCGCGCAACTGCGATCCCGTCCGCGCCACGAACAGCGTCGCGCCGTCAACGTCCCTGGGCGGCACGGTCCGGTCCACCGGGGACCCGATGCGGGTCTGGCGGTGGAGTTGGACGTTGCCGGGCGTCAGCGGCGCGCCCGACACCATCCATTCGGCGCCGGACGTCAGCACCTGCAGGTGCCGGCCCGAGAACACGGCGCGGATGGCGTTGACCTGGTCGGACAGGATGGCGAACTCGATGGCCTCGTCGTCCAGTCCTTCGCCGAGGTCGAAGTTGAACAGGTCGGCGGATTTCGACATCCAGAGCCGGTTCGGAACCTCGCGCGCGCCGCCGATCACCAGGCGGTCCTGGTGGAAACACGACGACACCGGCCAGCCGTGGGCGGCGGACAACGCCTGCTCCTCCCAGTCCTTGGTGGCCGACGTTCCGCCCAGGGTCTCCTTGACGCTGGCCTGGGCCGAGGTGGCGGACGTGTAGGACGTGACCTCCACCTCCTTGCCCTCGATCCGCATGCGGACGCCGACGTGGTCGGAAACGAACACGTCGGCGGACGCGGTCAGCGTGATAGTCCCCGTGGTCGCGCTCGGCGTGAGCGTGACGTCGGCGGCGGCGTACTTGTGGTGGGGCTGGAAGATCCGTCCGCTCTCCTCGAAGTACGACCAGTCGTCGATGGTCCACGCGGTGTGCGAGGTTCGGGTGATCTTCTTCGGGGGGACGTCCGGATGGGTGACCAGCAGGGTGTCCGCCGTCTGGGTCCAGTTGATCTGCGCGATCTGCGCCTCGGTCCAAGGCGCGGCGAAGTCGGCGACGTTGGCGCCGTCCTTGTAGACGTCGATATGCTGGTCGGTGAAGACCAGCAGGTAGACCTGCTCGGTGTTGAACTCGAACGCCACCAGGCGTCCGGCGCCTCGCGCCGTGTCCACGTAACGCAACCCGGCTCTGCGGGTCAGGCCGCCTGTGGGATAGATGAACGTGTTGCGCAAGGTCCGCGCGCCGTTGGTGTAGGCGACGAGATCGCCGCGGCCCAGAAGGTAGGGCGAGATCTCGCCCGCGGTGAAGTTGGTCTTGTGGGTACGCATCCTTGGCATCAGAGTCGAGCCTCCAAAAGGGCGAAGTCCTCGATGCGCGGCGGGGTGTCCTGCTGCGCGTCGATGGACTTGGCGCGGTTGAACTCCTTGTCGAACAGGCGGCGCATGGCGTCGGCGCGGTTGGTGCTCTCCAGGATGGGAACGCTGAACTCGGCGGCCAACGCCAGCATCAGCACCTGATCGAAGTACGGCGGGAACGCGGTCTCGTCGGGGCGGAAGATGTAGGTCAGCACCACTTCGTCCGCGTTGGTGTGCAAGCGCCGCTCGGCGATGCGGTAGTCGAGCCCGCGCCCGCGCGCGCCGCTTCCCGCGGACAGCGCGCGCAGGAAGTCGGACGGGAGCTGGTAGGCGTGGTCGTAGTCTGCGACCGGCGTCGCCTCGAGCCTGGCCAGGGTGGCCTGGGCGCTGGCGAAGGTCCAGGGATGGGCCGACAGAACCGAATCCCGGACATGGGGATAAAGGTTCTGCGCGACCTCGGCTTCCGAGGTGCCTTCGTCGAAGGAGCTGATGCTGTTCGCGCCGATCTTGAGCAGCGCGCGGGAGCAAAGCCCGATGTCGGTGAGTGCCATGATGGTGGTCCTTTACTTCAGGGGTGAAAAAAGGCGCCCCGAAACGGGGCGCCCGAGCGGCCGGCGGCCGGATGGCCCGGCGCCGGAATGGGAATGGGGATCAACGAATGAAGAGGAAGGAATTCCACGCGTCATAGCCCTTGCTATGACGGACGCGATCACTGTATAAGCCGGGGATCGGCGTCGGAGTGTAGCTCAGCCTGGTAGAGCACCGTCTTCGGGAGGCGGGGGTCGGTGGTTCGAATCCACTCACTCCGACCATTTTCCACTATAAAAACAATTATTTACAACATGCGCAAAAACGCTTGGCGTAACATTTGCGTAAGTATCCACCCACTCTGTTCCGCACCGTCCAGTGGATAATTCCTGCAACCTGGGGCGGGGATTTGGCCTGGGATTTGGGTGGTGGTGGTGGTGTGGAAGGTGAAGGGGATGGTTCATGGTGGCGATTGGGTGACGGTTGTTGGGAAGATGGCTATAAGTGATGACATCATCATCATAGTCCATCCCCCCCATTTCACCGTTAAATACATCGTTGGCGGACCATCGGATTTCGCCTACAATCAAAACCATGAATTGCAATTTTCAAATACTGTTTGGCGTAGTGATCGGGTTCGTGATCGCGGCCAGTTATCTAAGCTGGAAAGAATTTGTCCAGTTGCCGGCTGAACTTTGGGCGTTTCTTGTCGCGCTTGCCGGCCCTGCTTTGGCAGTGTTCGTCAGCACTCTTATTAGCGGCCACAAAGAACGGACTCGCAAAGATGCACTGATTCGCTTAGCAAAATTGCGTGAATGTGGCGTGGTCTTGCGCAACAAGCTTGAAGCGCAAAATGTCATTAGTACTAATGATGAACAAGAAATGTTAAATTGGCTCGGAAAGTTGTCAATATAATGGAGAAACTTTGGCCGGTAAAATCTGAATTGTTTAGAACACTTGATCGCTTTAAAGCGCCATCAAATCACATTCCCGTTTCCGTCCATTGCCATAGCGAACGCCTTAAACGTTTAGGTGATTTTATTAAAGAGCACGACACTCTGGGGTAGAGCTCCCGATCATATGCGGTCACTGTGATGTTCGCTTTGGGCCTTCGACCAGGAACGTGTCGCGTCGTAAAGCTGGCGCATCGCAAGCGATCAGCGACGCCGTCCGAACGCCTGTTCCAAGCTACGGAGCTCATCGACTACTTCTCCGCCAACTTCTTTGTACCGTGCAAAGGCTGAAAGCGACCATCTAGTTCAGACTGTCATAGGTTGCCATGTTGAAAAGTGTCATGGTGGACAACGTCGAAACGCAGAATAGACTGGCGGAAGCAATTGGCGTAACAATTGCGTAAGAGCACAAAGCAGAAACACTAGTGCAAATTATGCAATAAAATCAACATATTAAAAATTGGCGGGAAGGGCTTCGAATCCACTCACTCCGACCATTTTCCACTATAAAAACAATTGCTTTCAGCATGCGCAAAAACGCTTGGCGTAACATTTGCGTAAACTTCCACCCACTCTGTTCCGCACCGTCCGGTGGATAATTCCCACAACCTGGGGCGGGGATTTGCCCTGGGATTTGGGGGGATTATTGGTGGGGAGCGATTTTTGGATGTATATCAATGGACAACAGTTACTTTTGTGCCATACTTGACGGCAGTGACGATGTGCTGAATTTTTGGACAAATTGAGGGGGCGCGGTTGCTAAGTAGTACATTGACTAACTGGGGGCTGAAGGTTCTGGGGTTTGTGTTGGGGTTCATTGTCGCGGTTGGCTTTGAATTCCTTCTTTTTTGGTTGGTTAGCGAAATTTTTGGCTACAGGTTTTACCCGCGGGGTCTTGGCTGGTTCATCATTCCGTTTATGGCTGGTGTTGGTGGTGCAGCCCTGCTTTCTTCGCTCCGACGGGATCAGATTACTCATTTGTTCGGCGGTCTACGTGAAATCCGTCTGTACCTTGCTGGGGGGGCGTCCTGGGTGCTTCTACTGTCAGGCTATGTCTTCGTCGCGGAGCCGTTTGGCTCATATATCAGTGACAGAGAATGGATGAGCATTTTCAAGTGGCTGTTAGTTCCTCCTGTCATTGCGGTGGTGGTGCGTGGGCTGTTCCGTTGGGCGACAAAGAAGGATTTCACTCCTTCAGATTAATAGGAAGATGAAGCCCGAGCGTTCTCCCCTTAGGCGTATTTTGGGCCATCGCTGAAGGGCAAGCTGGGAGCCTTGGCACTGGAACGGATGACGGTTGTTGGGAGATAGCCCGAACCGTAATCTCGGTGCAGTCCCGCCCGTCGGCATAAGCGGACACGTTATATACGCGAGGGTCCTGGACGGGCGTCCCGCGCAGAGCCAACCGCGATGCCGGTGCCGATGAGCGACGCATCCGAGGATGCGAGGACAGGTCCGAAAAGACGGTTCCCACGACAGGTATCAGCATTCGGCACGACCGACATGGCGGCGAGCGGTCGCAGCGACGGCCCAAGCGGCCTTAAAATTACCGGGAATTGGCCCTCGACGGCTTGTGGCAGCGCCCAGCCAGATGGAATTTCTTTTCTTCAACATCAATAAGTTATGCCCACTTTCGTGGCCTGGGGGCAAGAAATCGACATAGCCCCCGGTGTTTTCATCGTCAATCAAGGTCGGCAAATACGCCAACGACGCCCGCAGGTCCGCAGCGGACAAAGGGAAAGGGGCTACGCCAAGCGTTATGCCAAAGGCTACCGCAACCCGCAGCATTATGTTAAACACGTTTAGATGCCCCTTCATAGCCTGCACTATGATATCCGAAAGCGTTGTTTGAGAAAAAGGGGGCTCGGTCTTAACGCCGCGTTGTGTGGTCCCCCTCCCACGACGGCAACGATGATATCGGTGGAAATTCCGTCAATTCCATATAATACTTTGTCATCAGTGCGTTGGTCGCGAACTGCACGCCTAATTGCAATCATTCAGTAACGCAAAGCGTCTCCGCCTGAAACAGAATGAAACATAAAAACCGTTCCCGCTGAAAACGATAATGCGTCTCAGTAGCCCCGCTGAAACAAGATGAAATTATCGAGAAACACACCAAGCATACAATCCGAATGATTTCTGGGGACAGGAAACGTCCATTTTCCGACGGCGTGACGAGGGAGACACGTCATGGGCGGAGGGCGTGCATCCTCTTGTTGGGAGTTGAGAGCGAAATACGCAACGCCTGTCTTGGGAAGTGATTCATCAAACATGCGATGGATGCCGCCTCGACGAAATTATCGAGCCGCGGCGGGGGATGATTTTACGCTCAATGGAGGGGCGAACGATGATCGCAAACGGCAACAATTTGAAGGGACCAGCGTGATTACGCCTTCTGGAACAATGCATTTGGACATACGCCAAAAGATTCTGGCCCTCGACGACAAGCCCGCCAATCTTGCCGTCTTGAGGTCGCTTCTGTCGCAATTCGACGCCGAAGTTCAAGAAGCGATGTCCGGCAACGACGCCCTCGCCTTGATATGGGAGCATGATTTCGCCGTGCTTCTGGTCGACGTCGATAAGCCGGTGATGGATGGTTATGAATTCGTAGCGTTGGCCTTGGGCGTCGAAAAAAACCAGAACACGCCGATCATATTCATCACCGCCGCGTTCAAGGACTACGAACACCGGATCAAGGGCTATCGGGTCGGAGCCGTCGATTCCATCGAAAAACCCATAGACCCCGAGGTATTGACGTCCAAGGTCCGCGTGTTCCTGGAACTTGACCAGAAACGAAGGGAGATCGAACGCCTGAACGATGAATTGGCCCATCGTCTTGAGGAACAGCAGAAAAGCGAGAAACGCTTGAACGCCATTATCCAGACCACGTCCGAAGAATTCTGGCTGATCCATCCCGACACCAAGGCGACCATCGACGTCAATGAAGGGCTTTGCCGCATTCTTGGCTATGGGAGAGACGCGATGATCGGAAAGACCCCGTTCGATTTCGTCGATGAGGAAAACCAGAAAATTTTCAAGGAACAGACGTCCAAGATCCCGACGACCAACCACCGCTCCTACGACATCACGCTCAAGCGCAAATCCGGACGGGACGTCCAGCCCCGGTTCAACGCCACGACCCTTTGGGATGATCAGGGAAGACCCGAAATGGCGTTCGCGTTTGTAACGGCCATTACGGAACGGAAACAGGCGGAAGCTGTTCGCGATCTTCCAGCGTTTGCATACGCGGGATCAATACCCCGGGACGGGGGTCGGCCTCGCCATCTGCAAGCGGATCGTCCAGCGGCATGGCGGCCGCATCTGGGTCGAGTCGACGCCTGGCGAGGGCAGCGTCTTCCATTTCACTCTACGGACGGATCGGCTCGATGAAGACGCATGACGACATCACCATCCTTATCATCGAGGACGATCCGGGGCACGCAAAGCTGGTCGAACTGGTCTTGCGGGAGATCGGCGTGAAGCTTCCGCTCATGATGTTCGCAAACGGCATCGACGCCGAAGCGTTTCTCTTTTCCGAAGGATCGAACGGGCCCAATGAACGGACGAGCGATTTGCTCGTGCTTCTTGACCTCAATCTCCCTGGAACGGATGGCCACGTTATTTTGAAACGAATGAAGGAGACGCCCGAAACCCGAACCATTCCCGTCGTCGTGATCACGTCGTCCGCCGATCTGGACGAGGAGGAGCGTTGCAAGGAATTGGGCGCGGACGCCTTCATCATCAAGCCCCCGGAACCGGCAGAACTGAAAGACGTGTTGTACCGGCTCGGATTGCCCGGGCTCTGAGGAGGGACGATGGTAGAGGTTTTCAAATATCTGACGCCGATCACCGACAGGCTGCCGGTTGCGGTTTTGGCGGTGGGACTCGGCGTCGTCCTTACCGAAGCCGGTCCTCACTCATTCTCTGGCGGGGAAACGGCATGAAGAGGCGCGAACCCCATGGATTTCAGCATTGGGCTCTCCAGGTTCTGGGCGTGGCCGTCGCCTATGCCGTGACGGGCAAACTCGGGTTGCTGCTGGCGATTCCGCCAGGATACGCCACACTGATCTGGCCACCCTCGGGCATCGCCTTGGCGGGCGTCCTCCTATACGGATACAGGGTGTGGCCGGGCGTTCTGTTGGGGTCGTTCCTGGTCAACGTTTGGACCGGATTCGACGCTTCCTCCTTATCGAGCTTTCTTGTTCCCTTGGGGATTGGGAGCGGGGCGGCCCTGCAAGCGGTTGTCGGGTCGTTTCTGATCCGCCGTTACGCCGGATTTCCCAATCCACTGGCCAATGAACGAGAAGTCTTCTCCTTCCTCGGATGGGGCGCGGCGAGTTGCATCGTCAACGCGGTCATCGGGGTTTTCGTTCTGTTTGCGGCGGGGAAAATCCCGGCAACGAGTTTTATTATCAATTCCGCGACGTGGTGGATCGGGGATGCTGTCGGCGTATTCATCTTCGCGCCGCTTGTCCTGGTCTGGCTGCTCGAGCCGCGTGAAATATGGTTGGCGAGGCGGTTGACGGTCACGATTTCACTGGCCGCCACGTTCGTTCTGACCATTATCATCGTCGCCTTTGGAACGTCCTGGGAGCGGGAACGGCTTAAGCTCAGGTTCGAACAGCATGCGACGGTTCTCGGAGCGGCTCTTGAAAAGAGGCTGGACAGCTACATGGGGGTGCTGCGATCCCTGAGTAGTTTCCATGTCGCATCCCAGCACATTGACCGCAATGAATTTCGCGCCTTCGTCGTCCAGCCGCTCAAAGATTTTCCAGGCATCCAGGCTTTGTCATGGAATCCTGTCGTTCCGAACGCAGGCCGCGTCGAATTCGAGCGCGCGATCCAAGACGAAGGATTTTCGGGTTTTCAGATCACGGAACGCAATGATGACGGGCGACTGGTTCGGGCGGCCGAACGCCCATACTATGTTTCCGTCCGCTATCTTGAGCCCTTCAAGGGCAACGAGAAGGCTTTCGGCTATGACGTGGCGTCCACTCCGACGCGCCTCGAAGCCCTGAACGCGGCCCGCGATAGCGGTCAGCCGATCGTCACGGGTCGGATCAAGCTAATTCAGGAAACGGGCGACCAGTTCGGCGTTCTGGTCTTCATGCCGATCTACCGCAACGGCCTTCCCCACAACACAATCGAGCAACGGCGAGCCAACCTCGAGGGCTATATGGTGGGCGTGCTGAGAGGGGGAGACATTCTGAACGCCTTTATGGCCGAGATTGAAGAGGAAGGCGTCGTGCATCGGCTATTGGATGAAACCGCTCCACCCGGTGAGCGTTTGCTGTTCGAATGCGAACACGCCGATGATATCGAGCAAGGCGCTTTGGATGAAGAACGTTTGTTCGGCGGCTCGACGCCCCTTGGCCGGAGCGTGTCCATCCCGTTCGGTGGGCGTCAATGGCGGTTCGAGGTTTCCGCCAATCAGCAATACCTCGCCAGATATCGTCCCGAAAATACATGGCTGATTTTTCTCGCAGGCCTCCTGATCACCAGCATGGTCGGAGCCTTCGTCATGGTGGCCTCGGGCCGGAGCACGGTCTTGCGGGGCATGGTGGAGGAGCGAACGCGGGATTTGCAGGCAAGCGAGGATCGCCTCGTCGCCGCCCAGAAAATCGCCAAGGTCGGGAACTGGGATTGGAGCGTCGTAACCAACGAACTTTGGTGGTCGGACGAAATCTATCGGATTTTCGGGGTCGATCCGGGGAAGTTCGATGCGACCTTCGAGGCGTTTTTGAACACTGTCCATCCCGACGATCGCGAGTATGTCAATAATACGGTCAATGAGGCCCTGTCCCAAAACAAGTCCTACAGCATCGACCACCGGATCGCCCTTCCGAACGGCTCTCTGAAATTCGTCCATGAAGAGGGTGAGGTCGTTCGCGACGAGCAAGGCGAACCGATCCGTATAATCGGAACCGTCCAGGATATTTCCATCCGTAAGATTTTCGAGACGGAGATCACCCGCTTGAAGAACCGAACGGAACTGATTTTGGAATCCGCGGGTGACGGCATCTATGGACTGAATACAAAGGGACACACCACCTTCGTCAACAAGGTGGCGGCGAAATTGGTGGGGTGGGACGCCGAGGATCTTATCGGAAAAAACCAACACGAAATCCTGCACCACACCAAGCCGGACGGCAGCCCCTATCCACGCGAGGAATGCCCGATCTATGCGGCGTTCCTTGACGGCAAGGTGCACACGGTCACGGACGACGTTTTCTGGCGAAAGGACGGCTCTTCGTTCCCTGTCGAATACACCAGCACGCCCATAGAAGAGGACGGCGAGATCACGGGAGCCGTGGTGGTGTTCCGCGACGTGACGGAACAGAGAAAGGCGGAATTGCTGAACACCCGCTTGGGACGGATCGTCGAGCAGTCGGTCAACGAGGTCTATGTCTTCGACGCCGAAACCTTGAAGTTCACCACGGTCAATCAGGGCGCCCGTGAGAACCTTGGGTATTCCATGGCTGATTTGTTGACCATGACTCCCCTCGACCTCAAGCCTGAATTCACGCCGGAACAATTCGGCAAACTGATCATCCCCTTGCGAAACGGCTCCAAGAAACAGACGGTCTTCCGCACCGTCCATAAACGCAAGGACAAAACGCTCTACGACGTTGAGGTACGCCTGCAGTTTTTCCATCGAGAGCAACCGCCGGTGTTCGTCGCCATCAGCGAAGACATCACCGAGCGCAAGCAGGCGGAAGCGGAGCTTCTGAAGCTGTCGACCGCCGTGGAGCAGAGCCCGGCCTCCGTGGTGATCACCGATCCCGCTGGGAACATCCAATACGTGAACCACAAGTTCACCGAGGTCACGGGATATATCTTGGACGAAGCCATCGGCGAGAACCCCCGCATTCTGCAGTCCGGCGAGACGCCGATCGAGCAATACCAGGAACTGTGGGGCACGATCCTGGCGGGCGAGGTCTGGCATGGGGAGTTCCACAACAAACGAAAGGACGGAAGCCTGTATTGGGAATCGGCGTCCATCGCCCCGATCAAAAACGCCTCGGGCGAAATCACCAACTTCGTCGCCGTCAAGGAAGATATCACCGCCCGCAAGGAAACGGAGAAGGCCCTGGCGGAATCAAATCAGGAACTCCAGAGCTTCGTTTACATCATCTCCCACGACCTGCGGGAGCCGCTCCGCACCATCAGCAGCTTCATCGAAATCCTGCAGGAGCGTTTCGGTGATGACCTGGATGAGGAGGTCGCCGAGTTCATGGGTTATGTGGTCGAGGGCTCGGATCGGATGGCGATGATGATCCGCGACTTGGTCGCTTTCTCACGAGTCGGCTCCTCGGACAAGGAATTGGAGCCCCTGAACGCCGCCGACGTTGTTCAGTCCGCCATCGACAACCTCATAATCGCCACGGAGGAAGCGGACGCCGACATCGTCGTGACGGATGCGCTACCTGTTGTTATCGGCGACGAAAGCCAACTGACCCGCTTGTTCCAGAACCTGATCGGCAACGCCATCAAGTACAGAGCCCCGGATCGATCTCCCGTCGTTCATGTCGATTTGGCGAAAGACGCCCAGGAGTGGGTGTTTTCGGTCAAGGACAACGGGATCGGCATCGAAGAACGGTTTTTCGAGAAAATTTTCGGCGTGTTCGAACGCTTGCACGCCCGAGATGAATTCGAAGGCACCGGCATCGGGCTCGCCGTTTGCAGAAAAATCGTCGAAAGGCACGGCGGACGAATGTGGGTTGAAAGCGCGCCGGACGAGGGAAGCACGTTTTTCTTCTCGTTGCCGGTGGAGACGAAACGATGATGGAGGGAACGCTTCCTCTCGCCATTCTGACGGTCTCCGTGTTGCTCCAGTTTTCTGCGGCCGCGTTGGCCTTAAGACTGATCCGCGTTACGGGCAGGCCATTGGCGTGGGGTTTAATCGCCCTGGCTCTTGTTCTGATGGGGGGCAGGCGAACCATCACGTTGTTTCGGGTGCTTTCCGGTGACGCGACCCTTCCGCCGGACGTCACGGCGGAAGTTGTCGCCTTGTTGATCTCTGTGTTGATGGTGGTCGGCGTCGCCCTGATCGGTCCCTTGTTCCAGAGCATCGCAAGAGAAGTCGCCGAACGAAAGAAGGCGGAAAAGGAGCTTGAACGCGCCGTCGCCGAAGTGTCCCGCTCCAACGAAGAGCTCCGACTAAGCATCGAACGGGAGCATTCCATCATCGAGGCGGCCCTGGACGCGATCATTTCCATTGATGAACGGGGAAAGGTCATCGAATTCAGTCCATCGGCGGGGGCCATTTTTGGATACGACGCCGATGAAGCGAAAGGAAAGGATATCGCCGGCCTGATCATTCCTCCGGCTCTTCGCGAGACGCACCGAGAGGGTTTGAAACGGTATATCGAGACGGGAAAATCGAACGTGATCGGCAAGCGGATCGAACTGACCGCGGTGGGGAAAACAAGAAGCGAGTTCCCCGTGGAATTGACCATCACCACGGCAAGAAACCAGGAAGGGCATGTTTTTACGGCGTTCGTACGGGATATTACCGAGCGAAAAAAGGCGGAAGAAGCCTTGGCCGCCAGGGCGACGGAACTGGAGCGCATCAACGCGGAGCTCGAACAATTCGCTTTCGTCGCCTCGCACGACCTCAACGAGCCCCTAAATTCCATCGAGGGTTACGTCAATCTTCTCGCCGATCGGTATCGCGAGAAACTCGACGAGGACGCCAACCAGTACATCGGTTACACGGTCGAAGGCGTTCAGCATCTGAAAGCGTTGATTCGAGATATCCTCGCTCACTCCCTCATCACGACCAGGGGAGGCTCTTTCCAGCGCCAAAGTCTGCAACGCGTTCTCGACGAAACGCTTTCAGAACTCCAAGAGACGATTGAACAAAGGCGGGTTACGATTACCCAGGATAACCTTCCGTCAATGGACGTCGACGGCTCGCAAGTCGCCATGCTGTTCCACAACCTGATCGCCAACGCCATCAAGTACGCCAAGGAGGAATCGCCGCCAATCATTCATATCGGGGCGGAAGAGAATGGCTCCGAGTGGATGTTCTCGGTCAGCGATAACGGCATCGGGATCGACCCCCAGCATTTCGACAAGATTTTCCTGATGTTCCAACGCCTCCATCCCCAGCACAGCTATTCCGGAACCGGCGTCGGCCTCCCCATCTGCAAACGGATCGTGGAGAGGCACGGCGGCCGCATCTGGGTAAAATCCCAACCGGGCGAAGGAAGTGTCTTCTCCTTCACGCTGCCAACGGAACAAAGGCCATGAAACTTCCCGACGACACGACGATCCTCATCGTGGAGGACAATGAGGCCCACGCCCGATTGATCGACATCTATATGAAGCAGGCGGGCTTCGTTCACCCCACCTTGTTCATCGAGCGAGGCGACGACGCCATCGACTTCCTGTTCGGCAGAGAAGGAGGAAGCGGCTCCCTGGTGGTGTTCCTCGATCTCAATCTCCCCGGCGTGCATGGGCATGAAATATTGAAAAAAATGAAGCAAACGTCAAAGACGTTGGACATCCCTGTCATCGTGGTCACGTCATCGGTCGATCCGCAAGAGGGGGAGCGGTGCATGGGGTTGGGAGCCGATGCGTTCATGCTGAAACCCCCGACACCCGTCGCGCTACGGGAAACCTTCAGGAGCCTGAGCCTGTTGTGCGAGGTGGGTGATGATGATTCGGGATCGGATGTGGTGTGATGGCGCAGATGTCTCAAGCCCTTTCCGTCATCTTTAGGGTCAGGTTTCTCCGGAATCTCCTATTCGTCGCGCTCGCCATCTCGGTCGTGTTTCCCATCGCCAATCGTTTCTTCGTCTATCCGCTGTTCTCCGATTTCGTGATCGGGAACATGGAGGAAGAAGCGATCCGGGTCGCTAGGCATCTGTCGCTGCGGTTGGCCTTGGGGGAGGACGGGCTAACCGTGAATTCATTGCCGTCGGACTTCACCAAGGAAGCCGAGGAAACGTTGCGAACCCTCGAACTGATGAAGTTCAAGGTGTTCGCGCGCTCGGGCGAGATTGTCTTCTCCACATCGCCCAAGGACATTGGGAAGATCAACAACAAGCCTTACTTCCGTGACGTTGTCGCCAAGGGCGGCGTGTTCACGAAGGTGGTGCGCAAGGAAGGCAAATCACTCGAGGATCAGGTCGTCACGGTCGATGTGGTGGAAACCTATGTCCCAGTGATGATGAATGGCGCGTTCGCCGGGGCGTTCGAGATTTATTACGACATCACGGCCCGTTTGGCGAATCTCGAGCGCATGCTGTTCTATCCTTCGCTCATATTGGTGATGCTGGCTTTCGGTCTTATGGGCGCCGTCTTGTGGACGCTGATCCGGGCGGGCGTCGCGATCATTGATCAAGAGCGGGCCGAGAAGGCTTTGAGGAAAAGCGAGGAGAAATTTCAAAACTATGCAATCATCGGCTCCGACTGGTTCTGGGAAATGGATGCTGATTTTCGAATCGTGTCCGCCACGGGCAGCAGGTTTCGGCGAACAGGAGTTGATCCCGAGGATTTCCGGGGTAAGACCTTTGACGATGTCATCGATCTTGAGACGCCGGATATTATCGCCCAGGTTCTTCTGAACGATCTCGCTCATCACCGTGAATTTCGCAATACGCAATTCGCAATCAGAGGCGCCTGTGATGATCTCGGGTGGATTCGTGTCAGCGGCATGCCCTTGGAGGAAAATGGGCGTTTCAAAGGATTCCGGGGCGTCGGGACGGACATCACCGCTTATAAGCAGGTCGAGGAGGAGGCGGAACGGCACGCCGAGGAAGCCATCATCGCCCACCATCAAATGGCGGAGCAGGCCGCCGCCATGGCGGCTATGGCGGAAGAGGCGGAAATTCAACGGCGGCGAGCCGAGACGGCCAACAAAGCAAAATCAGAGTTCCTCGCCACCATGAGCCACGAAATCCGAACCCCCATGACTGGCGTTCTCGGCATGGCGGAACTGGCTTTGGCGACCCCCCAGGCCCCCAACCTCCCCGAACTTCTCTCGACTATCAAGGAGTCTGGCGAAACCCTTCTTTCGCTCCTCAACGATATCCTCGACATCTCCAAGATCGAGGCGGGAAAGGTGGAGATCGAGGAAGCGGATTTCCTGTTGCGTCCGGTTGTCGAAAGCGTCGCATCGATTTTCCAGGAACGGGCGGACGCCAGGGGAAACATCATTCAAATCCGGATAGACCCGGACATGCCGCAAGTGCTTTGCGGCGACGCCCATCGCATCCGGCAGGTTCTCTTCAACTTGTCGGGAAATGCGGTGAAGTTCACGGCGAACGGGACCATCGCCGTCCGGGCGATGTTGGCGGACAATGATGGCGACACCGTCAATATCCGGTTCGAGGTAGAAGACAGCGGCATCGGAATCCCAAACGCCGTTCAGAAAATATTGTTCGAAAAGTTCACCCAGGCGGACACCTCGACGACGCGGAAGTACGGGGGCACCGGTCTGGGGCTCGCCATCTGCAAGAACCTGGTGGAATTGATGGGCGGCGAGATCGGCGTCAACAGCACGCCCGGCGAAGGCAGCACGTTCTGGTTCACCATCCGCGTCATGATCGGAACAAAATCGGCGGAGGCGTTCGAGGAGCCGGAGATGACCGCCGCCCTACCCCCGACCGAACCGATCCGCATCCTGGTCGCCGAGGACAACAAGGTGAACCAGAAGGTCATCGGAGCATTGCTCCATACGTTGGGTGAAGTGGATATCGTCGAAAACGGAGCCGAGGCGGTCAAGGCGGTCAAAGCCAACGATTACGACGTGATCCTGATGGACGTCCGCATGCCGGAAATGGACGGTCCCGCAGCCACCCGCCGCATCCGTGAACTGGGCGGGGCGAAAGGCGAAATCCCCATCATCGCCCTATCCGCCGATGTCATGCCCGAGAACGTAGAAAAGTACATGCAATCCGGAATGAACGATTACGCCGGGAAGCCCATCGACCAGCGGCGACTGTTCGCGACCATCGGAAAATGGGTTGGCGCCGAACTCCACGCGAACGACGTCGTTGAACAGAGCCATGAGAAGGCTTCGGATACAGGTGTCGGGAACAGCGATGCTGTTGACGATCTCTTGAAGCGGATGGAAGGATTTATGGGGGATTCATGATCTCTCCTTTGCCCTTATCCATGGACGTGGCGATAATAATTTGGCAATTCAACAATTTTTTTGGGGATGATAGGGGGGAGAATTGGCTACCGTTCATTCTGACAAGATCAGCAAGTCGCATGCCCGTGACCTGCCTGATCCATTGATGTCGTCGTCTTGTCGAACAGAATGGTGCGCGGACGCTCCACTAGCGCGCGGGCGATACATATGCGTTGAACGAGCCCGCTTGGCAGGAAGTTGGTGGCCTGATTATCCACCTCGGTTTCATACCCCTGGGGAAGAAGAGCGATGACATCGTCCATTCCCATCAGCCCCGCCGCGTCAAGAGCCTCGGAATGATTGTTCGGATCGAACATGGAAATGTTGTCCAGAATGACGCCCTTGAAGAGGGTTCCGAATTGGGGGAGGTATTCGATACGGCCCTTAAGGTCGCGGCGATCCCATTCCGCAATGATGTAATCGTCGATGGGGGCGCTTCCGCTTTCCGGCTACAGCGCGCCCATGATCAACTGCATCAACGTTGTCGTCCCGCTGGAGCTTTTTCCGACGATACCGACCATGCTCCTGGGCGCGATCTTGAGGTTGAGGTTGTCGAAGACCCGCGGCAGTTCATCGCCAAGGGACGCCGCTTCTTCTGATCGACGGGCGGACGACGTCCTGGTACGGCAGCCGAAGCGCCATGGGGCTGCGCTATCTCCGATCCTTCTCCGAGGACCTGGCTTGAGGCCCGGCCCTTTGGGAATTAACATCGCCGGCCCCCGTCGCGCGAACGGAGAAATGAACGCCATGCCCGCGATTTCGAGAAACGTCGTCGCCCTCCTTTTCGTATTCCTTCTCCTCGCGGCTTGCGAGGAGTCCACCTATGACACTTCCAGCGCTCAGGCCTACGAGGCCTCGTATTGGAGCGTCACGGGAACCAGGGATCATGAAATCGGCTTGGCGATGGGCCTCGTCGCCGCCGCGCGTTTCGGGTTGGAAAAGCCCGAAAACCTCTCGGCCCTCGATTTCCAAGACCGGCTGGAGGCGCTTCCTGGCGACCCCGAGGCCCGGCGTTTCGAATTGGGGCGGTTGGCCTTGGAAGCCGCGCTGGAGCGCGTGAAGGCCGAAACGGGAAAAGCCGACGCCGAACCCATGGAAGTGGGCTTTCGCCTGATCCCGGACGCCATGGCGGGAAAGACGGCGGACCAGTTCATCGCCGAAGGCGACAAGGCCTTCGCGGCGTTGGAGAGCGCCTTGCCGAAACTTCTGCGCAAGGTCGGAGACGCGAATGAAGGCGATCTGCGCAAGACCCTTGCAAAGGTCGAGAAAAGCCGCAACGCCCTGCAGGCGGAGCTTGCGAAGCTGCGGCAAGACCTTGAACGGTCGGAACGGCTCATGCCGAAGATTGTCTTCTCCTGTTGCCGTCTTCAAAAGCCGGCGACGGGGCGGGCGCTGTTTTTCCTCACCATCGAGAACCGAACCGCGAAGGCTGTCAAGTCCATCGCCTTCAACGCCCTCGCGGAAGCGAACGACGCGCCCGCGGCCGAAATCTCGCACGCCTTTTCACCGCCCGTGGAAGCAAAGGGACGCTTTGACAAACCGGTCGAGGGAAGCGCTTTCCATTCCATGGGATCGGAAGAAAAATTCGCCTCGGCCAAGAAGGAAATCGTCCGGGTCCGTTTCGACGACGGTCAAAGCATTCGCCCGCCCGAAAAGGTCCGCGCGGATATCGAGGAGACGAAAAAGCGCATCCAAGGCTTGGAAAAACGCGTGCGGATCATCCGTAGCGGGCTTGAAGGATCGCGGTAACTTTCCGGCGTAAGCCTTGAAAGCGACAGGACGGCCGCGCCATCTCGTAACGGCGCGCCCCCGTGAGAAGCCCGCCGCCTCTACGCATTCGCGCGTAATATTTCGCGAAGTTTGCACGCGCCGCGAAATCGCGTTAAGGAGTCCCCCGCCGCGAACACCGAAGGATCGGCCAAATGGGCCCCCACGAGAAGACAGCATCCATATTCCTTTTCGGCCTAGGCGTCGGCGCCGTGCTGGCGATAGGGCTTGTCGAGCAATCCGCCGTCCCGCCCCAAAGCCCCTTCGACGCCGACGGCGACGGCGTGATAAACGAGCGCGAGTTCCGCGCGGCCGCCGCCTCCCTTCTCTCCCTGGCAGACGCCAACGGCGACGGGACCCTCGACGCCGCCGAGATCAAGGCCGCGGGCGCTTTCCGCCCGGGCCTGGCCCATGCGGTCGAGACGACGTTCGCGGGCGGTCGATCGCTGGAGGAGCTGTTTCCAAGCTCCGACAAAGATGGCGACAACGTTCTTCAACGCGGCGAGGCCGGAAGCGCACTCGACGGATTCCTGTTTCCGGAATAGGCGATCATGGCTTCCATCGCCATCAGGCCGATCGCGGCCGGCGACAAGGCCGAATGGCGCGCCCTGTGGGTCGCCTATCGCGCCTTCTACGGCGCGGCCGCGCCCGAGGAGGCGCCCGCCGCCACCTGGGACCGCCGTCTCGGTCGGTAATGGAGACGCGGCAATGGGTTCAGGCCCCGTGAATCGATTCACCGTCCGCGCTGAGCGGTTGCGCGATCGCCGTTGCGGGCAATAGTTGGATTCCCGCCGCCCTCAGCCCCGACAGCATGGCGTGGTTCGCGGCGTAGCGGACCTGGAAGTAGCGCTTGCTCGGAGCCCAGAAGCGGACGCCGACGATCACGCCCCCGTAGGTGAAGTCGTGCACGCCGACCTGGGGCCTGGGATCCTTCGCCACGTCGCCGGGCGCGGCCAGGATGGCGCGGATCGTCTCCACCGCCTTGTCCGCGTCCTGGTCCGCCGCCACCGCGATGCGGGTCTCCACCACCCGGACCGCGTGGGAGTTCACGATGACCTGGCCGACGATTTCCTTGTTGGGGATGGTGACGCGCTCCCCGTCCTCGCCCTCGAGGATGGTGTAGGCCAAGGTCACCTCGCCGACCACGCCGCTGGCTCCCTTCACCGTGATGGTGTCGCCGACCACGAACGGGCGGCCCAGGATGATGGAGAGCCCGGCGCCGTAGTTGGACAACGGTCCCTGGATCGCCATGGTGGCCCCAAAGGCGGACGCGCCCGCGAGCGCGATCAGGGGCGCGATGCTGATGCCGAAGTTGCCAAGGGTGATAATCGCCAACACCACCACCAGAACCAGCTTGGCCCCCCCGCCCATGAACTTGGCCAGCGTGGGATCGACGTTGCGGGAAAGCGCCATGGCCGACGCCTTGCGCCCCATCCACGACGCGGCCTTGAGGCCGATCAGCAGGAACACCAAGGCGCCGAGGATCTGGAACCCGTACTCGACCCCGAACGCGATCAAGGCGTCAACCAGGGTCTCGACCGTCTCCAGGTTCCGCTCGATTTCCTTCTCCAGGCCCTTTTGAACCTGCTCCAACTCCTCGTTCATGGTTTTCAACTCCTTCGCCCGTTGACCCCTTTCGCCTCGAAGCATACTGTCTTGGCCCATCGTTATACAGGAGAACGGCCATGCCCATGCGCGCGGGCGCGACGATCGTCAAAATCCTGGTCGCCTCGTTGGCCGTCGGCTGGCTGTTGTCGTTCTTCGACATCCACCCCCGCGACCTCCTCTCCCTCCTCGGCGCCACCACCGAGGAACTGATGGAGGTCATGGCGAGTCTGGCGCAATGGGCGTTCCAGTACATCGTGATCGGGGCCGTTGTCGTGGTGCCGATCTGGGCTGTCATGAGCCTGTTCAGGATCGCGCGCAAGAAAACGCCGTCCCGCGAATAGAGAGAAGACATGGGCCTGAGAAAACTGTTCGCCGCCGCGGCCTCCGCCGCCACCGCCGCGCTCGGCGCCTGCGAGGAGGGGCCGGCCGTGGTCTCCAACTACGACCGCGGCCCTCTGGTCTGGAGCGTCCTGGTCGACGCCTCGAAGAACGGCCCGATGCTGGCCCGTGTCCACGGCAATCCGTTTTCCTTGCCCGACGCGGACTTGGCGGCGCTGATCCACGAGCGCATGGCCAAGGCCATCGGGGAGCGGAAGATCCGCTACACCTCGGACCCGGGCGAAGCCCCAAGGCCGGGCGCCCGCGTCGCCATCGTCTTCGGCGCGCCCAAGGACATGAACGGCGACCGGTTCTGCCAGGGCCGGGCTCCCGAACTCGCGCCCGAGCCCGAGCGCATCACCGTCCGCGCGCTGTTCTGCTCCGAGGAGAACCTGCTGTCCGATGCTCAGGGCTGGGTCAAGGACGTGGCCGAGCCCACCGACAAGCGCTTCGCCATCCTGATTTCCAGCCTGACCCACACCCTGCTCGCCGAGCCCGAACGGTGAGAAAAGCATTGAACTCGCCCCCATCTTAAGAAACAGTCTCATGGTGGTTGCGGCCATGGGCCGTTGCCGTCGCCTTTCGGGTTATAACGAAATGCGCGAAAACCATTGTTATAAAGGCGGGCGGGGCCATGGGCAGGATCCTGATAATCGAAGACAACGAAGGCGTCCGCGACTATGTCACCCGCGCCTTGAAGTCCGACCACGACGTTGTCGCCGCCTCAGACGGCGAGGCCGGTTTGGAGGCTTTCCGCGAGAAGCCGTTCGACCTGGTCATCACCGACATCTTCATGCCCTCCAAGGACGGCATCGAAACCATCCGGGAAATTCGCAGGATTTCGCTGGACGTGAAAATCATCGCGGTTTCGGGTGGCGGCGGCACGGAATGGAATAATTCCTTGAAAGCGGCGGAGATGCTGGGCGCGTCTCACTGCCTCGCCAAGCCGTTCACCCTGCAGCAGCTTTACGACGCGGTTCGAACCGCGCTGGCCGAGGGCGCGCCGCCTTCCTCCTAGGGCGCGATTGACCCGAATTCCAAGCCCTCGGCGGCTTTCGCCTTGTCATTGCGAATGAAAAGGCATTCTATGTCGGTCGGCGGTGTTTCAAAGCGCGGAGCGGAGCCCATGAACATCATTCGAATCCTGCTGGCCATCTTCCTGCCCCCCCTCGCGGCGTTCCTCACCGTGGGGCTGAGCCTGCATTTCTTTTTGAACATCATCCTCACCATCCTCGGCGGCCTGCCGGGGATGATCCACGCGCTGTGGCTGGTGGTGAAGAAGGCGGGGGATTCCTAAACCCCGCTAATTCTTCTTGACCCGAACCGTATACTCCAGCGTGGTCCTGGCCTCAGGCTTGACGTCGATGAGCCAGACGGCCTTGTCCTGGGAGTCCTTTTCGTGGGGATGGGATTCCTCGGTGACGGCCCAGTCGCCACGCATGCGCTCGACCACCTTGACCCGGACCGGGCGCAGGCGGGCGTTGCGGATGTCCAGGCGGTGGCTGGTGACGTGGGCGACCACACGCTTCGGGCTCTTTTTGCGGACGGTTTTTCTGGGCGCGGGCTTGGGCTTGGGTTTCACCTCTTCCTCCGCCTCGGGTTCGCCATCCCCCTCGATTTCGGGTTCGGGGGCGGGTTCGGGCTCCGGCGCGGGCTCCTCTTGAACGTCTTCCTCGTATTCGACCTTGAAATCGGTGCGCCTGCGGGTCGCGGTGACGTCGAAGGCGGTCCCGAGGCTTAAGGTGACCATTTCGCCCTTGGGCGTCGAAGGGACACTGTCCTCGCCCGCGAAGTGCAACTCGCCCTCCTTGTCGCGGCGATAGATCCTGGCGAGGCCCGCAGGCAAGGGCAGGCCAAGCCCGGACTCCTTGTCGTTCTTGAACGAGACCCGGTATTCGGCGTGCTTCCGCCCCTGGTCCCTGGGTTCGACGTTGTGGATGTATCGGCCGAAGGCGTCGCTTCTGACCAGGTACTCTTCCTCCACCGGCGTTTGGGCGGCGGAGAACAGCTTGACCTGCTTCGCCTGCTGGTTCTCCAGCGTGGTCTCGCGCGCCAGCGGGAAAACGTGGAAGGCCCCCACCGCCTCGGGCGCGCCGCCGGGCGGCGGGGCGGCGGCGGCCTCCATGGCCATGCTCTTCGCGAAGACGCGCCGCTCGGGGCGGCGCGCCACCTCGCCGGCGGCGAGCTTGACCTTGGCGTCGGGGAAGCGCGCGCCGCTGGTGTTCTCCAGGCTCGCCCACGCCTCGACGCCGAGCTTGCCGTCGGCCGTCATTTCCGCCGTGTACTGAGCCGACCACGTCACGCCACCGGACAGGTAGACCAGCTCCACCTCGCGCTCCCCGGGGTGTTGGCTCTCCAGCGCCGCGACCAGGGTCGGGCGCGGGCGCAGGCCGTCGGGCAGGGCGTCGAAGGCGAGCCTGTCGGGCTCCCCGGTCACGATGCGTCCATCGACCTTCAATACCACCCCGTTGCCGACGGCGAGCACCTCGGCGGGCGTTATGCTTTCCATGCCGGTGGTCGGGTGGGTCTTGACCACGCCGATTTTCCCGCCCAGCGACCGCTCAAGCAGGGTTCCGGGGGACAGCAGGTCGAAGTTGAAGTTTCGCTCCATCGCCTCGACGCCGTCGCCGGCGGAGATGATGACGCTTTCCGGTTCGGCGTGGACGGCGACGCCGTCGAAGACGATGCGGTTGAGCCCCTGGTCCAGCTCCACCTTGCGCCTGTCCTTCACCAGCGCGCGGCCGTTCGAATAGATGGTCAGCGCAAGTCCCTCGCGGGCGTCTTCGCCGACGGTTTTCTCCTCGGCCTGGGCGGGCCAGGCGAGCGCGAGGGCCAGGGCGGCGGACAGGGCGGTTCTCAACATGCGCGTTCTCCAGACGAATTCCTTCGCCCGGAGTTTGCGTTCCCGCGCGCGCTGGTGCAAGTTTCGCGTTGCAAAGGAGCGCCTGGGAATGGAAATCGCAATCTGGGTCGTCATCGGGATTTTGGCCGCCGCCGTCGCCGTCCTCGCCTGGGTGGCGCTGCGAGGACGGCCGGACGACGGCGATCAGGCGCTTCAGGCCGCGGAACGCCTGGCCCACGGCCAGTCCGAGCTGACCGGGCGGCTGCAGCAGATTCAAAGCGCGCTGGACGAACGCCTCGACGCCATGGGCCGGCGCCTCGGACACGGATTGATGGAGCAGACCGAAAAAACCGGCGAATCGCTCCGCGTCCTACAGGAACGGCTCGCCGTGATCGACGCGGCGCAAAAGAACATCACCGACCTGTCCCAACAGGTGGTGGGGCTCCAGGACATCCTGTCCAACAAGCAGACCCGGGGCGCGTTCGGCGAAATCCAGTTGGGCGATTTGATCACGGGCGTCTTGGCGCCCGACGCCTTCGCGTTTCAGGCGACCTTGTCGAACGGAAAAAGGGCGGACTGCCTGCTACGCCTTCCCAACCCGCCGGGTCCCATCGTGATCGACGCCAAGTTCCCGCTGGAAAGCTACCAGGCGCTCCGCGCCGCCCAGGATCAGGCGACGCTGAACAGGGCGGCGTCGGCCTTCGCCGCCGATGTTAAAAAACACATCGTCGATATCCAGGAGCGTTACATCATTCCCGGCGAGACCGCCGAATCGGCCCTGATGTTCCTGCCGTCCGAAGCGGTCTACGCCGAACTCCACGCCAATTTCAGAAACGTGGTCGAGGAATCGTACCGCCGCCGGGTGTGGATCGTCTCGCCCACCACCTTGATGGCGACGCTCAACACGGTTCGGGCCGTGTTCCGCGACGTGCGCATGCGCGAACAGGCCCACGTGATCCAGGCCGAAATCCGGCGCATGGCCGGTGACGTCGGCCGCCTCGACAAACGCGTCGCCAACCTGCAAAAGCATTTCGGACAGGCCACCGACGACATGCGGGATATCCGCATCTCCACCGAAAAAATCACGAAATCGGCCCAGCGGGTGGACGAGGTCCGTCTCGACGAACCGGAACAGGAAACGCGCCTGGAGGGTTAGCGTTCCTCGGGCCCGGACGCGGGGACGATGTCCAACTCCATCTCATCGACCGCCACCGGCATTCCGCCTGGGCCGGGCAGCACGATGCGGCCGGGCGAGGCGATCAGCGCCCACGCGGCGATCGCGATCATCGCCGCCGCCGCCCAGGTCCTGGGCGAGGCGAAACCGTACTCGGCGCCGTCCGCCATGCGCCGGGCCGCGCGCCGGGCGCGCTCCTTCAGCGAAATCACCGGCGCGGGGGCCCGGGGCTCGGGATCGGTGAAAAAGGCCTCGTCGAAGGTGCGGTAGCGGTTCGCGCCCTCCGAGCTCGCCGCGCACATGGCCCGGTCGGCGCGGAGCGCCAGGGCCTCGGGGGTGGCGCCGTTGTTGGGGAAGTTGGCGATGCCGATGCTGGCCGAGATCCTGGCCATGCGGTCGCGGACGAAGAAAGGATCGCCGAGCGCGACCAAGATCTTTCTCGCCGTGCGCTCGGCCTGGCAGTCGTCCAGGGTGTCGTGCAGGACGACGGCGAAGGTCCCGGCGCTCAGGCGGGCCACCGTGTCCGCCTCGCGGACGCTGCGGCGCAGGCGGCTCGCGGCCTCGGCCAGGATGCGCTGTGTCCGCTCGGCGCCCAGCGTCTCGCGGATCTGGTCGAAATGGTCGAGCGCCACGGTCATCAGCGAGAGGCCGTAGCCGCTCACCCCGGCTCGGGCGGCGGCGCGGCCCAGGTGCTCGTAAAGATAGCCGCCCTTCAGCAGCCCGGTCTCGGCGTCCAGGTCCTTCCACTGGCGGATCACCGGCAATAGATGGGCGATGTCGCCCCGGGGCAGCCGGATCGCGGGCGCCGGCGGAAGCGCGCGGCCGTTTGTGACCGCGATCAGCGGAACGTCCAGCCCGGTCTCGCCCATGGCCTCGGCCACGCGCCGGACCCCGTCGGGCGCGCAGTCGCACGCCACCGCGTCCCAGCGCGCGCCGTCAAGGGCCGCCTGGATGAAATCGACCTTGGTGGTCCCGGCCTGGCAAGGTGTGAAGCCTCTTTCGCGGACGGACCGCAACAGGGCCTCGGCGTCTTCCGCCTTGTCCGCGACGAGCAGCAATCTGATCTGAACCGTCATTCCGGTCTTCCCTTGACGACGCGGGCGCCAATCCCCGCCAAGGGAGCGCCCGCCATTACAAGGATCAGGCTATCACCCGGAAAAACGCCGGAATGTGACGAAGGTCACGATTTCAAAAAGGGACGGGAAAGGGGCGCTCAGGCGTCGTAAACGGCCGTCGGCAGCTCGTTCATCTTGGCCAACAGGTATTCCAGGTCCTCGGCCTCGAACTCGACGCCGAGATCGCCGTACTGGGTCAGGATGCGCTCGATCATGCGGCGGGAATAGCGCGCGCGGTCGTCCTCGCCGCCGTCGTAATCGACCTCGTTGGCCACGTCGATGGCGGCGCGAACGGCAGGATAGTGGGATTCCGGCAGGCCGGTCTTCTCGTACACCGCCTTCAGCCCCAAGGGCCCGGAGTCGTGGATAAGCTGGCGGATGTTGACCAGCGGAAGCTGGCACAGCGCCGACATGGACGCCTCGTAGAAGGTCAAATCACCCATGCAGAGCGCGCGGAGCATGATGGACGGGGTCAGGCGCTTGCTGTCCAGAAGCTGGCGGACGAGCTGCTCGACGTCTTCGCGGTCATGCTCGGTCGAAAGCGTGATGATCGCGCGCTCCCGGCTTTGCAGAATCAGGTCGGTGGCCATGGCGGACGACAGTTCGTGGCGCTTGACCAGTTCGTCCTTCATGTGGTCGGACACGATGGTCACCAGCCGCTCCAACACGGTGACCGGAAGGTCGCCCCGGGACACCATGGCGGCCTGAAGCCGTTCGTCCTCGCCCATGCCGTCCATCATGATCTGGAAGGACTGCTCGGAAATCTTGGCGCCGTCGTTGGTCACGAGCGTGGCGACCACGTCGTTGTTCTTGGTGTTCACCAAGGTGTGGGAGACGAGCTCGGAAACCATGTCGCGCTTGGCGATGGCCTTTTGCTTTTCGGGGCCGAACTCCTGGATGATCGCGATCAGGTCCTCGTCGGTCAGGACCTCGGAGTATTGGAGCACCGGCAACGAGACCGTGTCCACGTCGCGCGCCAGGGTCACGGCCACGTCGCGGGGAACCAGAAGGTTTTCTTTCAGGTTCTCGGCCAGGGCCTCGCGGACGCGGACGGCCGCGTCCTTGACCATAAGGCGAAAGATCTCCTCGGCGATCTTGCGCTCCGATTTCGAAAGGTCCGCGCCGGCGAATTTCTTCGCGATCTTAGCGGCGGTGTCCGCCCTGACCTGCTCCGACGGGTCCTTGACCAAACGGGAAACATCGCGAGCGGTGAGCGCGGCGGACGCCATCAGTACAACCTTTCGATCTGCATATTAGCACCCCACCATACAACGACCAGAGCAAAATCCCAACAAAAAAATCCTAGAAAGGCCGAAATAACAGCTAGTTAGAGGAACAATTAATTTTTAATTATTTTAACTCGCGCCTTTAACGCCCTGATTCCATGGGAAGGCTTATTATGGCTCTTAAACCGCCGCCATCGCGGTTTTCCAGATGCGCAAAGCCCCCGTGCGCCCTGGAGACCGACGCAACGACTGCGAGTCCCAAGCCCACCCCGCCCGTGTCCCGGCTGCGCGATGCTTCTGCGCGGTAGAACGGCATAAACAGCTTTTCTCTTTCGGCGTTCTTCACGCCTGGGCCGTCATCCTCGACCCGGATCACGGCCTGGTCGTCTTCGGCGGTCAGGGTCACGCGGGCGGCGCCGCCGTACTTCACCGCGTTGTCCACCAGGTTGGACACGGCGCGCTTCAGCGCCAGGGGACGGCCGTGGAGCGCCAGCCGCTCCTCGCCCCCACAGCTGACGGGCTGGCCCGCGTCGGCCGCGTCGTCGCAAACGGTCCGGACCAGGGCGGCGAGATCGAGCTCGGTCCGTTCCTCCCGGGCCGGATCGTCGCGGGCGAAGGCCAGGGTCGCCGCGATCATTCGCTCCATGTCGTCGAGGTCGGAAAGCGTCTTGTCCCGCGCCTCGTCGTCGTCGATGAGCTCGGCCCGGAGCCTGAGCCGGGTGATGGGCGTGCGCAGGTCGTGGGAAATGGCCGCCAGCATGGCGGTGCGGCCGTGCACCAGTTCGCGCAGGCGCACCTGCATGCGATTGAAGGCGCGCGCGGCGCGGCGCACCTCGGCGGGACCGCCCTCGTCCAGGGGCGGCGCGTCCACGTCCAGGCCCAACCGCTCCGCCGCGCGGGCGAACATGTCGAGCGGCCGCCCCGCGCGCCGCACCGCCCAAATCGTCAACGCCAGCGCCGCCAACGTAACGCCGAGCCCCGGAAGCAGGAACCCCGGCGCCCACGCGGGCGGCGGGAAGGCGAATGGCGCGACGGCGTTCAGCCACTTGCCCCCGTCCAGCCGGACCGACGCCGCCAGCATGGTCCGTTCGTCCCCGCCCGGTCCCCATGACCGGAAGGGCGGGCCCCGCCCGTGGTCGGGGCCGCGACCCCAACGCCCGTGGCGACCCCCGAAGCCCGACGCCTTGTCGATCGCGTCCTCGGACAGCCACCCGACGCGGACGCCCTCGCTCCGGTCCAAGGACTGCTTGATCCGCTCGGCGATGAAGCGCGCCACCGGCCCGCCAGGCGCAGCCTCCGCCACCAGGGGCGCGTCCGCGACCACCGTGCGGATTCCACCGCGCCGATGGCCGCGCATTTCCGGGAAGCCTGGAAGCTCGTCGGCCATGCGGGCGAAGGTCGCGACCTGTTCCGCCAGGCGCTCGCCGCCGGCCTCGGTCAGGGCCTGGCGGCGGTCGGCGGCGTAGAAGGCGAGGCTCGCGAGATGGGACAGCGCCAGCCCCACCGCCAAAACCAGGATCGCGCGGCCTATCATGGAGCGGGGGATCAGCCGCATGCGTCCTTCTCCACCTTGGGCGTGAACATGTAGCCGCCGCCGCGCACCGTGGTGATCAGCAGGGGCTTGGCCGGGTCCAGCTCGATCTTGCGCCGGATGCGGCTGACCTGGACGTCGATGGCCCGGTCGAAGGGCTGGGCGTCGCGGCCGCGGGCGAGGTCGAGAAGCTGGTCGCGGCTCAGCACCCTTTGCGGATGGGTGACGAAGGCGGCCAGAAGCTCGTACTCCCCGCCGGTCAGGGGAACCAGCACGCTCTCTGGCGAGCGCAGCTCCCGGGAGTCCATGTCCAGAGTCCACCCGGCGAAACGGACCTGGTCGCGGGCCTCGGCCGTGGCGGGGGGGCGTTCGGGCAAGGACTCGGCGCGGCGGATCACCGCCTTGATCCGGGCCAGAAGCTCGCGCGGGTTGAACGGCTTGGTGACGTAGTCGTCCGCCCCCATTTCGAGCCCGACGATGCGGTCGGTCTCCTCGTCCATGGCGGTCAGCATGATGACCGGAAGGTTGGACCGGGCGCGCAGGTCGCGGCAGAGCGCCAACCCGTCGTCGCCGGGCAGCATCAAATCCAGCACCACCAGATCGACCGCCTTTTCGTCCAGCGCCTTGCGCATCTCCCGCCCGTCGGCGGCGGCGGCCACCCGAAAGCCGTGCTTGGCCAGAAACCGCGACAGCAGGTCGCGGATTTCGCGGTCGTCGTCAACCACCAGGATGTGTCGCGCGGTTTCCATATCGACGCCGATTGTACGGGAACGCGCGAGGCTGAAAACGAATTATTGGTTACGCACCGTAAGCGGGCGGTGGATTGAAACACTCGGTTACGTTTTTTTCGAAAACCCGGGGATTCGTGACCGAAATCACAGTACCCCTGTGGCCGCCATCACTGATAATTATGAGATATGAAGTTATCATTATCGAAAATTAACGCTCTTGAAAGGAAATGCCATGTCATTCGGAAGAAAAACCCTTGGACAGCAGGACAAAAACATTAAGGAAGTCGAAACATTTCCTCGCCAGTCCGTGCGCAGAAGGCAATACAAGCCCGCAAAGATCATCTTCAACAACGACAACTGCGTCGTGGACTGCATTCTTCGCGACATTTCCGAGACCGGAGCGCGGGTCAAGGTCGATGGCGCCTTCGACTGCCCGCCGGACATTGCGATGCAGCTTCCCGACGGAACCCGGCGGATGTGCGAAGTGATCTGGTTCCGCAATCTCGAGATGGGCGTCAAGTTCGTCGGCGAAGGGACCGTCCGCCTGTCCAACCGGGTGGAAAAGGCGCGGTCGCTCTTGGACATGGCCGAGCGCAACGCGCCAGACGAAATCGAGCGCTTCTTGAAGATCTACCGCCACCTGCACGACGCGGAGCTGGAGCAAGCCATGGGCGACGTCCGCGAGGCCCACGAAAAGCTGATCGGCGCGCTGCGCCGGGCGATCGCTGACGAGCGGAGCGCGGCGGCGTGACGCCCCTGGGCGCGGACGATCCCCCACGCCCGCGCCTATGATCGCCCCACATCAAGTTGACCCGGGGCGCGCTTTTGCGTAGGTACATGGGTTCGAATTCGAACCCGTGAACCAATAACCCAATTTTGGGGGGACAATCCATGAAGCTGCCATCCCAGTTTTACAAGCCGCTCGCCATCGGCGCGCCGGCTCCGATGCGCGAACTGCCGGTCAAGGCCGAGCGCATGATCCACTTCTTCCCGCCGCACAACGAGAAGATGGTCTCCAAGATCCCCGACATGATCAAGAAGGTGGACGTCCTTCTCGGCAACCTCGAGGACGCGATCCCGGCCGACAAGAAGGAAGAGGCCCGCGCGGGCTTCGTCAAGGTCGCCAAGGAGAACGACTTCGGCGACACCGGGCTGTGGACCCGCATCAACTGCCTGAACAGCCCGTGGGTGCTCGAAGACATCACCACCATCGTCGGCGAGGTCGGCGACAAGCTGGACGTGATGATGGTGCCCAAGGTCGAGGGCCCGTGGGACATCCACTACGTCGATCAGATTCTGGCCCAGCTCGAGGCCAAGCACGAGGTCAAGAAGCCGATCATGATCCACGCCATCCTGGAAACCGCCCAGGGCGTGAAGAACATCGAGGAGATCGCGGTCGCGAGCCCGCGCATGCACGGCTTCAGCCTCGGCCCGGCGGACCTGGCGGCGTCGCGCGGCATGAAGACCACCCGCGTCGGCGGCGGCCACCCGTTCTACGGCGTTCTGTCCGACAAGGCGTCGGAGGACCAGGACGACGCGGACCGCGCGTTCTCGCAGCAGGACCTCTGGCACTACACGGTGGCCAAGATGGTCGACGCCTGCCTGTCCAACGGGCTCAAGGCGTTCTACGGCCCGTTCGGCGACTTCTCGGACGACGCGGCCTGCGAGGCCCAGTTCCGCAACTCGTTCCTGCTCGGCTGCGTCGGCGCCTGGTCGCTGCACCCCAAGCAGATCGACATCGCCAAGCGCGTGTTCAGCCCCGACGTCAAGGAGGTCCTGTTCGCCAAACGCATCCTCGAAGCCATGCCCGACGGCACCGGCGCGGTGATGATCGACGGCAAGATGCAGGACGACGCCACCTGGAAGCAGGCCAAGGTCATCGTCGACCTGGCCAAGCTGGTCTCGACCAAGGACCCGGAATTCAAGGCGAAGTACGAGTTCTAGGTCTTTCGGGACACGAAAGCGGAAGCCCCCCGGCCGGTCGGTCGGGGGGTTTTTGTTTGTTGCCGTGCTACGCCGCCTGCGCCCATACTCCCCTCATGAAAACCCTCGCAGTATTCTTGCTTTTTCTCGCTCTCCCGGTCCTCGCGGGCGACGCTCCTTCGTTTCCCTCGGTGGAGGGCGCGGATGTCGAGGACGCGGTGGCGGCGGGGCGGGTGTTGCTGGACGTTCGGCCCGGGTGGCAGCGGGACAAGGAGGGGCGGATTCCCGGGGCGGCGGCGGTGTCCTTGGGCGAGAAGGAGAAGGTCCGCGAGATCACACAAGGAGAGAAGGCCGCCTTCCTGGCCGCCGTCGCGGCCCGTCCGGAGCTTGGGAAGGATGCGCCGCTGCTGCTGATCTGCTCGCGCGGGACCCGCTCGGCGCTGGCGGCGTCGATCCTGGCCGAGGCGGGATGGACCGACTTGGCGCACGTGATCGACGGGGCGATGGGGAACGACCGCGGCCCCGGGCTGTCGGCCTGGGTCGAGCTGGAGAAGTGAGCGGGGCGCGGATTGCGTGGCCTGACGAAATAACGAGGCGATTTAAATGCGGCGATGGACCATCCTTTCCGTCATTGCCGGGCCTGACCTACTGCTGTCCGGTTAAGCCCGCAGGGTCCTTGGCAATAGAAAACACACCATCGGAAACATTGCATAGATGTCATGCGCGGGCTTGACCCGCGCATCCACGCTTTCAATTCCGCGCAAGAGTTTCGTGGATGCCGGCGTCAAGCGCGGGCATGACGATGTGTGTTTGATTATCGTGGCTCAATGTTCAGCTGATTTTGCTTACCGGACAGCCGTGGGTTAGACGCGGGCATCCATGGAATTCTCGCGCGGCATTGAAAGCGTGGCCCCCCGGGTCAAGCCCGGGGGCGACAGCTGAAAGCATGTGAAATTTCGCGAAGACGCGCGCCGCCTTCTTCACTCTTTTTCTTCGAGACCTGCATTTTCCGGTTCGATGTTGCCGGGCTCGGCGCTGTCCCGCCGCCGCACCTCATCGACCGGAGCATCGAACTCCGGGAAATCGGGCGACTGGGCTTCGGTCTCGGGAGCTTCATCGTCCGGAACGGGTTCGCTCAACTCGGGCGAGGGAAGTTCGATCGACTCCTCGGAGGCCTCTTCGTCCTCCTGTTCGTCGTCGGCGCCCTCGACCTCCTCGGGTTCGGGCTCGGGTTCGGGTTCGGGCTCGGGTTCGGCCGCGGGTTCCGGTTCCGGTTCGGGTTCCGGCTCCAGCTCGGGAGGGGCGACGGTGTCGTCCCAGTGCAGCTCGAACAGCGTCATCGGGTCCCGGACGCCCTTCAGCTCCCGGGGGCCGCGGTTGATGAAAGGAAACGTCTTGCCGGCGCAAAGCGCCTTCACCACTTCCGAGACGTACACCTCGCCCGCGCCCGCCTCGGCGCAGACCCGCGCCGCGATGTTGACCGCCGCGCCGTAAAGGTCGGATTCCTCGGCGATGACCTCGCCCGAATTCAGGCCCATGCGGACATGCAACCGCAGGTCCGGGTGCTCGGCGTTGTAGGCCTTGATGCCCTTCTGCGCGGCGATGCAGACCTCGACCCCGTCGGTGGGGGACGGGAAGCTCGCCATCAGGCCGTCGCCGGTGTGCTTGACCTCCACGCCGCGGCTTTTCGAAAGCTCGGCGCGAAGGATCTTGTTGTGGGCGCGGAGCACGATCTGGGCCGCGTCGTCGCCCTTTTCCTGGGTGAGCGCGGTGGAGCCGACGATGTCGGTGAACAGGATGGTGACGGGAACGCCCCGGTCGTGCTCTTTGGTCTCGGGCGCTTCTTGCTCCTCGGCGGGTTTGCGCCACATGTCCAGGACCTTGCCGATCACGCCCTTGACGTCGCCCCGGTTGCCCATATAGGCGCCCATGGCCTCGCGACCGGTGGTGAAAACCTGGCGGTAGCGCGGGTCGGATTCCAGGTATTTCTTGTACTTGTCGGCGAAGAAACCGGCCTGGGACGTGGGCATGCCGATGGCGCGCAGGCTTTCGATGACGATGTCCCGCTTTTCCTGGTCGTTCAGTCTGCGGACCGAGCCCTGGTAGTCGCAGGCCCCGGCCATGAACAGGCTGACGCAAAACTGGTCGTACTTATCGAGACCCTTGACCGTGTCCCGCATGTCGCCGAGCGCCTGGTGCAGGAAGCCGAGGATATGGTTGACCTGCTTCGATTCCCGCTTCGACGGCGAGCGGGTCCTGATGATGGGCAGGCGGAAGTACTGCCGGTTCGCGAGCCGGCCCCCCTTTTTCGCCGCCTTCTTGAAACGCAGCCTCGTGTCGTGGGCCAGGGACACGGTCACCACCCCCGGGGACTGGGATGGGGGGAAAAGCGAGTCCTCCTCGCCCGCCGCATCCTCGGTGGGGTCGAAGGCGGCGTTCTGGCGCGACTCCTGTCTGGTCCCGCCCCAGCTCGCGAGGTCGGCCTCGGTGACGTAGCGCTTGGCGAGCAGGAACAGCAACAAGGCGAAGACGGCGAAAAACGTCCCGCCAAGGACGGCCACGCGCTTGTCGCCCGGAAGCGCCTCCGCCAACAAGGCGGCCTCCGCCCCGGTCAGGGCCAACGCGATCAGGAGGCTGATGGCGATGATGATCGAGAACTTGGGCACCAGGCCCATGGTCGAGCGCGTGGCCTGGAAGGCGGGTTGGCCGTGTTTGCGCCGGGACGAATCCTGCGTCGGCTGTTGCTTGGCGCAGGTCTCGTTGATCAGGAGTTGGGTCTTGGATTCGCCGGTCGTTTGGTCGAAGGATTCCTGGACCACCTTGACCGCCTCGATCCCCCGCTTGTTTTTCTGGGCCTTTCCTTCCTGCAACGCCTTGTCGCGCTGGTTGGAGGGATATTTCGCCAATATTCTCCATACGCCGCGCTCTTGGACGCGCACCTCGTACACGGCGTCGAATGGCTTCGACTTCATTTTCTTCGCCATGCGCGCGGACCTCTATGGCGTTTCCGTTGCGGCGTCACCGGTGTTCGTCCGCCCGGTCCGGATCCTCCGGTTCGGGCGTTTCTTTGTCGGGCTTGGGCGCATCGTCGGGCGCGGGCGCGGCTTCCGCGCCGTCCTCGGCGATGTCGGGGATTGTCTCTTCCGCCGTTTCCTCTGTTTCGGCTTCCGGCTCGACCTCTTCCTCTCGGGCGATTTCGTCGAAGGGCACGAACTGGTCGAAGCGCGGGGGCCCCTTTCGCTCCGGAGCCGGGTCCCGCGGTTCGGGTTCTGGCGGCGGAGGCGCGGGCGCCTTGGACACGGCTGCCTCCTCCAGTCCAGCCCCCCCTTCGGGCGGGACGGGCGGCGGCGGCGGCTCCGGCGCCTTTTCCGACGGGGGCGGGGTTTCCTCGGGAACGGGCTCCTCGGCGGCGGGCTCTTCGATGACGCGCGCCTCGGGGGCCGGGCTCTCGGCGACGGCGGCGAGCTCGGCGGCGGCGAGTTCGGCCTCCTTCAGCGCATGACCGATATTTTCGATGGGCGCGCCCTTGTCCCAGACCAGTTCGTGGATCACGACCGGGTCCTTGATCCCCTTGAGTTCCCTGGCGCCCTTGATGACAAAGGGGAAGTTGCGGCCGGCGCAAAGGGCCCGAACCACCTCGTGGGCGAAGATCTGGCCCGGCCCGGCCTCGTCGCAGATGCGCGCGGCGAGCTGCACCGAAGTGCCGAACAGGTCCTCGTTCTCCTGAATGGCCTCGCCCACGTTCAGGCCGATGCGAAGGCTCAGCGGCAGGTTCCGGTTTTCCTTGTTGTATTCCCGCACGGCGCGCTGGATCTCCAATGCGGCCTCGATGGCGTTGGCCGGGGACCGGAACGACGCCATGATGCCGTCTCCGGTGTGCTTGACCTCGAGCCCCCGCCCTTGGGCCAGGGCGTCGCGCACGATCGTGTTGTGGGCGCGCAGCACCTGTTGCGCGGCCTCGTCGCCCATGCCCTGGGCGAGCGCCGTGGATCCCACCATGTCGGTGAACATGATGGTCAGGGGAATCTCGCTTTGCGAGGGACCGGTCCTGGTCTTGCGCCATTCGTCGAGGGCCGGGACCAGGGTCTGCTTGGCCGAGCCCTTTTCGTGCAGGTGGGACGCCATGGATTCGGCCCCGGCGTCGAACATGCGCCCGTAGCGCTCGTCCCGTTCGGGGTATTCGAAGCATTTGTCGGCGAACATGCGGGCTTGCGGTTCGCGGGAGCCGACGGCGCACAGCGCCTCGACCAGGATTTCGCCAGCCGCCTTTCGCTTCAGGCCCCGCGCCTCGGCGACCTTGACGCAGGCCCCGGCCAGGAACAGATCGACGCCGAAGACGTCGTTCTTGTCCAATTCATGGCTTTGGTGCCGCAACGGCCCCATGGCGTCGCGCAGGAAGCCGACGACAAATGACGCCAAGTCTCCGTGCTCGCCTTTCTTGCCCTCGGGCTTGCGCTTTTCGTCCTCGCTCCCGTCCGGGGCCTTGGGAGGCTCCTCGGCGGGTTTCGGGGCGCTTTCGGCCGTGGCCGCCTGCTTGGCCCCGCGCAGGGCGGGGAAAAAGAAATACGACTTGTTCCGCAGGCGAACGCCCGCGTCGACGGCTTCGCGGAAGCGGCCGCGGATGGCGCGGGCGTCGTCCACGGTGATCCGTTTGTCGTCTCCGGACAGAAACAGATCGCCCAGTTCGACTTCGTCGGATTCCTCCTTGTCTTTCGGGGCGTCCTTCTTGGGCTCCTTGTGGTCGTATTTATGGGAGTGGGCGGTTTTTCTGCGCGGGGGCGGTCTTTTCGGCTTGGCCTTCCTGGATTTCCATTCCGAGAAGTCGGCGCCGGACACGAAGGTCTTGATCAGCGAGATCAGGCTCATGGAGAACATGACGAGAAACAGTCCGCCCAGGACCGTGACGCGGGTTTCGCCCTTGACGCTGTCTCCGAGAAGGCTACCCATCACTCCGGTGAAGACGACGGAGGCGACGAGGCTGACGCCAAGGATGATCAGGACCTTCGCCGCCAATCCCACCGATGGCCTGCGCGAGGCCGCCCCGGGCCGGTGACCGCGCGTCTGGACGCCGGAGCGGCGGCGCTGGGCGGCGACCCGCATCTGGGGAGAAACTCCCGGACGGGGAACGACGGTAGGCGGTCCCGCCACGTAAGACATGAGGACCTTGTCGGAGGACTTGCCCTTTTCGACGTCGAAGGTCTCCTTGACGACCTTGACCGCCTCCACCGAGAGGTCCGCGCGCAGGTTCTGGCCATCGGCCATGGCGTCGTCCTGCTGGCCGTCGCCGTAACGACTGTGGATCTGCCACCGATCGCCCCTGCGGACCAGGACCTCGTAGCTGTTGATGTAACGTGATTGCGTCATACCGCCACCGAGAAAGCCTGCGCAACCCTCAAGGCCCCAGACGGCTCGGCCCCCGAAAATTCCGACGCCACCCGAATGGAAGATACTCCCATTCCCGTATGAGGAACAGCTTCAATATCCCTTCGCGGCGAAACGCTCGGAGCGCGGAGCGCCGCCCGCGCAATCAGAAATAAACCTTGAGCGTTCCGCCCTCGACCTTGTTCTCAATCGCCCTGAGCGGCTTGGTGCCCTTTTCGGTGCATTCGCCGGTGGTGATGTCGAACTTCCATTCGTGCTTGGGGCAGGTCAGGTTGGTTCCCTCGATGGCCAGCTCTGGAATTTTGGTCACCTGGTGCGGGCACAGGCTGTCGTAAACGCTGACGTCGTCGCCCTTGCGGTAGACGAACACCGAATGCCCCCCGGCGTCCCGCAACTGGGGCTCGCCGTCGGGAATGTCGGCGACGGCCGTGACGTCACGCCAATGGGGCTCTTCGTTCAGCCGCTCGATGGCGAATTCCGGGATGTCCATGTCCACCAGGATATCCACGGCCCAGATGATCTTGGCCAGCCCCAGGGTGGGAAAGGCCATCAGAAGGGCGTCGATGATTTCGTTCGGCGTGCAGCCGTCGCGCAACGCGCGGGAAAGGTATTGGCGGAAGCCCCGTTCGGTCTGCACGTCGACCTTGGTGATCACGGAAATCAGGTCGCGGGTCTTGACGTCCAGGTGATTGCCGGCCTCCTTCAGGAACTTGAAGTAGCTGCCCATGGCGTCCGGGCGGGCGGCGATCAGGTAATCCAGGGCCTTGCTCATTGTCGTTTTCTCCTTGGGCTCGAGGTTGACGCGGCCGGGATTTAACACGCCAAGAGCGGAATTCACACGAAAAAATCGGATGACAGCGGAACGCGGTTCCCGTTTACTGGCCCCAACGCGATTCGCCAAAGGCCCGTCCATGCCCGTCGAAATCCGCAGAGTGGTCTTTACCCAAGACGAGATCGTGAAGCTGATCCAGGACGCCATCGGCGATCAGGACGACGACTTCGCGGGGGCGAAGCTTCTGTATATGGAGAAGCTGTCCGACGACCCGATCAATTTCGTCGGCGCGTTCCGGCGCAGGAACGGCAGCCAGACCATGCGCCACATCAACCAGACGTTCTTGACCTTCGTGATGGTGGACTACTGCCTGGGACAGAAAATCCCCATGGCGCGTCAGGCGGAGAAGACCGCGAGGCTTCTGGATCTGAAGAAATTCGCCCTCGACATCGAGATCGAGGCCAAGAGACTCTGATCCCGCCTACCGAATCGGCGCGGCTCCGCCCGGCATGGGCGCCGCGGCCGCCTGCTCCCTCGGCGTGACGGTGATGGTGACGTCCGATCCCTTCAAGGTCCCGGACGAAATCTGGATGGTGCAGACCCGGTCCTGGCGCGAGAAGGTAAGCACGCTGGTGGGCGCGCGCACCAGCGCCACCGTCTCCCACCCGAATCCGGACATCTCCCGGGAATAGAAATCGAACAGGTCGTAGGGGCCGTGGGGCGACGTGACCGCCACCTGTCCGGCCCAACCCTCACCGCCGCCGAGGATCAGCGTGCGTTCCGGGTCGATGGCGGCCCCGGTCGGAACCGGCATGTCCGGAAAACGGTTGAAGGAGGTCTTGCCCGCCGTCTTTTGCGCGGGCGGCGCCGCGCTCGTCGACGGCGCGAACCCCTCGGCCGGCAGGCATCCCCCCGCAAGGACGGCGACGGCCGCTAGGCCGAGCGCCAGGCGCGTCAAGGCGGTCTTTCCCATGAGCCGATCTCTCCTATGTCGCGGCGAAGCCCATGTCCGCCATGGTCTCTCGGACCGCGTCCAGGGCTCCCCTGATCTCCGTTTCCCCCAGCGCGCCGATGCAGCCGATGCGGAAACTGTCGGCCGCCGTCAGCTTGCCGGGATAGATGGCGTACCCCCGCCGTCTGAGGCCGTCGTAGAATTCGCCGAAATCATAAGCCGGGTCGGCGGGGGAATGGAAGGTCACGATGATCGGAGCCTGCAGCGCGTCGGGAAGCAGGGTCTCGAACCCCATGGCCCGCATACCGTCCACCAGAACTTCGCGGTTGGCCTCGTAGCGCTTTCCGCGCCCCTCGACCCCGCCCTCGGCGTCGAACAAGTCGAGCGCCTTGGAAAAGGCCGCGATCACGTGGGTCGGCGGGGTGAAGCGCCATTGGCCGTTGGATTCCAGGCCCCGCCATTGATCGTAAAGGTCCAGGCTGAGCGAGGGGGCGTTGCCCTCGCATCGCGCGAGCGAATCCTCGGTGCAGATCACTATGCCCATGCCCGGAACGCCTTCCAGGCACTTGTTGGACGAGGCGGCCAAGGCGTCGAACGGAACCGACGCCGCGTCGAGCTTGATCGCTCCGAAAGCGCTCATGGCGTCGACCAGGAGTTTCCGACCGTGGCCCGCGGCCACGTGGGCGATGTCCTCGACCGGATTGAGAATCCCCGACGTGGTCTCGCAATGGACCACGGCCACATGGGTGACGTCGGGTTGGGCGTAGAGCACCGAATCCACCCCCATGGGGTCGGGGGGGGCGTCCTCGGGCGTTTCGTAGGTCACGTAGTCGCGCCCGATGGCGGCGCATATCTTCGCCATCCTCTGGCCATAGGCGCCGTTGACCAGGATCAGGACCTTGCCGTCGCGCGGGACCATGGTTCCCAGCATGGCTTCGACCGCGAAGGTGCCGCTGCCCTGCATGGGAACCGCGACGTGGGTTCCGGTCCCGCCGGCAATCGCGCACAACCGGTCGCGAATCCGCCGGTTCAATTCGATGAAGTCGCCGTCGCGCGAACCCCAGTCGCGCAGCATGGCCTCCTTGGTCGCGCGCGCCGTGGTCAGGGGGCCGGGGGTGAGGAGAAGCGGCTCGTCCACCGTCAGCCTCCGCCGGTGACGAAGGCGCGGAAGCGGCGGGCGACGTCGGCCGGTTTGACCGTTGGACGGCCCAGGTTGTCGATGCTGCCGGGCGCGATGCGCATGTGGATCAGGCTGGGCCCCTCGTTGGCCAGGCAGTTTTCGAACGCCGCCTCGAACCCGTCCAGGCCGTCCGCAGCGATCCCGCGCCGATAGCCGCAGGCGACGGCGACGGCCGCCAAGTTGACCACGGGCGAGACCGTGGCCTGCCCGCCGGTGGAATCGTGGACCCCGTTGTCCAGCACGACATGGATCAGGTTGCCCGGACCCCGGGCGCCGATGGTGGCCAGGTTGCCCATCTTCATCAGCGCCGCGCCGTCGCCGTCCAGCGCCACCACGGGGCGGCGGGTGTTGAGCGCGACGCCGAGCGCCATGGCGCTGGCCCCGCCCATGGAGCCGACCTGGTAGATGTGCTGCTCCCGGTCGACCAATGTGAACAGCTCGCGCCCGCATTTGCCGGTGGTGGCGATGACGGCGGCCTCGTCCGGAATTTTCGCCAGCATGCGCTCGAGGGTCTGGAAGCGCCCTGGACGCTCGCCGCCGGTCGAAAGGTTGTCCAGCGCGCCCAGCGGCGGCGGAACCTGCGGGGGCTCGTCCAGCTTCTCCTTGGCCACGCTTCCCTTCTCCATGACGAAGGCGAAGGGCAGATGGGTTTCGGTCATGGCCGAGAACGCCTCGTCCAGCGCGGCCGCGACCTCGCCCTCATCGGTCGGAAACGGCCGGTGGCCAATGCGCATGTCGTCGAGCAGAACGCCGGTGATCTGGCCCATCAGCTCGTGTTGAGGCTCGTCGGACAAGCCCGGCTGCCCACGCCACGTCACGACCAAGAGCGTGGGAATGCGAAAGGGCCAGTTCAGCGAGGTCAGGGGATTGACCATGTTGCCGAGGCCCGAATTCTGGCACATGGCGACGGTCTCGCGCCCGGCGAGCCAGGCGCCGGCGGCGATGGCCACGGCCTCGCCCTCGCTGGCCGCGCCCACGTATGCGGTGGCGGGATCGCTGATCACCCGGTTGATCATGGGGGTGAGAAACGAGCAGGGCACGCCCGCGTAGAAATCGATTCCGCGCTCCCTCGCCGCGTTCAAGAACTGGTCGGCCTGGATCATGGCGTGTCCGTTTCGATCACATGAAGTTGCGGGCCCTGGCGAGCCCGAAGGCGTCGTTCACGTCCAGCCAATGGCCGGAGATGTAGACGACGTGCGCGGGATGGCCCTTGGACGCCAAGCGGGTGAGAAGTTCGGGCAGGCTGCCCTTGGCGAAGCTCCCGTCGACGCGCATGGCCTCGATCTCGTCCCGGACCAGCCGGGCGCCCCGGTCCGTCAGCTTGGCGATGCCGATCCATTCGCCGTGGGAGTCGGCGGGATCGATCGCCGACGACATGCGCTTGAGCGTCACCGGCTCCTCCTCCAGCACGTCGCCCCGGAACGGGCGGTTGCACACGGCGAGGTCCGGGGTGGTGCGCACGGCGCGGTCGGGCTGGTCCTCGGCGCCCAGGGTGTCGACGGCGATCACGATATCCCCCTCGGATCTGAGGAGGCGTTCGAGGATGTATTCGCGGAACAGGATGTCGCCGTAGCAGATCACGCAGTCTCCCTGCAGGTCGTCGATGGCGTGGGCCAGCGTCGCCACCTCGCCGGTGTCCTTGTAATGCTCGTTGACCAGCACCTTGGCCTGGGGCAAATCGATGGCGTCCGCCTTGTACCCGCCGATCACGGTCAGGTTACGGATGCCCGCCATCTCCATGGAGTTCGCCAAGCGCTTCAACAGCGGCACGCCGCGAATGTCCAGCATGCACTTGGGCTTGTCCTTGGTCAGGTCGCCGAGCCGTCCGCCCCGGGACGCGGCGAGCAGAACGCCCTGAACCCCCTCGCCGCCAGCAGGCATGTAAAGGCTCTCGGCTTCGGCCAGTTCGGTGTTCCCGGCGATCTCGAACACGTCGGTCAGGGTGGCGACGTTGTCCTCGACCCCCATCAGGGTTTGCTCCTTGAAGATCTTCCGCGTGGTCTCGCGCATGGCGACGATGGAGGCGCGCAGGTTGTGATTGGCCCAGATCGCCATGGAAATCCCCGCCTTGCGGAACACGTCGGTGGGCGTGGCGTAGTACTTGGTGGGCACGATGACCACCGGGCAGCGGCCGGCCCATTCGCGGGTGAATTCCAGGATTTCGTCGGCGGTGGATTTCTTCGAATGGATCAGGACCGCGTCGGCGCCGGCGGCGTGGTAGGCCTCGCACCGGCGCAACGCCTCGTCCATGCCGAGCCCGGAGATCAAGGCCTCGCACCGGGCGACGACGGAAAAGTCGGGGTCGAGCTGGCTGTCCTTGCCCGCCTTGATCTTGCCGCAGAACTCCTCCACGTCGGCCAGCGTCTGGTCGCCGTCGAGAAAAGAGTTGGTCTTGGGGAAGATCTTGTCCTCGATGCAGACGGCGGCGACGTCGCGTTGGATCAATTTCATCACCAGACGGCGAAAATTGTTGAAGTCGCCATACCCGGTGTCCCCGTCCAGCAAGATGGGAATCGACGTGGCGTCGGACATGAACTCCAGGACCTCGAGCACCTGGGTCCACGACGCCTCGTTGCGGTCGCGCACGCCCATGGCGGTGGAGATGGACAGACCCGACCCCCAGATGGCCTGGAACCCGGCCTCCTCGACGATCTTGGCGGACAGGCCGTTGTGCGCCTCCATGCAGAACGCCAGGTCCGGGCCGGTCAGCAGGCGGCGAAATTGCGCGGCCTTCGATGGGGATCGTTCGGTCATTCGGTAATTCCTAAAGGCGATTCGCCTAATATTCCACTCGCGGGACCTGTTGTTCAAGCGTTGAGCCGTGAAATCGAACAAACAAACGGATATTATGCTCGCGATGAAGGGGAAAGCGCCATGCCGATCGCCTGGTCGGGTTCTGACGGAAACATAGACGAAGCCAGCAGCGTCATCCTGGGCCTCGACGCCGCCATCGTTTCGGTGGCCGAGGAGGACCCGCAGGTCCTGGTGGTGCGCCCCCGTCCCGACCTGCTCGCCGAAACCGACGCGGGCCCCGCGCCCGACGCGCTGCCCTTCGGCCCCTTCCGGCCCGGGCGTCACCGCACCCTGGCCGAGGGGCTTCGCGCATGGGTGGCGGAGCAGACGAACCTGAAGCTGGGCTACGTGGAGCAGCTCTACACCTTCGGTGACCGGGGCCGAGACCGCCACGAGATGGCGGGCGGCCCGCCGGTTGTCTCGGTTGTCTATCTGGCCCTGGTCCGCGCGGCGCTCGCTGCCGAGGCCGACCGGGCGCAGTGGCGATGCTGGTACCGATATTTTCCGTGGGAGGACTGGCGCGAGGGCCGTCCCAGGATTCTCGAAGAGGTCATCGAGCCCGCGCTCTGGCGTTGGGTCGAGGCGGCGGGAGCGCCGACCGAGCGGAGGGAGCGGGAATACCGAATCGACATCACCTTCGGCCTCGGCCCCTCTTCCTGGAACGAGGAGCTGGCGCTGGAGCGTTACGAGCTGCTTTACGAATCGGGTCTGGTCTTCGAATCGCTCCGAGACCGCAATGCCCAGACTCGGCCGGACGAGGCGCCGGCCACGGGCCAGGCCATGGTCTACGACCATCGCCGTATCCTGGCCACCGCCATGGGCAGGCTGCGCGGCAAGATCAAATACCGCCCGGTGGTGTTCGAGTTGATGCCAGCGACCTTCACCCTGTTCCAGCTTCAGCGCACGGTCGAGGCGCTGGCGGGCCAGCGTCTGCACAAGCAGAATTTCCGCCGCCTGGTCGAAAAAACCGGTCTTGTCGAGCGAACCGGCGTCAAGGAAAGCCACACCGGCGGGCGGCCCGCCGAACAGTTCCGTTTCCGTCCCGACGTTTTGCTGGAGCGCCCTGCAGCTGGGGTGAAAATTCCAGGAGGAAGAAAAGGATGACGACCGACGCGATCATGCGATTCGCCGCGTTAGCCGTTTTCCACGCCTGTCGTCGCGGGTTGCTTGGGCAAAACGTTCACTAGAATCTACACGCGCGCATTGTGGTTAATGTTTCTTTCCGCCTTCGGTTGGAAAGTTGCGATTGATTCACATTTTCTTAAGCGCCCCTGGCGCAGATTGGCTCCCGGCGAAAGCGTCCGGGAAGGCGCGTCGCCGTGAAGTTCGAACAGAGGAGAACATAAAAAAATACCGAACCTGGGCAGATCAACGCCTCGCCTTTTTAAAAAAACATCAGAGAAAGTTGGTCAAGAATGACCATAGGCAAGGCGGTCAAAAGTGAAACATTTACGTTCCACTATATGTTGACAGAAAAGTCGCGAAGGAGACACAGTAATGCCCATAGACGAAAACGCCTTGGCCCCGAGCCTTGGCATGAACTCTTCCTTTGTTCAGGAGTGGACGCCGAATCAACCGTTTCTGAATCTGTTCAAGCTGGCGCGTCCGTGGACGACGTCCACGTTTTACGACCCGGACGATCTCGACCACTGGAACACCGGAGGAAGCTTCCCCGTCGATGACCACGGTTGGCCCACCGCCATTCCCGAGGACGCCGACTACGACTTCATTCGCACCGAGTTGTTCATCGGCGACGAGACCGTCAACGAATCCGGCCGCTACGTCATCAAGTGGGACGGCGAGGGCGAGATTCGTCTGCAAGGCGGCGTCGCCATCATCCCCGAGGAATCCGTCGCGGGCCGCCTGGTGGTCCAGGTGGACGCCGAGGACAATCTTCAGTTCCAGATCCATTCGACCGATCCCAATGGAACCAACGACTACATCCGCAACGTTCAGGTTGTGAAGGAAGAGTACGAGCCTCTGCTGGACGCGGGCGTGACCTTCGATCCGGATTATGTGGAAAAGGTCCAGGACTTCCGCACCTTCCGCTTCATGAACTGGGGCGACGTCAACGATTCCGAACAATCCACCACGGACGCAACGCCCCACGCGGACGACGCCATGTGGACCATCGACGGCGTCCCGCTGTCGGTCATGGTCGAGTTCGCCAACATGGCCAAGGTCGATCCCTGGTTCAACATCCCCCACACCGCCAGCGACGAATGGGTCGAGGGCTTCGCGGCCTACATCGCCGAGAACCTGGACCCCAGCCTCAAGGTTTTCGTCGAATACTCCAACGAGGTGTGGAACCCCGATTTCATCCAGTACGACTACGCCATCGAGCAGGGCCAGGCCCTGTTCGGTCCGGACGCGGTCGAGCCCGGCGTGCAATGGTATGGCGTGCGTTCCGCCCAGGTGTCCGAGATCGTGGCGGGCGCCTTTGAAGAAGGCGACCTTGGAACCCGTCTGGAGACGGTTGTTTCAGCCTGGACCGGCATGCCGGGGTTGGAGCAGAATTTCCTGAACGCCCCCGACTGGGTCGCCCAGGGCCATGACGCCCCGGCCGGAAGCTTCACCGTCTACGCCACCGCGCCCTACGTGGGCCTGCAACTGTCGTATCCGGAAAACGCCGAGACCATCCTCGGCTGGATCGACGATCCCGAGATCGATGCGGTCGCCCGCGCCTTCGAAGAGGTTCGCACCGGCGCCGAATTCGGACTGGAAGGCACCGTCGAAGCCGTTCGCCAGGAACTCGCCTATCACAACCAAGTCGCGGAATCCCACGGCATGCGCATGGTGGGTTACGAAGGCGGGCAGCACTTCGCCGCGCTTCAGGACGGCACGTCCGATCCGCGCGTTGTTGAATTCGCGGTCGGGCTCAACAACGATCCCCGCATCGGCGATCTGACGCTCGAAATCCTGGAAGCCTGGCGGGATTCCGGCGGGCATGAGTTGAACTACTTCACCGCCTTCGACACCCCCGACGAATGGGGTGACTTCGGCGTGTGGCGCAGTCGCTACGAGGAAACCTCCTACAAGGCCGAGGCCATCGAGCAGTTCATGGCCGAGAACCCGGTCTGGTGGGACGACACGCGCCCGGCCGCACATTTCGAGGGCGCGCAAATCATCGTCGGCGAAGCCGGCGACGTGGCCCTTGTCGGCGGCATCGGCGACGACACCCTGTTCGCGGCCGGCGGGTCCGAGACCTCCATCGACGGGGCCGAGGGCGTGGATACCTTGATCCTCGCCGGAAACCGCGCCGATTACGGCTTCGCCATCCACGCGGACGGCAGCTTCACCGTCGACAACGGGCTTCGCGCCTATCAGGTCAGCAACGTCGAGACCGTCACCTTCTCGAACGAAGGCGCGGTCGCGGTCGCCGACATCGTCGCGGCGGGCGACGTTCCCGCGCCGACGGTCACGGCCCCGGTGGTTTACGAGGCCCCGACCGACATCGACACGGTGATCGTGCTCGAGGACGGCTCGCTCCGCCAGGTGGACCTTACCGGAAACTCGACCACCCACCGTCCAAACGGGGACGTGGAACTGGCCTTCGTTGACGGCAGCGGCGAGATTCGCGGCGCCGACGGAAGTCTCGCCACCTACGCCGCCGACGGGTCCGGAACCTTCGACGACGGCCAGGGCAACACCAACGCCTGGGGCGGCGACGGATCCACGTCCTGGACGCGGGCCGACGGGACATCCGGAAGCACCACGGCGGACGGCGTCGAAACCTACACCTTCGCCGACGGCCGGGTTTCGGTGACCCAGCCGGACGGGTCCTCGACGCTGACCCATCCAGACGGCCAAGTGGATAGCTGGGACGTGAACGGCAACCGGACCTCGACCTATCCCGACGGCCGCGTCACGGTGGAGAACGTGGACGGGTCCGGCCGCACCGACTACGCCAACGGCGACGTGGAGGTCACCGACGCCGATGGCCTTACCACCTACACCTACGCCGACGGGGCCGTCGACCAGTGGGCGCCGGACGGGTCCGGCGGCCGTTGGGGGATCGACGGGTCCTATCACACCTGGGCCGCCGATGGGTCCGGAACCTGGGGCGACGGCCAAGGCAACACCGAAAGCTGGACCGCCGACGGGACGTCCTCTTGGACCACCGCCGACGGGACATCCGGCGTGACCAACCCCGACGGGTCCGGCCATTCCGATGGCCCCGACGGACGCCACGACGAATGGGACGCCGAAGGCAACCGGACCATCAGCCACGCGGACGGTTCGGTCGAGACCCAGAACGCCGACGGAAGCGGCAACATCCAGAACGTCGACGGCTCGTCCTATTCCTGGTTCGTGGACGGCTCCACCACCTGGAATGACGGGCAGGGCAACACCGTCACCACCTTCGCCGACGGATCGCAGGAATGGCACAACGCCGACGGAAGTTGGGGCACGACGGACGTGGACGGTAACGAGACCTACTATCCGCCAGCTACCGCGTCGTCGGACGACGGCGACGGCGGAGAAACCGTCATCGTTGGAAACGGCTCGTCCGAAACGCCCACGGACTCCGCTCCGACCGGCGATTCCTACACCACGACGACGGAGACCGACGCCGCGACCACGGTGGACGTCCCCGCATGATCGAGCGCCAAGGGGCCTCTTGACGGCGCCTTGGCGATTTTCAAGGACATTAGGGAGCCGCGCCGTCCAGTCAGGGCGGCGCGGTTTCCTTATCGTATCCGCCGCGAATGCAAGTAAGAACAAATCGCGAATATTACATTTGTAACCGAAAACCCTGTTTCGAGAAATCGTTCTGCAATTCTTGCGTGGTCTTATTAACCCTAACGAAAAAAATATTCTGGGTAGAGAGCTTGTTGCGGAATGGTCCGGGATTGTAGGGATTAGGGCAAGAGATGGGT
>CAYFNC010000026.1:0-49815 GCA_964344345.1 uncultured Hyphomicrobiales bacterium | reverse complement strand
AAGTTTATCCCAATCCCCTCCTCGAATTTTCCCATAGACGTCGCGGCTTGCGGCGTCAATGGAGGGCCTGAAGTTATAAATGACGTCTCTATATTCAAATATGGTATCGATATGCTTATCTAAAAGTATACAGTTTGTGGACAAGTTTGAAATTGTGAATTTATATTTTCTAAGAACGGCAAGATACTTATCCAAGTTTTTGTTGGCAAGCGGGTCGCCGATCGTGTGAAGGTTGGTGTTGCGCATGCCGTGTTCGAAAAGACTCGCCACGATGTCCTCGAACATGCCGAGATCCATATAACCCTTTGCGCGCGTCGCCTTGCTGGTCCTGCACATGGCGCAATCGAGATTGCAGTGGTCGTTGATTTCAATCTCGGCGACTTGGCTCGGAAGGTCGGAAGCTTCCTCGTACAGGGGCGTCATGTCGTCGAAATAGTCCGGGGCCGAGCGTTTCTTCATGTCTTCAAGAAGATCAAGAAGAACCCCGGCTGAAATCGTATCGGAAATACTTTGATTCCGACGCCACTTATAATAAACGTGCTTGAAATGAGATGGAACTAAATCCTTGATTCGACGTTCAATGTTCATGAAAGCACGCATATGTTGGGCGGGAAATGGTTAAACTTAGGCATATATTGCGTCGCGAGCAACAAAAATCTCCGTGACCGGCCCAAACGGCGTCATGGATTTCAATCTTGTCCGAGGGTCGTGATTATGACGCATGCGGCTGTCGCAGCATGTCTTTCCCTGCAACTTCGAAGACGTTCCGGCCCGAAAGATCGCAAACGTCCGCGAAGCTGTCGCGGGGATAGGCGGCGGCGGCGCTTTCGACGGCGCGGATGGCCGCCGCGATCTCTTCGCCCGACCTCAGGCAGAAGCCAGGAACGTCACGGAAGAACAACTGTCCGTGGCGATCATCCACGTCCAGGACATAACTGATCATGCCGAACTGGACGGCTTCGATCGAAACGGTCGACGCGTCGCTTACCGCATAGCGGTGCTCCAGCATCAGGTCGTAGGAATTCGCATCGGCGAGATGGATGTTGTCGAAATCCGCGGCCAGCTTTTCGAGCTTTTGGTCATAATCGGGGAATTGGCGCGATTTCTTTTTCTGAAGAAGAATGTCATGGTCCGGAAGACAGGCGGCCAAGCGGGTAATTTCCGCCAGCGACCGATCCTCCCCCGGAGTCGGTTTGGAATAGTAGACGATGGCGTTGGACCGGCCGCGTTCCGGCCGGTCGATCTTGGCCCGCGGCATGCCCCAGGCTCCGACGTCCTTGACCTCCATGCCCGGCGGCCACTTATGGTAATAATGCGTGCGGAACGGCTCCTTGCCGAACGTGTAGTAGATGTCGAAATCGATGTAGCGCCAGTGGACTTGGACAAAGCCGTGGATGGGCACTCCATGGGCCTTGCCCAAAGAACGGCACCCTAATTTCCGCAGCTCTTGCGACCGAATAATGTGTTCGACGTTGTAGTCGTCATTCCCCATGAAATTCACGAAACGGAACCGTCTGAACAGAGCGCGGAACTGCGCGCGGCGCCACGCCATGGCGGCGACGCGCGCGAACAACGGAGGGAAAAGATCCCCGGCCTCCTTTTGGAAGCCTTGGATGTCGCCGATCGCCCGACCGACCGAGGAAAGCGCGCCGGAAACGTCGAAGATTCCATCCGTTACCATGCAGTGGCGCAAACCGTCCAAGGCGGGTCCCGCCCTCTTCCGGCCGTCTTCGTTCCGAAACACCACCATGGCCGAGGTCTTGTCCTCCGCCAAGTCTTCAACCGCATGGTCGATGACGCCGGCGGTGTCCCATCCCAACAGAATGCTTTCGGGCGGGGGCGGCGAAAATCTCAAGCGCCTTAATGCGAAGATGAAGATCCAGGCTATGACCATGAGCCCCATAAGGGCGTTGACCAACCGGTACCCCCGATGCCTGAGCCTCGGGCCCGGCTCGTGGCCCTGATCGTAAATCCGCCGGTACATGGCGGAAAGCATGGCGTCGCCGATCAGATACTCGACCGGCTCCTCCCCGGCCTGTTCGGCGAGGTGGCGCATGACGAACAGATCGGTGAATTTTCCTGCCACGTATTTGGCGCAGACCTGCTTGTAGGGATATCCGTATTCGCCGAACCGGCCGTCGGCGCCAACGAAGTCCAGCTCCGCCTCGAACCACGGCTCCAGGGCGGGCAGATAATGGCGCCAGTATGGCCGATAGGGCACGCTGCCGTAATGAAGGGCGTGGTTGTACGCGGCCTCGGCGGACGAAACGTTGGGAAATTTTTTTGCGAGCGCCACAAGCATCGACAGGGGTCGAGCGGTCAGGCGGGATATCGGCTCGGCCCCGATGATGGTGATTTTCCTATGGCCCAGGGCGTAGCGTAATATCGTGAAGATATTGAATTCGTTTGCCTTCGCGATAATCATCGTCTTCTTACAAAACGACCTCGTCGGTCTTGACGCCCGTTTCGCCCCTTTTCTTGATCACGCGGGCGGGAACGCCGGCCGCCACGCCGAATTCGGGAATGTCGGCATTGACCAGGGACATGGCGCCGATCACGGAGCCGGAGCCGATCGTGACGCCCTTGCGCACGAACGCGTTGAAACCGAACCAGACGTCGTCGCCTATGGTGATCGGCGCCCGGGCGTAGCTTTGCTGAAGAATGGGAACGTCGGGGTCGTCCCACCGGTGTTCCGATGAATTCACCTGGCAGTGGGCGGCGAAAACCACGTCGCTGCCGATGGTGATGTCGTCTCCCGCGCAAATGATGGTGGCGGCGTTGAAGATGGAATGATCGCCTATGCGAAGGCTTGCGCCGTCGGCCGCGATCAACTGGCACATGGCGTCGACGATAACCCCATTCCCGATCAGCAAGGGCCCGCCCCGGCTTTTCAGGGTCGCCCAGGGCATAATGTTCACGTCGTCACCGATGACGATGTTGCGGGCGTGCTCCTTGGCTGGAAGCATCAAGGGGCCGGCGATGCTGAGGTTTCGGCCGTACCGGACTCCCAAGGTTCGAAACAGAATCTTGTAATAGGCCGTCCAGAACAGGGATTTGATGCGATGGGGTCGATGCGCCTTTTCAACCGCCATTGCTATTCGCCCACGTTGCGAAGACGTCCAAGAATGCGCAGGTTCTTCCCGTATCCGCCAGCGTTGATAAAGAACTGGAGCTTGTCCGCGATTTCCTCCAGAAGGGCGGTATCCTTGTTTTCGACGCCGGATTCCCGCCAGATAAAATCGGCGATGTCCAGTCCCTCCGTCTGCACGAAGGCGATCTCCAACCCCAGGCGTTCGAGGAAATCCGCCGCCGTTTGGATGTTGTAATAGTTCAGATGATGGGTGGGCCATATGAAGTGGGCCTCGCTCCCCATCAGTATGCGCGACGCGGAATCATAGTTGGGAAGATACAAAAACAACAAGCCGCCCGGACGCAACAGCCGGACCGCGGCCTCGGCGATGGCCCGGGGGTCAAACAGGTGCTCCAACACGTCGAAGAGCGAAACGGCGTCAAAGCTCCCCGGTTCGAAGTCCATGTCCTCGAGCGCGCCGTTGAACAAATCCAATCCCCGCTTTCGGCCGAATTCGATCGCCGAAGGGTTCAGGTCGACGCCCATGGCGTTCCAGTCGCGATCCCTTGCCGCTTCGACCACGAAACCGGTGGAGCAGCCGATGTCCAGATAACGGGGCTTGGCGTCCTCGCGAAGATCGAAAAACCGCTCCATGATGCCGACGCGCTCCTTGCCGAAGCGCTCGACGCGGTAGGCATGGCTGGCCTCGCCCAGGTCCCGGACAATCCTTTGGTAATCCTCGGACCTGTAGATTTCCTTGTAGTGCTCCTCGTCGAAGACCGGATTGACGTACACGTGGCCGCAAGGGTTGCACCGGACCAGGGTCAGGTGATCCTTGTGGAGTTCGTCGCGGAAATCGTCCGCGCCGCAAAGAGGGCAAACCCGGGATTTCAACAAATCGTCCGGGATTTTTCCGTATTCGGCAATCAACCCGTCAATGGCGTGGCTGCGCTTTTCGATCAACTGATCGTACGACCCCTTGGGACGGAGCCGATCGATATCCACGGGCTGGAAATCCTCGATGCGGCGATAGGGAATTCTCATTGCGCGCTCTTCAGTCATCTGTTTCGGGCGGCTGGTGGCCGCGAATGTGATCGCATCCGTTGCAGGCTTCCAGCTTCCAGCCCTCGCCCCGTTCATGGAGCTCCCGGGCTTTTAACAGGGATTGGCCGGTCCAGATGTCCAACAGGCTCACATCGTCGGACAGGGCGCCGATGGTCAACCGCTTCCCCGCGTCCCGGCAGCACGCGGTCACCTCGCCCGATGCATTGATGGTCATGCGTTGCCAGAGCGACGGGCAGGCGTATGCTTGGTTTTCGGGTTTTTTCTTCACATAGCGGTCACTGCTGTCCAAGCCGTCCTGATTGCGATAATCGACATAGGTGATCTGGTCGACGTCTTCGCCCCAGAAGGCCTCGAACGCCTCGGCTTCCTTCTCGTTTTCCTTCATCAGGACCATGTTCACCCGGATTTGCGGCAGATCGGCGCCCCGTTCGCGCCTGATTGCGGCGAAATTGCGAATGTTCGCAACCGTCTTGTCGAAGTTTCCGTTGACTCGGATTCGCTCGTACAATTGCTTGGAGATCGAATCGATGGAGAAAATTACGGTGTCGATTCCGGCCTCCATCAAAGCGCGGGAGGTCTTGGGGGTCATCAAGGTGCCGTTGGTGTGCATCATGATGTCGATGACGCCCCGGTCCTTGGCGTAGCGCACCATGTCGACCAGATGCGGATTCAGAAGCGATTCGCCGAAATTGTTCAGATTAATGGCGCGAAGACCCAACGGAACGCCCTCGTCGATGATCTTCTTGAAGGCGTCGAAGCTTAAATCCACGGATTCCCATTGCCCTCTCTCCACCCGATGGGTCCGGGGGCACATGGGGCAAAGAAGATTGCAGTTCGAACTGACCTCGATATCCAAATGCAGGGGAAATGGAGTGACCACGCGCTCAAGCGCGGTCAGATTCCATAGACGTCGGTATTCGTCGTAATCCGCCCCCCTGTCCACGGTCTCGTTTTTGATAACATGGAAATTATGATAGATCTCGCCCAGGCTCTCGTCCTTGGCGACATCAACGTCAAGGCAGTCCTCGATCGGCTGTTTGGGGATTTCCGCCCGAGCCATGGTCCGGAGCCTTTCGGGTCTCAGGTGTACAGATCCGCGACCAGTTGGCCGATGGGATCGCGGAGGTCCACCTGGATTTTGGCGTCGTGGATGGGCGTGACGGCGATGTTTTTGCCCAACAGGTGCTTGTCGGTCACGAACTCCCGGCGGCTGGCGCAAACCAAACCCTGCAATTCCTTGTACAGGGGATCCTTGACGTCGCGGGTCCGATAGGGGTCGCCTTCGTAAATGCGGCTGATGCGTCCGTTCTCGTCATGGCGCCAATAATTATGCCGGGCCTCGGCCACCGTGAAGATGCTGTCGAGATTCTCGGCGTCCAAGGTTTGAACCAATTGATCGACAAGCTCCGGCGGACGGAAAGGGTAGGTCGCGGCGACGAAGACCACGATTCCGGCCTGAACGCCGTGTTCGGCCTCCAACGCCTCCAGGGTGAAGTTTAAGACCCGGGGAATGGTCACCGAACGGTCGCTGAGCTCCTTCGGCCGAAGAACCACAAGCGTCGCGCCCATCTCGCGGGCTTGCTCCAGTATCGCGGGCTCATCCGCGGAAACAACGATTTGATCAATGGTTTCGCATTCCTTCAACGCGGAAACGGCGCGCTCAAGGATGTTCTGGCCGCCGATGGTCCGGACGCCGCCCTCGGCGTCGAAATACTCCATCGCCCGTATGGGGATGATCGCAAGGTTTTGTCCAGACATCATGTTCCCCGCTTCAAAGCTCCTACTGGTTGGGAGCGACGTTGAGATTGGTGATCAGCAAATTGGCCACCGCCAAGTCGAATTCAGAGTGGATATCCACGAAGTCTCCGTCCCGTTCATGGGGAATTATCGAGACCTTGTCCCCTATCCGGCGTCCGGCGCGGATCACGTCGATCCGGCTTGCGCAAGCGATGCCGGTGTCTTCGCGCCAGATCTCACGCTTGATCTGGCGGGGCAGGTGTCCCCGTTCGTCGACCCTTCGGAATTCGTCACTCTCGCGGGTCCAATAGTTCTTGTGCTCCGGCTTGGCGGCGAAAACCGTGTCCAGGTCGGGATCGGCGATCAAGGCGGCGACGACGCGATCAATGATGCCTTGCTCTCGGAATGGATCCGTAACCTGGAGATACAACAGAATGTCATAGACAGCCCCCTCGTGGGCTTCCAACCACTCCACCGCATGGACCAGAACCACCTCGGACGTTGCCATGTCGTCGGCGAATTCCGAGGGCCGCATGAAAGGCGTTTCGGCGCCGGCGCGTTTGGCGACATCGGCGATTTCAGGGTCGTCCGTGCTGACGACGACCCTGTCCACCAAGCGCGAAGCCAACGCCGCCTCGACCGTCCAGGCCAATAACGGCTTGCCGCCCAGATCCAAAACGTTCTTGCGGGCCAGTCCCTTGGACCCCCCGCGGGCGGGTATCACCGCCAGAACCGAAGGTCGGCCATCGCTGGGCGTGGTCACCAGATTTCCCCGGATTTCTTCAACAGGTCGATGACCTTGACCACCCGCTCCGCCCGATCATCATCCAGATTCTGGTGAATGCCGTGGTAGTGATGAACGCTGGCGTGGGGTTCGTATTGGATGCCGTAGCCCATGGCGATGATGGCTTTCGCCCAGGCTTGGTCCTCGATGCTGAGGAGGGTTTCGTCGAAAGGCGTTTGCCGCCACAACTCTCGCCGAACCATGGAATTGGCGTTGTGGAAGAAGTAATCCTTCTTCTGGATCTTGCTTTCCTTGCCGAACACGGTCCAAAGATCGCGCTTGTCGATGTCGGTGCTGTCGGGCAATGGCTCCTGGCGTCCGTACACGCCGCCGATTTCAGGATCTGCGAAACAGACCGCCAGCCTTTCCAGCCATTTGTCGTTCAACGGGATGCAATGGGCCGACAAAAAGGCGATCAGTTCGCCCGACGTGTTCTCCGCCCCCATGTTCAACGCCTTGCCGGGAAAGTATTTTCCTGAGTAATGGACCAACTTGACGCCGGATCGTTCGACAAACCTCTCGACCACGCCGATGGTGTCGTCGGTCGAGCCCGAGTCGACCACGATGACGTCGAAATTGGGGTGATCCTGGTTGCAGACCGCAAAAAGGCATCGGCCAATCCAGTCGGCCTCATCCTTCGTCCGGATTACCACAGAAACCTGCATTTTCGCCTCAGACATCTAGGGGGCGGGCATTACGCAAATGCGCGCTATTGCGGAAAATCGATGACGCCGAACGTGATGGGATCGTCTTCTTTCAGGTCGTAAAGCGCCTTCGCGCCGTCAATCATGGATGCGAAACGCGGCGTAAGGCCGCGCAACGGCGCCTTGACGCGCACCATGTCCCTGGTCAGCGTGGAGCCCTTCTTGATGTCGCATCCGGCGTACAGAGAACCACGCCGATTGTCGTACATGATCAGTTCGTGGGGCTTGATCGTCTTGGGCCCCGTGTCGCGCAAGGCGGACTTGACCGCGTTGAGCTGACGGATGCATTGCGCCAACTGGGTGGGCTCGATGCTCATCTTGTGATCGAAGCCTTGCATGTCCTTGTCCAGGGTGATGTGCTTCTCGATGACCTCGGCCCCAAGGGCGACGGCGACGGGAGCGATGTTGATGCCGTCTTCGTGATCGCTGTAGCCCACGCGACGGCCGTACTTTTTCAGCTCTCCGATCATGCCGAGATTCGCGTTGTCGGTCTGGGTCGGGTATTGAGACACGCAGTGCAGCAGGGTCAGATCCACGTTCTTAAAGACCTCGACCATGCGATCGACCTCGCGCTGGGTCGCCATGCCGACCGAGGCGACAACGGGCTTGCCCCGACGCGCGACCGCTTCAAGCATGGGGATGTCCGTGGCGCTGTGCGACGCGATCTTGTAGGCGTCGATATCCAGGTCGTCCAGAAACTCGACCGACGGAATATCGAACGGCGTGACCATGAAATCGATCCGGCCGCGGCAGAAGTTGCGTAAGCTGCGGTATTCCTCCTTGGACAGCTCCAGCCCTTCGCGCACCGCGCGCATGGTGCCGCCCAATTCCGGAAAGCGCGCGAATTCCTGGTCCAGGATCTGGGCCACGAACATGCTTTCCACGTCACGCTTTTGGAACTTCGCGGCCCCGCACCCGGCGTTGATGGCTATGTCGATCAGCGTCTTGGCCAAATGGACGATGCCGTTATGATTGAGGCCGATTTCGGCGATGAAGTAGACGCTGTCGTCCCGAAAGTTCATCTAAGCGTTTCCATGATCAAGGCGCGGCACCGGAACATAAGTCGTACGGATATAATCACGAAGCCCCAGCGAGTTCAACAGCGACGGCGAAGCCCGCCCGGTTTTCGCGCGGATGGTTTCGAACGTCGTCATTCCGATTTGCATGCGGTCCGCCAGAAGTTGCTTGCCGGATAGCGCTCCAACAGGCGCGCCACCCAGAAATCCCGATTTTTCCCGAATAATCTTATGGCGTTGTCCACAATGGACCGGATTCGTTCTTCTTCGGTTTTGAAGGTCAAATGGGTCTTGTGGCGGTAATCCAATAGATTGCTGCCGTTGCCGCGCGACTGGTACCAGGACGGCACGTCGAATTCGAAATCCACGTCGAAATCGGCGAAAGCGTCGGTATCGAGGTTCAGAAGCGAATCGATATCCCGAACGCCGATGGCCCATTTCACGACATCCTGGACGCCGGTGGACCAATCGTTGCTCCCGTGGCCGTCCACCATGCGAACCAACACGCGCCCGGCCAGCTCGACCGTGTTCCGGTACTGGTCGACCACCAGCATGCTGGAGTATTTCCGCATCAGGTTGTCGCCGATTTCCCCATGCAGGAGCTGCTCGTAGGATTCGTCGCGCGAGTATTCCTTTATCAAGTCCTCGATGCTGTCGAACAGCTCGTTTTCGGATTCGGCCAGATATCCGGACACCACCTTGGACAGGATCGAATCCGTCGCCTTGATCTCCGAATACACGGCCATGATAAAATCGAACTTGTTGACATTCATTTCGACGAGCAGATGGCGAAAGATGTCCAGGGCGTCGTTGTTGAAGGTGCTGACGATAAGGCTGAGTCCCCGACATTCCAGGTAGTCCCTGAACGGCATGGTGTTGGTGCCGACGCACACTTCCTCGATCTCAAAGATTTTCTCGCCGTCGTACTCCCCGAACTGCCGGGGCAGCAGGCGGAATTTCGTCTCCATGCCGTAGCGATCGCGGGACGAGGTCTTGGCGATCTCGGACCCCATCAGCATCATGGTGGTGAAAACCACCGTATGCACCCCGGCGTCCGAGAGGGTTCTCAAGCTGCCGATCAGGCTATCCTTGGTCTCCTCCGGCAAAGGCGAAATCAGCTCCGTCATGACTTTCAGGCCCCGTCCCCGGGCGAGGGCGGCGATTTCCATGTAATTTTCGACCTGAATGTTGCGGCGTTTGATCGCGTCCAGCGTCGCGGTGTTGAAGGACTGCATGGAAAGCTTGATCGGCATCTTTTTGCCGAGCCGATCCGCGATATCGATGATTTGTTCGTATTTTCCCTTGCCCGTGTCCGTGTCCATGAAGGTCGGCCACTTGTATTGCCTTTGCAGGGAAATGATGTGGTCGGCGATTTCGATATCCTGGCTGAACATACCGAAATTCGAATCGCTGACGGCGAGGGCGACATCCGGAAAATCCTGCATTTTCCGCGCAATGAACGTCAGCTCCTCCCGCACGCGCTCGAGACTGAACCGCGAGACCTTCGAATACCATTCCGCCCCGGCGTCGCAATAGGTGCAGCTGAACGGACAGCCCCTGGCGAACTGGACGAACGGCTTGAAACGCCCGCCCCAGAAATTATCGAACCAGCCGTCGATGTAGGGCGAGGGAATCACATCCATATCGACGAGCCGCGCGGGCTCCGGTCCGAAAACGATTTCATTCGTGTCCGGATGAATGGCCGCCAATCCCATGAGGGATTCGCGTTTCAGCGCGCCGGGCTCGTCGCCCGCGAGCAACCGTCCGATCAAGCCCGAGAACGGAAGCTCCCCTTCGCGATATGAAAAGAAATCGATGTCGGAACGGAACCGCAGATAATCCCTGGCCTCGCCCTTGTCGATGGGGAATTCCCCGCCGCCGGCGATGGTGATGACATTGGGATTTTTCTTTTTCGCATAGGATAGAAGAAATTTGGATAGGGCGGCGTTCCAACAATAATTGGACGACCCGACAACGTCCGGCCTGTCCGCGTCGATCATGGCGACGGCTTCTTCGGGGTCCGTATGAATCGTGATTCGAACCCGATCCCGTCCGTGTTCCTTTGCGGTGTAGGCTGCGATAAAACCCAAGGCCAAGGGCATGACCACCGAATGACTGCCGGTGGTGCTGTGCCTGGGATCGACCAGCACGATCCGCAGGGATTTATTTCCGCTCATGAGATACCGCCTCTTGTCTTCGTCATTATCACCCTTGATCGGATGGGGTCAAACCTCGGATGGGCATGGGGCCGCGTTATTGATCAAGGAGAATGATAATCCGGAAAACCGCTCAGGATCGCCGCGAGATCCCTGGAGCTGCCGTCATATATGCAATAGACCGGTTTTGAGATTCCCGACCGGTTCAATTGATGCAATATCTCGAACTGATGTTCGAACGAGGAAATCAAAATCTCGTCATACTCGACGCCATCAAGCGCCGCGCCGCCATCGAATTCCACATATCCAACCACGTCCAGTAGGTAGAACCCATTGATTTTCCGCATGATTACGTCGTGGTGATCGCGGGTGCCGACAACCAGGATTCTTGCGCCGGCCGCGCTCCAGGCAAGCACCTTTTTTTCAAGCTCGTATTTGGCCGCGTATTTTGCGGTCCATTCGGCCATCAGGTTGTGTTCCGTAACGAAGTTGTCTCGCTCGTCCACGGAATAGCCGGGGCACATTTTTTCGATAAGCGCCTTTTCGGTGTTTTCGATATGGCGCGTCCTGTCTTCTTCCATCCCGCGCGCGAGGACCTCGGGTTCGATATCGCTCTTCTCGAGAATGATGTCCTCAAGCACCAAATAATCGATTTCGGTCTTGAGAAAGCACAAGATCGCGTCTTCCGGGGTTTCGACGATCGGCTCGCCCGCGTCGTTGAAGGACGTGTTCATAATCACCGGGACGCCGGTCAATTTGTCGAATTCCTCGATCAATTCCCGAAAACGGCCGTTTTCCGCGCGCGTAACCGTCTGCACCCTTGCGGTTCCGTCCACGTGGGTCACCGCGGGAACGTCGTCGGGTTTGTGGACCTTTGAAACCAACAGCATGTATGGGGATTCGCCGTCCAGCTCGAAGTACTCGGTCGCCTTTTCGGCCAACACCGCCGGCGCGAACGGGCGATAGTGCTCGCGGTGCTTAACCCGCGCGTTGACCAGATCGCGCATTTCGGCGTTCCGGCTGTCGGCCAGGATGGATCGGTGGCCAAGCGCGCGCGGGCCGTATTCGCTGCCTCCCTGAAACCAGCCGATGATCTTCCCGGACGCCAGAAGCCCCGCCACGTCGGTCATGGTGGTTTTCGCGTAAGGGAAATTGTATCGTTCAAGCGTCTCGGCGATTTCGCCATCGTCGTACTTTCGTCCCGTATAGGCGTTTGAAAATACGAACGTTTTGCGATCGAAGTCCTCGAAATCGCCGTAATTGTAATACCCCCACATGGCGAGTCCAAACGGGATGCCGGAATCCGACGAAGCCGGGAAGATATGGATCCTCTCGAAATCGGTCTCGTCCAGTATGATCTTGTTGGTGACGGAATTGAGCCCGACGCCGCCCGCGATGCAGAGGTTCGGAACCTTTGTTTTGGCGTAAAGGTCCCGCGCCAGATGGGTCATGATGGTTTCTGTGGCTTGCTGGATATCGAAGGCCACGCGGGCGAAATACGGTTCCGTGACCTCTTCCTTGCTCGAAGCGATCGGGTGTTCGAAGTTTAAGGGATCGATCTTGAACTTTTCATCGACAAAGGCCAGAACGTCCGAATAGGGCATGCGCCGCATGAACGCCGATAAATCGTGGCGAATGCCGTCGAACGCGCATCTCAGGTCCAGAACGGGTTCGAACGGTTCGCCATAAGGCGCAAGGCCCATGGTCTTGCCTTCGCCCCCCTTACCCATGTTCAGAATTTGGCTTGTCACGGCCGAATAGGCGGCACCTATCCCATAATGCTTATAGTTTTCAATGAATTCTATGTCGTTTTCCCGGCCCCGGAAATAAGACGTGGTCTCCAGGTCCGAACCGTTTCCATCGACGATCAGCACCGCGGCGTCCGAAAATCCGGACCCGTAATAAGCGCTGGCGGCATGGGCCATATGATGCCCGATGATATGGATCTTTCTCGGATCGAAGTCGAACTTGGCCTTCAGGTAATCGAATTCCCCCACCCGATAGGCCGGCCCGGAATTGAACCATCGCTTTTCCCGAATGTAGTCCGTGACCAAAAGATCGATTTCGGACAAGTCGCCAAGGGAAAAATGATCCATGCAGTAAGCGATGGAATGCAATGGGAACGTATATGGATGCTTGCGCCGGATCAGGCGCTCTTCCGAAATGGCGACGTAATCCAAAATCGCGCCGTCATCTGAAAACCGGACGATGGCCGCTCCGGATTCCTTGTTGGCGTAACTTTGGACACCCAAAATGTATCGAAATCGTTTAGACATGCCTCATTATACTGGCTATTGATGACACAGAAATCGTCCGGAATTCTTCAACCGTGCAACGAATGGACTCGGTGGCGGCGCCCTGATTATTGGAGGCCCATGACAAGACGCCTTGCCGCGCGGAAGATGAATTCGCCGCGTCACGATGGATGGCGAACATCTTCATTTCTTTGATCTTCCGATTGTCCCGAGCAAGGAGATTTCGGCGTCGGCGAGCGGTACGATACCTCCATTCGGGTGAAAAGTTCGACCCGTCGAGCCTTGTGTGGAACGCCGTTCCCAATGCCTTTGCGCCGGGCGCTTTTCCTAAAGAACATATGCCACATGCGGTACGCGACATCAAGGAGGCAGTAACCGGTCCAGCAGGTCGCCAAGCGCCTGGATTCGGGGCCGTCCGGTCCCGTCCAGGGAAAACTCCCGCGTAAAGGCGTGCGTCTTGGCGTCGCGCGCCTGTCCCGCCACGTCGGCGAGGATTTCGGCGTCGGTTTTCTTGCGAACGTTTACGTAGATGCAGCGCTCCTTCAAAGCGCTCAACCCGGCTGGCGTATAATTCTGATAGCCCAGGTCCAAGAAAATCACCGGCTTGTCTGTCGCCGCCGCCTGGGACAAGGCGGTCGAAAAACTATCCAAGATCAGCGCGTCCGCCTCCGCCATTGCCGTTTCCAAAGAGGGCGCGCCGATAATCCGTTCAGGCGCGATAGCCGGGAGGGCGGCCGGATCGTTGCTGGGATGGATCTTGATCGCGGCGCGGGGAAATATCCTCAACACCCGGCCCCACCACGACGCGAACAACACGTCTGGCGGAGCTCGGAACGGTCCGTACGTGTTGAAACCCACCATCAGCGTCGTGATATAGACCGCCTTCCGGCCCTCCAGGTTCTCCAACCGTCCGACGGGCGCGTTCGGGTCGTATAGCGCCATGATGCTGGCCCCGTTGCTTGGCGCGAATTCGGGTCCTCCCGGCGGCGCGTAGGGAGGATGGAGGCAGAGGCTGCCGTCCAGCGCCTCGGCCGCGCGCCGGCCATAGCTGAGCACATGCGTGGCGTAACCGTAATCGCCGACGCCGATGGGGGGCTCGTCCAGCACGCCGTCATTCTCGCCGTGACAGGTGGAGACAACCGGCTTGCCCGCCGCGCGGGCCGCCGCCGCCATGATCCGGTTGCGCAGAACCCCGGTTCCGCCGACAAGGACGTCAAAATCCGTCGATGCGTCGCGTCCGGACAGATAGCGGGAAAGATAAGCCTCGATCAGATGGAAAAGGCTCTGCAGGTCTCCGCGACCGCAAACCCGCTCCATCGCCGGTTCCACGACGGCTCGGATCCGCGCCATCTGATCCGGAGCATTGGCCACTTGGACCCCAACGGGCGTGGGTCGCTTGATCGCGAACCCCCGCGACAAGAGCATCCGAACCAGTTCGCCGTTGCCAAACGCGTTCTGTTGCCACGCGAGCCCCACGACGCGGCCCCGTCCCCCACGCGCCCTGGCCCCCAATTCGATGGCTTTCCAGGCGAGCCGTTTGGACAAGGGCTGGGCGGTTCCCGGATTGACCGTGCTCCCGAGGTCTTTTTCCGCCACGTCGATCCGTCCCTCCACGTCGCGCCAGTCGATAAACGGGTAACGGTTCAGTCTCTTGTCCATAAGATCGGAGCGGGCCGCCCCGTGGATCTTTTCGGCGATTCGAAGGTAATACGTGGTCGTGAAACGAAGGTATTCGTGGAAGAAAAGGGCGGCGACGTTCTTGAACGGCGGGGCGATCGGCTCGCAAGCGGCCACGGCCGCTTCCAGCGCCCGAAAGATCTCCAAGGTCCGTTCGTTCAGTTCGTCGATGATATCGGGCCGGGAGGCCGCATCGAACCCTTCCGGCGGAATGACGGCCATCAACTGTAACCGGGTCTTTCGCCTGCGTTCCAGCGCTCGATCATTTTGTCCGTCAACGCTTCAATTTCCACATGGCGGGTGAATTCCGGCAGCCACGGCAAAAGACCGCGGCGGTTTCGAAGGTATTGATGCGGGGCTTCCCCCCCGAAGGGCGCGAGAAACCGGAGGATATCGCGAGGCCGGAAGTCCGTATTCTCCCGCCATTCGTAACCGTATCGCGACGTGGCGTCCTTGTTGACGAGCGCGACCAGCTCCCGTTCGCTCCGCGACGTGACCGCCTGGTATTTGGCGAGCCGATCCGAGTGGGTCGACGCGACGGCGCCGCCATAGATCTCAGCATGGCTGGAGTTTCCCTGAAAAACCCGTTCGTTCGTCCCGGTCGCGGTCAGGGAGGAATCGAAGGAAATTCCCATGAAATCCGCAAGGCGCGCCATTTCCTCTTTCGGTTTCTCGGTTAGGTCCTCATAGCGGACCACGTGGTAACTGTCCCCGAACAGATGTTTGTTTCGTTCCGCCATGACGAAGGAAATCATCGAGCTTGCGGCGATGCCGCGAACGAAATCCAGGGGCGCGTCCTCGTTGGAATAGGCCCGTCGATACCGGACGCCAAAAAGCCTGAGCATCCTTGCGTTCCGCCAGATCTGCGCCTTGACCGAGGCGTAGCGGGTGCGGGGATCGCGCAGGATGTGTATAAAGCGGGCGTTTGGAAACGCTTCCTTGATGGCGCGCGCCCCCATCTCGTTGTCTCCCGGCGTTTTCTCGACGAAATAACGCGGCGGACGGTCCCGGCCGTCCAGCGTCTCCAAATAGGCCCGAGCAACCGCTTGGTAGATGGTTTTCAGCGACACGCCGTTCTTCGCCAGATGGTCGCCATACGCGGCCTTGAAGGCGTCCCCTCCTTTAAGGGTAAAGGCTTTGGTATTGGTGCCGAAGGCCTGGTCGTCCTCGCGCCGGACCGCATCCGCGTAAGCCTGGTCGTGGTAGTAGCGCATGTCGTTGGAGAACAGGTAATCCCTTAGGAAATATTCGTCCGGCGAATCTTTCCGGGCGTTGAATCGAAGCAGGATCTTGTGCTCGTTGGGCAGCACCAGGATTTCGGGATGGCCGGCGAACAGGTTCAAGAGCATGGTCGTGCCGCTGCGCGCCGCGCCGCAGATGAAAACCGGGGAATCAAGATGGGTCATGGGGCATCCAACAATGCCGACGACAGAATTCTCGAAAAGAAAATGTCCGGGTGAACGTCCGCCGAAACCCTAGAGAGGGGCCCTACCGGTGTCAAGGCAATGGCCCCGCTTTCCAAGGAGATGGTCCGGCCTGCAATTCGTCGCCACGACATACGATTCTTTGGCCTAAGAACTTTCCGCCGGTCTTGGGCCGGCGGGATTCGAAGTAGGCGTTTCGGCCAATATTCGTTAAACGACAAAGGGTTCGTTGGGCCCTGTCGGCTTTTTCCATGCAAGGCTTGCGGTTCCGATAAGGGGCCGTATGATTCTTTCGCGAACTTTCCAATTTGCACAAAACAAGCGAGGCGAGGCGATGCGTTTCTATATGTTGTATTCGAACCAGTTCGCCACGGGCAACAAGCCCATGGGCATCGCATCGCTTGCCGCGGTGGCGAAAAACGCCGGGCATGATTTCCGGCTGTTCGACTGCACCAACTATTCCCTGGAAGTGGAAGCCCTGGATTGGAACGACACCGGCCTGAAGATGGTCGAGTTCCGCGAACTCTCCAATCCGGAACGCCTGCCCCGGCGACCCTCGGTCTCCATGAGGGAGCTTCTGGAGCTCCTTCTCAAGGACATCGACGATTTCAAGCCGGACGTCATCGGCCTTTCGGTTCTGACCGACGATTATCCCCTGGGCGTGGAGCTGATGCGGGAGATCCGCAAGGCCTACCCGGATGTTCCCACCGCCGTTGGCGGCGTGCACGCCACGGTCGATCCCGCCAACGTGTTGAGGGAGCCCTGCTTCGACATGGTCTGCGTCGGCGAGGGCGAAGAGGTGATCCTGGACATTTGCGAGAGGGCGGAAAAGGGAAGCCGGGATTTCGCCAACATCCCCAACCTTTGGACCAAGAACGAAGCCGGCGAGATCGTTAAATCGGAAGTGCGGCCCTTGATCACCGCCCTGGACGACCTGCCGTTCCCCGACTGGACCATCTATGGGGAGCCCGCGTTCTACAAGCCTTTTGACGGCATCGTTTACAAATACGGCGATTTCGAGATGAGCCGTGGGTGCCCTTACAAGTGCTCCTACTGCATCAACGTGCAGCTCCAGCATATCTACGCATTCCAGGGCGCGTCCAACTACCACCGGGAAAAGAGCATTCCCCGCCTCGTCGAAGAGATCGTCCGAGCCAAGGAGAACTACGGGATCGAGTTCCTGAAGTTCTGGGACGAGACGTTCTTGAACATGACCCGAGAACGGATGGAGGAATTCCGCGACCTTTACCGGGACAAGGTGGGATTGCCTTACGTCTGCGAGACCACGGCCCAGAGCATCAACGAGTTCTCGGCCCAGGTTCTCAGCGACACCCAATGCAGGGCGGTCTCGGTCGGCATCGAGACCGGAAGCCCGGATCTGCGCCGCGGCATCCTGCACAAGCCAACCGATAACCGGGTCTATAAGAACGCCTACCGCCGCCTTAGGGAAAACGGCATCCAAGGGGTGTCCTTCAACATGATCGGGCTGCCGACGGAAAGCCAGCGTGACGTCTTCAAGACCATCGGGCTCAATCGTTTGGTCGGCACCAAAACTCAGTCGGTCGGCATATTTTATCCCTACAAAGGCACCCCCATCCGCGACATGATGGTGAAGAAGGGCCTGATGGACGAGGATTTCGAATACGCAAACCTCGAAGGGTTCGATTTCTCGTCGTTTACGTCCGGTTCCCGTTCGGTGGTGATCTTCAAGGATATGGACAGCCGGCTGCTCAACCGCTTCTTGTTCGTGTTTTCGGTCTACAGCTACGTGCCGGTGAAATTGTTCCCCCTGGTGGACTACACCAAGGACAACGAAAACCCGTTCTCCACCGACCTGTTGAACGAACTTCAACGCCTGACCTATTACCTCAAATTCCAGGACATGCCCGACGACGAGGACCTGGAAGGAGCCGAGTTTCCCGGCAAGGGGATGGAGCTTCCGGACTTGGGCGACGAGAAGGCGAACTGGTGCGTTCGTTTCATCATCGACCATTGGCACAAGGATGGATTGGATCGGGTTCTCGCCATGATCGACGACATCGCCGCCGGCCGAGCCAAACCCCAATACGATCTGCCCGAGGACGAGGACGCGTTGGAAGCCTGGCTGGACGCCCGCGACACCGCCGAGGGGGAGCTGCGCGAGCTCCGCAACGAACTGCGCGCCATCGCGAAGACCGCCAGCGAGGATTACGTCCAGGCTTCGTGCTGACCGGCCCTTCCCCTTTTCCTGCCCCCTATTCCAGGGCGGACTCCGAAATCGCCTCGTCGCGTTCGATCGCGCGGGCCGCCCGGCGTCCGACGACATGGTCGAACGCTTTGGGCGCCAGTCCCGTGGCGGGACGCTTGCACGCCAAATCTTCCGGGCCGATACGCGCTCCCGGCTCGATGCGCCTGGCGGCGACCAGGCTTTTGCGAACCATCTTTTTGTTTTCCGCCTCGCACGGCATGACCCGCTTGACCCCGTCGCCCAGCGCCTCCTCCGCCCGGCGGATGCGGCCGACGTAGTCCGAAAGCTCCGCGGGCTCCACCGACGCTTTGTGATCCGGACCAAGCGCGGACCGATCCAAGGTGAAATGTTTTTCCACGCAGCACGCCCCGGCCGCCACGGCCAAGGGCCCCGCCTCCACCCCTTTCGTGTGGTCGGAGAAACCGACGGGAACGCGGAACGCGTCCTCCAACGTCCGGATGGCGCGCAGGTTGGATTGGTCCAATGGGGAAGGGTATTGGGAAACGCAATGCATCAGCACCAGTCGACCGTCCCCGCCCGCGTCCAGAAAGGCCTCCACCCCCACGCGGACTTCGTCCAGATCGCACATGCCGGTCGACAAGATCAACGGCCTGCCCATGGCGGCCAAGTGGCGAAGAAACGGAACGTTGGCGGTGTCGGTGGAGCCAAGCTTGAACCCCTGAACATCAAGGGCGTGAAGAAGGTCGGCGCTATTATTTTCATAAGGAGTGCAAAGGTAGGTGATTCCCACCCGTTCGCAATGCGCCTTGAGGGCCTTCTGGTCCTCGGGCGAAAGAGCCAGGGCGCGGAGCATCTCCAACTGGCCGCCGCACCCCGTGGTTTCGCGCTGATAACCGGCCTTGTCCGCGTCGGCCGTCGCCAGTTCCTCTGGAATAAAGGCCTGGAATTTGACCGCGTCCGCCCCGGCCGCATGGGCTGCGTCCGCCAACCGACGGGCGCGACCCAGATCGCCGTCGTGGTTGACCCCGGCCTCCGCGATGATGAAGCACGGGTTCCCCGCGCCAACCCGGCGCCCGGCGAAATCAACGGGCTTGGTCATAGCGAAGGATCTCGTGATGGGGCAGGACGGCGGCGACGCGCGCTCCGGGCAAGGCCCGAGTCGCCCCCTTCGGCAGGACCAGGCCGACGCGTCGTTCGGCAAGGAAGGCCTTGTCTCCCTGCGATAAGGGGCTCTTCCCAGCCAAGGCGTCGATCACGCGATCGACCGCGTTTCCACGATTGACGGCTTCCGACATGTTCGCGGCGTTTCTCATGAAATGGGCGGGACTGCCGTGGAATCCCGATTTTCTCGCGACCAGGTTCGCTTGATAACGCGCCTTGAAGGCCTCCCCCTTGCGCGCGATCATCAACATTACGAAATCCTCCCGTTCGCGCAACGCAAGCAGGGTTTCCCATTCTTCGGGCGTAAACCGCTCCAACAGGGTCCATTTGTTCAAATGGCGGAACCCTTCCGCGTTCGGGTGGGCGATGGGCGACGAGACCAGCACCTGGTATCCGGCCAGGGCGACGAAAAACGCGGCGAGCATCCATGATTCCATCGCCTTCCAACGAACGGCGGCGAAATCGGAATGGCGCGTAACTCCAAACCCCGCCGCCAGAACGGCCAACGGGGCGGCGACGCCCGCCATGCTGGTGACGCGCAGCAGAACCAACGCCACGAAAATCGCCGCGCGCTCGCGCCAGTCGATCCCGTCGGAACGCGCGATCTCGGCCAAAATCGTCAGGTACAGGAAGAGTTGGAGGAACTTGGTCGGACGGATGAATCCAAGTTGGATCAACATCGGCCGAGGCAGGATTTCCCAGCCCACGAGCGTATAAAGCCCGCCCCCGACATACAGGCCCAACGTCGAGACGTAAATCACCATGGTCAAGACCCGAAGCGCCCGGTCCTCCAGCCTTCGCCAGAACCAGGGAAACGCCAACAGCGTCGCCGCGTACAACACCTGCGCCCGCCACGGCTGCATGTGGATGGAGATTTCGTCGGCCCACAACCGCATCCATTCTTCGCTTACATACGCCGCTTCCCCTGGCGTAAGCGGAGCCACGAGCGATCGGGATTTCACATAGGCGACGATAAAGGGAATTGCGACGAATACGAGCTTTCGCCGATCCACGTCGGGATTGAACCAAACGTACAGCGCGGCCGCCACCGCGGGGAACCACATGACCTTCGCCGCCACGGCGACGCCGAGGGCGAGGACAAGGGACGCCGGAAGAATCCGGTTGCCGAGCAGCAGGAACATCGCCAACAGCGACAAGGCGTGGCCGAACATGGCCGGGCTTCCGGTCCAAAGATAGATGACGCTGCCATGGGTGATGTCCAGGACCTTGTTGTCCAGGAACACGCAGGCGAGAAGCAGCAAAAGCGCCCAATGAAGTTCACGAACACGAAAATGAACACGAATGATGGCGAGGACGGCGGCGGCGGCGATGGCGGCGGCGGCGGCATGGAGCGCAAGGCCGACGAAGTCGTTGTCGACATTGATGGAAAACATTCGAACGGCGTCCCAAAGAATGGACGCCTTGTTAATGTCGCTGTTATGTAAGTAAAAATCGTTTGCGAATAAATCCGGATTCAGCAGCCATTGATATAAAAGAATAAAGAGACCCCCGTTCGAACCCTGATACCGGGTCAGCGTGAAAACGCAATAAAGCGCAATCAATGTCGCGATCAAGGCCTTTTGCGCGGGGACGCGCGTCGTCGTCATCAATTTCCTCTTCAATATGCTTGGGATGCCTTAGATCCCTTGGGCGTTCTTCAAAGCCCGGCGTTTGATGTAATCATAAATCCGCTGTTCGAACATGCTGCGGGGATGGAAATCCTTGGTCAGAACCCCTTTGACCAATCGGAAAAGCCGAGAAGGCCGAACCAGATAAGACAGGACGTAAAACATGATAAGACAGGACGTAAAACATGGCCATGCCGAAGATCCTGTAGAACGCGGCCTCGAAACGATGAATGTTTTCGCAATGGGTTTGGGCCAGCGTGAAATCGAACTGGACCAGCAGCCGTTCGAAATAAGCGTCGTCGAGGGGAGGAATCCGGTTTTCCGCAAGCAGCTCATGAAAGAGCTCTGACCCCGGATAGGGCGAGAACACCGCGATGTTCAAATCATCCGCGCCAGCGGACGCCATGCCGAGCGCGAACCACAGCGTCTTCCACGCGGACGACCTTTTTTCGCCGGGAAACGCGATCACCAGGTTGATGCGGGTGGTGTGGCCGATGCGCGCGGCGTCCTTGACGCTGTCGACCAGGTTGTCCAGCTTCACCTTTTTTTTAACCAGCTTCAGAGTTTCGCCGGACCCGCTTTCGGGCGCGTAGACCAGATAACGGCAATTGGTGTCGTACATGGCCTGAAGCACCTCGGCGTCCAGCGCCTCGGACCGGGTGCCGGACGGAAGCTGCCAAGGGACATCCACGCCCCGCCGTTTCAATTCCGCGCAGAACGCCAGGACCCAATCCTTGCGCACGATGGCCGTCAGGTCGGCGAAATCCACCGCGTTCGCGCCCCATGCGTCGATTAGCCATTGGATCTCATCGACCACGTCCTTGGGGTCGCGCATGATGTAGCGGGTGGTCCACATGCCCGGATTGGAGCAGAACGTGCATTGAAACGGGCATCCCCGCGTCGCGACGATGGGCATGTTGCGGCCATAGGCGATGCCGGACGACCACGCGTCGGTAAAGTACGCGGTGACTGGAAACAGGTCCCAGGCCGGACGGGGCAAATTGTCGATGTCCTTGATGCGCCGTCCGAGACCGTTGTCGATGAACGCTCCGTCGGCGGCGAGGCCAGCGACGCCAGGCAGGTCCAGGCAGTCAGCGCCCGACGAAATACGCGAAAGCAGCTCCAGGAACGTCAAGTCGCCCTCGCCCATGACCACGTAATCGATGGCCGCGCAGTCGCGAAGCACGTATTCGGCCATGGCGGTCGGATGCTCCCCGCCCGCGACGATGATCAGGTCGGGCCGGGCCTGTTTGATGCGCTGAATGATGGCGCGATGCTCCACCCATTCCTGGGAGAACATCATGGACACGCCGAGAACGCGCGTTTCCACGCCGACGCGCTCGACGATGCGTTCCGTGTCCAGGCCCTGGCGCATGGAGCCGCCGTCGGACGTAACGCCGATGTTTTCGATGTCTTCGCCGATGGCGTCGATCACGTCGATCGGGTAACCCGCCTTCTCCGCCATGGCCGCCACATAGGCCAATCCCGCTGGCAGCATCACCGGCGTACTGTATGCGGTCTTTGAGAACACCGAGACGGGGCGCAGCAACTGGACCCGAATCGGATCGTCGTTGGCCGGAAATTGGGACAAGGCTTCCGCCACCGTCATCGGATTGACGGGCTGCACCGTACTTTTTCGCGGCTCAGTCGTCATCGAAATTCAGCCGCCGTTCCTCCACCGTGACGGGACCTTTCTTCACCTGCTGGTAAATTCGCCCCAGGTATTCCCCGATGACGCCCAGGAACAGGGCGTTCAAGGTGATGGACAGCAACAGCAACAAGGTCGTGGTCGCGAAACCCGGTGGCCAGTCTTGGCCGAAGAATAACCGCCGCGACCCATAAACGATGATGCCGAAAAACGTCAATACCGCCATTATCAGCCCAATCATCGTGGCGATACGCAGGGGAATCACCGAATGGTGAAGGATTCCATCCAAGGCGAGCGAGACCAGTTGGCCGAAGCTGAACTTGCTCTCGCCCCTTTCGCGCCGGTTGCGGTCATAAGGAACGCCGACCTGTCGAAAGCCCAAGGTCGCGATCATGCCGCGTAGATAGGGATGCTGGTCGTCCAAGCCCTGAAGCGCATCCAGAACCGGGCGGCCCACCAATCGGAAATCGCCCGCGTCGTGGGGAAGTTTGTCTTCGGTCAAGGCGTCGATCAGGCGATAGAAAATTTTGCGCAGTCCGGTGATGATCGCGCCTTCCTGTCGCGAACGCCGAACGCCGTAAACGACCTGATATCCTTCCTCCCACTTGGCGATAAACTCGGGGATCAGTTCCGGGGGGTCCTGCAAATCGCAATCGAGTTGGATCGCCGCCTCGCCCCGGGCGTTCATGTACCCGGTGAGTATCGAGCGCTGGAATCCGAAATTGCGCGAAAAACGGATGGCCCGAACCCGCCCGTCGGCGGCGGCGATTTCTTCCAAAATGGCGAACGTGCCGTCTTCGCTGTGGTTGTCTGTGAACAGAAGCTCCCAGTCGTATCGGTCCTCGAGCCCAGCCATGACGCGCGTGACCGCGTCGTATAGGGCGCGGACATTGTCCACTTCATTGTAAACGGGGACGATCAGACTGATCAGTTTTTTGCTATTTTCGGTCACTGGTGCCCACTGTCAAAATTAGGCGCTCGCCGTCTTCTTGGTCCTACCCATCGAATTCCGAGGCCAGGACGCCCATGACGATGGCGTCCACCCGGCGTCCGCCCATGTTGATGGCCTCGCGCTCTCGGCCCTCCTCCTTCATGCCCGCGCGAAGGTAGAGCTTACGGGCGGGCTCGTTTTCCGCGTTCAGTCGGAGCCACACCCTGTGCAGATTGATCCGCTGGAACGCATGCCTCAGCAAAAGGGCCATGGCCTGGGTTCCGTAGCCCATGTCCTGATGGGAAGGAAACACAAATATCATCAGTTCCGCGGTCCCGTGTATCCAATCCAAATTGCGCAATTCGATATTCCCCACATGGGCGCCGTTTTCGCCGTCGACGATTGCGAGCCACATGGAATCCCGATCCCGCCATCGCATTTCCGCGTATTCCCTTAGCGAGAGGGGAGTATGGGGAAACAGGGCGTGTTCGGTGAATGCGTCGCCCCGCTGGTCGTTCATCGCCGCCAAATAGTCGCCGTTCTCGAGATCGGCGGGAAGGACGGGGCGCAGATGGACCTTGCCGCCTTCCAGAAACACAGGTTCGCGCATGCCCGCCCTCCTATCTTTCTCGCGTCTTGGAAATCATTTCCCTTACGGCGTCCAAAACCCGTTCGGTCGCGCCATCGACCAATTCCGACGGGTCCGCATTCCCGGACGCGGAAGCCGCTTGCCCGGCCAGCGCGGTTAAGCGGGCGGCGAGACCGCTTTCCTCCGTGGCGAGCGCGATGGAATCCAGCGCGTCGATCCCTTGATGAAGCGATCCCTTGCGGCCCGGCTGAACCGCGAGGGCCGGGACGCCGGAAATGGCCGCCTCCACCAGGGCGTTGGTCGCAACGCCGATAACGGCTGAGGCCTTGGCCATCGTTTCCGAAAGCCCTTCGTTGGAAATCGTGACTTCGACCCCTTCGGGAGGGCGCTGGTCCCGCAGCCAGTCCCGCCAAGCGGAAACGTCCTCGGAAGGATGCGGCTTGATGATCAGATTCAAGGGACCGATTCCCGCGATGTATTTCACTATCATGGCGGCCACCTGGAATTGATTCAAGTCGAATAGACCGGACCGGGAATCCGACAATCGCCAGTTCTCGGAGACATAAACAAACGCGGTCCCGCCATCCGGATCCCGAGGGGGACGCGGGATTCGGGCCGCCGCTTCGAATGCGGGGCTTCCGGTGACGAACATGCGGCTGCCTGCCGGTAGGCGATTGGACAGCCGGTCGCGGCACCACGCATCCAGGACGCAGACCGCGTCGGGCCAACTCTCCCCCTCGCCGGAAAGCAGACGAAACCGATCTTCGAGGTTGATCCATGAATCGATCAATGTCAGGGACGGCGCGCCCGCTTGCCGCGCCTCGATCCAGAAACGACGCTCCAGATCCGAATCCACGCTTGTTCCGGTAATCGCCAGGGCGGCATCGCTTGCGGCGTTGATTTCCGGCGCCGCGATCGCATGGCCAAGGCCCGCCCAGATCTCGGCCGCGGGTCCTTCCGCCATGAGCCGGATCGGCCTTTCCAGCGAAGGCGCCTCGGCGATCGCCGGAGCCAGGGCGTTGGCGCTTCCCGCTTCCCGCGCCACGAACAGGAGCGGCCTCATGCGTTGGCCTTGCTCCAATAATCCCTGAGCGCATCGCGGTTTTCATAGACCTTCAGGAAACCGTCGGCCGCATCGTCCACGTCTCGCCGCGTCATCGGCGGCAACATGAACTCGTGGATTAGAACGTTGCGCTCCACGTCCTCGGTAATGGGGCAAAGGGGGCCTTCGTAACCGACTTCGGCGCCATAATGGGGACATTGGAACGGACAGCCCTTGTCCCCCCAGCCCACCTGGCGCTGGAACAAGGGCAACCGATAGATCGGGCGGGTGTAGCCCGCATCCGCCAGGGTCCCGTCGCTTTCGCGCAGCCGCGTGGGCGGGAGCTCCGCCTTCAACGCCTGAACGAAGGCGTCGCGCGGCGCGCCCACCTTTTCCTCGTCATAAAGGATTCCATGAATGTAATAGACGTGCGTGTTGCCCGCATCGATGCGCGGCATCGCGAACCCGTCCAGACTCCCGATGCGCTCCTCCATGCGGCGGACGTTCTCCACCCTTTGGGCGATCAGCTCCGGCCCTTTGCGAAGTTGGCATCGGCCGATGGCGGCCTCCAATTCCCCCATGCGGAAATTAAAGCCGATCATGTTGACAAGGTCCCGGTCCCCGACGCCGGGACGTCCCGCGACGGTGACCTCCGCGTGATTGCGGATCAGGCGCGCGCGTTCCGCCAATTCGTCGTCGTCGGTGACGACCATGCCCCCTTCGCCCGTATGGATGTGCTTGTGATAGTTGAAGCTGTACACGCCGACATGCCCCAACGCGCCGGCGGCCCGGCCGTTGCGCTTGGCGAACGGCGCCTGGGCCGCGTCCTCGACGACCGTCAGGCCATGTTCGCGGGCTATGTCCATGAGCGCGTCGAAATCCGCGGCTTGGCCCCAAAGATCCACGGCGACGATTGCGCGGGTGCGCGGCGTGATGCGCTCTCGGATGCTCGTCGGCGAAATACAGAAAGTGGCGGGATCGATATCGGCGAAGACCGGCACCGCGTTGTTGACCAAAATTGCGGTTGCGGACGCAACCATGGTGAAGGGGGGCGCGATCACCTCGTCCCCGGGGCCGACGCCGGCAGCGCCCAGCGCGGCGGACAGGCCGCTTGTGCAGGAATTGACCGCGATGGCGTGGCGGACGCCGAAGGCCTCGGCCCATTCCTCCTCGAACGACCGGACCTGATCGCCGCCTCGGAAATCCACGTTGTAGTTGGCTTGAAACGCGGAGAGCACCCCTGTCTCCATCACCTCGGCAACGGCCTGCTTTTCCTCCGTCCCGATGGAATTGGGCGCGGGAAACGGTTCCGTGCGGACGGGTGTCCCACCCAATAATGCGAGTTTTGACGCCATTCAATCGGCCTCCTGACTGTCCGATAGGCTTCGCAGCCGATCGCAAAGCTCCAATACCCGGACCGCGCTGTCGCCGGTCGCGGCAAGGGGCGCGCCGTATTCGACGGCGCGGTATATGTTGTCGATCGCGCGCGGGAAGGATTCGTCCAACTCCGTCTCGGACCAAACGCCTTTTTCCAGCATGGCGTCCTCGGGAAAACGGGGAGGGGAGCCGACGCCGCGGGCCCGAATCGCGTAACCGTAATCCTCCAGCGAGATCATGCCCAGGTCGGTGGCGATGTGGATTTCAAACACCTCGAAATGGGAACCGTCGGCTCCTATCAGGTGAACGGGCGCGCCGTTCGGCGCCTCGAGCACCGCATCCAATGTCGGATCGTGGGGATAGAAATCGTATTGCGTCCGCGTCACGATCTTGGGCTCCAACGGGCCGAGAAGGTAATCGAACAGATCCAAGCCGTGGCTGGCGTTGTTCTTCAGCCCCTTGACGTAATGGAGCGTCGCCCACTGCACCTTTCTGTCCGCCAAGTCATTCCTCAACCGCTCCATCGCCGGGTCCCATCGCCGGTTGTAGTTTACGGCGAGCGTGATTCCCGCTTTCCGGTATTCCTCGACCAGGGCGCGGGAGCGGGCCGTATTCAGGGTCAGCGGCTTTTCGCAGAACACCGCCTTGGGCCCATGCGGCAGGATGGCCTCGAGAGCGGCTTCGTGGTCTCGGTCCGGGACGCAGACGCTGATCACATCGTAGCGGCGCCCGTCGGACAAGGCGTCGTCCAAGGTCGCGTATCCATCCGGCGCGCCCCAATAATCCATGAAGGCGGCCCGGCGGGTTTCGTTCGGTTCGACGCAGGCCCTGAGTCGAAACCGGCCGTCCTTGCGGTAAGCGCCGGCGTGGGACAGCACGCCGGGCCCATCGCGGCCCTCGTCGTTGGCGCCTCCAATTCGGCCCGCGCCGACGATCAGCGCGTCAAGGCGTCTCATCGATCGTATTTGCGCGGGACGGAGCCGTTGATGGCGCCCAACGCCGGATCGGACAGGAACAGGCGGATGATGTCCTCGACGCCGAACGCCGGATTGTCCGTCCCCAGCCGTTCGACCACGGCGCGGATCACTTGCAGATCCTCCTCGGTGTCCAGGGTGATGACGATCTCGGGCCCCACATGCTCCGGAGGCGCCTCCAAGTTGACGATGGAAAACCGTTCGGGCCTGCGCTTGATGCAGGCGGTCACGTGTTCGCGCTCCTCCGGCGTGTCGGCAAGCGCGGCGCCTTCCTCCAACACGCGGGTCCAGAATGTCTGGACGTCGATGCCGTCGGGATAAGTGGCCGCCAAATTGTTGGCCAGGTAGTCGCAGCCCCTGAACAGGAACTCCCCGATGCAACGCTCGACCACCACCGGGTCGAGCAAGGGGTTGTCGCCGGTGGTCTCGACGATCACGTCCACGTCGTGGGCCTTCGCGGCGAGAAGGACGCGTTCGAGCACATTGTCCTCGCTGCCCCTGAAATACCCGACGCCCAGACGCTCCGCCAACGCGACGATGGGATCGTCGGCGGCGTTGACGGTGGTGGCGACGATGACGCCGTCCAGGCGCTCCACCCGGCCGAGGCGGTCGATCAGAACCTCCAGAACCGGCTTGCCGCCAAGATCCATCAGGACCTTGCCCGGCAGACGGGTCGAGGTCATGCGCGCCTCGATGATGGAGCAGACGCGGGGGGAGCGGGCGGTCATCGGGGCAAGGATCCATGCGCGGCGTCGAGCGCATCGTCCCAACCGCGCGCCAGAATGATGTAATCCCGCTGATCCCCGTCTCCGTTCCGGGGCGGAGTGGTGGCGAACGCGCATGACGATTCGGTCCGCTCCAGCCGAGCGTTCTCGATCGCGCGCCCGTCCCGGTGATTGGCGACGTTGTCCAGAAGGGACCAGCCGCCTTGACCGTCCGAGGACCAAATCCGGGGATCGCGCCGGCGGTCGACGAAGGCCATCAGTTGGGTCTCGGTCATGCCCATCCAGTCGAGAAACATGTCCAGGTCGTCGGGACGCAGATTCTGGTAACGCAAAACATGATCGACGCCTTCCTCGCGGCTCATGCGTCTGAGGCGGATTTCGCGGCAGGCGTGGTCGGTGGCCTTTCCGTAGCCCCACTTCAGAAATTTGATCCAATCATGCAGACCCGAATAGTGGACGCAGCCCACGTTCTCGTAGGTATTGAAGGTTCGGGCCTGGGGCGCCGCCTCGTATCCGTATTCGGCGATCATCTTTTCATGCTGTGATTTTGAGTCCCAACGAATGAAGTTGCCGAGATAAATCCCCCGGACCCCTATCCGCATCAAATCCTCGTCGTCGGGATAGGTGAACGGGGCCATGTCGGCGGCGCTGACGCCGTCGCCGATCAGCTCGCGCGTCTCCAGGTTCATGAGGCCGTGCTCCCGCCTGGCGCGATGGGTCATTTCCACCTCGTCCAGATGCGATGTGCGGCCCACTTGATCGAGAAGCTGCTCGGCCCCCCAGATGATCAACGGGATACGAAACCGGACCGCGATGCGCACCGGGAACGTGAGCCCGCCCGCCAGCGCATGCCAGTACATGCTCGCGCGTTTCTCAAGGGTGAGCCGAGTGATGCGTTTGAGAAGGTCCGGATCGATGGATTGTTGAACGTGGTCGCAATCGAACACCGTGCGCAGCCGGGCGAGGTTCCTGATTCCCACCGGCGTGTTGTAGTGCCGGTTGTGGGTCACCAGCAGCGGGTTCAGCCCCAGCTTTTCCTTGACGACGTAAACGATGTAATAGCTGTCGCCATCGCCGCTGACCGGAACGACGCAGTCATAGTTGTCCGCATTTGGATTCCGGTAACTGTCCACGAGGCGCTCCAGCCTTTGAAACCGCTCGGTCCAGTCAAGTCGGTCCTTTTCCTCGTGCACCCTGCATCCGCTGCACACCCCTTCGTCGTCAAAAGTGATGAACAGGGGATGATTGGCCGGATAAAGGCAGCGTGCGCAGTATTGCATCAGTTGGAAACCGCTTTCAGAACGTCCCAGTGGCCGCGGCGCACGTTGACGCCGGCGCGCAGCATGCTCGCCTTGGCGCGCACCACGCTGTGTTCGACGAAATTGAATATGTTGCCGGCCGCCACCGCCATGACCCCATCGACTTCCAAGCCTTGGACGAAATGCTCCGGCTTCCCGACGCCGCCGCAGGCGATGACGGGAATACGCGCGAACTCGGTGACGGAGCCGAGCAGGTTCATGTCGTACCCTTCCTTGGACCCGTCCCTGTCGATGGACGTGAGCAACACCTCCCCCGCGCCCAGCTCCGCCGCCTGGGTCGCCCAGTTCTCCGGGCTCAAACCCGTCGCGCGCGTCCCGCCCCGGGCCATGACCTGGTATCCGCCGCCTGAATCGCGCCGGGCGTCGATGGAAACCACCACGCATTGCCGGCCGAAGATGTCCGCGCTCTCGCCGATGAGCGCCGGTCGCTCAAGCGCGTGGCTGTTGATCGCCACCTTGTCGGCGCCCGCCCTGAGCAGATCGTGGATCTGATCGGTGTTCGTAATCCCGCCGCCGATCGTCAACGGCACGAAACAGCGAGAGGCGGTCCTCTCCACCAACGCCAGATCAGGTCCCCGGCCATGGCGCCAGGCGGTGATATCCAGCAGCGCGATTTCGTCCACTTCCCAGGCGCTCAGGAACTCCGCCGCCACCTCGGGACGTCCCAACGGTAGGTAGCGGGAAAAGCCGAAACTCTGCACCAAGAGCCCGTCCCTGACGGTCAAGATGGCGATGAGACGCTTTTTCAGCATGTCGCCGCCTTGATGAAATTCCCGAGCACGGCAAGTCCGGCCCGCTGACTCTTTTCGGGATGGAACTGGGCGCCGAACAGGTTGTCCTTGTGCACGGCGGCAACCACTTCGCGGCCGTAATGAGCCACGGCCGTGACGTTCTCCGGAGGGCAATCAATCTGGAAACTATGGTCGAAATAGAACGTCGCCTCGCCTTCGAGGCCGGAAAACAATGGCTCCGAACGAACGAAATGGACGTCATTCCAACCCACGTGCGGCAGGGGAAGGCCGTCTCCGGGCTCGACTTGGCGGACGACCGCGGGCAGCCAGTTCAGCCCTTCGCGCCGTCCCCCTTCCTCGGACCACTCGGCGAAAAGCTGCAGGCCTAGACAGATGCCGAGTATCGGCGTCTTGCGCGCCATGGCCGCTTCGGTCAGGGTCTCGACCAAGCCCAATTCCCGCAGGCGGTCCATGGCGGCGTGGAACGCGCCTACTCCCGGCAAAATCAGCGCGTCCGCGCCTCGGATGTCGTCTTCCGAGTCGGAAAGCTTGGCCGAGCAGCCAAGGGCGGCGACCGCGCCGGAAATGGAGCGTACGTTTCCAACGCCATAATCGACGATCACCAGGTTCATATCAGTAATTGGTCTTCCAAAGCGTATTTTTCAGACGCCATTCCCCATCCTCGTCCCGGGTCCAGAGATCCGCGTTGCGGAAGGATTCGGCGATGTCCTCGAACTCCTCGCGCGTCATGCCCAGATAGGAACAGAATTTCCGGACATAGCGATCATGAACCCGGCCGTCAAAGCGCCGCACGAGGTCGATGGCCTCGTCCCGGGTCATGCGGCCGAGGCGGATGGCCTCGCAGACCTCGTCGGACGTCTTGCCGAAACCCAGCTTAAGGTATTTCAGGAACTGGTTGACGTGCACGAAGTCCTCGTCCAAGGCGTCAAACATATTGATGGCCCCGATATCCTCCCGTTTGACGTCGCGGCCTTTCAGGCCGTTGGCGCGGGCAACCTCGGCGTTCTTAAAGTTATTGAAATCCTTGATGAAATACCCAAGGTAGACGATACGCACGCCAGCTTCCGCCATTTCCTCGTCGGTTGGAAAGTTGTAGGCGATCAGATCCCGCTCGGTCAGGTCGTCGTCCAGCAGTTCGTCTGCGCGTCCGCCTGATAGGGTATTGTTATTCTTGATGTCGTTGCCTTCCCCGCCGTCGCCGGCCATGACGTCTCCGTAGGTGAGCGCGTTGTTCTCGCCCAGAAACACCAACGGCACGCCCATGCGGATGGCGAAACGGGCCGGCGTGGCGTAAAGAGCGCGTTCGGTCGACTTGCAGTAATTGCCGTGCAGATCGAAGGCTCGCCTCATAAGGCGCTTCCATTTCTGGGGCGCGGGCCCCATGGAAAGCGTATCGAAACCAAGGCCGATCAGATTGGCCAAGTTGTCAGCCCCCACCTCGGTCTGCATTTCGGGCGGGCCGACGCATGAAACGCAAAGCACCTTTAGGTTCAGCTCGTCCCGGGCGATCAGCGCCTGGCGGGTGCTGTCCTTGCCGCCGCTGACCGCGACAATGCAATCGTATTCCCCGTTGCCGTGGGTCCGGCCCCATTCGGCGATCCCGTCCAGTTCGGCCCGGCGCGCAGCCCAGTCGATGGAATCGCGCTGCTCGGCCACGCGGCAGGGCAGGCAGACGCCTTCGTCGTCGAGCGTGATGCCCGGACGGCTGTCAGACTGGACGCATTTGCTGCAGAACCGCACCCGCGCCTCCGATTCTTTTCATCACCGCAACCTTGATCTTCACGCCGCCTCCACCGTCAATCGCGCGCCGTCCTCGAGCGAAGTGCGGGGCGCCCAGCCGCTCGCCGCCCGGAAACGCCGCCCGTCCCCGACCATCCACGGCGTTTCGTCCGCCCGGTCGGGCAGCGCGCCGAAACGAAGCAGGTCCCGGGGCGCGTCCATGGCGTCCGCCAACGCCTCCGCCGCCCGACGCACCGTTACGGGCTCGCCCGAACACACATTATATATAGACGACTCGCTTTCCATGTCCCCCGCGGCGGCCAAGGCGTCGATCACATCGCCCACATAAACGAAATCGCGCATCTGAAGACCGGACGTCAGGTCCGCGCCCTCCCTCGCGCCGAGCCTGGCGATGATATGCGGGGCCAACCTGTGGGGCGGTTCGCCAGGACCATAGACGTGGAACAGCCGGAGCGCCGCGAACGAAATCCCCTTCTCCCGCGCCAACGCCCCGGCGAACAGGGCCCCCGCCGCCTTGGACGCGCCGTAAAGATGGCTGGTGGTCAGGGGATGGTCCTCGTCGATCGGGGTTTCCCCCATGGCCGGAGCGTATTCAGACCAGCTTCCGACCTGTACGAAGCGCCCGGGCCGGGACAGAGCGGCCATCAGCCGGGCGGGAAAGGCCGCGTTGATTTCGAACAGGGCGTCGGGCGCGCGGTCGTCGGGTTTCGTTCCGGCGGCGGCGAGGTTGTAGACCACGTCGAACCGCCGCCCCCCGAGAGCGTCGGCCAGCGCGCCCGCGCCGTCGCATTCCAGGTTCTCGGCTTCCGGATGGCGGGATTTCCCGCGCCCTCCCACGACCAGGCAGCAGACCCGGGCGCCGTCCGCGGCAAGCCGTTCGGTCAGGGCGCGACCGATGAAGCCGCCGGCGCCGGTCACGAGAACCGACTTCAAGCGCCGCGCTCCATGAATTCGGCGAGCTGCTCGCGGACCAGCTTGCGGGCGGGGCGCTTGTCGTCCAGGTAGGCTCGGTACCAGTCCACGGTCAGGCGGATGGCGTCGTCCACGCCGAGAAGCGGGCGGAAGCCGAGCGCGGCCCTGGCCTTGGACGAATCCAGTTTCAGCAATCCGGCCTCGTGCGGCGCGTTCGGGTCGCGCCGGACGTCCAGCCGCCCCCGGCCCCAGGCCGCGACCACCCGCTCGGCCAGATCGATCACGGGGATTTCCGCCGCCGCGTCGGGGCCGAAGTTCCAGCCTTCGGCGAAGTCGCGCTCCCCCTTGGCGAGCCGGAGACCCAGCATCAGGTATCCGCGCAGCGGGTCGAGCACGTGCTGCCAGGGCCGCACCGCGTCGGGGTTGCGGATGACCACGTCCACGTGGGCGGCGATGGCCCGGGCGATGTCGGGGACCAGCCGGTCCTCGGCCCAGTCGCCGCCGCCGATGACGTTGCCCGCGCGCGCGCTCGCCACCATGGCCCGGCCGTCGCCGGAAAAAAAGGACCGGCGATAGGCCTGGGTCGCCAACTCGGCGCAGCCCTTGGACGCGCTGTAGGGGTCGGCGCCGCCCATGGGGTCGTTTTCGCGATAGCCCCAGACCCATTCCTGGTTCTCGTAGCATTTGTCGCTGGTGACCGAGACCACGGCGGCGACGCCCGGGGTTTGGCGGGCGGCTTCGAGGATGTTGAGGGTTCCCATCACGTTGGTCTCGAATGTGGCGACGGGTTCGGCGTAGGAGCGCCGGACCAACGACTGGGCCGCCATGTGAATCACCACCTGGGGGCGGACGTCGTCGAAGACCTTCATGACCAGGCGCCGGTCGCGGATGTCGCCGATGACCGAATGGGCGACGCCGTGGACCTGGGCGGACGAAAACAGGCCGGATTCGCTTTCGGGCGCGAGCGCGAGGCCGCTGACCCGGGCTCCCAGCATATCCAGCCAAAGGGACATCCACGAACCCTTGAACCCGGTGTGGCCGGTGACCAGCACCGACATGTCCTTGTAATCGCTAAGGTTCGTCATCCGGATCCCTAATCCAAGTCGTGGAACGTCTTGACCAGAATGCCGTCGAGCGCCGCGCTCTTCAAGCGCGCCAGCACCTGTTTCGCCGCGTCGCCCTGGCCGTAGACCGGGGTCATGGCCGCAAGCGTCCGGGCCATGTCGTCCGACAGCGCCTTTTCGATGGCGTCGGTGATGGCGTCGGCGTCGTCTCCGCACCCCACCACCGAGGCGGCCTTGAGCCGGCCCCTTTGCCGGTCGCCGATGTCCACGGTGGGCGTGCCCAAGGCCGGGGCCTCGATCACGCCGCTGGACGAATTGCCAACCACCGCGTCCGCGCCCTTCACGGCGCTCAAATACCGAAGCTGGCCCAGCGAGGCCCGCATCAGCACCCGGTCCGGGGCGCGCGCCGCCCAGGCCTCGAACGCCTCGACCACCGGGCGGTTGCCCGCGTCCGGGTTGGCTCCGGTGACGATGGCCTTGTGGTTCGGGAAACGGTTCAAGGCCTCGATCAGAGCCCTGGCGGGCTCGGCCGGGTCGCGGCCCGTCATGGCGGCGGGGTGGTAGGTGACCATGAAGTAGCGCTCGCCCAAGTCAATGTCGAGATCCCGTTCCAGCGCGGGCTTGTCCATCAGGTCCAGGCGGGCGATGGCGTCGGCGGCCATGGCCCCGACCGTGAATACGCGTTCGGGCTCCTCACCCATTTGAATGACGCGATTGCGGTATTCGTCGGCGGCGACGAAATGCAGGTGGCTCATCTTGGTGATGGCGTGGCGGATGGCTTCGTCCACCACGCCCTCGGTGCGCTCGCCGCCGTGGATGTGGGCGAGCGGGATGTGGAGGAACAGGGCCGCCTGGGCCGCCGCCAAAGTCTCGAACCGGTCGCCCAGAACCACGACGATGTCCGGCGCCAGGCGCTCCAAGGCGTCGGTCATTCCCAGCACGCCGAGCCCGACCGAACGCGCCACCGAGGCGGGCGCGTCGCTCGCCAGCAACATGTCCACCCGGGCGTCGATTGCGAAGCCGTCGGCCTCGATGTCCTTGACCGTCTCCCCAAAATGGGTGAGGAGGTGCGCGCCGGTGGCGATGACCTGCAAGTCCAAATCCGCGTCGTCGCGGATGTCGGCCATCAGCCAACGCAGCAGGCCGTATTCGGCCCGGTTTCCGGTGATGACGCAGATTTTCCGCATGCTATTTCATGCCTCTAGCGGGAATCCCCATGTTGTTTCATGCCCCGCGCGGGAATTCCCATGTTACTTCATGCCCCGCGCGGGAATCCCCGCGACCCTGCCGTCTCGGGGCACGTCCTCGGTCACCACGGCGCCGGCGGCGACGACGGCGCGGGGCCCGACGGACACGCCCGGCACCACGGCGGCGCCCGAGCCGATAAAGGCGCCGTCGCCGACGATGACGCCCCCGGACAGGGCCGCGCCGGTGGCGATGAGGCAATGGTCGCCGAGCAAGCAGTCGTGGTCCACGGCCGCGCCCGAATTGACGATCGCGTTCTCGCCCACTCGGCTTCCGGCGTTGACCACGGCCCCGGCCATGACGATGGCGCCCTCGCCGACCTTGACGTCCCGGGCCACGACCGACATGGGATGGACGGCGGAGACGAACGGATAGTCCTCGGCGGAGAAGGTTTCGAACAGACGCTGGCGCAGGCGGGTGTCGGCGATCCCGCCGACGCCGATCATCAGCAATACCGATTCGCGGTCGTGGCGGCGGATGGCGTCGTCGTCGTCGCCCAGGCACTCGACGCCGTGCCGGGACACGGGCGCGTCCCGGCCCTTGGGATCGGTGTATCCGAGGATGGGAATCTCCAACAGCCGAAGCACGTCGACCACGACCTTGGCGTGGCCGCCGCCGCCGACGATGATGACCGGGCTCATGGCGCCGGGGGTCATGTTACGTAACTCCTAGACATTGTAGATATCCGCCTTATAACGCTCCAACGTCCCGGGTTTTCGGAACCATTCCACAGTCTTTTCAATGCCTTGGAGAAACCCATCCAGGCCGCCGTGGCTGGGCGTCCAATCCAACACGTCACGCGCGAGCGCGTTGTCGGCCCACAGCCTCTCCACCTCGCTCAGGGGCGGGCGCACCCGTTGGTCGTCGCTTTCGATCTCGATGTCGACCCCCATGGCGTCGGCGATGACCTTGGCCGTGTCGCCCACCGAGATTTCGAAGTTGGAGCCCGCGTTGATCACCCGGCCCTCGACCCCGTCCCGGGTCGCCATGGCCCGGAAGGCCGCCACCGTATCCCCCACATAGGTGAAATCGCGGGTGGGATGGACCGAGCCCAGGCGAATTTTGGTCTTTCCGGCCAGAATCTGGGTGATGATGGTGGGAATGACGGCGCGGGCGGACTGGCGGGGCCCGTAGGTGTTGAAGGGGCGGAGCACGGCGACCGGGGTTTCGAACGACAAATGGAAGGACAGCGCCAATTGATCGGCCGCGATCTTGGTCGCCGAATAGGGGGACTGGCCCTGGAGCGGATGATCCTCGTCGATGGGAACCCGGAGCGCGGTTCCGTAGACCTCGCTGGTGGAGGTGTGGACCACGCGGGACACGCCGAGATCGCGCGCCGCCTGCACCACGTTGAGCGTCCCCTTGATATTGGTGTCCACGTAGGCGTCCGGCGAATGGTAGGAGAACGGAATCCCGATCAGCGCCGCCAGATGCAGCACCACGTCGCATCCCGTCATGGCCGTCCGGACCCCGTGGGGGTCGCGAACGTCACCGGCGAAAACGTCTAACGCGTTACGTATGTCCGGATCGGCGTGGTCGAGCCATCCCCATGAGTTAAACGAGTTGTAAAACACAAAGGCGCGCACATCCATTCCGTCGCGCACCAGGGCCTCGACCAGGTGCGAGCCGATGAATCCATCCGCCCCCGTGACTAAAATCCGCATTATTTATTCCACATCCAAAATGACCTTCAGGACCGAGCCCTTCTTGCTTTCCTCCCACGCCTCGGCGAAGCGTTCGAGCGGGAAGGCGGTCCCAAGATGGGCGTCAAGGTCCAGATCGGGCAGCAGGGCCAACGCCGCCTCGAAATCCTCGGCCGTGCTGCCCACCGATCCTACCACGGTTTTGTCGTAGGCGGCGATGGCCTCGAACGAGAACGGCCGTTTGGCGTAGGGCAGGCCCAACAGCAGCAGCGCCGCCCCGGCCGGGCTGTGGTGCAGCGTGATATCGAGGGCTTCCGGGCTTCCCGTCACCTCGACCACCGCGCCGCAGTCAACGAGTTGGGTCAAGTCGGTGGACGTTTCGATGCCGGAACCATCGAGGAACGCGAGCCTTTCCAAGGACTTGTCGAAGGCGCGAACGGCATGGCCCTTGTGCTTCAGGATGCGGGCGCAGATCTGGCCCAAGGGCCCCGCCCCCACCACGGCGCAGAGAGGCGTCCGGCCGGCCAGCACGGGCTCCAGACGGCGCAATCCTTTCAGGATGACGGCCGTGGGCTCGCAAAGGGCCGCCTTGCGCATGTCGAGGCCCCGAGGGGCCTTGTGGACGAAACGCGCCGGGACGACGATGAACTGGGAATAGGCGCCGTCGCGGCGGAACACGCCGACCTCGGTCCGCTCGTCGCAGCCAATGAAGTTCCCGGCCCGGCATTCGGCGCAGGTCCCGCAGCTCTGGATGCATTCCACCACCACCGGGTCGTTTTCTTCCAGGCCCGAAACGTTTTGCCCGACCGCGACCACCCGGCCGCTGAATTCGTGGCCGGGCACGATGGGATAATCGGCCAATCCGTTCTGGAAATAGCCCAACGTTCCGCCAACGATCTCGTGATCGGTCGCGCAGACGGCCACGTGGGCCACGCGGACCAGCGCGTCGCCGGGCTTGAGTTCGGGCAGCGGGCGGGTTTCCAGCGCGGCTTTTCCCGGGCCGCGCACCACGACCGCCCTTGTCGCGCGTTCGAACAGGATTTCTTCTCTTTCCTCTTTTGTTTCAAGGGGATGGGCCTCTAGGAAGCCCCGGACCGTCCCCACGGTCTTGTTAAGGCGGAAAAGGGCGATTTCGGACAAACGCCCCCCAAGTCCCAGCCGTGACGCCACCGGATTGCCGTCGGGGCGTAACGCGCGGCCCACGTCGGCCAGGGACCACGTTACCTCACGCATCACGAGTCGCGGAACGTGGCGCCGACCCTGGATGCCGATGCGCCTTGCGGCCACGGCTTCGCGGTAGTAGCGACGCCGCACCTGGGGCCAGGTTTCCTCGTGGATGTGGTGGAGGGCGGCGGCGGGTTCGTAGACGACCCGGCGGCCCCGCTCCATCCAGCGCTTGGCCCAGTCGATGTCCTCGAGCCCCGTCAACTCCTCGTCGAAGGGGTAGTCCTCCCACAGGTCCTTGCGGATCGCCGAGTTGGCGTTGTTGGCGAAAAAATTCGGGGGCCGGAGCTCCTGGCGCTCGGTCCCGAAGATACGGCGGAAGTCCTCGGCCTCCCCGAACTTGGATTCGGCGACCCCCAATTGGCGGCCGTAGGTCATGGCGACCGCGTCGTCGCGAAGCGGCCGGATCAACGATTCCATCCAATCCCCGTCCGCCGGAACCGTGTGCGCGGACACGATGGCCATGAATTTCCCGACCGCCGCCTTGATCCCGACGTTCAGGGAATAGCCGAAGGTGAAATCGTGGCTGGAGATGCGCAGCACCCGGGCGCCGCGCGCCTCCGCGATGTCGCGGGAGTGGTCCAGCGAGCCGGAATCCACCAGAATCACCTCGAAATCCCGATACGCCTGGGCGTCGAGGGCGTCGAACAGGGCCGGGAGGCGCCGCTCCTCGTTGAAGGCGCGGACGATGACGGAGGTTTCCGTCAACGACACTCCCCGTTCAGGATCGCGAACATCTGGGTGAGCGTGCTTTCGTGGATGCGGTTCCAGGCCTTGGGGCTGGAGTTGGAGTTGTGCGGCGCGAGGAACACGTTGTCCATGGACCGGAGCGGGCTGTCCGCCGGAAGCGGCTCGTCCTCGAACACGTCGAGCGCCGCCCCCGCGATCTCGCCCGCCTGGAGCGCGGCGACCAGGGCCTCCTCGTGCACCACCGGCCCGCGCGAGCAATTGATCATGTAGGCGGTCGGCTTCATGCGCTTGAACTGATCCGCGCTCATCAGATGGAACGAGGTGTCGTTCAGGTCCGAATTGACGCTGACGAAGTCCGATCGCTCCAGCAAATCGTCCAATGAAGTCATCTCGACGCCGAGCGCCTTGACGTGCCCCGGATGAACGTCGCGGATGTCGTTGCCGAGCAGCTCCGCCCCGAAAACCTTGGCCCGGCGGAGCACGCCGCTCCCGGTCGCGCCGACGCCGACCACGCCGATGGTGGATTCGTTCAAGGCCCGGCCCGGGATCTTGTCCCAGATCCCGTCCTTCATCTGGCGATCCATGGCGGTGAGGTTGCGGCAAAAATTCAGGATATAGCCCATGACCGAATCGCCGACGGGCTCGGTGAAGGCGTCGAGCGTGCGGCAGATGGCGACGCCCCGTTCGGCGCAAGTCTCGGCGTCGAAGGAATCGATGCCCGTGCCCCATTTGGCCAACACCTTGAGATTGGGGGCGGATTCGATGACTTTCCGGGTGTATCGGTCGTCGCCCGCGATCACGCCGTGGTAATCGGCGATGATGGGCAGCAGGTCGTCTTCCTCCAACCGCTCCTGGACGTCCGCCTTGACGTATTCGGCGTCGTTGCGGCGGAACCAGTCGTCGTAGTTCTCGACGACCGGCAGCATGTAGGGGGCGGTGATCAGGATGCGCCACTTGGCCATGGTCCGTCCTTTCTTAGTACTTCCACACTGTTTGAATGATTGTTGCGTTAGAGATTTGCGTCACCCCCGGGGCTTGATCCGGGGGTCCAATGTCGAAACCCTGGATCACCAACCCAGTCAAGAGCGTGGATGGCCGGGGCGAGCCCGGCCATGACAAAATGTATCGTCTAGTCGCTTGATGCCATTGCTTCATTTCGGATTAGGATCTTAGTACTTCTCGATCAAAGGGTCGTCCCGCATCAGCCCCGCCACCCGCTCCAGATCGGCCGGGCGGTCCACGGCCTGGGTGTCGTGGGCGGTCTCGACCATGCGGACCCGGTAGCCGTGCTCCATCAGCCGCAGCATGTCGACGGACTCGGCGATTTCCAGCGGCGTCGGCGGCAGGGCGGCGTAGCGGGCCAGGCATTCGCTGGTGAACGGGATGATGCAGACCTGTTTATAGGCCCGGATGTCCGCGAACGCCGCCTTGTCCCGGGTGGGAATGGGCTCGCGCGACATGTACAGGGCGAAGCCCGCGCCGTCCAGGACCACCTTGATGGTGTCGGGGTTGGCGAAGTCGGCCTCGTCCTCGATCCGCCGGGTCAGGTTGACGCATTGGATTCCCTGCTCGAATTTGAACGGGGCCATGGCCTCGTCGATCATGTCCGGATGGGTCATGGGCTCGTCGCCCTGGATCATGACGTAGACGTCGGCCTCCACGCCGTCCGCAGCCTCGGCGATGCGGTCCGACGCGCGTTCGTGGGTATCGGCCGTCATGATCGCCTTGCCGCCGAAGGCCTGGACCGCGTCCATGATTTCCCGGTCGCAGGTGGCGACGTACAGATCGTCGAGGCTTTCCGACAGGGCGCAGCGCTTGTAGACGTGCTCCAACATGGATTTCCCCAGCAATTCCGCCAGGGGCTTGCCGGGAAAGCGGGACGATCCCATGCGGGCGGGTATCATGCCGACGGTTTTCATGGCTTAAAAATCCTCCTCGGCCAGCACCACGCGGGCGGGGGCGCCGTCGGCGCCCTTGATTTTCATGGGCAGGCACATCAGGTGGTAGCTTCCGGGCGCGATCCCCCTGAGGTCCAGCCCCTCCAACGCCACCACGTCGCGCTCCAGCAGGATGTTGTGGGTGGGGCGGCCCGGCTCCTTGAACCGCTCGACCGAAAGGTAGTCCACCCCGACCAGGGAAATCCCCCGATCCACGATCCATTGGGCGGCGTCGGACGTCAGCGCCACGAAATCCTTGTTGAAATCGTGGGTCGGCGTGCTCCAAAGCTCGGAATTGCGGGTGCGGAACAGGATGCGCTCCACGTCCGGGGCAACGCCTTCGGCCTCCAGCATGGCGGCGTCGATGTAATCGACGTCGGGCAGGTGAACCACCAAGGCCGGGCCGATCAGGACGTTCAGGTCGAGTGCGTCCACGCCCAGCCCGCCCGGAATGAAATGGTTGGGCGCGTCCACGTGGGTGGCGAAATGGACGTGGGTGTCGATGCGGGTGACGTTGCAACTGCTGTTCTGGCCGATGGTGCGGATGCGCTCCACCGTCGGCGTCGGATCGCCGGGCCAGCCGGGCAGGTCGGGCGAGAATGTCAGGGTGACGTCGTGATAGATCGGCATGGGGCTAGTCCTGGAGCTTTCGCTCCCAATCCAACGCGGTTTTAACAATGATATCAAGGTCGTCGTAGCGGGGCGTCCAGCCCAGGGTCTCGCGGATGCGGCGGCTGTCGGAGACCAGCTCCATGGCGTCGCCCGCGCGCCTCGGCCCCGATTGCGCGTTCAGGGGCTCGCCGGTCGCGGCCTCGACCCGGTCCAGCATCTCGCGGACGGAAAAGCCGTGTCCGTAGCCGCAGTTGAGCGCCGCGCTCCCGCCCCCGCCGAGCAGGTAGTCCATGGCGGCCACGTGGGCGGAGGCCAGGTCGGTGACGTGGATGTAGTCGCGGATACAGGTGCCGTCCGGCGTGTCGTAGTCCTCGCCGAAAACCTGCATGTTTTCACGCAACCCCAGCGCCGTCTGAGCCGCGATCTTCAACAGGTGGGTGGCGACGGGCGAGATCTGGCCCGAGCGCATATCCGGATCGGCCCCGGCCACGTTGAAGTAGCGGAGCGCCACATAGCGAAGGTCGGTGGCGAGGGCCGTGTCCTCCAGGATCCACTCCACCATCAGCTTGGAGCGGCCGTAGGGATTGATGGGCGCGAGCTCGGCGTCCTCGTCGAGCGGCAGGCGCGACGGGTTTCCGTAGACGGCGGCGGTGGACGAGAACACGAAGGCGCCCAAGCCCTCGGCCACGCAAGCCTCGATCAGGTTGCGGGCGTTGGACGTGTTGTTGGCGTAGTACTCCAACGGCTTGTCCACCGATTCGGGCACGATGATGGAGCCCGCGAAATGAAGCGCGCCCCGGCATCCGTGCTCCCGGATGACGCCGCGCGCCAACTCCATGTCGCCGCAATCGCCGACGACCAGGGGAACGCCGTCGGGAAGCAGGTCGCGCCGCCCGGTGGACAGGTCGTCGAGGACCACCGGGCGGTACCCGGCCTCGATGAGCGCGAACACCACGTGGGTGCCGATATACCCGGCGCCGCCGCTGACCAGAAGGGTGGGCTTGGCCATGAGAGGCTACATCCGCCGGAACAGGTCGATGACCGCATCCTCGGTCAACACGTCGCGGAAATCGTCGCCGAGCGCGTTGGCGAGCGGCTTTTCGTGGATGATAGAGGCCTCGTACATGCGTTTCAGGTCGTCGTCCGACGCATCCCGGCAGACGCCCTCGGGAATCGCCACCCCCTGGGCGTCGGCCATGCGCAGGAACTCCTCGGTCTCGTCGGGATAGAATGTCTCCATCTGCTTCATGACGATGCAGTTGCCGACGCAGTGCTTGGTCCCCAGCACCATGCTGAGCCCGGCGGACAGGGGATGGACCACGCCGACGAAGCTGTTGCCGATGGCGCAGCCGCCGAGATAGGACGCCACCATCAGCTTCTGGCGGTTGTCCGCCGCCATCATGTCGCCGGACAGGAACACGGCGCGGCAAAGCTGGATGGCCGAGTCCGAATAGGCGTCGCCCACCGGATGGCGATGGCGGCCGTCCAGCGATTCCAGGCAGTGGATATAGGTGTCCATGCCGGTGAAGAAATACTGGTCGGCGGGAACGGTCTCGGTCAGGTCCGGGTCCAGCACCAGGCGGTCGTAGACCGTGTGGTCGCTGTTCATGCCGAGCTTCAGGTTCTTGGCCTTGTTGTTCATGACGCAGGTGCGCGTCGCCTCGGCCCCGGTGCCGGATAGGGTCGGGACACCGACCTTGAACGCGCCCGGGTCGGGCACCAGGTCCCAGCCCTGGTAATCCTCGGCCCGGCCCGGGTTTTTCAACAGGTTCGAGACCGCCTTGCCGATATCGAGCACGCAGCCGCCGCCGACGCCGACCACGGCCTCGAACCCTTGTTCGCGCGCCTCGGCGGCCAGCGCGTCGACCTGGTCGGTGGTGGGCTCGTTCGTGGTGTCGACGTAGACGAGCGCGTCGCCGTCCTTGATGGGCAGGCGGCTTTCCAGGTCGCGGCCCCGGAAGAAATGGTCCACGTAGAACGCCGTTTTGCCGCGTCCGTCCAGGAACCGGTCGAGCTTGTCCAGGGTGCCCGGTCCGAAGAAGTATTCGCCGACGGTTTTGGTTACGCGCATTATTTCAAGGCCTCGATGGTTTCCAGTGTCGCCTCGACGATTGTAAGGAACTGGTCTTCCGGCATCCACTGATGGAAGGGAAACGAGACCATGTTGTCGAAGAAATCTTCGGCCTCCGGACAGTCCGCCTCGCCGAACCCGGCCCGCTGGAACAAAGGATAGCGGTTCAGGGGGCGGTACTGAACCACCATCTTGACGCGGTGGTGGAAGGCCATCCGCTTCATGAAGGCGTCGCGGGATACGCCGACGCAACGGGCGGGCAGACAATAGTGGACGTTCTCGAAGCCCTCGGGCGTTGTCTGGAGCCGCAACTCCGGACGGTCGGCGAGCGCGTCCGCCATCCTTCGCGCCCTCGCGCGCCGGTCCGCGTTCATGGCGTCCACGCGCTCCAGCATCTTCAGGCCCACCGCGCACTGGACCTCGCCCAGGCAGAAGTTGTAGGGCCACACCCCCTCGATGTCGAAGTCCACGTCCGACATGGCCGGAAGCCAGTAGGCCTCGCGCTCGCCGGTGTATCCCCGCATGCCGTTGTGGTGGAGCCCATCGACCAGCTTGGCGGTTTCGGGGTCGGCCACCGTCAGCACGCCCCCTTCTCCCAGCGTGGTCATGTTCTTGTGGGTGTGGAAGCTGAAACACCCGAAATCGCCGATGGACCCGGCCTTGCGGCCCTCGCCGTCCGTCGCGCCCAGCGCCTGGGCCGCGTCCTCCACCACCAGGATTCCCCTGGACCGCGCCAGCTCCATGATCGGGTCCATGTCCGCCATCAGGCCGTAAAGGTGCACCACCACGATGACCTTGGTCCGCGCGGTCAACACCCGCTCGACGGCGTCGGCCGTGACCACCAGCGTATCCGGATCCATGTCGGCCCAGACCAGCCCGGCCCCCGTGCGCCCGAACGGGATGGCGGTGGCGGCGAAGGTGTGGGTGGGAATCACCACCTCGTCTCCAGGTCCTACGCGGGACAGAACCGCCGCCATTTCCAGCGCGGCGGTGCAGCTCGACATGGCGAAGGCGTGGTTCGCGCCGACGTAATCCTTGAACGCGGCTTCGAACGCCCGCTTGTAGCGCCCCTGGGTCTGGGGGTCGGCGTCCCGCATGGCCTCGACGGCGGCGGCGACCTCGTCGTCGGTGTAGCGCGAGCCCCGCCCCGACCAGGGAACGATGGGGTCGGTCACGTCTTTCATGGGCGTTGTTCTTCCCGAAATCCCGTCATGGGTTTGATTTCGGCACGATACCTCCATCCGGGTGAAAAAGTCCACCCGGGAAAGTTGCGCCAAATTGTGCGTCCCGGGAGGGTCAGGCGACGGCGCCGACCACCCCGAGCGGAACGCGGACCGGGACCTGCCGTCCAAGCATGTCCATCAACAGGATCACGCGCTCCTCGTCGCTGAACCGCTCGAAAAAACCCTGGTATTCGGATAACGGTCCGTCCAGGACCCGCACCCTTTCCCCCTTGCGCCAGTCGCGTTTGGCGTTCAGGGGCACCATGCCGTTTTCGTCCTCGCGAGACAGCAGGTCCTCGACCACGCCGCTCGGCATGGGCGTCGGCTTTTCGCCGTGGCAGACGATATGGTTCACGCCAAAGGTCGAATTGACCGCCCGCCACATGTCGCGTGTGACGTCGAGCGCCACGAAAAGATAGCGCGGGAACAGGGGCGAGCGGACCCAGTCCACGCGGCGCGCGTGGCGTCGGCGCTTCAGGTACTGGGGCATGTAGGCCCGATACCCCTGGCGATCCAGGTTCGCGAGCGCGAGATTCTCTCCGTTGGGCTTGGTGTGCACGACGTACCACTGTTTCATTGTGACCCTCTCAATTCTCGGGATTGGGCGGCGTTCGGGAAACCTTCAAAAGGGGCAGGGCGAGCACCCTGTCCTCGGGCAATATCTTCGCCAGACGTTCGAAGCGGCCTTGGGGATCTCGCATGTCGGTGACGATCACGGCGTCGGCTGCCGCGACGCCCTTGGCTTCGTCGAGCACGGGAACGCCGGAAAAGGCCTTGTCCGCGAAGCCCTCCTCGATGACGCCGAGCAAGTCCACCCCGGTGTCGTGGGAGCAGAGGCTCGCGATTTCGCAAAGCTCGCCGACGCCCGCGAGCGCCACCTTGGTCCACCCCTTGGATTCGCAGAGCATGAACAGGCGCTCGCTCTCCGTCCGCGCCGAGCGGAAGAACGACACCGACTGGGACAGGTATTCGGCGGTGAGCCGGCTTTTCTCCACGAACCCCTTGGGCGTCAGGTAGTAGGCGTAGCGGTTGGCGGGAACCTGGTTGACCTTGATCAGACCCTTTTTCACGCAGCGTTTCAGATACGCGTTGGCGAGGCCCAAGGCGACGCCGAGTTCTTGGGCCAGCGAACGCTGGGTGTGGGCGCTGTTTTCGTGGACGGCGTGCAACAGGCCGAGGGTAATCTCGGTCTCGCTGAAGGAGGCGGCGCCGGAGTTCTTTCCGTTGCTGGTCAAGGGCGCGGACTTTCCATCTGCCGTTGGCCGTTGCGATTCAACGGGAATCGCGTGTTCACGCCGCGAATACTACGCCGTTCACCCAATGAACGTCAAGCGGCCCGGCGCCTCGCCCCGAATAGCGCGCGATGTCAGCGGCTTGGCCGTCTCCGCCAAGGTTGACAAAGCCGCGCAGAGACCGAACATTAGCGAATCGCAATCCTCGGGGGGGGGGACGTTCCATGCCCGGCGCCCAACGCGTCGCCGTCATCGGCCTCGGCTATGTGGGTCTGCCGCTCGCCGTGGCGCTGGCCAGGCATTTTTCCGTCACCGGCTTCGACATCGACGCCGGGCGCGTGGCCGAACTGGACCGGGGCCATGACCGCACCGGCGAGGTGGAGTCCGCCGTTCTCCGCGCCTCTTCGCTCTCGCTTTCGTCGGACCCAGGCGCGCTCGAGGGCCACGAGGTCTTCGTCGTCACCGTGCCCACGCCCGTCGACGCCGACAACAACCCCGACCTGGGCGCGGTGATCGCCGCCAGCCGGACGGTGGGCGGGGCCATGTCCAAGGGCGCGGTGGTGGTGTTCGAGAGCACGGTCTATCCCGGCGTCACCGAGAACATCTGCGGGCCCGAGCTGGAGGCGGCCTCGGGGCTTCGCTCGGGCAAGGATTTCTTCCTCGGCTATTCGCCCGAGCGCATCAACCCGGGCGACAAGGAGCACACCATCGACCGCATCGCCAAGGTGGTGGCGGGCCAGACCCCGGAAATCACAGACATGCTGGCGGCGTTATACGGGACGGTGACCGCGGGCGGCGTGCACAAGGCCCAGAACATCCGCACCGCCGAGGCGTCCAAGGTGATCGAGAACGCCCAACGCGACATCAACATCGCCTTCATCAACGAAGTCGCAATGATCTTCCAGCGCATGGGCGTGTCGGTCCACGACGTGCTGGAGGCGTCGCGGACCAAGTGGAATTTCCTGGATTTCCGCCCGGGGCTTGTCGGCGGGCACTGCATCGGGGTGGACCCGTTCTATCTGGCCCAGGCCGCCCTGGCCCACGGCCACAACCCGGAAATCATCCTGTCCGGGCGACGCATCAACGACGCCATGGCGGCGTACATCGCGGAACGCATCGACGGAGTCCTGCGCGAGGACGGCTCCGGGCGCGCGCGGATTCTGGTGCTGGGCCTCAGCTTCAAGGAAAACGTGCCCGACCTCAGGAACTCCAAGGTGATCGATCTGGTCGCCGCGCTCCGCGACCTGGGCCACGACGTCGCCATCCACGACCCCTTCGCCGACCCGGACGAGGCCCGGGCGCTCACCGGCCTCGAACCGCTCTCGAGGCTCCAGGCGGCCGAGGGCTTCGACTGCGTGCTGGGCGCCGTCGCCCACGCCGACTACGTCGCGTTCACGCCGGAAACGCTGGCCGGGCTGGTCCGGCCGGGGGGGCTGGTGTCGGACATCAAGGGGATGTGGCGCGGCGTGGTGTTGCCGGGGACGGTGAGACGGTGGGATTTGTGAATTACGTTTTTTTCAGCATCTATATATAGATGCAGCCACAAAATATTGGTGGATCGTGGGGATTATGGGGATAAATGAAGCTTAGTGCTTCCCACAAAATATACAAGAAGTGATAATATGACATGTCTCGCCGACTGAGAAATTCGCACGCGCCTTCGGCGTAATGGTATTCCCTGTAATGCTTGCGTGTTTCGCAATCGTGCCGGTGTTTCCGCGTGCATGCGGAGACGTCGGCAAATCAGGAGACTGAAAGGAGGACATGCCTATCACGGATATCTTCAAGTGGGCCATGCTGGTCCTCATGATCATCCAGATTCTGATGATGATGTAGGTCCGGCGTGACCAGAGGGGACGGAGCCTGTCGCGAACAGGGAGCGACGGGCTCCCGAACCTGGAAAAGCATGCCCCCGGGCGGTGCATCACCCGGGGGCTTAAAGGCAAAGCCTTTGCTCGGAGGGCATACCCACCGATATCTTCACAGACCATTGTGATCTTTTGTTGCGTTGAATGCAACATCGACATCCGATTCGGTTCGATCGGCTCCACCGAGTTTGTCCAACGCTTTGCGATGGCGTCGCATCTAGAGCATGTCGCGGCTAATGGAATTCACTCTTTCTTTCGTCATGGCCGGGCTTGACCCGGCCATCCACGTCATTTCCGTGGACCCCCGGGTCAAGCCCGGGGGTGACGCTGAGGGCTGGGCGAAACTCATTAGACGCGACACGCTCTAATTCCGTGTTTCTTCAATGACTTTTGAGAAATCGGAATCGCGGCCAGGTTGACGGTCGTCGCCGGGCCTTCCCTCAATCATCCCCCATCTTCAACGCCGCGATAAACGCGCTTTGGGGGATTTCGACCTTTCCGAACTGGCGCATGCGTTTCTTGCCAGCCTTTTGCTTTTCCAGCAGTTTCCGTTTGCGCGACACGTCGCCGCCGTAGCATTTGGCGGTCACGTCCTTGCGCATGGCCGAGATGGTTTCGCGCGCGATCACCGAGCCGCCGATGGCGGCCTGCAGCGGGATCTTGAACAGGTGGCGGGGGATCAGGTCCTTGAGGCGCTGGCACACCAACCGGCCGCGCGATTCCGCCTGGGACCGGTGGCAGATGAAGGCGAGCGCGTCCACGGGCTCGGCGTTGACCAGGATGGAGACCTTGATCAGCTCGCCTTCCCGGTATTCGTCCAGCTCGTAATCGAAGCTGGCGTAGCCCCGCGTGATCGACTTCAGCCGGTCGTAGAAATCGAACACCACCTCGTTCAGCGGCAGCCTGTAAACGGCCATGGCCCGGTTGCCGACATAGGTCAGCTCGATCTGTTCGCCGCGCCGCTCGGTGCAGAGCGACAGCACGCCGCCCAAATACTCGTCCGGCACCATGATGGTGGCGCGGATCCAAGGCTCCTCGATGCGGTCGATGTGGACCGGGTCGGGCATGTCGGCGGGGTTGTGGAGCTCCAGCACGCCGCCGTCGTTGTTGTGGATCCTGTAGACCACGCTGGGCGCGGTGGTGATGAGGTCGAGGTCGAACTCGCGCTCCAGCCGCTCCTGGATGATCTCCAGGTGCAAGAGCCCCAAGAACCCGCAGCGAAAGCCGAAGCCGAGCGCCGCCGATGTCTCGGCCTCGAAATGGAAGCTGGCGTCGTTCAGGTGCAACTTGTGGAGCGATTCCCGCAAGTCCTCGAAATCGTTGGCGTCCACCGGGAACAGTCCGCACCACACCACCGGAACCGACGGCTTGAAGCCCGGCAGCGCCGCGTCGGCCGGGCGGCGATCCTCGGTGATGGTGTCGCCGACGTTGGTGTCGGCGACGGTCTTGATGGAAGCCGTGATGTAGCCGACCTCGCCCGGGCCCAGTTCGTCCACCTTGGTCGCCTTCGGCGTGAACACGCCGACTTGCTCCACCTGATGCGTGGCGCCGTTGGACATCATCCGCACCTTCATGCCGCGCTTCAGCCTGCCGTCGCGCATGCGGACCAGGATCATCACGCCGAGATACGGGTCGTACCAGGAATCCACCAGCATGGCCTTCAAGGGCGCGTCCGCGTCGCCTTGCGGAGCCGGCAGGCGCGCCACCAGGGCGTCGAGCACCGCGTCCACCCCTTCCCCGGTCTTGGCCGAGACCATCAGCGCGTCCGAGGCGTCGATTCCGATCACGTCCTCGATCTGCTGCTTGATGCGGTCGGGCTCGGACGCGGGCAGGTCGATCTTGTTCAGGACCGGGATGATCTCGTGGTCGTTGTCGATGGCGAGATAGACGTTGGCCAGCGTCTGCGCCTCCACGCCTTGGGTCGCGTCCACCACCAGGATGGAGCCCTCGCAGGCGGCCAAGGACCGGCTGACCTCGTAGGCGAAGTCCACGTGGCCGGGCGTGTCCATCAGGTTGAGCTGATGGGGCTCCCCGTCCGGGTCCTTGTGGACAAGCCGGGTGGTCTGGGCCTTGATGGTGATGCCGCGCTCGCGCTCGATCTCCATGGAATCGAGCACCTGCTCCTTCATCTC
>CAYFNC010000025.1:0-51280 GCA_964344345.1 uncultured Hyphomicrobiales bacterium | reverse complement strand
CGCGCCGTCCTTGTTGATGTCGGTGATCGACAGGAACTGGTCGCGGGTGAACTCGAGACCGGTCCAGGTGATGTCCTCGTGCTTGGGCATCAGGCCGAAGGGGCTCTCGGCCGCATCGACCTTGCCCTTGACGCGATCCACGACCCACTTGAGAACACGCATGTTCTCGCCGAAGCCCGGCCAGATGAACTTGCCGTTCTCGTCCTTCCGGAACCAGTTGGTGCGGAAGATCTTCGGCAGCTTCAGGTCGGAGCGGCCGCCGAAGCTGATCCAGTGCTTCCAGTAGTCGCCCATGTGGTAGCCCATGAAGGGCAGCATGGCGAACGGGTCGCGCCGGATGGCGGCCTGGCCGATGGCGGCGGCGGTGGCTTCGGAGCCCATGGTCGCGGCCATGAACACGCCGTGGTTCCAGTCGAAGCTTTCATAGACCAGCGGGAACGTCTTGGACAGACGGCCGCCGAACAGGAACGCGTCGATGGGAACGCCGGCGGGATCTTCCCAGGCCGGATCGATGGTCGGGCACTGCCCGGCGGGCGCGGTGAAGCGGCTGTTCGGGTGGGCGCCGGCGGCCTCGCTGTCCGGAGTCCAGTCGTTGCCCTTCCAGTCGATGCCGTGCGCCGGGGGATCGCCGTCCAGGCCTTCCCACCACACGTCGCCATCGTCGGTCAGCACGGTATTGGTGTAGATGCAGTTGCCGCCCTCGAGGGTCTTGATCGCCATCGGGTTGGAGTTCATCGCCGTGCCGGGGGCGACGCCGAAGAAACCGTATTCCGGATTGATGGCGCGAAGCGTGCCGTCGGGACCCGGCTTGATCCAGGCGATGTCGTCGCCGACGGTCCAGGCCTTCCAGCCATCGAACCCTTCCGGCGGGATGATCATGGCCAGGTTGGTCTTGCCGCAAGCGCTCGGGAACGCGGCGCCGATGTAGGTCTTCTCGCCCTCGGGGCTTTCAAGACCCAGGATCAGCATGTGCTCGGCCAGCCAGCCCTCGTCGCGGGCCATGGTGGACGCGATGCGCAGCGCCAGGCACTTCTTACCAAGAAGCGCGTTGCCGCCGTAGCCGGAACCATACGACCAGATCTCGCGGGTCTCGGGATAGTGGACGATGTACTTGTTGGAGATGTCGCCCTCGCACGGCCAAGACACGTCGGCCTGACCTTCCTCGAGCGGCGCGCCGACCGAGTGGACGCAGGGGACGAACTCGCCGTCCGCGCCCAGCACGTCCAGCACCGCCTGGCCCATGCGGGTCATGATGCGCTGGTTCACCGCCACGTAGGGGCTGTCGGAAATCTCGACGCCGATGTGCGCGATGGGCGAACCCAGCGGACCCATGGAGAAGGGAACGACGTACATGGTCCGGCCCTTCATGCAGCCGTCGAACGCCTTGTCGAGCGTCGCGCGCATCTTCTTCGGGTCTTCCCAGTTGTTGGTCGGACCGGCGTCGATTTCATTCTCGGTGCAAATGAAGGTGCGCTCTTCCACGCGGGCCACGTCCGACGGATGGGAGCGGGCCAGGTAGCTGTTCGGGCGCTTGGCGTCGTTCAGCTTCGTGAAGGTGCCGCCGTCGACGAGCACTTGGCAAAGCTTGTTGTACTCCTCTTCGGAGCCGTCGCACCAGTGGACGTCCTTGGGCTTACACAGAGCCGCGACATCGTCGACCCACTTGAGCAACTTCTGATTTTTCGTGCGGTCCGTTCCGGACATGTTGTTCGTCTCCCCAATGTTTGTTTCGTTCGGGTGCATGGAAATTCAGACATTCGGCCCAGTGTTTGCCCGAAATCGTCGGCCCATGCAAGACCGACGAATCGAAATTCACGCATTTTTTGGTGAAATCGGATGAAATTCGCACGAATCCCAATAGATAGGAGAAATTCCCCCCAAACGCGCGAATACGGCCTTCGCCGTCTTGTTTCCCGCGCCCGCTTGTGCCATGTCTTTCCGGGGGAATGGGGACTGGGTTTTGGATATATGATTGGGTGCGATTTCTCCAAGGCGAGAGCGCTGATCGTCGACGACAGCGCCTACATGCGCAAGGTGCTCGTCCGGCTGCTGCAGCTGTTCGGGTTCGAGCGCCTATTGGAGGCGCGGGACGGCCGGGACGCGCTCGCCCGGCTCGAGATCAACGAATGCGACATCGTCTTCGTCGATTGGGAAATGCCCATGATGGACGGCATCGAGATGACGCGCCTATTGCGCAACGGGCTCGACAAGAAGCACGTCCACGTCCCCATCATCATGATCAGCAGCTATTCGGATCCGAAAAAGGTGCTTGCCGCCCGCGACGCCGGGATCAACGAATTCATCGTCAAGCCCATCGCGCCCCAGGTCCTGTTCTCGCGCATCTGGTCGGTGATCGAACGGCCCCGGGCCTTCGTGCGCACGGCCGACTTCTTCGGCCCCGACCGGCGGCGCAAGAAGCCCGAGGCCTACACCGGCGAGGAGCGCCGCCAAACCGTCGTCGACGGCCTGGAGGACGACCTGAACGCGCTCGGCCTGTCCCAGGAGGACGTCGATTCCCTGATGTATCCCAACCGGGAAGGCGGCGGGGAGCGGCGGTGATGAAAAAGCCCATCAGGCCCGGCGAGTACGAAATGTACGAACCGCCCAACAAGATCAAGACGAAAGTGGGCCGCATGCCTCAGCGTCTGGAGCCCGCGATGGCGCTTAGGGCCCAGACGCTCCTGGACGACCTCGCGGGCGAGTACAAGGACATCCTGATCGGCGAGCTGGAGGACCTGCGCGCCATCATGAACGATCACGAGGATTGGGACGGCGACGTGCTGGACGAGGGCTCCAACCGGGCCATCTTCGCCATCGCCCACCGGATCCGGGGCGAGGCGGCCATGCACGACTACCAGGTCATTTCGTCCATCGCCAACCTGCTCTGCGACTTCCTCGACCATCCCCAGATGCTGGAATCCGCGCCCATGCCCTTCGTCAAGCTGCACGTGGACGCCATGTGCGTGGCCCGGGACCAAAACCTGGTCGGCGCCGGCGGCCCGGCGGGGCGCGAGCTGGTCAAGGGCTTCCGCATGGCGCGCGACAAGCTGCTCAAGAAATAGGGCGGGGCATGGACGACATCTCCCACGCCCCCACGCGCCGCAGGCTGTGGTTCGTCCCGCCGGTCATGATGGGCGTCCTTTTCGTGATCCTGGCCATCAAAAGCCAGACCGCGCCCGAGCGCGAGCCGCCGAGCGAGGCCGCGTCCCCGGTCCGGGTGATCGCGGCGCCGACGCTTTCGGTGATTCCCCGGGCGCTGGGATACGGCAACGTGCAGCCCGGCAGCGTCTGGGACGCGGTCGCCCAGGTGGGCGGCAAGGTGATAGCGGTCCATCCCCAGCTGAAAAAGGGCGCCATCCTGCCCAAGGGCGCGGCGATCCTGCGCATCGACCCGTCCGATTATCGCCTCGCCGTCGCCCAGACCGAGGCCAACATCCGCACCGTCGAGGCCAAGCTGGCGGAGATCGAGGTCAAGGAGAAGAACACCCGCGCCTCGCTCGCCATCGAGCAGCGCAGCCTGGAGCTGGACCAGACCGACCTGAAGCGCAAGGAGAAGCTGCTGAAGAAGGGCAACGTGTCCCAGGCGGCCCTGGACGAGAAGCGCCGGGCCGTTCTCGGCGGGCGCCAGAGCGTCCAGTCCCAGCGCAACGCGCTCAACCTGATCCCGGCCGAGCGCGAGGCCCTGGAGGCGGAGCTCGCCCTCAACCGCGCCAAGCTGGAGGAGGCCAAGCTGAACCTGGAGCGCACGGTGATCGCCGCGCCCTTCGACTGCCGGGTCTCGGAGGTCAACGTGGAGCAGGACCAGTACGCCAACCCGGGCCAGGCCCTGGCTTCTGTGGACGGCATCGACGTGTCAGAGGTCTCGGCCCAGCTTCCCATCGACAAGATGATGTCCCTGATTTCGCCGTCGGGCGGCGGCCCGGTCGAACCCGCCGCGATCATGGGCCGCCTGCACGACGTGCTGGGACTGACGCCGGTGGTCAGGCTGCGCGCCGGATCGATTACGGTGGAGTGGCCCGCCCGGGTCGCGCGCATCAGCGACACCATCGACCCCCAGACCCGCACCGTCGGCGTGATCGTGGCCGTGGACGACCCCTATCGCCAGGCCCGGCCGGGCGTGCGCCCGCCGCTCGCCAAGAACATGTTCGTGGAGGTGGAGCTGAAGGGCCGTCCGTGGGCGGGCCAGGTCGCCGTCCCCCGCTCGGCGCTGCGCCAGGGCGACAGGATCTACGTGGTCGACGGCGAAAGCCGCCTGGAGATCCGCCCGGTCAAGGTCCGCATGGCCCAGACCAACTTCGTCGTTCTCGCGGGCGGCCTGGCGGCGGGAGAGAAGGTGGTGGTCTCGGACCTGGTCCCGGCCATCGCGGGCATGCTGCTGGCGCCGAAGGAGGACGCGGCGGCCGCGAACGCGCTCGTGGCCGAGGCGGCTGGCGAGGGGCCGGTGCGCTGAGGCCCTTGGCCGCGCAATTAATTATAATTCTTCTAAAATATATTAAAACATGTTATTATTTAAACAAATTAATTTCCGGAGGGTGTTTCAATGTCGATAAAAGGCACGCGAACCGAAAAGAACCTGATGACGGCCTTCGCCGGCGAGTCCCAGGCGCGCAACCGCTACACGTTCTGGGCGGGCAAGGCGCGCAAGGAGGGCTTCGTCCAGATCGCGCGCGTCTTCGAGGAGACGGCGGACCAGGAAAAGGCCCACGCCAGCCGCTTCTACAAGTTCCTGGAAGGCGGCGAGGTCGAAATCACCGAGGCCTTTCCGGCGGGCGGCAACGGCTCCACCGAGGAGAACCTGCGCATGGCCGCGGCGGGCGAGGAGCACGAATGGACCGAAATGTACCCCGCCTTCGCCAAGACCGCGCGCGAGGAAGGGTTCGACGCCGTCGCCAAGGCGTTCGAGGCGATCTCGGTGGCCGAGAAGCAGCACGGCAAGCGTTTCAAGGACCTGGCCGACAACATCGCGGCGGGCCGGGTGTTCAAGCGGGCCGAAAAAACCGTCTGGCGCTGCCGCAACTGCGGCTACCTGCACGAAGGCGGCGAAGCGCCCGAGACCTGCCCCGCCTGCGTCCACCCCCAGGCCCATTTCGAGCTGTTGGGCGAGAACTGGTAGGGATTTCCGGCCTTTCCCGCGATTGGGTCGGAGACAGTTTTCGTCATGCGCGGGCTTGACCCGCGTATCCACGCCATGGACGCCAAGCGCGCGACCCGTGGATGCCCGCGTCAAGCGCGGGCAAGACGAAACTTTTTGATTATCAAAGATTATTCGGAGCGGCCCATTCTTGGCCGCATAACCCGATTACTCTTCCGGCTCCAAAAGCCGGTGCAGGTGGGCGACCACGTACTTGACGTTGGCCTCGTCAACCCGCGCCATGGAGGCGCCGCGCCAGGCCTTGAGCGCCTCGGCGTAGTTCGGGTAGACCCCGACGACGTCGATGGCTCCGAGATCCACGAACTCGGTCCCCTGGGGGTCCTTGACCTCGCCGCCGAAGACCAGATGAAGAAGCTGCTTTTCCGTTTCCGCCATGGCCGCCTCGCAAACCGTTGAACCGATTTCCCGCAGAAGGCCATGATGGTCCGCCAATCGCCCCGGCAGTCAAGAGGAGATTGAACGGCGGCGCCGAAACGCCGCCGCCTGGGAAGAATTCTATGACGCCTTATTCAAAATCTGGGTGCAGAACCGAACCATCGGAGACTCCGCGCCCTTGGGCTTTTCGGCCTTTTCGTTCTTGGCCAGCCAGTTCATGCATCCGACCGCCATGGTGTTGCCCGTTCCCGTGATCCTTTCGTCGGAGAGTATCTGGATAACGGCAGCGGAAGAATCCTTGCGAAGGGCTCTACGCACTCCGTCCGCCTCGACTTTAGCCCCCGCCAACGCCGCCGCTTTGGTTTTTGTCTCGGCCTGCGCCAAATGATACGCTTGTTTCCCAGCCACCAATGCGGCTAATGCGTCTTTCAGAGGCTGGTCCAATTTGTCGCTCTCGGCCTTCGCCTGAGCATAGAGCTGCTCCAATTTGTTTTTCTGTCCCTCAAGGCGATCTTTTTCATCACCTTTAGCGCCTGGTATCTTCCCCATAACGAGTGCGAGTTCGTTGTTGATTTTTGTCATATGCTCCTTAGCACTGCGTTTCTCTTTCTCTTTTGTTTCATGCTCCTTCTTCAGCAAAGAAACGTTATTATGTTTTTCCTGTTCGGTCGCTTTCGCACTCGCCAGATCGATTATCGCCTTTTGTTCATCGCTAAGAGCCTTTTTATGACCCGCATCTGTCGGGGTCATATACTGATCCTTCAACGCCTCGATCGCCACGAGCTGAAGCAGCGTGTTTTCGTATTTGGCGAGGATCATGCCGTAGGCGAATTCATCGATCACGCCGTTGGCCAAAGCCTCGCAAGCGCGGTACATGCCGTCCCGAAGAACCTGGACGGTCATGGAGCGCACGCCGAGCTCCAAGGCGGTTTCGGCGAGGGAGTGGCTGAAAGACGCGCCGACGTTGACCCGATGAGTCGCGACATTGAGGCTGCCGTCGGTATCCTTGTCCCGGGAAACATGCACGTCCGGGCTGGGCTCGGCGCAGAAGATTTTCTTGTCGCCATTCGTTTTCGACACGAAGACGCGCTTGTCCGCCTCGCCGAAGAAGCCTTCCGTTCCGTTCAGAAGACTGAAGCCCTGCAAGTCGCAGCCTTGCAGAAGGACCGCCGACACGACCAAACCAACATATAACCGTATGCAATTGAATCTTCCCGCGAGCATGCCATTTCCTCCCCATATCTTATCGAATGTATTTAATTGAAAATTCAATTTATTGGGGTTTATGGATTCGGTCAAGCGACGACGAATGCGCCTTGCGGAACGGGCTCATCGTAAAACGGCAATTTGCGGAAAACGTTGCTGGGGCTATTTCGACTTCATCACCCACACCCCGTCCCAATCGTCGGGCGGGGCGGCCTTGAGGGTTTCGCAGCGCTCGATATAGGTGTTCGACAGCTTGTCGTTGGGGTTGGCCTTGAGCGCCTCGTTGAAGGCGGCGATGGCCTTGTCCCAGTCGCCCGCCCGGTACTTGGTGATGCCGTCGCGGAAATGGTTCACCACGTCCATGACGTTGGGGAAGGTCTCCTCGCTGTGGTAGTCGAGGATCTCGTAGACGCCGACGGGCTGGGTCTTGCCCTTGACGATCACGTGGTCCACCTCGCGCGCGCGGTACACGCCCTTGAGCTTGCCGTAAGTGTACTCGCTGATCAGGATGCGGGCCGCGTACTGCTTGCAGGCGCTTTCGAGCCGCGCGGCCAGGTTCACGCCGTCGCCGATCATGGTGTAGTCCATGCGCTTGGGCGAGCCGATGTTGCCCGCCACGATGGTGTCGGTGTTGAGCCCGAGCCCCATGTCCACGGCCATCTTGCCGTCCTTGATCCGGGACTTGTTCCATTCGAACAGGGACGCGATCATGTTGATGCCCGCGCGCACGCCCCGGTCCTCGTCGTCGTCGTGGGCGACCGGCAGGCCGAAGGCCGCCATGATGGCGTCGCCGATGAACTTGTCCAGCATGCCGCCTTCGGCCTGGATGCAGTCCACCATGATGGTGAAGTACTCGTTCAAAAGCGCGACCGTGCCCTGGGCGCCGAGTTCTTCGGTGATGGTGGTGAAGCTGCGCACGTCCGAGAACAGCACGGTGGCGGTGGTGTCCTTCCCGCCCATGATGTCCTCGCCCGAGCCCATGAGCTGGTCCGCGATATCCGGGTCCATGTAGCGGGCCATGGTGGACTTGACGCGTTTTTCGCCCGAGATGTCCTCCATCATGATCAGGGAGCCGAGCTTCTTGTTCTCGTCGCCGATCAGCGGCAAGACCGACAGGTTGACCGACACGGTCTCCTTCTCCGCCTCCTCGTCGTCCTCGTAGGAGAACTGCAGGTCCACGTCCATGGCGGTTTGGGATTCCTGGGTCTCATCGACCTTGAACACCATGTCCATGATGATCTGGTTGGGACCGGTGAAGAATTCCTCGGCGGTCTGGCCGATAACGATTTCCTGGTAGGTGCGCATGATCTTGGCGCCGGCGACGTTGCAGGTGACGATCTTGCCGTCCTCGTCCAAGGTAATGACGCCGTTCGACATGCTTTCCAGCATGGACTCGTTGTAGTTCTTCATGTTCTGGACGTCGTCGAACAGCTTGGCGTTTTCCAGCGCGATGGCGACCTGGGCGGTGAAGGCCTTGAGCCGCTGTTCGTCTTCCTCGGTGAACGGGCCGCCGCGCTTGTTCAGCACCTGGGTCACGCCGATGACCTTGCCGTCCTTGTTGGTCACCGGCACGCACAGGATCGAGCGGGTGAAGTAGCCGGTCTTCTTGTCGAAGGCCGGATTGAAACGCAGGTCGGCGTAGGCGTGGGGGATGTTCACCGTCTTGCCCGACACGAACACCGCGCCCGCGATGCCGAGATGGTTGGGGAAACGGATCTCGCCCATGGAATCGCCCTGGGCGATGCGGGAAAACAGCTCGTTGGTCTTCTCGTCGTTGACGAAAAGGGTGGAGCGGTCGGCCTTCAGCATGCGGGTCGCCTCGGCCATCACCCGCTGCAGCAGGGTGCCCAATTCCAGTTCCGAGGTCACGTCCGAGACCAGGTCGAGGAACTCCATCTCCTCGGCGCGCTTTTTCTTCATGCGCTCGACGAACTGGGTGTTCATCAGCGCCACCGAGGCCTGGGTGGTCATGGCCTCCAGAAGGGACAGGTCCTCGTTGGTGAATTTTCCCGCTTTTTTGTTCAGCACCTGGGCGGCGCCGATGACCTCGCCCCGCACGGTCTTGACCGGGGCGCAGAGGATGGTTTCGGTATGGTATCCGGTCTGTTCGTCGATTTTCCGATTGAAGCGGCCGTCGGCGTAGGCGTCGTCGATGATGAGGCCTTCGCCGGTCTGGAACACGTGGCCCGCGATGCCGGTGGTGTTCAACAGGCGGATTTCCCGGAACAGCTCGCCCTGGGCCACGCGGGAATAAAGCTCTCCGGTCACCGGATCGTTCATGAACAGGCTGCCCCGGTCGGCGCCCGTTTCCTGGGTCGCGATCTCGACCAGGGTGGACAGCACCTCGTCCAGGGTCTCCATGGCCGCGACGGTGCGCGACACGTTGACCAGGGTTTCGGCCAGGCGCAGGCGTTTGGCCTCGTCGGCGGCGTTGGGGCCCTTTTTGGCCCTGACGGGTTTCCGCGGGCGGCTAGTGGTCGCCATGGCTGGCCTCCAATTCGTCCCTCATCACCGAGATCATGTCCTTCAGGTGGGCGGTTTCGTCTCGGTGCGTGCGTTCGATGAACTGGACTTTTTCCTGGTGGTCCGCGGACCGGTTTTCCAGTTCGTCCCTCAGTTTCTGCGCCGTCGCCTTCAACTGGGCGATCTCGTCGGCGCCTTGGGCGATGGCGGCTTGGACCGCCTCCTCCTTTTCGTAGCGCAAATCCTCGAGCTGGTCACGCAATGCCTGGGAGGTCGCGCGCAGTTGGTTGATCTCGTCGGCGCCTTGGGCGACGGCTGCCTGCACCGCCTCGTCCTTCTCGAAGCGCAGGTCCTCCAACTGGTCGCGCAACGCTTGGGCGGTCGCCCGCAGCTGGCCGATCTCGTCGGCGGCGTTGGCCACGGCGGCCTGGACCGCCTCCTCCATCTCGAAGCGCAGGTTCTCCAGCTCGTCGCGCAACGCCTGGGCGGTGTCGCGCAACTGGACGATCTCGTCGTTGGACTCGGCGATGGCGGCCTGGACCCGCTCCTCGGCCTCGAAGCGCTGGTTCTCCAACTCGTCGCGAAGGGCCTGGGCGGTGGCGCGGACCTGGACGATTTCGTCGTTGGATTCGGCGACGGCGGACTGGACCCGCTCCTCGGCCTCGAAACGCTGGTTCTCGATCTCGTCGCGCAGCGCCTGGGCGGTGTCGCGCAACTGGACGGCCTCGTCGTTGGCGTCGGCCACGGCGGCCTGGACGTCCGCCTCGCGCTCGAAACGCTGGTTCTCCAGCTCGTCGCGCAGCGCCTGGACCGTGTTTTTCAGGTCGCGGATTTCCGTCTGCGCCTGATACAGCTCGCTGTCTTCGCCGCCGTTTTCCATCCCCGAAACGCGCGCCCCAAGTCACTAAAGGAAAATAACAATAATACGGAATCCCATCAGCGCCAAACGTTTGAATTCAAGCGATAACACCCCCGCCCGCCAGCATGTATCCGTCCTTGACGATGAAATAGCCCCTATTTCCCAGACTCCCCCGTAATTTGACAACGTAAGATTGCGAATCTTATATAAGAATCATGATGTTATTGTGTGATTCGGAGCGACGACATGGCTCACCCGATGGGTGAAAGCGAAGCGGGGGCCTTGCGGCTCGATTTCGACCGCCGACTGAAGCTGGAATTCCATGGTTCCAAAATCACACCTCGGATGCCGGGCTCCTCGCCTTTCGGAAATTCGATGACGTTCTCGGCCTGACCGAAATCGCGGAAGAGCAACTTGTGGACCCACAAACGGGCAAGAACGGGCAGCAAGGCATGACCGGCCTGTTTCGCCAGTCCTCGTTCGGGCGGCTTGGCGGCTATGAGGACGTGAACGACGCCGACCGCTTGGGGCGCGGTCCAGCCATGCGATGGATCGTCGGAGGTCAGGCCGTCGCCAAGCATGCCGCCTCGACCAGCCAGATGGGGCGTTTCGAGACGGAGTTCCTTGCGAGCGACGACAACCTCACCGTTCTTTCCGATATGTCCGGGCATTGGATCGACCGGGTTCATGACCGGTAACCGGCGACCTTGTCCGTCGGGTCTGGGAGCACAGGAAAGGCGTGGCCGAAGGGTTCACGAAACGCCACGCCTTGAATCGGTTGGTTTATTTCGAATCGCACGACGACATCCGATTCGCGATCCAACGCGAAATGAACATCAAGCATTGGCCCCGGGCTTGGAAGGCGCGGTTGATCCTGGACGCGAATCCCGACTGGGACGACCTCTATGTCCGCTTGGCCTAACGTGGCGTAAGGCCCCAATCCCGTCTCGTCGCCTGCGGCCGCGCGCCTGAGAGATAAACCTAAGCCGACAATTCGCTCCCCCTCATCCCCATATATTTCCAATCGTTATTGTTTTAGAATCGCTTTCGGAATCGAACAAAACGGACAACGGCATGATATTCGGCATCCGGGGGGGAATCGTCGCGCTGGCCGTCGCTGCGTCCGCCTTGATCCTTGCGTTCGATCTGTCCTTGCCGCTTGGCGTCGCGGGCGGGGTGCCGTATGTGGCGCTGGTTTTACTCGGGGCCTGGTTTCCGTCCGCCCGGCACATCGTCGTCCTGGCCGGTCTGGGCTCGGCGCTGACCGTGGCCGGTTATTTCCTTTCTCCGGAAGGGGGCGTGCCGTGGGTGGTCCTGGCCAACCGCGCCCTGGCCCTATTCGCCATCTGGATCACGGCCGTCTTGTTGATTTATCTGAAACGGGGCAAGGACCGTCTTCGCCAAAGCGAGGAAGCGATGCGCCGCTACGTCGGCGAACTGGAGTCGGCGCGGGAGAGCTATGAGAAGCAGGCGGTCGACATGGTGGGCTTGGCCGAGGCGCTGCACACGGAAAAGGAATTGGTCCACCACCAATCGCGCGAGTTGAAGGAGGCCCACGACGACCTCCGGCGCTTCTTCGACATCGTGGACAAGCACGTCATCACGTCGTCCACCGACTCCAAGGGCGTCATCACGTCCGTGTCCGAAGCCTTTTGCCGGATATCGAAATACGACAGGGACGAACTGATCGGGCGCACCCACGGGATCCTCCGCCATCCGGACATGCCGAACGCGCTTTACGAGGATTTGTGGCGGACGATCCTGGCGGGCGAGAGCTGGAGCGGCCAAATCCTGAACAGAGCCAAGGACGGAAGCGATTACTGGGTCGACATCAACATCGAACCGGACCTCGGCCCCGACGGGTCAATCGTCGGCTACACCTGCATCCGCCACGACATCACCGACAAGAAACGCGTCGAGGCCCTTTCGGTGACCGACAGGCTGACCGGCCTGTTCAACCGGCTGAAGCTCGAGGAGGCGTTCGATAGCGAACTCGAACGCGCCAAGCGCTATGGCCATCCCCTGTCCGTGGTCCTGTTCGACGTCGATCACTTCAAGCAGGTCAACGATTCCTTTGGCCATCAGGTCGGCGACGAGGTTCTGGTGTCCGTCGCGCAACTGACCAAGGACAACGTCCGCGCCATCGACGTCGCCGGACGGTGGGGCGGCGAGGAATTCCTGTTGCTTTGCCCCGAAACAGAATTATCGGGCGCCATGGCCATGGCGGAGAAGCTGCGCTCCGCCATCGAAACCTTCGACTTCCCCGCCGTCGGCCGCATAACGGCCAGCTTCGGCGTCGCCGAGGCCAAGCCGGACGAGAGCGAAGCCTCCCTGACCCACCGCGCGGACGAGGCCCTTTACCAAGCGAAGGGCAGCGGCCGGAATCGGGTCGTGGCGGCGGACTGAGGCCGCATCCAACCGGCGCGCAAATAACAGACCGAGAATTACCAAATCCCATTCCTTCGTTGAACCCGAGCTTGGCGTCGTCTAGCATCCTTGCGGGGGAGGAGGGTTCGTCGACCGGCGCTTTGAGTTGAAGACGCCGGGACGACGATTTCGAGACGGACAATTCATCCGTTCCGACGCCCGACCCCTTGAAGCGTTCCAGATGGTTCCGAGGGAGGCGCCCCATGATTTCCAGGCTTTTCAAGACCCTATTCACCGTCGCGGCCATCGCCGGGCTGGGCGCGGCGCCCGCATCGGCCGGGAATTTCGAACTCCACGGCTCGGCCACGGTGGCGAAAAAGATCGTCGCCCCGAACCAGGCGGCGATCGAGAAGCAGGCCGGGCTCAAGCTCAACGTGGTCATGAACGGGTCGGGCTCCGGGCTCAAGGACCTGGCGGCGGGCAAGGCCGCCATGGCCATGATCTCCGCGCCCCTGGACCTCGAGGCCAAGCTGACCAACGCCAAGGCCCCCGGCAGCCTGGACATCACCGGCATGGTCGCCCACGAGATCGGATCGTCGGAAATCTTCTTCGTGGTCAATCCGAGGAACCCGGCGAAAGCCCTCACGGAAGACCAAGTTCGCGGCATCCTGACCGGCAAGATCGCCAACTGGAAGGACGTCGGCGGCGCGGACACCCCGATCCTGGTGGTGGTGGAGAACGTGGGCAAGGGCACCCGGTCCATGGTCGATCACGCCTTCATGCAAGGCGAGGCGTTCTCGCCCAAGGCGCGGGTGACCAAGGTTCTGGCGCACGTGACCAAGATCGTCGGCCAAGCCCCGAACGCCATCGGCTACGCCAACGAATCCAGCTTCGTCAAAGGCAAGCACGCCAAGGTCCCGGGCGTCGTGATCCAGCAGCCGCTGGCCCTGGTGACCAAGGGCGACCCGACGCCGGAGATGCGCAAGCTGATCGACGCCGTCGCCGCCCACGCCAAGTGACCGGCGAGGCGTAAGGGCTTCCGCGAATCCCGGGGGGGGGAGCGAAGCATGCGGTTCAATATTTCCTTCAAGCTGTTCGCCATCAACGCCCTGGCGCTGGCCGCGCTGGTGATCGTCGGAGTGGTCGCCGCCACCGGGTTCCGCAGCCTCGAAGGCCTGGGCAACGACCTTTACGCCCGCAGCTTCGTCGACATGTCGGCGTCATCCGACATCGCCATCGCCTTTCAGGCGCAGACCGCCGTGGTCGGCAGCGCCCCGGCGGAGCTGGACCTGGACCGCCTGATGCAGATGCGCGAGCGCTTCGACGGGCTCGCGGCCGAAATGACCGGCAAGATCGACGGACGCCTCAAAGACGTGAACGACGCGAAGAGCCGGGCCCAGATGGAGGCCGTCTCGGCGGCGCTGAAGGACTACGCCAAGGCGGGCGGGAAAGTCTTCGACTTCGCCTCCGTGTTCGCCCAGGAGGACGCGATCAACGCCCTGCGGGGACCCGTCGCCAAGGCCCGGGCCCGCGTGGACGAGCTGATCGAGGCGGCGTTCATGGCCGCCCGGGAAAACGCGGCCGCCAACGTGGCCGAAATGCGCGCCACGGCGCAGAACCGGCTGAGCGCCATCATCGCCATCGTCGCGGTCCTGTTCGCTTTCGTCGGCGGCGCCGCTTTCGTTCTTTCGCGAAGCATCACCACACCGCTGAACGACATGACCGCCTCGATGGGGAGCCTGGCCGACGGCGATCTCGCAACCGACGTGCCCGCCCGGGACCGCAACGACGAGATCGGCGACATGGCCGCCGCCGTGCAGGTGTTCAAGGACAACGCCATCCGGGTGCGCGAGATGGAGCGCGAACACGCCGAGGCCGAGCAGCGCGCCCAGGAGGAGAAACGCGCCGCCCTGAACGCCATGGCCGACGCCTTCGACGCCAGCGTCGGCGGCATCGTGGAGAACGTCGCCTCGGCTTCGACCGAGATGCAGTCCACCGCCGAATCCATGTCGGCGATTTCCGAGGAGACCAACAGCCAGGCCCAGACCGTCGCATCCGCCGCCGAGACCGCGTCCACGAACGTGCAGACCGTCGCGTCCTCGGCCGAGGAGCTGTCGAGCTCCATCGGCGAGATCAGCCGTCAGATGCATCAGTCCGCCGAAATCGCCAACAACGCGGTCCACGAGGTCGATCGGACCAACGACCAGGTCCAGGGGCTGGCCAACGCCGCCGACAAGATCGGCGAGGTGGTCGCGATGATTCAGGAGGTCGCCGATCAGACCAACCTGCTCGCGCTCAACGCCACCATCGAGGCCGCCCGCGCCGGAGAGGCGGGCAAGGGCTTCGCCGTGGTGGCGTCAGAGGTCAAGAACCTGGCCAACCAGACCGCCAAGGCGACCGAGGAGATCGGCGACCAGATCTCCGGCATCCAGAACGCGACCCGGGATTCGGTCCGGGCGATCGGGCACATCGGCGACGTCATCGGCCGCATCAACGAGATCACAGCGAGCGTCGCCGCGGCGGTGGAGCAGCAGGGCGCGGCCACCCACGAAATCGCACGCAACGCCGAACGGGCGGCGGGCGGAACCACCGAGGTGTCGGAGAACATCGCCGGCGTCACCCGGGCGTCCCGGGAAACCGGTAGCGCCTCGCACCAGGTATTGCAGTCCGCGAACGGGCTTTCGGTCCAGGCCGAGCTTCTGCGCGCCGAGGTGGACAAGTTCATCGCCGAGGTTCGGAGCGAATAGCCGGGCCCTATTTCTTCTTGTTCGCCTTCTCCGCCTTCTTCTCCAGCTCGCGGCCGAGCTTGCGGAGGATGCGCTTCAGCTTGGGCTCCTCGACCTTTTGCGCCGCTTGCTTGGGCGTCATCCATTTGCGGCGGCGCTGGGACATTTCCGGCCAGGTGGCGTGGATGGTCTTGACCCGGAACGGGAACACCAGAACCCGGCAGATCGCTTTCTTTTTCATTTCCGGCTTGTGGTAATCGTACCAGCCCAGCCGTTTTTGCGAGATCTTGCCCTCGACGCCCGCCTCCTCGAACGCCTCGACCACGGCGGAGCCCGTGGCGCTGCGGCCTTTGTCGATCATGCCCTTGGGCAAGACCCAGCGCTTGGTCCGCCGGGACGTGACCAGAAGAATGCGTGGACCCTTCTTGGTGATTTTGTATGGAACCGCGGCCGATTGGGATACGATTCGCGCGTCCTTGCCCATGGGGGCTTGCCTCCCGGTGAAAACCGAGTCCACTATGGCACGGAATTCGGGCGCGGGAAACCGAGACCGCGCTTGCATATTCGAGTTTTCTAATATACAGTTCGTGGCCGTGACCGGATAGACGGCCGTTTCAGATCATCAATCAGGGGGTTTGGCCGATGACCATGAAGAAAATTTTGCTGGCCGCGGCGTGTGGTTTCGCGCTCGCCGCCGCCTCGGGTCCCGTCCTCGCCGACGGGCACAAGACGCAAATGCAGGAGCCCGCGTGGGTCGCCCAATGGCGCGAGGCGCAAAAGCAGGCGCACGAGCGCTGGGTCGCCCACGACAAGAAGATGCGCGCCTATCTCGCCGAGCAGGCCAAGGCCTTCGCCGAGAAGAACAAGGCGCTGTGGGACGAGCGCCAGAAGGTCTACAAGGAGTTGATGGAGGCCGAGGCCGCGTCGCACAAGGCGACACGCGAAGCCTTCCAAAAACGCATGACCAAGGGCTCCAAGGAAGACCATAAGGCTCAGATGGAAGCGCAGCGCGCCGCCATGAAGGCCCGCCAGGACGCCATGGAGAAGCTGTTCGGCCTGGAGCAGAAGACCATCGGCCAGTACTACGGCGGCCCGTGGTTCCACCACGACCGCGACCCGCTGGGCGCCTCCGATCCCAAGGCGATCAAGGAAGCCATCGAAAAGCGCCGGGCCGAGGCCAAGGCGTGGCTGGAGAAGGAGCGCAAGTCCCACAAGGAGTCGCAGGAACGCTACCGCAAGGCGGTGGAGGCCTGGTGGAAGGGCGGCCCGCCTCCGGTGCACGCCATGCAGCCGAAGTCCGAAAAGAAATAAGCGGCGCATAAAGCGTCCGAAAAGGGGCCGTCCGGTGTCGGCCCCTTTTCTGTTGCCTCCCCCGCCCCGCGTGTTAAGAAGGATTCGAAATCACCGGGCGGGCGCGCCATATGATGTGGCGGTCGCCGCCCCTCATCCGTCTGGACGCCATGGCCAAGGTACTTCTGATCAATCCGTCCTACGAGCCCACCTACGGGGGCACCAAGGGCGGGGTGACCAATCCGATCTTTCCGACGCTCGGTCTCGCCACCATCGCGGCCGTGGCCAAGCAGCGCGGGCATTCCGTTGAAATTCTTGATCTTTCATGGCGCTCATACGACTGGGCGATGATCCGCGACCGGGTCAGGGCGTCGGCGCCCGACGTGGTCGGCGTCACCGCGACCACGCCGCTGATGAACCAGCTTCGCGACATTTCGGTGCTGGTGAAGGACGTCTCGACCGACATCGCCGTGGTCGGCGGCGGGCCGCATCCGTCCGCGCTGCCCACCGAATCGCTCGACGAATCCCTGCTCGACGCCGTGTTCGTGGGCGAGGCCGACCACGCCTTCGCCGACTATCTCGACGCGGGCGGGCCCGAAGGGGTGGCCGGGCTGGTTTATCGCGACGGGGACGAATTCGTGAACACCGGCGTCCGCCCCCTGGTCGAGAACCTGGACGACCTGCCCATGCCCGCGTGGGACCTGTATGACGCGAACGACTATCGCCACACGTCCCGCCTCTTGGCCCGCAGGCTTCCCGTCGGCATCGCGGAGTTTTCCAGGGGCTGCGTGTTCAAGTGCGATTTCTGCGCCTCCAAAAGCGTGCTCGGCATGGGATACCGCAAAAAATCCCCCGAACGCTGCGCCGAGGAGGTCAAGCAGCTCCATACGCTCGGCTTCAAGGAGTTCTGGCTCGCCGACGACATCTTCACGTCCGATCAGAAATGGGCCGTGGACGTCTGCGCCGAAATCCAGAAGGCGGACCGGGACATCATCTGGACCTGCACCAACGGCATCCGGGTCGAAAGCGCCGACGACGATTTGTTCAGGGCGCTGAAGGCGGCCAAGTGCTACCGCGTGTCCTTCGGGTTCGAGAGCGGCAACGACGCCATCCTCCAGTCCTTCGGCAAGGGCGGCAAGGCCACCATCGAGCAGGGCGAAAAGGCGGTGAAGATGGCGCGGAAGGCCGGGCTCGACACCGCGGGCACCCTGTTGCTCGGCATCTCCCACGACACCGAGGAGACCATGCGCGACACCATCGAGTACGGCCGCGTCCTGCCGCTCGACATGATGAAATTCGGGGTGACCATCGCCTTTCCCGGCACGACCATGTTCAACGATTACGCGGGCAAGGGGCTGATCCGGACCTACGACTGGGACAAGTACTTCGCCTATACCGACGAGGCCCTGTTCGCGCACGAGAACCTGAGCTACGAGACCATCGCCGAGTACATGGAGATCGCCTACAAGCGCGCCATCCTGTTCAACCCCGGCTTCGCCTGGCGCCGGCTGGTCAGGGGCTTCAAGACCGGGGAGTTCTTCTGGGACGTCTATTACGCGGTGAAGTTCTTCCTGGCCCCGGCGGCGCGCTCGGCGCTGCAGTCCATGTACTACGCCCGCGAGCGCTGGCCGACGCATGACTACGACGCCAAGCCGCCGGGCTGGATCGAGCCCCAAATCGCGCGCAAGACGCAGAAAGTCGCGTGATCCCCGTCGTCCCATGAAAATCCTGATCCTCGACCCCTATCCCGACCGGCCCTGGCGGATTTCCAAGGACACCATCGGCGGCTTCGGCACCGCGAATCGTTTCGGAGACGGATTGGTCAGCCGCGCCATCACCTGGCTGTTCAACCGCGAGGTCGACTGGCCCCCCCTCTACGCCGTCCACGCCGCGGGCGTGCTGAGGGACCAGGGTCATGACGTGCTCTACTCCCGCGTGTGGCGGGACGAGGGGTGGGATTTGGCGCTGATGACCTCGTCCACCGTCTGTCACGAAACCGAACTGGACGCCGCGAGAGCCGTCGCGGCGTCGGGAACGCCCATCGGGGTCATGGGGCCGTTCGCAACCACGCTGCCCGGGCCCTATCTGGACGCCGGCGCCTTCGTAATCGCGGGCGAGCCGGAGATGACCTTTCTCAAAAACCCTATCGATGCCGAAACGATAAAGGGATTTCAAGGCGTTGTTCCGGCCGTTGAGCCGGTGCCGCTCGACGAGCTTCCCCGACCGGCGTGGGAGATGGTGTTCGCCGTGAACCCCCCGAAATTCGGTCTTCTGGGTCCGAAACAAGTGGTGCTGCCCTTGGCCGCGACCCGGGGGTGCCCGTACTCGTGCTTTCAGTACTGCGTCTACCCCCTGCAGCAGGGCCGCAAGGTCCGGACCGTCTCGCCCGAGCGCGTCGTCGCCGACATGTCCCACTGGCAGGACACGCTTGGCGTGTCTTATTTCATTTTCCGCGATCCGCTTTTCGCCATCGACAAGGCCCACACCATGGCGCTTTGCGACGCCATCGAGGCCAGCGGGCGCACATTCCGTTTCACCGTCGAAACCCACCTGCAAAACATGGTCCCGGACCTGGCGAAAAAGCTCGCGGCGGCGGGAATGGACATGGTCAAGGTGGGGGTCGAATCGGTCGATCCCGAGGTTCTGAAATCCGCCCGACGCTTCACCATGAAGCAGGAGGAAGAGCGGAAACGAATCGCCGAGCTGGAGGCCCTGGGCGTCAAGATCACCACGCATTACATCCTCGCCATGCCCGCAGACACCGAGGAAACCTGCCGCGCCACGGTTCGCTACGCCTGCGGACTGAACACGCTGTTCGCCCAGATCAGCGTGTTCACCCCCTACCCCGGCACGCCCGCCTACGCGGACTTCGACGGCCGCATCGAGGCCCGGACCAGCGAGGACTTCACCCAGTACGACCTGGTCTTCCGGCATGACAACCTGTCCGCCGCCCGGGTTCGGAAATTGCTCTCGGAAGCGTATCGGACCTATTACACCCGTCCGTCCTGGGTTTGGAAGTTCGCCCGCGTCGCGCTTTCGGACGCGGCGCTTCGTTTGCGGGGCGCAACGAAGCATTAACCAAAATTCCCGCGAGCTCCGCAAAAGAATCAACGAAAACAGAGAATTCATATCACTTTCTTAACAAATTACCTTTACTGTTCTCCCTATCTTGCAGAAATGCGGATCGCGGAGGGGGAAACGCGCCATGCCGACCAGGGCGGCCGTCGACAGGCATCTGGAAAATTCTTTTTCTTTTCAATCACGTGTTGTTTGCTGCAATCGAATCGCCGGCGCGCGTGGACCGGAACGCGCCTGGGATCTACGATGGCAGTTGCGGATTGAGCTTAAAAATGGTGGGATTCCATATGGTTATGGTTAATTCGGCCCATCCGTTCCGGTTACATCTGCAAACGTAGTTGAAATCTTGCCCCGAAATCCCTTATGAAACAAGGTTAACACGCCGAGAACATTGGGAAAAAACCATGTCCGAGACCGCCAACAAACGCTCCTACACCGTCCCGTGCTCCAGCGGATTTCGCGACGCGGTGGCCGAACTCGCGGCCCGGCGCGGGGTGAACGCGGCCGATTTGGCGCGCTCGGTCACGCTGTTGGTTCCGGGCGAGGACGTCGCCCGTTTTCCCGACCCGGGCGGGCCCGACGCAAGGGACCGCGAGACCGTGACCTTGAAATCCGGCGCGTCCAAGGGACGGCCCTGGCGGCGCAAGCCCAGACTCCAGGTCCGGATGCAGCATGGCCTGTCCCCCGAATTCATCCGTCGCGCGCTCGCCATGGCGCTCGCCATCGACCGGGGCGAATGCGATGTCCGCGTCGACGGCGCGGGCGCGGCCGTCCCCGCCCCCCAGGACCCGGGGCTGAACGAGGAGTTGGAGCGGCTGCGCACTCTGGTCTCGGTGCTGTCCTTCGACCCGCTGCCGGACGGGGTCGGCGGGCGCGACGACGCGCTCCACGTCCTGGGGCTTCCGCCCGGGCGCATTCCCGACCAGAACACCATCCGCGCCCGCTACCGCATGCTGGCCACCATCTACCACCCGGACGGCGTCTACGGAAACCACAGCCGCATGGCGCAGCTGAACCAGGCGGTGTCGATTCTCCGCCGCGCGGGGTAAGACCCCCTCTTCACGGAAATGTTACCGGTCGACGCTTGCGATGGCGGACGACCTGGGTTACCGAAAGGCGGTTCGACACCGTAAAGGCGCGCCATGCCCAGCCTCGACCCCGCCAAGTTCCAGGACCCCGACGTCACCGCCAAGGGCGAGGAGCGGGCGGTGGTGGCGTTGACGCGGTTGCGGACGCTCTGGTTCAACACCGGCAGCCTCTGCAACCTGTCCTGCGACAACTGCTATATGGATTCGAGCCCGTCCAACGACAGCCTCGCCTATCTGAGCGCCGACGAGGTGGCGTCCTATCTGGACGAGGCCGAGGCGGCGGGCCTGACGCTGGAGGAGGCGGGCTTCACCGGCGGCGAGCCGTTCATGAACCGCGACATCGCCGCCATGCTGGATGGCGCGCTCGGACGCGGGCTCCGGACGCTGGTGCTGACCAACGCGCTCAAGCCCATGATGGGCCGGGCGGACGCGATAAAGGACTTGACGGCGCGCCACGGGGACCGACTCCGGCTCCGCGTCTCCATCGACCATTACCAGCCCGCGCGCTACGAGGCGGTGCGGGGCGCTGGAAACTGGAATGCGGCCCGCGAGGGGCTGGCGTGGCTTCGCGACGCCGGGGTTTCCTTCGCCGTCGCCGGTCGGACCCGCTGGGACGAGGACCCCGACCAGGCGCGCGTCGGATACGCCCGATTGTTCGAAGACCTCGGCCTGAAACTCGACGCCTTCGACCCCGCGTCCCTGATCCTGTTCCCCGAGATGGACGCGGTCCAGGACGTTCCCGAAATCACCGTAAACTGCTGGTCCATCCTCAAGGTCCGCCCCGACGCCATGATGTGCGCCACGTCGCGCATGGTGGTCCGGCGCAAGGGCGCGGACCACGCCGTGGTCGCGCCCTGCACCCTGCTGCCCTATGAAGAGACGTTCGAACTCGGCCGAGGCCTGGCCGAGGCGTCGCGCCCGGTCAAGCTGAACCATCCCCACTGCGCCAAGTTCTGCGTGCTGGGCGGGGCGGTTTGCAGCGTGGGGTGATGGCGACAGGTCCGCGCTTTCGATAAGCCCTTAGCCACGCCCATCCACGACATTCGAATTCCATATGGCGTGCTTGGCGAATGCTCTAGTTTGGACGAGGCGTGCCGGCCGTGCTGGTGGGCAGCTCCGGCATGACAATCTCGGGGATCTCGCCCGACAAGCTCTCGAGGAAGGCGGCGATGGCGTCCGCCTCCGCGTCCGTCAGTTTCCGCCCTTCTTGAAGCCAGCTCATAACCTGCACGGCCTGCTTCAAGTCCCATACGGCCCCCATGTGGAAATACGGAGGAGTGCCGGCGACATTGCGAAGGGAAGGGGCGAGAAAGACATAAGCGTCGTCCTCGGAATCCGCTTCGGAATATCCACGTTTTTCCTTTTCGGGACGCAACGTCGCGTCCGGCTCGTTGACGACGCCGAACTTGAAATATGAATGTCCCCCGACATTGACGCCTTTGTGGCAGTTGGAGCACCCAACCTCCATGAAAAGACGGAGGCCTTCTTTCTGTTTCGCGCCGAGCGCATCGGCGTCGCCATCAAGAAATCGATCGAAAGGCGCGTCGGGGGTGATCAAGGTCGCCTCGAACGCATCCATCGCCCGCGAGACCTTGGTGAAATTGATTTGCGTCTCGTCTCCTGGAAAGGCGTTCCGAAATGCGTCGACATATCCGGGAATGCTTCTGAGCGTGTCCACGACGCGGTCGGGCGTGTTGTTCATTTCCTTGGGATTGGCGAGGGGGTCGCGAACATGGGTTTCGACCGTCTTGGAGCGACCGTCCCAAAGCTTGGCTTCGTTGAAAACCGCGTTGTAGACCGTCGGCGTGTTGCGACCGCCCTTAAGCCAGGCATGGCCGATCGGCAATCCTCTTCCATCGATTCCCGACAAGGACAGGTTATGGCACGAATTGCAGCTGAACACGCCGCTGGATGACAGCCTCGGGTCAAAGAACAGCTTTTTTCCGAGATCCGCCAATTCCTCGGAGCCTTTGAGCCGCGCGGGGGCTTCCGATGGAATGGGCCTGAACAGCTCCGCCGCCTCGGTCATGAGCGCGTCGTCTTGTTGCGTGGCGCAGCCTGCGGCGAAGAGCGCCAGCGCGGTGATCCATCCAAAGGATTTCATGGTTTCCCCCAAAGCCAAAAAGACGGCGAGGAACGTCCAAGCCTGGACCTCCCTCATGAACAAAATTATCCCTTGCCGAGCGGAGCGGGCGAGCCGGCGTCCAGGCGGCTCCGAATTCCAACGAGAACGCCACGTCTCGTTGGTTTCTCCTTCATGCTTTCCGACATGCCGTTATACCCTTCCGACAGCTTTGTCGCCCAACATATTGAAACGCGCCATCCCGTTGTCAATTCCCGATGGACAAAGAAATCCTTCAATACCCTGCTCATGTCAGGGTAACGGCGGCGTGCTCGCCAAGGCGAGGGCGCGTTCAAGGCCCCCCCACCCCCCCCCGCCCCATCGCGAACGCCAGCACCCCGATCCCCATCCCCGCCACGAACAGCATGATGGCGATATGGAAGTCGGCCCAGGCGAGCACGCACCCGGCCGTTCCCGCCAGAGCCCCCGAAATCCACGCCCAGGCCAGCGCCCACGGCGCCCCTGTTTGGGGTTTGGCGCCCTTTTCCGTGTCAAATTCGGGCATTTTTTCCTTCCTTTTGCGTTAGAATCCTGATTTTCCCTGGAATCCCGGAGACTTGTCGATTAGAATAGCCAAACCCTTCGCCTTTTTCAGGCGGAACGTGTCATTCGGACGGAACATCGTCGGGGGGAAAGATGGCTTTCAAACTGCTCCTGGGACTCGCGAAGCGTAAGACTCTCATCGGCGCGGGCGCGCTCGCCGCCGCTCTGGCCGTAACCATGGCCCCGGCCTCGGCCGAAGACGCCGAGATGAAGGGCGGCGCCATGGTGAAATGGAGCTACGAGGGCGAAACCGGCCCCGACAAGTGGGGCGAGCTGTCGCCGCAGTACCTGTGGTGCTCGCGCGGGCGCATGCAGTCGCCTGTTGACCTGAAGGACCCCGAGCCCGCGGAAATGGCGGGCATCAAGTTCGACTACCAGGTCACGCCGCTGTCCGTCCTGAACGACGGCCACACCATCCAGGTCAATTACGCCAAGGGCAGCTCCATGACCGTGGGCGGGCGCAAGTTCATGCTGAAGACCATCAGCTTCCACACCCGCAGCGAACATACCGTGGACGGCCATTCCTTCCCGATGGAGATCCACTTCATGCATGAAAGCGCCCGGGGCGAGATGGCCGTGGTCGCCGTGCTGGTGGAGCAGGGCGACGAGAACCTGGGCGCCCGGGAAATCTGGCAGCACCTGCCGCAAAAGACCCAGCTGGAGCAGGAATTCGCCAACATCCTGGTCAACGGCCGCGACATGCTGCCGGGCAAGCAGGGCTACTACCGCTACATGGGCTCGCTCACCGCGCCGCCGTGCACCGAGGGTGTGAACTGGTTCGTGCTCAAGAACCCGATCCAGTTCTCGGCCGAGCAGATTCAGGCCATGGCGGCCATCCTCGGCAGCAACGCGCGCCCGGTTCAGCCGCGCAACAACCGCATCATGCTGGACGCCCTGGTGCGCGAATAGGCGCCGTCGGGCCACGGGAGGCAGGGCATCATGACCGGACCGATTCAAGCCTTGGGCCGCGCGGCCTTCGCCGCCGCCCTTCTCGGCCTCGCCGGCTGCGCCTCGGGTGAAATCGAGGGGGGTCAGGAGCTTCCCTCCGACATCCCCGACGCCATCTGCGAGGGCGAGCACGAAGAGGCGGTGCGCATCTTCGCGAGCGCGGAGGAGCCGATTCCGAAACATCCCGTCAACCGCCTGATCGCCGGCTACGCGCTGGAGCAGTCGGGACGGGTCATGGCCGCGCGGCGGGTCTACGACGCGCTCGAGCGCGGGCAGTACGACGACCCCATGACGCTGCGCTGCGATTCCTCGGAGGAGCCGGTGCTGTCCGGCGCCGTGGCCGACGTGGCCAAGGAGCGCCTCGCCGTGCTCAACGCGGACCTGGCCAACCTTGGCGCGACCGAGCGCCAGATCGCCAACATCGCGGTCCCGGACGAGCCCGACTGCCGCCTGTGCCGCGGGCCGGAGCCGAAGACCCCCTTCGATCCCGGCAAGCCGCCGCCGCCCGCGCCGACGGCGGAAGAGCTCAATCCGCCTCCACCGCCGCCGCCCGCGCCTCCGCCCGCGCCGCCGACGCCGCCGGCGCCGATGCTGCCCGAGGGCGTGAAGCTTCCCCAGAACCCCTATTGGGTCCAGGTCGCCGCCTATCGCAAGCCCATGGCGGCGGAAAAGGGATGGGCCAAGTTCAACAAGTGGCGGCCCGCCCTGTTCAAAAACTGCAGCCCCGCCGTGGTCCTGGCCGATCTCGGCGCCAAGGGAACCTTCTATCGCCTGGGCTGCGACGGGTTCGAGGCGAAGCGCGACGCCGGACGGTTCTGCGGCCTGATCAAGCGCGCGGGCAAGTCCTGCATGGTTCGCAAGGGGACCGACGGGGCCGGCTGACCGGCTCCGTCCGGACGAACGGCGATCGGGGTGGGAAACAGGCCTCCCGCCCCGAAATTGCCTTTCGCTCGTCAAAAAATCACCATAAAGAAACCATAACGATGGTTGACATATGCTGCGGAACGCAACACAACACAGCTGCGTCCTTGGACGGACACCAGGGGGTTGGTTCCGGGGCCGTTACGGACTTTGACAAAGAAAACCGGGAGAATTCGAAAAATGAAAACTGGTCATTTCATGGCTCTGGGCCTCGCTCTCGCGATGGGTTTCGCCAGCACGCAGTCTCTCGCCGCCGACGCGGCCGCGGGCGAGGCGTACATGAACAAGAAGTGCAAGAACTGCCACACCTGGGACAAGGGCGGTAAGAACAAGGTCGGCCCGAACCTGTTCGGCGTGATCGCGCGTGGCGCCGGCAAGGTCGAGAAGTTCAAGTACTCCAAGGGCTTCGACGGCATCGGCGCCTGGGACGACGCCGTGCTGGACGAGTACCTGACGGACCCGAAGAAGTTCGCCAAGGCCAAAGGCACCAAGACCCGGATGACCTGGAAGACCAAGAAGGCCGATGATCGCGCCAACGTGATCGAGTACCTGAAGACCCTGAAATAGTCTTCCATGCGGTCTTAAAGACCCCGCCCGGCCCCGCAATGGGGTGGGCGGGGTTTTTTTTGAATTACAGCTCGCCCACCCGCATCAATAGATCGTCGATGGCCGCCATGGCGTCGGGGTCGTCGTTGGACGGGGCGGGCGGCGGCGGCGCGGGCTCGACCGCCTGGAATTCCGTTTCGGCCCACTTGCCGATGGTCTCGAACAGCGCGCGGCGGTCGATGGGCTTCGCGGCGACGTCGTTCATGCCCGCCGCCCTGTACCCCTCCACGTGCTCGGGCGCCACGTCGGCGGTCAGGGCGATGATGGGCACCGAGGCCTTGGGCTCGTCCAGGGCGCGGATAAGGCGGGTGGCGGTGGGCCCGTCCATTTCCGGCATGCGCACGTCCATCAGGACCACGTCGTAATCGCCGTCCTCCACCGCCCGGACCGCGCGGGCGCCGTCGGGAACGATCTCCACCTGTCCGAGGGGCTGGAGAAGGGCGTCGATGACCAGCTGGTTCATCCTGTTGTCCTCGGCCACCAGGATCCGCAACGGCCGCGTGGGCGCCGTGGCTGGGGCCTCGGCCTGGGCCAGGAAATCCTCCGCCGGGCGTTCGCCGACCCCACAAGCGATGGTGAACCAGAACAGGCTGCCCCGTCCCGGCGCGCTGTCGATGCCGATTTCGCCGCCCATCAGCCGCGTCAGGTTGCGGCAGATCGCGAGCCCCAGCCCGGTGCCGCCGTATTTCCGCGACGTGGAGCCGTCGGCCTGGGTGAACTTGTCGAACAGCTTGTCCTGGACGTCCTCGGGGATGCCGATGCCGGTGTCCTCGACCTCGAACCGGATGGTCAGGTCCTTTCCGCTGGTCCCGACCAACGCGGCGCGCACGGATATGGCCCCGTTTTCGGTGAACTTCACCGCGTTGCCGACTAGGTTGAACAGGACCTGCTTGAGCCTGAGCGAGTCGCCCGCGACCACCTCGGGCAACCTGGGGTCGATGTCGAATTCGATGCGGTCGCCCCTGGCGGCGGCGCGCTCGCGAAAGATGGCGCCGACGCTTTCGACCACGGGCGCGAGAAGGAAATCCGCCTCCTCGATCTCCACCCTGCCCGCCTCGATCTTGGAAATGTCGAGAATGTCGTTGAGCAGCGAAAGCAGGGTTTCGCCGGACTCCTTGATGTTGGCCAGAAGCTCGGGAAGGTTGGGGGCCTCGGGGTTGGCCAGCGCCATGTCCGCCATGCCGAGAACGCCGGTCATGGGCGTGCGGATTTCGTGGCTCATGGTGGCCAGGAACTCGGACTTGGCCCGGTTGGCCTCCTCGGCCGCGCGTTTCTGCATGGCGGCTTCCTCGGCCATGGACGCGAGCGCGCCCGCCTGCTCCTCCATCAGCCGGCGCGACGCCTCGGCCTCGTCCGCGTGGCGCTTGGTCTCCTCGCCGAACCGGCGGAAGACGGACACGTCGGTGCCGACGCCCCGGAACCCGGCGAACCGTCCGTGGTCGAACACGGGCTTGCCGCTGACCCGCGCCCAGCCGAGCTCGCCGGACGGGCTGCGGACCGCGAACTGCGCGTTGCGGAACTCCCTTTGCCGCTTCAAGTCGTCCAAGAGGACGTAGCGGTCCATCTCGGGGGTTTCCGGCTCCACGATGTCTTCGAACGTTTTGCCCAGAAAACCCTGGAAGTCCACGCCCGCCCGGTCGGGCCGGTTGCCGACGACGGCGGCGAGGCGCAGGTCGGAACCGGTTTCCCAGAACCAGTCCGAGGCGACGGCGGCGAAGTCCCGGCTGCGCAATTCGCTGTCGCGGAGCGCGATTTCGGCTTTCTTGCGCTCGACGGCGAAGCGGACGGCGTGGCGGACCAGTTCGGGGCCGCTCCGGCCCTTGGCCAGGCAGTCGGCGCACCCGGCCTGGATGGCCCGGGCCTGAATGTCGCGGTCGTCGGGCGGGCAGAGGGCGACGACGGGAACCCCGGGCGCGGTTCGAAGCGCCGCCTTGACCGTCGCGATCCCCGTCGAATCCGGCAAGGACAGGTCCAGGACCGCCACGTCTCGGCGCCGCTCCGAGAGCGCGGCCAGTCCGTCGGCCAGACGGGTGGCCCGGGCGACGTCGTGGCCGGCCTCCTCGCCGTCCCCGAGCGCGGCCTCGAATTCCTCGGCGGCCTTGGCGTCGTCGGAGACGAGAAGGATGTTCATGGGCTCGCTGGACATTTCGTCTCCTCCACGCCTTGTTCCGCGCGTTCGTGGAGCGTGGCGAAAGCGCGCGCGGACGCGCCATGTATATCTTTGTATTCGGCGAACCGGATGCAAGGGCGCGGGCGATTATTGTAAATTACTGAAATGTAATATAAATCCCTGTGTCCGCGAGCATCCGCGCGCGGAAGGGCCCATCGGCGCGAACGCCCCGCGTCTCAAAGGGAATTAAGAATAAACGGCGTCAGCTCGCGGTCGGAACGTCCTTGCTTTCCAACAGCTGCTGCAGCTCGCCGTTGGCGTACATTTCGCGCACGATGTCGCATCCGCCGACGAATTCGCCCTTGACGTAGAGCTGGGGCAGGGTGGGCCAGTTGCTGAACTGCTTGACGCCCTCGCGGATCAAGTTGTCCTGGAGAACGTCCACGCCCTTGAACTTGACCTTGAGCCGGGTGAGCACCTCGACCACGGCGGCGGAGAAGCCGCACTGCGGGAACATGGGCGTGCCCTTCATGTAAAGGACCACGTCGTTGCCGTCGATGTCCTGCTGGATTTGGTCGAAGATGGGATTGTTGCTCATGGTTTACTCCGTCTCTGGCGCCTGCGTCTTCAGGGCGAGGGCGTGAAGCTCGCCGCCCATGCGGCCCTGCAGGGCCTGATAGACCATTTGATGCTGTTGAACCCGCGTCTTGCCCGCGAAGGCCTTGGAGATCACGGAGGCGGAATAATGATCGCCGTCGCCCGCCAGATCCTCGATCGTGATCTCGGCGTCGGGCATGGCCTCCTTGATCAACGCTTCGATGTCCTCGGCCCGCATGGGCATGGCGTTCCCTCCTCCCGCTCAGGGCGCCGACATGTATCCGGGCATCCAGCCTTCGTTGATGTCGCGCAATTCGGACACCAATATCGAACTGGAATTATTCAAAATCAAGCTTTTTCCACTTGTGGTTCCGATCCGAACCACGGGAACCGCGCGTGCAATCCCCTCGTCGTGAAGGGTCGCGGCGTCGGATTCCGGCATGGCGACGACGTAACGGCCCTGGTCCTCGCCGAACAGGAAGGCGTGAAGGGCGTCGGTTTCGGGCGGGACGAGATCGGCGCCCACGCCGCCCGCCATGGCCATTTCGGCGATGGCGACCAGAAGCCCGCCCTCGGAGACGTCGTGGCAGGTGTCCACCCGGCCCCGTTGAATCAGCTCGCGGACGAAGTCGCCGTTGCGGCGCTCCACGTCCAGGTCCACCGGCGGCGGCGCGCCGTCCTCGCGGCCCTCGATCTCGCGGAGGTACGCCGACTGTCCGAGCCAGCCCATGGTGTCGCCGACCAGAAGGATCGCGTCGCCCTCGCGCTTGAAGCCCACGGTGGCCATGTTGGCGATGTCGGGGATCAGGCCCACCGCGCCGATGGTGGGCGTCGGCAGGATGGCGCTGCCGCTGGTCTCGTTGTAGAGCGACACGTTGCCGGACACCACCGGGAACGAAAGGGCCGCGCACGCGTCGCGCATACCTTCGATCGCGCCGACGAACTGGCCCATGATTTCCGGTTTTTCCGGGTTGCCGAAGTTCATGTTGTCGGTGACCGCCATGGGCCTGGCCCCGACGGCGGTCAGGTTGCGCCAAGCCTCGGCCACGGCCTGGCGTCCGCCCTGGATCGGGTCGGCGAGGCAATAGCGGGGCGAGCAGTCGCTGGTCATGGCGACGCCCTTCTTGGTCCCGTGCACGCGGGTCACCGCCGCGTCGCCGCCGGGCCGGGCCACGGTGTCGCCCATGACCATGTGGTCGTATTGCTCCCAAATCCAGCGCTTGGAGGCCAGGTCGGGGCAGCCGATCAGGGTCTTCAGCGCCATCATGACGTCGTTCGGCGCGGGGACCGAGGCGGCCTCGACAACCGGAGCCTTGGGCGTCGGAACCCAGGGCCGGTCGTATTCGGGCGACGCCAGCGCCAAGGGGTCGATGGGCAGGTCGGCGATCACGCCGCCCTGGTGGCGCAACACCATGCGCCCGGTGTCGGTCAGGCGGCCGACGATGGAGAAATCCAGCTCCCACTTCTCGAAGATGGCCTGGGCCAGGCCCTCCTTGCCGGGCTCGAGCACCATCAGCATGCGCTCCTGGCTTTCGGACAGCATCATTTCATACGCCGTCATGTCCTTTTCGCGCTGGGGCACCTTGTCCAGGTCCATCTCGATGCCGACGCCGCCCTTGGACGCCATCTCGAACGAGGACGAGGTCAGCCCGGCCGCGCCCATGTCCTGGATGGCGACGATGGCGTCGGTGGCCATCAGCTCCAGGCAGGCCTCGATCAGCAGCTTTTCGGTAAAGGGGTCGCCGACCTGGACCGTCGGGCGCTTTTCCTCAGCGTCCTCGGAGAATTCCGCGCTGGCCATGGTGGCGCCGTGGATGCCGTCGCGCCCGGTCTTGGAGCCGACGTAGACGATGGGATTCCCGACACCGGCGGCGGCCGAATAGAAGATGTTGTCCGCGTCCGCCAAGCCAACGGTCATGGCGTTGACCAAAATGTTGCCGTCGTACGAGGAATGGAACGCGCACTCGCCGCCGACGGTGGGCACGCCGACGCAATTGCCGTAGCCGCCGATGCCCGCGACCACGCCGGACACCAGATGCCGGGTCTTGGGGTGGTCCGGCCGCCCGAACCGGAGCGCGTTCAGGTTGGCGATGGGGCGCGCGCCCATGGTGAACACGTCGCGCAGGATGCCGCCGACGCCGGTGGCCGCGCCCTGGTAGGGCTCGATGAAGCTCGGGTGGTTGTGGCTCTCCATCTTGAAGATGACGGCCTGGTTGTCGCCGATGTCGATGATGCCGGCGTTCTCCCCGGGTCCGCAGATGACCCAGGGCGCCTCGGTCGGCAGGGTCTTGAGCCACTTTTTCGAGGACTTGTAGGAGCAATGCTCCGACCACATGACCGAGAAGATGCCGAGTTCGGTGATGTTGGGCTCGCGCCCCATGATCTCGAGGACCTTTTGGTACTCGTCCTCGGTCAGGCCGTGCTCGGCGACGATTTCGGGGGTGATTTCGCTCACGGAAAAACGCTCCTCAGCTCAGCGCCCGGACCAGGCCGTCGAACATGGGCTTGCCGTCCTCGCCGCCCAGCATGGCGTCGGCGAGGCGTTCGGGGTGGGGCATCATGCCGAGAACGTTCCGGTTCTCGTTCAGGATTCCGGCGATGTTGCCTTGGGACCCGTTGGGGTTGGCGTCGTCGTCGATGGCGCCGTCGTCCCCGCAATAGCGGAACGCCACCCGGTCCTCGCCGTCGAGGCGCTTCAAGGTGTCGGCGTCGGCGAAGTAGTTGCCGTCGTGATGGGCGATGGGAATGCGCACCATCTGGCCCTTGTCATAGGCCCCGGTGAAGGCGCTGTCCGTGGTCTCGACCCGAAGGGTCACGTCCTTGCAAATGAACCGCAGGTCCGCGTTGCGCATCAGAACGCCCGGCAGCAGCCCGGCCTCGGTCAGGATTTGGAACCCGTTGCAGACGCCCAAGACGCGCACGCCCTTGTTCGCCCGCTCCGCCACTTCCCGCATCACCGGCGAATGGCAGGCCATGGCGCCGCAACGCAGGTAGTCGCCGTAGGAAAACCCGCCCGGCACCGCGATCAGGTCCACGTCGGGAATTTCGGAATTCCCGTGCCAGACCATTTCGGGCGGGCGGCCGACGGCGGCCTCGAGAGCGACCAACATGTCGCGGTCGCAGTTGGAGCCGGGAAATACGATGACGGCGGCTTTCATGGGTCGGGCTTCGCGCTGTTGGACGGCGCCCCATCCTTACGCCGGATTCCGCCTGCGAATCAACCGCCTTGGCGCTCCATCAGGTCGCGCATGGCCTCGAAGCCCCGGTTGTCCAGGTCGTGGAAGGCCAAGGCGACCTTTCCATCGTCCTCGACCCGTTGCACCCGGGCGCGGATCAACACGTCGCGCATGTCGCTTTCGGTGGCGCCGAGCCCGGTCACGTCGACCAGGGCTCCGATGGTGAACGCCGCCCCGTCGAGCAGGACGCCGCCCAGACTCCAGTTGACGGCGACGCAGGTCGCGCCGCCCATGTCCACGAGAATGCCCCGCGCGCCTCCCGCGCGGCCGTGGACGCGGCGTTCGGTTGCGGTGGAATGGTCGCCTGTCACGTCTGCGTGCGCCCCCCTCGCGCGGTTGGACCGAAAAGATCAAGGGAATAATACCCTATTTGCGCCGGAAGGGCGCATAAAGAATGCCCGATCTATTGCGTTTTGCTTACGATTGCATTAAAGGAACCCCTTCGGCGCCCGCCGGAAAAGGTCGGCGCGACATCCTGGCGCGCCCCGATCGGGCGGCGGGGAGGAAACAACGAACAAAAACGCGTCCGGCGCCCCAGGGCCCCCAACGGCGCGGAATCAACAAAAGCACACCGTCTAGGGAGCTGGCCATGGAGAAACTTATCGAGGAATTTCCGCGCAACTGCTTGATCGACGTCAAGAATCCGAAGTCGATCAAGGGCGCGTTGGTGGATTTCATGATCCACGTGGTGGGCAAGGACCCCAAGTTCGCGACCGAGCGCGACTGGTACTACGCCCTCGCCTACATGGTGCGCGGCATGCTGAGCGAGCGCTACATCGACACCGGGCGCCAGCAGTACAATCAAGACGTCAAGCGCATGTACTACCTGTCGATGGAGTACCTGATCGGCCGCTCCCTGGTGAAGCAGCTTCTTGATCTCGGCTTCCACGACAAGGTGGAGAAGGCGCTGGCCGAATACGGCGTCAATCTCGAAGACGTGGCCGAGCACGAGCCCGACGCGGCGCTGGGCAACGGCGGCCTCGGTCGTCTCGCCGCCTGCTTCGTGGACTCCATCGCCACGCACGAGTATCCCGGCTTCGGCTACGGCATCCGCTATGAATTCGGCATGTTCACCCAGCGCATCGCCCACGGCCAGCAGGTGGAGCAGCCGGAAAACTGGCTCCGCTACGGCAATCCGTGGGAGTTCGAGCGCCCCGACGTCACTTGGCGCGTCAAGTACTACGGCCGTCTCGAGGACGGCCAGAACGAGCGCGGCCAGGCCGTGCGCCGCTGGGTCGACACCAACGACGTGATGGCCATCGCCTACGACGTCCCCGTGTCCGGCTACGGCGCCGACACGGTGACCAACCTGCGCCTGTGGTCGGCTTCGGCGGCCGAGGACTTCGACCTGCAGTCCTTCAACGAGGGCAACTACGTCGACGCGGTCCGCGACAAGACCCTGTCCGAGAACCTGTCCAAGGTGCTCTATCCCAACGACGCCACCATGTGGGGCCAGGAGCTGCGCCTGAAGCAGGAGTATTTCTTCGTCAGCGCGTCGATCCAGGACATCATCGAGCGCTACATGCGCACCCACGACACCCTGGACGGCCTGCCCGAAAAGGTCGCCATCCAGCTGAACGACACCCACCCGGCCCTCGGCCCGGCGGAGCTGATGCGCATCCTGATGGACGAGTACGGCTACGACTTCGGCAAGGCGTGGGAGATCACCAAGGGCACCTTCGCCTACACCAACCACACCCTGCTGCCGGAAGCGCTGGAAGTCTGGGGCATCGACATGCTGGAGCGCGTCCTGCCCCGCCATCTGGAGATCATCTACCAGATCAACCACGTGTTCCTGGAGCAGGTCCGCGGCGACTTCCCCGGCGACGACAACATGATCGCGAAGGTCTCGCTGGTGAACGACGGCGGCGGATCCATCCGCATGGCCCATCTGGCCGTGGTGTCCAGCCAGAAGGTCAACGGCGTGGCCGCGCTGCACACCGAGCTTCTGCGCACCAACATGTTCCCCGAATTCGACCGGATCTATCCCGGCAAGTTCGTGAACATGACCAACGGCATCACCGCGCGCCGCTGGCTTCTGCAATCCAACCCGCTGCTGTCCAAGCTGATCACCGATTCCATCGGCGACAAGTGGATCACCGACCTGGACGATCTGAAGAAGCTGGTCCCGCTGGCGGACGACAAGAAGTTCCAGAAGAAGTTCGCCGACATCAAGCGCAAGAACAAGGAGCGGCTGGCCAAGTTCATCAACCGCCGCCTGGACATGGACGTCAACGTGGATTCCATGTTCGACGGCCAGGTGAAGCGCATCCACGAGTACAAGCGCCAGCTTCTGAACATCCTGCACGTCATCACCCGCTACAACCGGATCAAGGACAATCCGGGCCAGGACATCGTGCCGCGCACGGTGATCATCGGCGGCAAGGCGGCGCCGGGCTACTACCTCGCCAAGCAGATCATATACCTGATCAACGAGGTGGCCCGCGTGGTCAACAACGACCCGGACGTGGGCGACAAGCTGAAACTGTTGTTCATCCCCAACTTCAACGTCTCGTCGGGCGAGATCGTCTACCCGGGCTGCGAACTGTCCGAGCAGATCTCCACCTCCGGCACCGAGGCGTCGGGCACCGGCAACATGAAGTTCTCGCTGAACGGCGCGCTGACCATCGGCACGCTGGACGGCGCCAACGTGGAAATCCGCGAGGAGGTCGGAGCCGAGAACTTCTTCCTGTTCGGCCTGACCGCCCAGGAAGTGGACAACATGCGCAACCAGGGCTACGACCCCTGGGGCTACTACAACAGCGACCACGAGCTGCGCCGGTCGCTGGACATGATCCGGGACGGCTACTTCTCCTCTGGGGACCGGGGCCGTTTCGACATGATCATGCAGACCCTGCTGGACAACGGCGACTACTTCATGCTGTTGGCCGACTACCGCAGCTACATCGAATGCCAGGAGCAAGTGGACGAAAACTACCGCGACCAGACCGACTGGACCCGCAAATCCATCCTGAACGTGGCCAACATGGGCAAGTTCTCGTCGGACCGCACCATCCACAGCTACTGCGGCGACATCTGGAACATCCAGAAGGCCAAGTAAGCCTTTTCGATTTTCCGAAAAAAACGGCGGCGCCTTCGGGCGCCGTCTTTTTTCGTGGGGTTTCTACCCGCGCCAGAACGCCCGGGTGAACAGCACGATCACCGTGAACAGCTCCAACCGGCCGAGCAGCATGCCAGCGCTGAGCAGCCACTTGGCCGCGTCGGGCAGGGACTGGAAGGTTCCGGCCGGGCCGATGATGGGCCCGAGCCCCGGGCCCACGTTGGAAATGGCCGTGGCCGCGCCGGAAACCGACGTGATGAAATCCAGCCCCAGCATGCCGAGCCCGATGGCGAGAAGCGCGAAGCACACCCCGAAAATGAAGAAGAAGCTCAGCACCGACGTGATGACCTCTTCCGGGATCGGGCGCCGGTTGTAGTAGGGAATGAACACCCCATGGGGCTGGAGCAAATGGTAGAGCTGGGTCCGGGCGGCGGCGTAGAGCACCTGGAAGCGGAAGATCTTGATCCCGCAGGTGGTCGAGCCCGCGCAGCCGCCTATGAACATCAGGTAGAAGAAGATCGGAATGGAGAAGCTTCCCCAAAGCCCGTAGTCCGATGTGGCGTATCCGGTCCCGGTGATCACCGAGACCACGTTGAACGCGGCGTAGCGCAGCGCCTGGAACGGCTCGAACCCGCTGCCGAGCCAAAGCCAGCCGGACGTGACCGTGATGGCCAGGAACACGATGGCGGCGAACCATTGCACCTGGCTGTCGCGGGGAATGGCCTCGAGGTCGCCCTGCAGGGTCTTCAGGAACAGCAAGAACGGCAGGCCGCCCACCAGCATGCCGCCGGTCGCGATGAAATCGATGGCGGCGCTGTCGAAGTGCGCGACCGAGGAGTCGGAGGTCGAAAAGCCGCCGGTGGCGATGGTGGTCATGGCGTGGGCGGCGGCCTCGAACCCGCTCATCCCCGCCATCCAGTAGGCGCCGGTCCAGATCAAGGTGAGCACGGCGTAGATCACGGCGAGGGCGCTGGCGATCTGGGCCGCGCGAGGCAGGGCCTTTTCCGACTGGTCCGACGATTCCATGCGGAACAGCTGCATGCCGCCGACCCGCAGCATGGGCATGATGGCGATGGCCATGACGATGATGCCGATGCCGCCCAGCCACTGCAGGATCGCCCGCCACAGCAGGATTCCCGGCGGCGCCCGGTCCAGGCCCGTGATCACGGTGGACCCCGTGGTGGTGATCCCCGACATGGCCTCGAAATACGCGTCGGTGAACGATAGGTTCAGCTCCGAGAACACGAAGGGCAGGGCGGCGAACAGAGTCAGGATGACCCAGGCCAGCGTGGTCATGACGAAGGCTTGGCGCACGTTGAAGCGCATGCCGCCGGTGTGGCTGGTCAGCGCCATGGCGAGGCCGACGAAAAACGTCAGCCCCGACGCGACAACGAACACCTGCCAGTCCGGATTGCCGGAAAAGGCGTCCACGGCGGCCGGAATCAGCATGCCCGCCGCCAAGGTGGCGAGTAGCACGCCGATCACCAAAAAGATGGGCCTGAAGTCCATGCGCGAAAACCCGAAATTACCGCCAGGTCATATCAGGAGCGATCATCGCCGCCACCTGAGCCGTCACCCCCGGGCTTGACCCGGGGCCCATGGATTGCCGGGTCAAGCCCGGCAATGACGATTGTGGGCGACGTTTACGAACATCCCCGATATTCCCCAGACGCGACTCAAGCCTTTTGCCTTACTTTGGTCAAGGGCGAAGGCCGCGCCGCGTCCCCCGAAACGGCGAAACCCCGCGACGACGCGGGGTTCTCCTTAAGCCTTCGACCTTGGGACCGAACGTCAGATGACCGATTCCACCCACTCGAACAGCTTGCTTTTCGGCAGGGCGCCGATCTTGGTGGCGGCGATCTCGCCGTTCTTGAACACCATCAGGGTCGGAATGCCGCGCACGCCGTACTTGGACGGCGAGGCCGGATTCTCGTCGATGTTGAGCTTGCACACGACCACCTTGTCGCCCAGCTTCTCGGCCAGTTCCTCGAGCGCGGGCCCGATCTGCTTGCACGGTCCGCACCACTCGGCCCAAAAGTCCACGAGCACGGGCGCGTCCGACTTCAGGACTTCTTCATCGAAAGAATCATCGGTAAGCTTCTTCGGCATGTCCACGTATCCCCAGCATGTCTTATCCGACGCCCTCTGTTCGAGGACCGTCTCAATCTAGGAGCCGGAAACCGCCCCGTCAAGGCGCGTACCGGTCGAGAAGCGCTCCGGGCGGCTCCAACGTCCACGGCCCGTCGGTCCACAGCAGCAAACAACGAATCGCCCGGCCGGGGTACATGGCCCCGAGCGCGGCGCGGTACGCCGCCATCTGTTTCAGATAGACCTTGGGAACCGCCTCGACCTCTTTCGGCGCCGGGCGGTTGGTCTTGTAATCGATGACCGTCACCCGCTCGTCCTCCACCAGCAACCGGTCCACCTGAGCCGAAATCACCTGGCCGCCGACCCGGCCGATCAGCGGGGCCTCGGCGAGGCTCCCGGGGCCGAACAGGGCTGTGAAGTCGGGATGGGAAAGGGTGCGGAGCGTCTCTTCGGCGATTTCCGCCTGCTCGTCCGGGCCGAGCCCGTGGGCGGAACGGGCGAGGAAGGCGCGGGCGGCGTCGGCCCTTCTGGATTCGGGCAGGTCGGGCAGGCTTTGCAGCAAGCGGTGTATCAGGCGGCCGCGCCGGAACCGGGCGCCGTCGTCGGGACCGAAGGGCGAGCGCGCCGGAGGCTCGTCGTCGCCGGGCCTGGACGGGGTCAGGGGGGCCGGCGGATCGGGTTCGGGCGGCGGCGGGCTTTGGGCCCATTCGGGAAGCGCGCCCGCGACGGGCGCAGCGGCGGCTTCGTCTTTCTTTTCCGCCTCCCGGGTCTGGGGGCGGACGAGGCGCAGCACGGTCGCATCCTCGAACGCCCGGCTTTGGGCGAGAAAGGCGTCCTCGACAGGCGCGGCGACGCCCGCGAGTCCGTCCCTTATCAGCTTGCCCCAGCACCCGTCCGGCGGCGCCTGGCGCCCGCGCCAGCCGCAGACGTAGAGCCTATCCTCGGCCCGCGTCATGGCGACGTAGAGCAAGCGGCGGTATTCCTCGTCGCGCTTCTTCTTCACCTCGGCCAGCGCCATGTCGGCGACACCCTCGCGATAGGACGCGGACGGTGTCCAGAGAAACAGCTCTCGGCCCTCGTAATCCCGGGGCCACAGGATGGACGCGCCTTGGCGCGGGGCCTGCATGGTGTCGGGCAGGAAGACGATGGGGGCCTGCAGCCCCTTGGCCCCGTGCGCGGTCATGACCCGGACGGCGTTTTGGGTCTCTTGCTCCAGGTCGCGCTTGACCTCGACGCCGCCCGCCTCGACCCAGTGCAAAAAGCCCTGCAGGGACGGCGCGTGGGCGCGTTCGAACGAAACCGCGAGGTCGAGGAACTCGGCGATGGGGTCTTCCGCGTCCCGGCCCAGCCGCGCCACCAGCTTCCTCCGTCCCCCGAGCGCGCCCAGGATATGGGCGTAGAGCTCGAACGGCGGCGCGTAGTCGGCCCGGGCCAGAAGGTCGGAGAGATAGGCGTGGGCCTCCGCGTATTTTTCCTCCTTGGCCGCGTTCGCGCGGAGCGAGTCCCATAGGCTCCCCTCCCGCTTCCACGCGAGCTCGAACAAATCCTCGTCGGTCAATCCCACCAACGGCCCGGTCAGCACGCAGGCGAGCGTCAAATCGTCGCCCGGAAGCAACAGGAACCGGCCGAGCGCAGCCAGGTCCATCACCGCCATCTGGTCGGTCAGCACCATGCGGTCGACGCCCGCGACCTCGACGCCACGCTCCTTGAGCGCCCGGACCAGTTCGTCCACGAAGGCGGTGCGGCGGCGGACCAGCACCATCACGTCGCCGGGACGGATGGGGCGGCCCTTGGATTCCAGGATTTCCGCGCCCGACGTCATGGCTTCGATGCGGACGGCCAGCAGGCGGGCCAGGCGTTTTTGCGGGGTTTCGCCCTCGACCCGCTCCACCGGCGGCTTCCAGGGCGGGGTTTCGTCGGCCGCGTCGGGCTCCACCGCGGGCCAAAGCTCCACCAGCCCCCCGTCGCCTTCGCGCCAGGCGGCGTGGGCGATGGGCTTGGCGTCGAGCGCGACGCCCGCCGCCGCCGCGCTTCCGTCCGCGAACACGGCGTCCACGGCCTCGAGAACCGCGCCGGTGGAGCGGAACGAAACGCTCAAATCCACCTCGCGCCAGGTCGCGTTCGCCTGAGGGACCCGTTCGGCGAAGTGATCCCGCATGCGGAAGAATTCGTCCGGATCGGCGCGCTGGAAGCTGTAGATGGACTGCTTCACGTCGCCGACGGCGAACACGGTGCGGGGAAAGTCGTGGGCCCCCTCGCCCGCGAAGTACTCCCGCGTCAAGGCCCGGGCCACCGTCCACTGGTCCGGGTTGGTGTCCTGGGCCTCGTCAATGAGCACGTGCTCGACGCCCCGGTCGAGCTTGAACATGACCCAGGACGCGTTGGCCTCTTCGCGCAGCAACTCCACGGCGGTGAGAATCAGGTCGTCGTAATCCAGCAGCGCGCGGGCCTTCTTTCGCTTTTCGTAGGCGGCGAGAAGCGCGCGGCCGAGCTCCAGCAGGCCCGCCGTCGCCATGGCCGAAACGGCGGCCCGGCGCATCGTCTCCACGTGATTCAGGCGCGCGGCCTCGGTGAACATCACGTTCTCGGCCCCCGCGCTCGCCTCCTTGGCCTTTTTGGTGATCAAGTTCTTTTCGTTCTTCATGCCCCCTTGCTGGGTCAGGAACACGCTTCGGTACTCCGCGAAACGGCTGAAGCGCTCGTCGGGAGCGGCGGCGAGCCAGGCCGCCATGGTCGCGGCGCGTTTTTGGTCGGCGCCGGAGCCCTGCTCCAGCGCGCCCACGGCCATGCGCAGCAGCAAACCGTCGAAGGCGTCGTCCTCGCAGGCGTCCCGGACCACGCTTTCGGGCGTCTCGTCCGCGCCGATCCCCATGCGTCCCCGAAGCGCCGCCATGGCCGCCTCGACCGAGCCGAACCGGGCGATAAGGCGCGCGAGCCTGCCCCTTTCGGACGCCAGCGTTCCCAGAAGGTCGGAGAACGCGCTTTCGTGCGCGTGGGCGGTGACCTTCGCCAGCGCCTCGGCCAAGCCGGTGTCGGACTCCGCGCGGGCGGCGGCGAGAACGACTTCGCGCGCGCCCGCCATCATCTCGGCCGCGTCGCGCTCGTCCATGACCTGGAAATGCGGCGCGACCCCGGCTTCAAGCGGAAAGCGGCGCAACAGCGACTGGCAGAACGCGTGGATGGTTTCGATATGCATGCCGCCCGGCGTGTCCAGCACCCGGGCGAACAGGGTGCGGGCGCGGACGGTTTCCCGGCTTTTCGGCGCGCGGCCCAAAAGGTCCCGGATTTCCGCTTCCAGCGCGTCGGCCTCGGCGATGGCCCATTTACCGAGCTTGTCCGCGATGCGGATGTTCATCTCGGCGGCGGCGGCGCGGGTGAAGGTGAGGCAAAGAATGCGCTCTGGCCGCGTGCCCTCCAGCATCAGGGACAGCACCCGGTCGGTCAGCACCTTGGTCTTGCCGGTCCCGGCCGACGCCGCGACCCAGACCGACGCTTCGGGGTCGGAGGCCAGGCGTTGCGCCTGTTCGGGATGGAGGTCCGTCATTCCCCGTCCTCCCCGCCGCCCGCGGACCATTCGCGCACCCGGGCCAGGTGTTCGTAGTCGTCGTAGCGAGGCGCGGCGTCGGGGCGGGGGCGGCAGACGTAGGCGGTCTTTTCGAAATCGAACGCGCCCACCAAGCGCCTCAGCCCGTCCACCGCGTCGTCGATGAGCGCCCGGACGTCCTTGCCCGCCGAGCGGCGCTCGCCCGCGGGCTCGGTCCCGCGAAGCCGCCAGTAGTCCAAGGCCGAGACCTCGGCCCGGTCCACGCCCTCGAACCCACCGGCCTCGGCGATGGCGGCCTCCAGCGGCAGTTGGGGGGCGTATCCGGCGGCGACCTCCTTGGCCGGCGGCGGGGCGCCGGTCTTGTAGTCGATGATGGCGAGCGTTCCGTCCGTCAGCGCGTCGATGCGGTCGGCGGTGGCGGTGAGCGTGAACGGTCCCCCCGGGGCCTCGAATTCCCGCGCGCCCTTGGCCTCGGTCGCGGACTTGGCGAGCGCGTCGCGTCGCAGCCCCTCGACCTCGACGAACCAGCGCGCCACCCGCTGGAACCGGGGCCACCAGAACGCCCACACCCCGGGCCGGTCAAGATACGCCCCGAACGCGTTCTCCCCGATATCGATCAGCCTTGGCAGCGCGTGGGCGGGCAATGGCCCCATGGGATATTCGTTCAGGAACACTTCCAGCGCCCGGTGGATGACGGTTCCGTATTCGGCGGCGCCCGGGTCCGCGTCCAGGTCGTCCAACTTGCGGAGCCCAAGGATTTGTTCGGCGTAGAGACCGAAGGGATTGCGCATCCAGCGCTCGACCCGGGTGACCGAAAGCGTCCTCGGCCGCGCCCCGACCGGCGGGCGGGGCTGGGGCGCGGGGCGGGGAAGCACCGCGTCCGGCCGGTCCAGCAGCCCCTGCCAGCGCAGCCACGCGGCCCCCCCGTCCATCAGCCCGTCCAAGGGCGTTCCGTCGATGAGCTTTTCAAGGCGCAGAAGCCAACGCGACGGCGTCGTCGGCGCGCCCTCGACCCTGGTGGCGCGGCTCAGGACCACCCGGGGGGCGCAAAAGGCCTGGACGAAGTCGTGCGCCGTCAATCCGATGCGGCGTTCGGGCAGCGGCAGGCCGAAGGCGTCCATCATCGGGCGGCTCATCCATGGGCTCGCCGGGGTTTCGGGCGGCCAAGTCCCTTCGTTGAGGCCGCCCAGAATCATCACGTCCGCGTGCTGCAGCCGCGCCTCCATCAGGCCCAAAACCGACAGGCGCGGATGTGTTCCGTAGCGGGGCCTGACCGGACGTCCCGAGCCCAAGGCCTCGAACAGGGCCGGATAGGCCCCGGGCGCGATGGGGTCCAAAACGGCGGCGGCGTCTCCCAGTTCGGCGACGAAGCCGGACGCCGCCTCCCCGGCCTCCCCGGCCCACAGGCGCTCGGGCCCGGATTCGGTATCCGACCGGGCCAGGGCCTCGGCCAGCGCGATATGGGTCCTCAACAAATCTCGAAAATCGGCCTCGTCCGAGCCCATCATCCATTCGAAGGGCTCAAGGGCGGCGGCGAGCTCCTCGACCAGGGGCGCGGCGGGGGTGTTTTCGGCCGCGGCGCGAAGGCCCACGAGCCCCGGTCCCGGCCGGGGGCCGCGCAGGACCAGGCGCTCCAGCTCCCGCACCCGGGCGCGGAAGGCGCCGGGCGCGCGGCCCCCGGCCGCCAAGGGATGCTTCAGCGCGGCCAGCAGCGGGGCCGGGGCCAGATCCTCGGCCGCCATGCGCGCGACCAGCCGCAGGAACACGCCCGGCGGCGTGTTGTTGAGCGGCGCGCCCGCCGAATCGTCCACCGTGACGCCCCAGCGCTCCAGCTCCGCCGCCACCCGGCGGGCCAGCGCCCGGTCGGGCGTGACCAGCGCGGCGGTGCGGCCCTCGACCTCCAAGGCGTGGCGCATGGCGAGCGCGATGGCGCCCGCTTCTTCATGGGGACCGGAGGCGTCGATGCGCTCCACCCCGTCCAAGGCGCGCTCGTCCATGTCCCAGCCCGCGCGCCAGCGGTCCGCCGTCTCGGCCGGGCCAAGCGCCCGGTTGGCGAGCGCGGCGCGGGCCGGGGGCGTTCCCTTGACGCCCGGAGCCTCCCATTCCGCCACGTCCTCGCGAGCGATTTCGAGCCTATGGAGCAGCCGCGCCATGCCGTGCTGGGGATGGGCCTGGTCGGCCGCGATGGCGTCCCAGGTCCCGGCGTCGGCGTTCCGGTCGAGCCCCGGCAGCACCACCGCGCCCCGCTCCAGCCCCGCGACCACGGCCAACAGGTCGGCGGTGGCCGGAATGGTGCCGGTGGAGCCAGCCGCGACCACCAGGCCCGAAGGCGGCGACTCGCGCCACGCCTGGGCCTGGGCTTCGAGCGCCATGTTGCGGCGCAGGGCCGAATCGACGCAGCCCTCGGCCTTCAACACCTCGGGCCACTGGGCGGTCAGGATGGAGAGGAACTTTAATGTGATCCGCCAGTGCGCCGCGAACTCGGCCGGGACCAAGTCCTTGAGGTCGGCGAAGTCGAGCCGTTCGGTGTGGGCCTGGTCGAGCAGCCTGCCGAGCTCCAAGGCGAGCCGCGCCGCCTGGTCCGGGGTGATGTCGTCCTCGCGGAAGGCCAGGACCAAGCGGGTCAGCAGCAGCTGGCGCTTGAGGCCCCCCATCGCCGGGGGCGCGTCGAAACCGCCGGTCGGCCCCTCCTCCTCCCACCCGGAAAAGGCCAACTCGTCCTCGTCCATGTCGCCCAAGGGCGTCATGCGGGGCAGCAGCATGGGCCTGCCGTCGCCGAGCCTGAGAAAGGCCTCGCGCAGGGAGCGGCAGGCGCGGCGGGTGGGTAGGAGAACGACGGACCGGGCCAGGGCGTCGGGCGCGTCGCCCAAACGATGGCGAAGACCCGCCGCGAGCGCGTCGACGAAGGGCGTCCCGGCGGGGATGTCGAAGACCGCCGGCACCGGCGTCAGCTCCGCCTGCGTCCGGGACGCTTGGCCTCGTGCACGCTTTGCTTCATGAAGGTTTCGGCCTCGGCCAGACCGTCGGGGGTGCCGATGTGGAACCATTCGCCGTCATGGACCACGCCCCGAATGCGTTCGGCCTCGAGCGCCCTGTCGTAGAGGACGTTCAGCGAGAACTTGCCGGCGGGAGAGCCTTCGAACAAACGGGGGTGGAGGATCTGGACTCCGGTGAAGAGATACGGCGAAACCTCGCGTTCGGGCCGCCGGGTCAGGCGTCCCATGTCGTCCACCAAGAAATCGCCGAACCCGTCGTAGCCGTAGGCGTCGGCGGTGAAGTGCAACAGCAAAAGCGCATCCATCGCCTCCTCGTCCCAGGCGTCCGCCATGCGCAACAGGGTGGATTCGTATCCGTCGAGCCACATGGAGTCGCTGTTGACCACGTAGAACGCGTCAGCGCCCAAAAGGTCCAGGGCCTGCTTGACCCCGCCGCCGGTCTCCAACAGCTCGTCTTCCCGGGAAAATACGATTTCCAGGTCCTTGCGGTTCTTCAGGTGCTGTTCGATGCGTTGGCCCAGGTAATGGGTGTTGACCACGGCGGTCTCCACGTTCGCTTCCACCAGCCGGTCCAACGCCCGGTCCAGGAGCGTGCGGTCGTCCACGGTGACCAAGGGCTTGGGCAGGTTGTCGGTGATGGGGCGCAGGCGGAGCCCAAGTCCCGCCGCCAGCACCATGGCCTTCTTCGGGCCTTCGTTTACGCCGTCGCCGCTGGGCATGGCGGAATCTCCCTCTTGTCCCCAGGTATGTGTTCGTCGAGCCAGTCCGCCACCGGGGCCAGGGCCGGATGCGCGAGCGAACGCTCCAGCAGCCGCCACACCCGGGGGATGTGGACCAGATAGTCGGGCTTTCGGTCGCGGACGCAAAGCCGGGTGAAGATGCCCACCACCTTGGCGTGGCGCTGGGCCCCCAGGATGGCGTAGGCGGCGTCGAACCCGTCCCGGTCCAGGCCCGGGAAGGCCGCATGGTAGCGGGTCTTCATGGCGTCGGCCAGTTCAGGCGCGACGTCGCGGCGGGCGTCCTCCAACAGCGACATCAAATCGTAAGCCGCCGCGCCGGCGACCGCGTCCTGGAAATCCAGCAGCCCGCAAGCCGCGACCCCGTCGCGTCCATCGAGAATCAAAAGGTTGTCCACGTGGTAGTCGCGGAGCACCAAGGTCTTGTGCTGGGCGTGGATCCGGGGAAACAGGCTTTTCCAGGCGGCGACGTACGCCGTCCGGACAGGGTCCGGCGTCGGCCGGCCGAAGGCGGCGGGCATCCACCAGTCGGTCAACAGGCAGGCCTCGGTCAACAGGCGCTCGTCGTCGTAGGGCGGAAGGCCACGGGGCATGGCTTCATCGGGCGCGAACCGGTGCAGATGAATAAGAACATCGGTGGCGAGTTCGTAAAGCGCCCGCTCGTCATGGCCGCGCCCGAGCAGGCGGGTGTAGGTGTCGTCGCCGAGATCCTCCAACAGCAAAAATCCGTTTTTCGCGTCCTCGGCCAGAATCTCCGGCGCGCTGAGTCCCAGACCCAGTAGATGACGGGCGATGGCGACGAAGGGCCGGACGTCCTCGGTCGGCGGCGGCGCGTCCATGAGCACCGCGCGGCGGCCGCTGTCCGTCAGCCGCTCGTAGCGCCGGAACGACGCGTCGCCCGCGAGCGGCCTGGGCTCCACCCCGGCCCAGCCGTTAGCGTCCAGAAATCCGCGAATCAACGCGCGTCGCTCAACCATCGAGCCTAGCCTCCCCAAGCCGCGTCCCCCAGTCTCCGCCGCCGTCGAGCTCGCACGCGCGCGCGTCGCCGCCCGCGTGCGCCAGACGCACGTTCAACCGGTCGTTCGGCAACAGGCCTTCCGCCCGGTCCGGCCATTCGATAAGCGAGATTCCGTCGGCGAAGGCGTCCTCAATGTCCAGTTCCCACGCCTCCTCCGGCGCGCACAGGCGATAGAGATCGAAATGGTGGACGGGACCGTCCGCGAACTCATAGACCTGGACCAGGGTGAAGGTGGGGCTCGGAACCTCCTCGGCCCCGCCGCGGGCGCGGATGAAGGCGCGGGCGAAGGCGGTCTTGCCCGCGCCGAGGTCGCCCTCGAGCGCGAACACGTCGCGCCGCCGGGCGATCCGCGCGAGCGCGCCCGCCAGACCCTCGGTCGCGGCCAGGTTAGGAAGGTCAATGCGGACGGATGCGCGGGCCATGAAAGCAAACGATGTTACGAAGCCGTGAAAACAGGGCTATGTAATAGCCCGCCCGGACGCGGCGTTCCAGGCTCATGATCCCGCGAGCGGTAATATTATCATTCTGATAAAATATCCCGTATTCTTACGCCGCTATTCGACCACCGCGTTCTTACGGAAACCATGCAGGACCCGCAAAAAGGCAAAATACTCGACCGGCGCGTCTACCACATGGGAGAGAAGATCTTCCGCGAGGGGGACGAGGGCGACTACGCCTATCTGGTCGAATCGGGAACCATCGCCATCATCAAGGACATCGATGGCGAGGACACCGAAATCGCCCGGATGACCAAGGGCCACATTTTCGGCGAGATGGCGGTCATCGACCAGTCCCGGCGCATGGCCTCGGCCCGGGTGGTCGAGGACGCGGTGCTGGTGCGGCTGTCGAAAAAGAACTTCGAGTCGAAAATCAGCAAGGTCGACAGCTTCGTCAAGGCCATCATCAACGTGCTGTTGCGCAACCTGCGTAGCGTGCATCTGGTCTACATGAAGCGGCCGCGAAGCTTCCGCGACTTCGCCCGGGTGGCGCACAGCTGCGCCGACAACATGGTCCAGCAATGCGACCACGTGGAGCATCCCGACGGCCCGATGGTCCTGGAGCAAAAAGTCGACGCCATGCGCCAGGCCATCGACGAGGTCCTCGAGGAAACCGCGAAGATCAAGGACCGCCGCACGGCCGTGGTGTCGGGCGACGACCTGAAATCCCCCTACAAGCCCGGAGAGGCTCCCCCGAAACAATCCGGGACCTGACCCCGCCATGGCGAACCCGGCGCGGCGCAACGAAATCCTCCTGGCCTTGGCGATCGCGATCGCGTCGGTGGCGTTGGGCTACGCCGCGCCCCGGCACCTGGGCGCCCTCGGCGTGGCGGAGAACTGGACCCGGGACCTGCGGTTCGCGGCCTGGGCCCCGCCGCGTCCGCAAAGCCCCAACGTGGTGGTGGTGGCGATCACCGAGGACACGCTCGCCAAGCTGCCCTACCGCTCGCCCGTGGACCGGGGGTTCCTGGCCAACCTGGTCCAGGCGCTCGACGCCAAGGAGCCCGCGGCCATCGGCATCGACATCCTGTTCGACCAGCCGACGGAGAAGGACAAGGACATCGCCCTGCGCCAGACCCTGCTGTCGGCCAAGGCGCCGGTGGCGCTCGCCTTCGCCGGAAACGACCAGGGACTGACGGCGGCCCAGCGCAAGTATCTCGACGCCTTCACCAACGGAATCGGCGTCGGCCTCGCCAACCTGGCCGCCGACAGCCTGGACGGAACGGTGCGCTGGATTTTCCCGGGCATGGAGGACCGCGGCCGGTGGCGCGACGGCCTGGTCCCGGCGCTGGCCCGCGCCATCGGGAAGACGCCGCCCAGCGAGCAAGTCGCCCTCGCATACCGCCCCGGTCCCGATGACGGCAAGACCGCGTTCCGCCGCTATCCCGCCCACGCGGCGGCGTTCCTGCCCAAGGCGTGGTTCCGGGACAAGGTGGTGCTGATCGGGGCGGACCTTCCCATGTCGGACCGACACCGCACGCCCTTCGCCGTGACGCGGGGCAGCGGGGCCGGGCGCATCCCGGGCGTGGTCATCCACGCCCACGCCCTGGACCAGATCATCGAGGGCGGGCGGCTTCCCACGCCCGGCCCGCCGCTCGAATTCCTGGTTCTTTTCGTCATGGCGGGACTCGGCATGGCGCTCGCGGTTCTCGACCGTTCGCTGGTGGCGAAGTCGCTGGCCGGGCTCGCGGCGTCGGGGCTGTTCGTCCTCGCCGTCATCGCGTTTTACGCCGGAGAGGGCGTGCTGCTTCCCCTGCTAGGGCCCCTGATCGCCTTCGTCGTCTCCGGCGGGGTCGGCACCGCCTGGATGGGACGGCGCGACCGCAAACAGAAAAAATTCATCCGCGAAGCCTTCCGCCATTACCTGGACCCCCAGGTGGTGGACCGGCTGGCCGACGACCCCTCCTCGCTCAAGGTGGGCGGCGAGCGGCGCGAGGTCACCTACATGTTTTCGGACCTGGCCGGGTTCACCACCCTGACCGAACAGACCGACCCCGACGTCATGTCGGCCATCCTCAACCCCTATCTCGACAACATGTTCGAGATCCTGACCAGCCACGGCGGCACCATCGACAAGGTGGTGGGCGACGCGGTCGTGGGCATCTTCGGCGCGCCCCTGGACCAGCCCGACCACCGGGCGCGGGCGGTATCGTGCATGTTGGACATGGACGCCTTCTGCCAAGCCTATTCCGCCGAATGGAACGCCAAGGGAATCCCGTTGAAGCACACCCGCATCGGGGCGCATAGCGGCATGGCGGTGATCGGGAACTTCGGGGGAAACAAGTTCTTCGACTACACCGGCCACGGCGACACGGTGAACACGGCGGCCCGGCTCGAAAGCGTCAACAAGCATCTGGGCACCCGGCTCTGCGTCAGCCGCGCCACCGCCGACGGCTGCCCCGGCCACGCGTTCCGGCCCGTGGGCTCGTTGGTGCTGAAGGGCAAGACCGAGGGGCTCGCGGTGGTGGAGCCGCTGCTTCCGGGCGCGTCCACCGCCGAAAGGCTCGCCGCCTACGTCGCCGCATATGATATGATGTCGGCCGAGGATCCGGCCGCCCTGGAGGCTTTTCGCCGCTTGGCCGAGGACGATCCCGACGACGGGCTCGCGGCGTTCCACCTGGACCGGCTGGAAAGCGGGGGGACGGGCGTCTTCATCGTGATGAAGGAGAAATGACCATGCGAACCCTGGCGAGGACGGCCCTGGCGGTCTTTCTTCTTTTCGCCTTCGAGGCGCGGGCGGGCCAGCTCGCGGTGATCTACAGCGACGCGCCGGGGCTTCTGGTCGGCTCGGTCCTGTCGACGGACGCGCCGTTGCATGTTCCCGGCGGCGCGACCGTGCGCATGGTGTCCCATTCCGGGGAGCTGGTGGTCATCACCGGTCCCAGCGACGCCCCGCCCGGCGACGGCGGCGGCGCGCCGGGGGGCGATCCGTCCCTTGTGTCGACCCTCGCCAACCTGGTGGGCGGGACCGAGGCGGCGCGCCTCGGCGCCATCCGCGACGCGGCCGAGCAGCCCCCGGATCCCTGGATGATCGACGTGGACAAGGCCGGGGTCCATTGCGTCCGGCTCGACCTGAACATCGCGCTGTGGAATCGGAGCGCGACGGGCGTGCTGTATATCGAGACCACGGACCTGCCCGAATCGCCGATCATGGATTTGACCAGCGTCAAGCGCTCGGTGGAATGGACCCAGGATCGCAAGATCATGCCCTGGCCGCGCGAGGTCCCCATGTACAACGGGTCCAAGTTCATCCTTCGGACGTCGCACCGGGACTATCCGCTGCAGCTCGAGGTCCGGGCGCTGCCCACCTTCCTGCGCCAGGACGCGCAGCGCGCGGCCTGGATGGCGCGCAACGGCTGCAAGGAGCAGGCGCGCCGTCTTGTGATGGAGATGAAGTAATCGACGACATCCCGCCCGCCCTGTTCGAATTCTTCGAGGCCGCGCCCCGCCAGGGCCCGGGCTCGGACGCCGTCACCCGCGCCTTGCTCCAACGGCTCCGCCCCTCCCTGCCCGCGCGCCCCAAGGCCGCCGACATGGGCTGCGGAAGCGGCGCGGCGGGCCTGGTCCTGGCCGAGGAGGGCGCGGACGTGGTCGGAGTGGACATCCACCAGCCGTTCCTGGACGCGTTCGAGCGCAAGGCGAGGGAGCGGGGCGTGGCGGGACGCGTCTCGACCCGGCTCGCCAGCATGGTCGAAAGCGGCATCGAGAAGGAAAGCCTGGACCTGGTCTGGTCCGAGGGCGCGGTCTTCACCGTCGGCTTCGACGCGGCGCTTCGCGCGTTCCGGGCCCTGCTCAAGCCCGGAGGCTTGGTGGTGGTTTCCGAATGCGTCTGGCTTCGGGAAGACCCTCCCGACGAACTCCGCGATTATTGGGCCGAGGGCTACCCCGGAATGCGGGACGCAAGGGCCAACGTCCGGGCGGCGGAGGCCATGGGATACGGTTTTCTCCACGCCGAGACCTTGCCGGACGAAGTCTGGGAGACGGAGTTTTACCGTCCCATCGAGGCCGTGATCGCGAACATGGGTCCGGACACCTCCCCGGAAATCATGTCAATCGCCCGCGAGCAGGAGGCGGAAATCGCGCTATTCCGCCGTTATAGGGGCTATTTCGGCTACGCGTTCCTCGCCTTCGCCAAAGGCTGAAAAAAGAATAAAATTTTATCTAATTATGTATTCAATATATTTTAAAATTCTCGTTAAATTGATTGTATAATACTAGCAAATAAAAGTATGGATTTTGTTTACGTCGGGTGATAATTTTAAATCATCGACAACAAAGAACGCCGAAACGGCGCGCCCGACGGAGACGACGATGGACACCACCCGTAACCTCTACGAGCGAGAGCGCGCGGTCCGCAAGGGCCGGAAGCCCAAAGGCGCCTCGAACCTCGTCGTCGGAACGGCCATCGTTCTCGGGCTCTTGGGCGCCACCGGCGGCTTCATCGCCGCCAACAGCAAGAAATCTGAAAACGCCTGGGGCGACGTCGGCGAGAACTACCGCGTCGGCGCTCCGATCGAAGAACGCGTCTTCGAGGCGCCCCGGCTGGTGATCGAAGGCGTGGCCCTCGGCATGACGGCCGAGGAGGTCCGAAAGGCGCTGCCGACCATGACGCTTTCGCCCGTCGCCAGCGGGGAGCAGGTGGGAACCTTCCGCGACGGCAAGCGAACCATCGGCATCCGTTTCACCTCCGACGTGGGCGGCGGCAAGGCCTTCCGCCTGCGCCTGAACGAGGCCCTTCCGGGCCTGACCGACGCCAACGCGCTTCGCATGATCACGAAAATGTACGGAAAACCGGTCAGAAGCCGTTGTTCGGAATCCCTGACCGCGACCGCCAGCGAATGCCGCCACGAATGGGGAATCCGCGACGGCGTGTCCCTGGAAGCCGTGGTTCGCGTGGCCATGGATGAGAACGGCGCGCTCAGCACGCACCTCAGTTTGTTGGCCGTCGATACGAATATGGAAGGAAAGCAGTTGCGTCAGACGCGACATTTCCGCCATAACTTTCCCCAAGGGTGAGTCCCTCCCCTTCTGACGCCCATCGGGACTTACCCATCAGCGGCCCGGATCGTTCTCGATCCGGGCCGCGCCTTTTTCAGAAACCCGGTTCGTTCTTCCGGAAAGCATGCGAGCCGCCTTTAGAGCATGTCGCGGCTAATGGGATTCGCTCTTTCTTTCGCATGGCCGGGCTTGACCCGGCCATCCACGTCATTTCCGTGGACCCCCCGGGTCAAGCCCGGGGGTAACGCTGAGGGCTGGGCGAAACTCATTAGCCGCGACACGCTCTAAACGCCAGCGCCAAAGCATCCGTGACGCCATTCCCGCGCAAGCGGGAATCCATGCTTTCAAATGGGTTATGGATTCCGGCTCTCCGCTCCGCTACGGCCGGAATGACGGTTCCAGTGAACTCTCGGACTTTTTCAGCAGCCTGCTAGCTGTTCATCGCGTCGAAGAAATCGTTGTTGTTCTTCGAGTGCTTCAGCTTGTCGAGCAGGAACTCCATGGCGTCGGTCACGCCCATGGGCATGAGGATGCGGCGGAGCACCCACATCTTGGACAGCGTGCCCTTGTCCACCAGGAGCTCCTCCTTGCGGGTGCCCGACTTGGTGATGTCGATGCTGGGCCAGGTGCGCTTGTCGGACAGCTTGCGGTCCA